>DIVG01000002.1 GCA_002422425.1 Akkermansiaceae bacterium UBA6138 | reverse complement strand
CTTTCTTTGCAGGAGCGGCTTTCTTGGTTGTTGCTTTCTTCATAGGTCCTTTATTCGTTGGTGCTTTTTTGGTTGGTGCTTTTTCAGCGGGAACTTTTCGTTGGGTGCCTTTTGTCTTTGCTGCCGCCTCGATCGGCGGCTCAGACTTTTTTGGCGGAACGGAAGGGGAAGCGGGTTCTGAGGCCCTCTCCTCGATTTCGCCCTGCTCGGCTTTGGAGATTCGTGAAACTCGGTCGACGGGATGTTTTGTCAGGATGTTGCCCCTGGCTCCCCTTCCCTTAATATCAAGATCCGCAAAGCGAAAGTCGATCTGAAAATTTCTCAATTTCAGATCCGATTTCAAATGCACCCTGACGATGATGTTAGCGTCCTCGTTAGTATCGTGTTCACTCAACCAGAGGACACGGGTTCCGGCACTTCCGCTGGTCAGGTCGTATAACTTTTCTCGGGTGACCCCGGCGATCTGAAAACGCTTTACCATGACGCGGCCGCCGCGGCCGTCGCGGTAGATCATATTATAGATCTTCGGCTCATCGCGGTTGAAGATGGCGATGTGCAGGTTGTCTTTTCCAATGAAGACTTTTTCGGCGACTTTGACGACCCGCATCGTGCCGTCACGGGAGAAGGCGACGATGTCATCCATCCGCGAGCATTTGCCGACGGCTTCATCACGTTTCATACCGTAGCCGGCAAAGCCCTCCTTGCGATCGACGTAGAGGGTATCGTTCGCGACGACGACCTGGCGGGCGTCGACGCGGTCGAAAGTGCTGAGTTCGGTGCGGCGGCCCCGGTTTTTCCCGTAGCGCTCTTTGATGCCCTCGAACCATTTGATGGTGTAGGCGGTGAGTCGCTTGAGGTTCTTCTTCGTCTCGGCGATCTGGTCTTCGAGACCGCGGAGGTATTCGTCGGCCTTGAAGGCGTCGAACTTCGAGATGCGTTTGATTTTGATCTCGGTGAGGCGAACGATGTCCTCTTCGGTCACTTCGCGGCGGAAGAGGCGCAGGTAGGGACGCAGGCCTGTCCAGATTTCCGAGATGACGGCCTCCCAGGTTTCGCACTCCTCGATGCGTCGGTAGATGCGTTTTTCGATAAAGATTTTCTCAAGGCTGGAGAAATGCCATTTTTCTTCGAGCTCACCGAGTTTGATTTCGAGCTCCTGCCCGATGAGTTCGCGGGTCTGTCTGGCACTGTGGCGGAGGATCTCCGAGACGCCGAGGAAGCGCGGCTTGTTGTCCTGAATGACGCAGGCATTCGGCGAGATACTGACTTCGCAATCGGTGAAGGCGTAGAGCGCCTGGAGGGTCTGGTCGCCGTCGATGCCGGGAGGCAGGAGTACGCGGATCTCGACATTCTCGGCGGTGCAGTCCTCAATCTTGGCGATGCGGACCTTGCCCTGGTCGATCGCTTTGAGCATCGAATCGACGAGGCTCGAGGCGGTCGTGCCGAAGGGAATCTCGCGAATGATGAGTTCTTTGGACTTCACCTTTTCGATGCGGGCCCGCACTTTGATACGCCCGCCGCGGAGGCCGTCATTGTAGTCGCTGACATCGGCGATGCCACCTTGCGGGAAATCGGGGAAAAGCTCGAAGGGTTCTTTTCTTAGAACGGCGATGCAGGCGTCGATGAGTTCGTTGAAGTTGTGCGGGAGGATCTTGCAGGCAAGACCGACGGCGATGCCCTCGGCACCGTGGGCGAGAACGAGGGGAAACTTCGCAGGCAGGGTCACCGGCTCCTTGTTCCGGCCGTCGTAGCTCGCCGCCCAGGTCGTGGTCTTGGGATTAAAGAGGATCTCGTTGGAGAACTTTGAGAGGCGTGTCTCAATGTAGCGCGGCGCGGCGGCGGAGTCACCGGTGAGGATGTTGCCCCAGTTCCCCTGGGTCTCCACAACGAGTTCCTTCTGGCCCATGTTGACGAGGGCGTCGCCGATGGATTGATCACCGTGCGGGTGATACTGCATGGTGTGGCCGATGATATTAGCGACCTTGTTGAAGCGACCGTCGTCCTTCTCTTTGAGCGAATGGAGAATGCGCCGTTGTACCGGCTTCAACCCATCGTTGATGTGCGGGACGGCACGCTCAAGAATGACGTAGCTGGCGTATTCCAGAAACCAGTCGGAATACATGCCTTTCAGCGGTGAGGATGTCTCGTCCATTCGTCAGCAGAGAGAAGAAGCTACGCGGCGACAGCGGCCTGACTGACCGCCTCGCGGGCGACTTCCTCCTCTTCGATGATATCGGCTTCGATTTTGAGATTTTTGATGATGAACTCCTGGCGCTGAGGGGTGTTTTTCCCCATATAGAATTCGAGCAGTTCCTGGATCATCTTTGGCCGGGGAGGCATCTCGACGGGAGCGAGCCTGATATTTTCTCCGATGAAGTGTTTAAACTCATCGGGAGAGATCTCCCCGAGACCTTTGAATCGTGTGATCTCGGGATTTTTCACCTCGGCGAGAGCCGCGAGCCGTTCCTCTTCGGAGTAGCAGTAGCGGGTCTCGTTTTTGTTCCGCACGCGGAAAAGGGGAGTCTCGAGAATGTAGAGGTGACCGTCACGAATGAGGTCGGGGAAAAACTGGAGGAAGAAGGTCAGGGTGAGAAGACGGATGTGCATCCCGTCGACGTCAGCATCGGTCGCGAGGACGACCTTGTTGTAGCGCAGACCGTCGAGCGTATCCTCGATCCCGAGGGCTGCCTGGAGGAGATTGAACTCCTCGTTCTGATAAACAATCTTGCGCGTCATCCCGTAGGAATTGAGCGGCTTGCCGCGAAGCGAGAAGACCGCCTGGGTATCGACATCGCGGGACTTCGTGATCGAGCCGCTCGCGGAATCACCCTCGGTGATGAAGAGGGTCGATTGCGCGGCGAGCTTGTGACTGGTGTCGAAGTGGGCGCGGCAGTCGCGGAGCTTTTTGTTGTGGACCTTGGACTGCTTGGCGCGCTCTTTGGCGAGTTTTTTGATCCCCTTGAGTTCTTTTCGTTCGTGCTCGGAACGCTGGATCTTTTCGATCATGGCCTCGGCCACTCCCTTGCTGCGATGAAGGTGATTGTCGAGATGAAGACCGAGAAAATTGCCAACAAAGGTCCGCACCGTTTCGCCCCCCGGGGCCATGTGGGTGGAACCGAGTTTTGTCTTCGTCTGGGATTCGAAAACCGGGTCCTCAACCTTGACGCTGACCGCCGCGACAATGCCGGATCGAATGTCGGAGGGCTCGAACTGCTTTTTGTAGTAATTGCGTATCGTGTTGACGATGGCCTCGCGGAAGGCATTGAGATGAGACCCGCCCATCGTCGTGTGCTGTCCGTTGACGAAGCTGTAATATTCCTCGCCGCTCTGCTCGGTGTGGGTAAATGCCACCTCGATGTCCGCGTCGGCGATGTGAATGATCGGGTAAAGCGGTGTTTCCCCGCCGGCGAGGTTCTCTTCGAGAAGATCGAGGAGTCCGTTTTTGGATTTGAACTTCTTCCCGTTGAGCGAAATGGTCAGCCCGGTATTGAGGTAGGAGTAGTTACGGAGCATCGTTTCGACATACTCCAGATTCCAGGCGAACTTTCCGAAGATGGCGCTATCGGGTTCGAAGGCGACAAGAGTGCCGTTCGGCTCGGTAGTCTTATCCGGCTTTTTCATCTCGACGGTGACGAGTCCCTGCGCGAACTCGATCGCCATGGTCTGACGGTCGCGGAAGGCCTGGATTTCGAAGAAGCCCGAGAGGAAGTTCACCGCCTTGATCCCCACCCCGTTCAAGCCGACGGATTTTTTGAACGCCTCACTGTCATACTTCGCTCCGGTGTTGATGATCGAAGCACAGTCCTTCAGTTTGCCGAGAGGGATGCCCCGGCCGTAGTCACGGACGCGGACGAAGTTGTCCTCGATCTCGATTTCGATCTGGCGTCCGTTGCCCATGACGAACTCGTCGATAGCATTGTCGATCACCTCTTTCAGGAGGATGTAAATTCCGTCGTCGGGCGAAGAGCCGTCGCCAAGTTTGCCGATGTACATTCCGGGCCTCAGGCGAATGTGTTCGCGAGGCTGGAGCGAGCGGATATGCTCTTCGTTATAATCGGCGGCCATGAGAGGGAGCGTTCAAACAAATCCTAGTATTTAGGATAAGTGAAATAATTTCAACTACCGATTGTGAATTTTCTTGGTCTCCGGATTTTGGCTTTTGCGGCGGCTTCAGAGAGGTATTGTTTTTTAGTGTGTTAGTGTTAGTAATCCAGGAAGGCCCTATTTTACTGGGTCGGGTGAGTTTAACGACATCGGTTTCTCCGTTTTTGCGAGCGAAGAGGGTCGCTCTTCTCCCCTTCGGTTTTACGGAGAAAAGTTTGTCTCCGGGAAAGATTCACCGGAGAAATTTAATGACCGTGGCAAATTTGGTGAAGAAGGCGTTAGAGCGAGGCCGCTTTTGTTTAACCTTTCAAGGAGGCAATTGAAGCCTCGTTACGATCGCGGGAGTGGAAGGCAAAGTGTTAACGTCTTCCGGAATTGAGAGGTTCCCGGGCCCCTGCACGGGCCCCGGTGCGGCCGGGTTGTCCGCCCTCGCCGCGTGCATCCTCACACTGGTAGAATCATGCGTCGCCAGAGCGGGTCGAGATGCAGGGTGATGAGCTGGGTTGCTTTTTCGGCTTCGGGGGTGGAGGCAAGTTCGCGCAGGGTGATATCGGCAGCGTAGAGCATCGCCAGCTCGCGGTCGTCCATTTCAATGACATCGACGCGGGCGCTGATCACGGCGGGGCTGAAACCGAAGTTAGCGAAAAGGCCGGGATCAAAGGGCTCCGAATGATGCGAAAAGGCGGCAATTTTTTCCCGGCGATTCGAGGCTAGAGATTGCTGGAGAAGATGATTCCAAAAGTAGACGTTGCGGGGCGATTCGAATCCGGTCAGGACCGATTGCCCCCGGGCACTCCAGCGGAGGCAGACGCTGCGGCTGCCCGGGTAACGCTCCTCCTGCTGTGCGAGGGCGGCGTGCCGGCTTCCGACACTGCGGATGAATCGCTCGAGCCGCTCGAGGTCGAGGGTGAGGGCGGGGCCGGTGAGGAATTCTTTTTCCCGGTGGGCGAGTGCTTCCTCCAGAGTCGCCCGGGAAAGAGGCTCTGTGCCGCGGGGCTGTATTCCGGCGTGGCAGGCGGTAGTCTCCGGGAGAGCTTTGATGCCGCCTGCCGATGAAGTCAGCGGAGTTCGGAGGAGGTCTGCCGGCACCTCGGCGCGCCTGTCGGGAGCTTCACTGACGACCGTCTTCCCCGAGCCGCGGATGTCGCTGATGATAGAGTCGATCCCGGCGAGGTCACTTCCGTCCATCCGGAAAGGAGTGGTGCCGGCAGCGGGCACCGCGGGCAGTGTTTTCTGAGCGGGGCTGGGCGAGGGTGCTTGGGCCGGAGCGGCATCCTCCATGAGAGCAGTGAAAAAGTCGGCCTTGTCCGTCAGTTTGCCGAGCGGAGCATTGACGATCGCAGCGAACGTTTCGTCCTCTCCCGGTGCCCTGAGGTATTCGGCTGCCTCGTGATTCCACAGGGCAGCGGCCTGGCGCAGGACCGCGCGCGGGGAGAGTTCTGTGTCGTTCTCGCCCCAGAGGTGGTCGTCACTCAGGCGGAGGGTAAAGCGGTGGGCGGCTTCTTCGGAGATGGCGGTGCGCTTGAGGCGGTGCTTCACCAGATCGGAGGCCGCTCCGGGCGGGATGGGGCGCAGGCGGGCGGTTTCGGCCGTGAGCCGGTCGAGCCAGGCGAGGGGAAGACGTTTTTCGAAGACCGAACCCCATACGTCATCGTTCAAACAGACGAGTGTGACGGAGCGAGGGACCTTCTCGCGGATTCCGTTGATGATTTCAGCGATGTCCATGCCAGCGCTTTCCGAGGCGAAAAATCCATCGAGACCATCGGCAATGATCATGACGGGGCGGTAGTCGCTCGTGATGCGAAGCAGTTGCACCAGGCGTTCGCGGGCTTCCCCGTTCGATAGTCCGCGAAGGCGATCGAGAGCGTTTTCGTCGCGAAGATTGAGATCGACAAACACCCGGGTCCAGAAACCGAGTTCAGACGGCCCTATTCCGCGTCGGTGCGAAAAGGCCGGATTGGCGGAACGGGTGAGATCGTTAGCGCGCTTGTCGACCCAGGCGAGGATTTTCGAATCGGCGTCGCGGGAAAAGAGCGATGCGAAATCGGTTTGCAGACGCCCGGTCGCTTCGGGGCATTCGCGCTCTTTGATAGGCCCGTTCGCGAGAGCCTCGAGGACGAGGCGCGAAAGAAAAAATCGCGAGACTTCCTCCAGCGGGGAGTCCGTCCGGTTGGATGAGCGGTTTGTCCCCGCGAATTGCCGCAGGACGGATGAGAGTGCGACCGGCCAGGCCAACGGCCGTGATCGGTCGAAGGGAAGCACAACGGAAGAGGTGATGGAACCGAGATGGTCGCGAAGGCGGGCCGCGAGATGTGACTTGCCGTAGCCGGCGTTAGGTGCGGTGACGAGAAAGACCCGTCCGATTCCCATCGCCCGGGGGGCACCCGATTCGCCCAGAAGAGACTCGACTGCCCCGATGACGCGTGAAAAAGCCTCGTGGTGGATGCGCCCGACTCCGGGAAGGTTTGCCGGGTGATCCACAAAAACGTCTTCGAGGAAAGGGTTGGCTGTTGCCTGATCGATGACCCGCTGGCTGGTAAAGTCGCGCATGTTGTTATTCACAGCAATTATTCGAATTATCATATAAAACTTTCAAAAATGCAAGTTTCAATATTTTTGATAAGAAACCTTAACTATTGGGTTTGCCGTGGCATTTGGCGTGGCATTTGGCGTGGAAGCAGGCCTCTTTGCGAGGATTGGCGCGATTTTGTCGCGTTTTCTGCTTGTGGAAAACGCGCCGTTTGTTAAGAAGCGACCGCCCTCTCGCGAGTTTCAATCTTCTTCGCGGGGGGCTTTTTCGAAAACCTGAAAACTATGAGTAAAGAAAATCATTCACCCATCCTCTTCTGGGGGTGTTTCATCGCCCTGATCACGACCGGCTTCGCCTTCGTCGGCCGACTTGAGCTGCTCGGAGTGTGGGGAGCGGAGTTCAACCTCGACAAGCAGCAGCTAGGGATCCTCGCCGGGATCGGTATCTGGCCTTTCGCGGTGAGCATCATCCTCTTCAGCCTCTTTATCGACAAGGTCGGTTACAAGGCTGCGATGCTCTTTGCCTGCGGCAGCCACATCATCTGGGCGATCCTCGGCGTCAGCGCCTACTTCATCTCAAAGGGAGGCAACACAGACCTCGCCTACAATCTGCTCGTCGTCGGCAGTCTCATCGCCGCTCTCGGGAACGGCTCGGTCGAGGCCTTCATCAACCCGGTCGTCGCCACGATCTTCAGCAAGGAGAAAACGAAGTGGCTCAATATCCTTCACGCGGCCTGGCCGGGCGGTCTCGTCCTCATGGGCATCATCGTTATCATTCTCGACAAGGCGCTTGAGAATGCCCCGTGGGCAATCAATGTCGGCATCATCGCCGTGCCCGCCCTTATTTACGGTTTCATGCTTATCGGGCAGAAGTTTCCCGTGAGTGAGCGGGTCTCTTCGGGCGTCAGCTACCGCGACATGCTTGGTGAGTTCGGTGCCTTCGGCGCCCTCGTCACCGGGACTCTTGTCGGTCTGCAGATCTCGATTTTCTGCCGCGAGGCCGGTATTGCTCCGGACCTTACCCACAAAGCCTCGTGGATCATCGGTATCGTCGTCGGGGTCATCTCCGCCGTGGCCATGGGCCTCTACACGAAGTCGGCCGGTCGCGGACTCATGGCCGTGCTCGTCCTCATTATGATGCCCCTCGCCATCACCGAGATCGGGACCGATGGCTGGATCACCGAGGCAATGGCCTCGATTGCTAAGCAGAATGGCTTCCCGCCAGTGGCAGTGCTCATCTACACCTCACTGATCATGCTTGTGCTTCGCTTTTTCGCCGGGCCTATCATTCATGCTCTCACTCCGCTGGGTCTTCTCATCGTCTCCGCGATCCTCGCAATTGCCGGCCTCATCTGGCTGAGCACTGCCCAGGCGGCTGTTCTCATTGTTGCGGCGACTCTCTACGGCCTCGGGAAGACCTTCTTCTGGCCCACCATGCTCGGGATCGTTTCCGAGCAGACGCCCAAGGGCGGTGCGCTCACCCTCAATGCGATCTCCGGCATCGGGATGCTCGCCTGCGGGGCGATCGGCTTCCCGCTGCTTGGTCTTTTCCAGATCAACACCCAGAAGAGCGAACTTGCCGAGAGCGAACTCGTCCGCAACACCCTCCCCGCCATTGTGGAGACGGTTGACGGTGTTCCCACGCTCAAGGCAGTGACCACAAGCGAAGGCCTCTTCGGCAGCTACAGCACCGTGGACAGTGCCGCGATCGATGCCGAAATCGCCAAGGTGACCGATTCTGCCAAAGCGGAAGCGGTGAAGGCCGAAGTGGCGAAGATCGGTGAAGATTCTCCGAAGCATTCGCTCGCGAAGATTGCGATCTTCCCGACGATCATGTTGCTCGCTTTCATCGGACTCTTCCTCTACTTCAAGTCGAGAGGCGGATATAAGCCTGTCGTCATTGGTGACGGGCATTGATCCGCGATCCGAAAAGAACGAAACTTCGAAGGGTGATCCGGTGACGGGTCACCCTTTCTCTTTCACCCTCACGTTTTTCCATGAAAATCCACACCTACGCCAAGTGCGACACCTGCCGGAAAGCCGTGAAATGGCTTCGTGAAAACGGCCTCGTTTTTGAAGAGATCCCCATTCGCGAGACACCGCCTTCGCCTGACGAACTGCAACGCATGCTCGCCTGCTATGATGGGGAGCTGCGGAGGCTCTTCAATACCTCGGGACAGGATTACCGGGCACTCGGCATTAAGGACAGGCTGCCCTCGCTCTCCACTGACGAGGCCCTCGCTCTGCTCGCTGCGAACGGGAATCTCGTCAAGCGGCCCTTCCTCCTCAATGGAGACCGCAGCCTCGTCGGATTCCGGGAAGAGGAATGGGCGAGGGCGCTGCTGTAAGATTGCCCTTCCGTTTGCGGGCGGGTTCTGCGATACTGGCGGCATGGGCACAAGGCACATCCTCCCTTTGCTAACAGCGATCATCGCGGGAATGACCTCCCCGATTTTAGCGGAGCCGACCCTGAAAAAGGAGATCGATGTCAGCTTTGCCCCGCTTGAACAGGTGAAGCCTATCCTCGAGCCCGTCCTCAGTCCGCAGGGGAAATTCCTCATGCTCGCGAACAAGGGTGCCGTTCTCGTCATTGACACGGTCGGGGGCATCCTCGCCGCCGAGCAGGCCATCGCCGCGGCGCAATTTCCGCCCGCCGCCGTCGCCCTCGACTTTCAGTTCGTCACCGGGCTGCCCGCTCGAAGGACTTCCCTCACGGTGGGGCAGGAAGTCCCTTTTCCCGCTGCCTTCGCCCCGCCCACGATCATGGTCGGTCCGAACGGCACCGTCACCGGGGTCGTCCCCGCCACCCCGACCGAGTTCCGTACGCGCCATGTCGGCGTCACGAGCGAGAGCGTCAGCACCGTCAACCCCGACAGCTCCATCACCCTGGATATCAACACCGAGTCGACCGCCTTCGAGGGATTCATCCACTACGGTTCTGCCCTACTCCCCTCGGGCGGGATCGGCAGCGTGCCGGTGAACGGGCAGGTCGGCGATCCGCTTTTCTTCGCTCCCTTTATTAATGCTGGCGGGGTCAGTCTTCCCATCATCTCGACGACCCGCATTTCCACCTCCATCGTCATCCGGCCGCGACTCGAGGTTGGCGTTATTCATCTCGACATGATGCCGCGCCTCAAAGTCGAGATCGACGGATCAGAGATGGAACCGCAGCTCATCGATCTGAAAGCCTACCAAACCACCCTGCCTGTCGCGAATCATCAGGTCGGTCGCCTCTATGGATTCACCGGGGCGGACGATAGCTTCCATCGCCATTTCTTCGGAGCGAAAGATCTCAGCGTCGGCAGCACCGCGATCGTGGTGAAGGCTAAGGCCAGTCCCCCCGGCACCGCAGTCCCGGAAAAAAATCCCGAGTGAGCTCAATTTTCCCGCTTTTCCGGCAGGATCGCGCAGGCCCCCTTGCAGCCGAAAAGACGGCTCAGAACGAGGCGGTGCTTCGAAATAAAAGCGTAGACGATCTCGGCGATTTTGATGACTCCGGGAATCCAGAGAAAAAGACCCGTCGGCACCAGCAGCGGGATGCGCATCCCGAGAAAACGGATCGCCCGCGCGCCGCGATGGATCTCACCCTCGGGCGTGATGCAGTGGATCGCCTCAAGGAGATCCTCCCGCGTGATCCCCGGCGCGATTGCCGCCGCCCGCGCATCGTTCAGCGGCACCATCTCGACGACATTAAACCAGTCCATCCACGAAAGCAGCCGACTCTGAAACGTACAAAGCGGGCAATCGCTGTCGAACAAAAGGATATGACGTGTCTTCTTCATCAAACTTGAAACGTTAGACCTGAGACTTTCCCCGTTCTTCAAGGATCGCGCGGAATTCCGACGCATAGGAGACAAAAGTCGGTGCCGCATCCTCGTCGCAGACCTCGAGATCCCAACGGTCGTTGCAACCCGAGCAACGATAGGCGACATAATCCCCGATTTCCCAGCCTTCCTCGGGAGGATAGCTCAGTCGGTGCGCCAACTGCCCGCAATCGACACAGGTGATGGTTTTCGGGACTTCCATGGTGGGAACCTTCGCACAGCCTTTTATGTCAATCAATCCCCAGCCCGTCATCATTCTCGTAGAACCGCAAATGGGAGAAAACATCGGCATGTGCGCGCGGGCCATGCTCAACTGCGGCCTGCGGCAATTGCGGCTTGTGCGTCCGCGCGACGGATGGCCGAATCCCGCTGCGGTCGCCACCGCCGCCGATGCGGACAGCGTGCTCGAAGCGGTCGAGGTCTTCGGGACGCTTGAGGACGCGATCGCTGACTGCCACCACGTCGTCGCGACCTCGGCGCGCGATCGTTCTCTCGGTGTGCCGGTGGTCGCCTCGGGCGAAGCCTCGGCCCGGGTCGCCACGTGGAGTGCGGGCGGATCGCGCGTCGCCGTGATTTTCGGACCCGAGGCCTCGGGACTCGACAATACCGTCATCGCCCGGGCGGGGATGCTGATGCGCTTCGAGACCAACCCCGAATTCAGTTCGCTCAACCTTTCCCAGTGTGTCCTCCTTTTCGGATGGGAATGGAAAGGCGCGGCGGCGAGGCTCGGCGGGAAGGAGTCCGATTGCGCCGAATCCCCGGCTCCCGCCAGTCGCGGAGACTTTGATCAGTTCCTCGATCGTCTCGAGGGAGCGCTCGAGGAACGCGGCTTTTTTCTCACCCGCGACCTGAAACCGACTACCGTGAAGATTCTGCGCAGCCTTTTTTCCCGGACTTCAGCATCGGAGAAGGAAGTGAAACTGCTCCACGGCGTTCTCACGGCGCTGCTGCGGGAGCGGCCGTAATGGCGATCGTGCCGGTGGCAACTATCTTGCCTGCTCCGGCCTTGCCGTCGGCTTCGCGATGCCCGGAGCGCTGCTCTTTCGATGGGATTTTCGGGAAAACACCTACCGGAACATCAGCACCGGGACGTGGCAGGTGCGGACCATCGTCGTTGTTGTGCTGCCGAGGATAAACTGCCTGATCGGACTGTGTCCGTAGGCACCCATCACGAGCAGATCGATGCCGTGCTCTTTTACGGCGGTGGCGATGACATCCTCGGCCGAGCCGGGAAGGGCCGAACAGGTCACTTGGAACCCGGCCTTGCGCAGTTTCGTGGCAGTCTCTTCAAGATCATTAAGAGCCCTTTCCTCGACTTTGCCGGAGCGCAGGAGATGACATGGCAGCCCTGCAAGGAGCGGATTATGGCGGACAAATTCGACCGCCTTGAGAATGCTGGTGCCACCATCATAGGCGATCAGAAATTTTTCAATCGGCTTGAATTCGCGTGAAGCAACGAGGACGGGACATACGCTTGTGCGGATGACACGCTCGAGTTCCCGCCCGAGGTGGGCCTTGGCGAGGCCCGAGTCTTCGCCGCGTTTCCCGATGACGACGAGTTCTGCATCGGGCTCGAGCTCTGCGAGGGTCTCGACGAGGGAGCCGTGGCGGTGCCGTGTCTCGACCGGGGCGATACCGGCGGCTTCGAGTTGTTTCACCGCATCTTCGAGGATCGCGTTGCCCTTGAGCCGCGCGATGCGGGCGCGGGTTTCTTCAAATTTCACGAGCTCCTCGGTCAGTTCGAGACTGGCGTCGAAGCCGATGATGCCCGTGAGATCGGTGCCCGGCGCGCGCTCGCGGTGCGGGTCGATGACGTGGAGCACCCTCACCCCCGCGCCCATGCGGGCTGCGGCCCAGGCACTGTGCTGATAGACGCTGGGAGCGTAGGACGAACCGTCGGTGCAGGCGAGGAGGTGTGACATGGGATGGTGCGGGAGGAGTTGGGATCGGATTAGTGGGAGAGCATGCGCTCCAGCGCATCGGGTTTGTCGTGCGTGGCGAGGCGATCCACTAGCGTGGCGCTCGCTTCGTTGAGACCGAGGATCTCGACTTCGGTTCCCTCACGACGGAATTTCAAGACCACTTTGTCGAGGCACGAGACCGCCGTGAGATCCCAGAAATGAGCCTGGCTCACATCGATAATGGCCTTTGAAAGCACCTCTTTGAAATCAAATTCGTTCACAAAGGTCTCGGACGAGGCGAAAAAGAGCTGCCCGCTCACCGTGTAGGTGCGGCATTCGCCCTCGCGCACGCTCACGACCCGTAGCACCTGCGAGACCTTGCGGGCGAAGAATAGCGCGCTCAGAAGCACCCCGACGCCTACGCCGATGGCGAGATTGTGGGTGAAGATCACCGTGATCGTCGTGGCGAGCATCACGATGCTGGAGCTCTTTGGATGCAGTCGCATGTTTTTGAACGAGGCCCACGAGAAGGTCCCGATCGAGACCATGATCATCACCGCGACGAGAGCCGGCATCGGGATTTGTTTCACCCAGGGGCTCAGCACCACGATCATGATGAGGAGAAAGATCCCCGCCACCAAGGTCGAGAGACGGCCACGTCCGCCCGATTTTACATTAATGACAGATTGGCCAATCATGGCGCAACCGGCCATGCCACCGAAAAGACCCGCGACGACATTGGCGAGACCCTGGCCGCGTGATTCCCGGTTTTTGTCGCTCGGGGTATCAGTCATCTCGTCGACGATCTGGGCGGTCATCCACGATTCGAGCAGCCCGACGGCGGCGAGACCGAGAGAATAGGGGAGCACAATCCGGAGCGTCTCGAGTGTCCACTCGACCTGCGGCCAGAGGAAGATCGGGAGTGAATTCGGGATCTCACCGAGGTCGCCGACACGTCGAACATCGAGTTCAAAGACGATCGCAAGGATCGTCATGACGATGATTGCAACGAGGGGCGACGGCACTGCCCGGGTGAAACGCGGCAAAAGGTAAATGACCGCGAGAGCCCCCGCGACCATCGCATACATCGTGAGGCCGGCACCTTTGAACTCGGGGAGTTGCGCCATAAAAATGAGAATCGCGAGGGCATTGACGAAGCCCGTCATGACCGACTTTGAGACAAAGCGCATCACCGCCGCGATGCGGGCGAGACCCGCAATAATCTGGAATACTCCCGTGAGCAGCGTCGCGACGAGCAGATACTGCAGCCCGTGATCCCGCACCAGGGTCACCATCAGTAGCGCCATCGCTCCCGTCGCGGCGGAGATCATGCCCGGCCGCCCGCCGAAGAACGCCGTCACCACCGCGATGCAGAAAGAGGCATAGAGGCCGACTTTGGGATCCACTCCGGCGATGATGGAAAAGGCGATCGCCTCGGGGATGAGGGCGAGAGCGACAACGAGGCCGGCGAGGAGATCACCGCGGGGATTGGAAAACCATTCCTGAGAGAGATTTTTGGGCAGCATGAAGACGACAGGGCTGAGAAATTTTGAAAAGGAGCTCCCTTTGCAACGGTCGGCGCTGGGCCGCTTAACCAAACTGATGCACCGACGAATTCAGGCGGCATCGCTATTGGAAGGAGTCTCGGGACCCCTTTATCTGCCGGACAATGGCGTGGGGTGCAAGGAATTTATTGTGGCAGTGCGTGGGGGAGGAGGGCTCGGGAACCATGGCCGCGATGCCTGCGGACTCGCGCAATCGTTTGAATTAGGGGGCGCTTAGGCGTATCCTCAGGCTTGTTTTCCGTCCCTCGCTTTCCCCACCCATGTCCCGTTCCGCCCCCGCTTACCCTTCCCGTCGCCGTTTTCTCAACACCCTCGGCGGGGCCGGGACAGCGATGGTTTTGGGGAACTGTAAAACGGTCCCGACCGAATCCACCCCCGTGATGCTGCGCCAGCCCCGCCTGCCGTGGACGGTTGTTTTCAAGGGCGAGGAGAAATTCTACCGCCTTTGCGAAGAGGCGAAGAAGGAAAACTGGGCGAGCCAGTCGATCGGACAGCGCACCGTCACGGCCGGCAAGGCTCTCTGCGGGACTCCCTACGGGAACTACACCCTTGAGATCGACGACAAAATCGAGTCGCCTTCGGTCAACTTCGATGTGCTCGATTGCTGGACTTTTTACGAAGCCTCCCTCGCTCTCGCCCGTCTCGTTAAAAACTCTCCTTCGCAGTGGACGCGGGAGGCTTTTCTCCACTACATCGAGCTCGAGCGCTACCGCGGCGGACGCTGCGACGGCACCTATGTCAGCCGCATGCACCACCTCGAGGAAGTCTTCGCTGACAACGAACGGCGCGGACTGGGGCGCAACGTGACCGCCTCCCTCGGCGGTGTCCCGATCCGACGCAGGGTCCGCTACATGGCGGCAGCGTGGCGCAGTTCGCGCTACCTTCGCCACAATCAGTCCATGATCCCCGAGATGGCCCGGATTGAAGAGAATATCTCACAGCTGCCGGTTACCTACATTCCCAACAGCAAAGTCGCGGCGGTCGAATCGCAGCTCGAGGACGGTGACGTCATCGCCATTGTCACCAACTGGCATTCCACCTACACCGCCCACGTCGGCCTTGCCGTGCGCGACGGGGCGACCTGCCGCTTCATGCATGCGACCTCTTCCCGCAGCAAAGGAAAGGCCTGCCTCATCGACGGTCGTATCTCCGCCTATCTGCGCGAGAAAAGCACGAACATCGGCATCACCGTTTTCCGACCGGGCGAAGCGCCTCTGCTCGGCTGATCTCAGTCGAAACCGGCGCCGCGTCGCAGTTGCTCAAGAACGCGCAGATTGGCGAGGGTGTTTTCGGGCCGGTTCCAGTTCGGCGCTCCTGCGGCGACCTCGGCAAAGGCGTCAGCCTCGATCGCATAAAGGGGGCGTTTTTCATCGACAGAAAAGCTTTTCACGTTGCCTCCAGGCGAGACGAGGGAAAAGCCCTCTTTTCCCTGCCAGAATCGCGTCACTTCGAGGCGTCCCTCCGTTCCCGCCACGTGGGCGGTCTGGTCCGAGAGCACGGTCATGCCGCAGGTGAAGGTCGCGAGCGCGCCCGACGGGAACCCGAGAACCCCGGCCGCGTAGTCGTCGACCCCGAACTCGTGGTAATGAGCGACACATTCAACCCTGTCAGGTTCGACACCCAGGAGGGTTCGCGTAAAATCAACGCAGTAGCAGCCCACGTCCATGAGCGAACCTCCGCCCGGCCCCGGCTGAAAGCGGGCGTCCAGGGGCGAGACGGCTCGGTCAAAAGTGAAATTCGTGCGAATGAGCCGGATCTCCCCGATCGCTCCCGAGGCGACGGTCTCGTGGAGGAGCTGTGTCTGAGGATGCGCCCGGTACATGAAAGCTTCGATGAGAATCCGACCCGTTGCGGCGGCGCGGTCGAACATCTCGCGGGCCTCGGCCTCGCTCAGGGCCATGGGTTTTTCGCAAAGGACGTGTTTTCCCGCGTCGAGGGCGGCGAGGGTCCATTCGCGGTGGAGTGCGTTGGGAAGGCTGAGGTAGACCGCGTCGATGTCGGGACGAGCGAGGAGCTCCTCGTAGCCGGTGACAGGCTCGCCTCCGTGTTTTTTCGCAAAGGCGGCGGCGGATTCGGCGCTACGCGAGGCGACGGCGGCGAGTCGGCCGCTGCGCGAAAAGGGGAGGTCGGCGGCAAAGCGGCCGGCGATCATGCCCGTGCCGAGGATGCCCCAGCGGAGCGAGGGAGTTTTTTCCATCCCAAACGGGAGATCATGATTCGGTTGCGTCAATCCCGTAGTGATAGAAAGTGAATTCTCATGAAAGTACTCGTCACCGGCGGCGCCGGCTACATTGGAAGCGTCGCCGTCGATGCCCTCATCGCTGCCAGGCATGAGGTCGCCGTGCTCGACAACCTCTACATGGGCCACCGCGCCGCCGTCAATCCGCAGGCGGCATTCTTCGAAGCGGACCTCGCGAACCGCGCGGCGGTCGATCACGTCATGGGCACTTTTTCGCCGGACTCGATCATGCACTTTGCCGCCTACTCTCTCGTCGGTGAATCGGTCGAGAATCCTTTCAAATACCTCGGCGACAATGTCTCGAACGCGATCAAGCTGATTGACTCGGCCATCAGTCACGGGGTGGAGCGTTTCATTTTCTCCTCAACCGCGAATCTCTTCGACGAGCCCGAGACCATCCCGATTTCAGAAAAAGAGAAGATCGTCCCCGGCAGTCCCTACGGCGAATCGAAGTACTTCGTCGAGCGCATCCTCCACTGGGCACACCGCACGAAAGGGCTGCGCTACGCGGCCCTGCGCTACTTCAATGCCGCCGGCTGCACTCCGGTGAAAGGCGAGGACCACGATCCCGAAACGCATCTCATCCCGCTCGTGATTCAGGTCGCGCTCGGGCAGCGTCAGAGTATCAGGATCTTCGGCGACGATTACCCGACCGCCGACGGTACCTGCGTGCGAGACTACATCCACGTCGAGGATCTCGCCTCGGCCCACATCCTCGCCCTCGAGGCCCTGCGCGAACGCGAGGTGCTCCATTACAATCTCGGGAACGGGAACGGCTTCAGCGTTAAAGAAGTCGTCGAGACCGTCCGCGAAGTGACCGGCCACGCCATCCCCGCCGAGATCACCCCGCGCCGGGCCGGAGATCCCGCCACGCTCATTGCCGACAGCCGTCGCATCCGTGAGGAGCTGGGATGGAATCCGAAGTATCCCGATCTCAAGTCCATCGTGCAGTCCGCGTGGGACTGGCATGTTGAGCATCCGCGGGGATACGACGACCGGACCAATTAACAGCGTGATGCGGCGGTGGAGCCTCGTTATCCTGATTCTTTTTGCGCTGGCCATACCCGTGTCGGCGCATCCCGCGCTCTATCATTATCTCGAGATCGACCTCCTCGAGCCCGGCGAAGCGTCCGTCTACGTGACCTTTCACGCACCTGAGCTGATCGAGGGAGTGGTGACGCCGGAAGACGACCTCTACGGTCGGGAGTGGCTCGCGACCCGCGACGACGCCACTCTTGCCGGTCTCGTCGAAAACGCCGACCGCTTTACCGGAGAGGTCTTCGCGTTTCGATTGGCGGAGCGCGAGGTCACGCCCGATTTTGCCTTTCCCGACTTCGCGACGATACGGCGTCCCCCGCCTGGCAGTGTTGTGCCCGATGGTTGTTTCAGCGGCGCGGCGATGCTGCTCTACACAAGGGGCGAGACGGTGCTGACGATTGCGTTTTCTTCCGCAGCACAGAAGCGGCTCATGCTCATCATCAACCGACCGGCCGCCTTTCCCGAAGTCGTCGATCTCGAGCCCGGCGAACGTTACGCCCTGGTCCTGCCCGAGGCACCGATCCGGGGGGGTGTGGTTCGGGGATTGGTGGCGGTGCTGGCGGGTTTGATCCCGATCCTCGCGGTGGCGTTGATCGGGTGGCGGCGGGGCTTGTTTTTGAGGAAGAAAAATCCCACTCTCGCCGGATGAAATCGATCTCCGGACTCTTTCTCGTGATGCTTGCATCGGGAGCGCCGCTGCACGCCCAGTTGCCCGCAGGAATCCAATTTGAAAAAGGTCCGCTCAATTCCGTCACCATCGAAAGAGCCGGGCAGCGTCTTGTTATTTACGGAGGCCGGGATCCGGGGGCGGATCAGGTCCTGATCACTCACGTGCGGCGTGACCTCACCGAATTCGCCCGCCTTGCTGCCGGAAACTCCGGAAAAGTGATCGCTCCGGTAAGCGTTGCCGACTTTCTCGACTATCCCTCCGCCCACTGGACGGCCTGGTGGGAAAAGCGCTTCGACTACTACGACCAGCAGGTCACCCGCCTCCCGATCTCGCCGCTCGCGGTGGCGCATCCGGTCGCGGGAGGAGATACGCTCGCCGGGCCGGGCGGACTCGAGTTCCGCGTCCTTGAGACTCCCGGATACACCCGCGAGGGCATCACCTACCTGCTCGAACTCGAGGGCAAAAAGATTGCCTTCAGCGGTGATCTCATCCTGGCCGGAGGCCGCGTGCCCGACCTCTACAGTTTTCAGGACGCGATCCCCGAAGCGAAGATCGGTGGATACCACGGCTACGGCGGGCGCCTCGGTCAACTCGTCCGCAGTCTCGAGACTCTCGCTGCCGAAAAGCCCGATCTGATCGTCCCGCTGCGCGGCGATCTCATCACCGATCCGCAGGGTGACATCGCCGAACTCATCACACGGGTTCGGGCGATCTATGCGAACTACCTCTCGACCAATGCGCTGAACTGGTACTTCAAAGAAGAGCGACTCACCGCGGCGGGGCGCCTCGTTCTGGGGCCCGAGGCCGAGGTCGAACTGATGGACTACAGCGAGCACGTCGATCTGCCCGACTGGTGCAAGCACCTCGGGACGACGAAGTTGCTCCTCGCCGATGACGGGGCCGGTTTTGTCCTCGACTGTGGCGGACCGGGACCGCTCGCGGATCTGCGCAAAGCCCTTGCGGCCGGGCTCGTCACGCGCATCGAGGGCATCTTCGTGACGCATACGCACAACGACCACAGCGCCGCCGTCGTCGAGGCGGCGAAGGAGTTCGGCTGTCCCGTTTATGCCGTGGCCGAGGTCGCCGACGTCCTCGAAAATCCAGGCGCCTGGTTTCTCCCCGGCACCTCCGCGAACGCCGTCGAAAAAGTCACCGTACTCGCCGACGGCGAGAAGCTACTCTGGAAAAACTACGAGTTCACCGCGCATTTTTTCCCGGGGCAGATGTATAATCACGGCGCGCTCCTCGTCGAGCGATCCGATCATACGCCGGTCTTTTTTATCGGTGATTCCTTCTCGCCATCGGGCATCGACGACTACTGTCTCATGAACCGGAACCTCATGCGCGAGGACACGGGATTCTTCCTCTGTTTCAAAAAAGTGCGGCGCTTGCCCGAAGGCTCCTGGCTGGTCAATCAGCACATTCCCCATCTCTTCCGCTTCACACCCGCTCGACTCGATCTGATCGAGCAGCGCTACCGCGAGCGGATCGAGCTCATCAATGCCCTGACACCCTGGGACGATCCCAACTACGCGATCGATGAGCGCTGGGCTGCCTTTTATCCCTACGGGCAGACTCTCGGGAGCGGTGCCACCGGCAAGCTTGAGTTGCGGGTCTGGAACCATTCCGTGCGCGATCGCGAGATACGGGTGAAGTTGCATCTTCCGCCCGGCGTGACTACCGCGAGGAGTGAAGCGGTCTTGACGCTGTCGGCTCATCGGCACGGCAGCATGATCTTTCCGCTCGCGATCGCGAACGATGCCGAGCCCGGCGTGAAGGTGATCACCGCCGACCTCGTCAGTGATGATTTTGATTTGAAGCAATGGGCCGAGGCACTCGTGAAGATCGAGTGACCTTTCCTATTTTTCTCTTCCCACCCCCGCGATTCGAAGATTACCATTCGCCCCTATGAACATCTCCCGTCGATCCTGGATGACCGGTGCCCTCGGGCTTGGTCTAGCCCCGCTTTCCCCGCTCTTCGCTGTCACGGAACCCTATCAGCGCAGCGGCAAAGGACTGCGCGTCGGACTCGCCGCCTACTCGTTCCGCCATCATTTCGAATGGTCGAGGGGGAAGAAAAATCCGAAATTTGAAGCCGGGGACAAGGCGATGGACATGCCCGGTTTTATCGAATACTGCGCCCGCCTCGGTCTCGATAGTGCCGAGCTGACGAGCTACTTTTTCCCGCCCGATTGCGATGCCTCATACTTCGCCGACTGCCGTCGCATCGCTCATGTCAACGGCGTGCAGATCGCGGGAACGGCGGTGGGGAATAACTTTTCCCATCCCAAAGACGCTCCCGAGCGCGCCGAACAGATCTCCTATGTCAAAACGTGGATCGATAACGCGGTGCTGATGGGCGCGCCCCACGTCCGTGTTTTTGCGGGCGCTCATCCGAAAGGCGTCAGCCCCGAAGAGGCCGAGAAAAATGCGATCGAGGCTCTCGCCGAGACGGCGGTCTACGCGGCCGAAAAGGGTGTCTTCCTCGGCATCGAGAATCACGACAGCATCACTACGGCTGACCGTCTCCTCCGCATCGTGCGCGGGGTCGAGAGTCCGTGGGTGGGAGTGAATCTCGACAGCGGCAACTTTATCGCCGACGACGTCTACGCCGAGATGACGGCTTCGGCTCCCTACTCGATCAATGTGCAGCTGAAGACCGAGATCAAGGTGAAGGACAGCAAGGAAAAAACGTCCGCCGATCTCGAGCGCGTCGTGAAGATCCTCAAAGACACCGGATATGCCGGCCACGTCATCCTCGAGTTCGAAGAGGAAACCGATCCCTACGAGCACGTCCCGCCTCTTCTAGAGAAATTGCAGGCGTGGTGCGCTTGAGGATGCCGGATTGAACCGGCGCGGGAGGATCATGGAACAAAATAGAACCCTGAATTCGGAATTTCGGGAGGTTCGTTTTCGATGTAGTCCCGCTTCCGCGCTTATTCCTGTTACAAATTCCCTCCGGAGGCCATAAGAAATGCCACGAGATCACGAAGTTCACGGTCTGTAAGGGAGAGGGCAAGTCCGGCGGGCATGAGAGAGGTGTTGAGTTCGGCAATGGATTCGAGTTCTTCGAGTTCAAAGGTCAGCGAGTGGCCGTTGACGTCCTTGACGCGCTCGCGGGTATAGGACTGCATGCGGATGCCGACGATGGTGCGACCGTCTTTCAGGGTGACGGCCCTGGGGAGATACTCAGGGGCGATCTCGCGGCTCGGCTGCAGGATGCTTTCGATCAGCCGATCATGCCCGCCTCCGGCTTCGATGCTGCCGAGGTCCGGCCCGAGACTTCGGCCGCGGCCTTCATGCCGGTGGCAGTTGGCGCAGAGCGCGACGGAAGCGTGGTGGAAGACTCTCGATCCCGCTGAAAGATCCGGTTCGCCGGGAACCGTGTCGAGAAGCGTTTTCCAAGCGGCGGTGTCGGTCGCGGGAGGGCGGTTCTGAAAGAGTATTTCGGGATTGAGTAAGGCGGTAAAAAGATCGTCGGATTCAGAGAACCGCGGGCGCAGGGATTCCAGCGTCTCCTTGTCGGCATCGCTCAGGGTGCGATGGCGCAGGGCGCGGAGAGATTCCTCGCGCAGCGACCGGTTATCGTCAGCGGCGAGTTGCAGCAGCAGGGGAGAATGCTCTGCGACGGAGGCCAGGCCGGCGACAGCATCGCTGCGGAGGGCGGGATTAGCCGAGGGGTCTGCCGCCACGCGGGCGAGCAAATCGGTTCCCGCCTGCGGATTGTCGGAAAGGGCGAGGATGACTTCCCGGGAGATGTCCTCATCGCCTTCGGCGAGCAGCTCCTGGAGAAGGTCGGAGGTGAGTTCAGCGGGGAAACTGACCCGACTCACCGGTCCCGCTTCGCCGGGACGCCAGTCCTGCGCCGGCAGCAGCCTGAGGGCGAAGGCGCGCAGCGAAGGGGGGCTCTTTTTGTCCCTGAGGCGATCCAGCAGGAGTTCGCTGTTGCGGACCCCCTGTTCGGGAATGCCGGATAGGGTGTTGTGGGCGGCGACGGCGGCTTCGAAGGCTTCGAAATTAAGCTCGCTGCGGCTCAGGAATTCCTTCACGGCAGGCAGCGCCTCACGGGTTTCGCGGTGGGAAAACCAGCGAAGCCCCTCGAAATTCACGGCCGGATGAGGATCCCTCAGCAGTGTCGCGATCCAGGGAACGGGGTCCGCATCCGACGAGGAGAGGGCGAGGACGGAGAGGAGGCGCCGTTCCGGGGTGAGAGATGAAAACTCGGTGGTAGTCCAGCCGGAAGCCTCATCAGCGAGACGAACGAGCGCTGCCCTCGCGATGAAGGCATCTTTATGACCAGCCAGAGTGAAGAGTTTTTCCCGGGACAGATCCTCCGTCTTTGTCCGGATGCGTCGCGCGAGGAGGGCCTCCGGTGTCGGTTCCTCCAGTTCGAGTGGTCCGATCCAGTCCGCCTTTGTCAGGTCGATTTCCAGTTTCCAAAGTCGCCCGAAGCCGTGCACGGGATAACGCCCGTCGACCCAGTCCGTCATGTACCAGGTCTGTTTGTCAGGATCTTTCCGGGAGGGGTCTTTCGCGAGGCAGGTGGGACGGAAAAAAAACGAGCCCTCTACCAGGGGAACGCGAGTCTCCGCGGTATAGCTTGCTCCTCTGGGAGCGAGGGGAAAAAAATCGATACGGTGATCACTCCATGACGGGACCAGTAATCCGCGCCCCAGGGGCAGGACCGCGCAGGGAGCCTCGCCCGAGGGAGTGACCATGGGGAGGGAAGCTCGCAGCTCACCGTTCCATCCCACAAACGGATGATGCGCCGCGCCCCCGTAGTGCCGGCGGTATCCGTAGTCGCCGCCTTCGACAATGTGAAGCAGGCGACAGGGCGGCCGTTCGCCGGGATCGTTGTCCACCGCGAAGATTTCTCCGTCCTGACGAACACAGATACCAAACGGATTCCACACTCCCCTGGCGATCCAGCGCAACCGCGATCCGTCGGATGAGCATCGGAAGACTCCGCCCTCGGCTCGTCCCGTATGGATAGTGCCGTCAGATCCCTTCAAAGACCAGGGTTTGGCAAAATTCTCCCCGAGCCCGAAGATGAGATCGCCGTCCGGGTGCCAGGCGAGGCCTGCCATGCCGTTGTGCGGGTAGCTCTCTTCGGAATCCAGTTTCACCAGCGTTTCCTCCTCGTCGGCACTGCCGTCGCCGTTCGTATCCCGAAGGCGTAGGATGCGGTCCCGTTCGGCGAGATAGACCCACCCGTTCTGACCCAGCTCGAGGTCCATCGTGTGAATCGTTTTGTTGTAGAAGACGGTGCGTTTGCCGTCAGGGTCGAACACCACTACCTCGTCCCGGTCCGGTCCCGGATAGTCCTTCGGCGTCTCGTGGGTGTGTGAGGCAATAAGCCAGACCTTCCCCTGCAAGTCCACGTCGATGCCGGTGGGTGTGACCACAGCGGGATGTTCGGCGATCATCTCGATACTGACCCCTTCACGAATAGCCTTAGCATCCGGAGCCCGGGGATCTGCCGAGGCTTTAGTGAAAGAGTTCAGGAGGAGGCCTGCCAGAACAATCGAGGAGACCCGGCCCGTGACCGGCGGAAAGAGGTTCATGAGTTATTGCTGCTATTTAAGACGTTACGCCGAGCTTAAGGTTGGACCTGATCGGGGGGAGACGGCAATTGGCATGTAACCGTATCCGGCCCCTCTGCGGGCACGGAGGACCTTACCATTCCGCGTCGGCATTTTTAAGATACATTTTTCGGGTTGACCTAAGGGGAGGATTTTTGTCTTATCGAGAGGGGAGTTTCCGCCTCTTCTTTGACTGATGTCCGGCGTCACGAAATCGCTGCTCTTGCTTTGGCTGACCGCTGCTGTTTCGCTTTTAGCTCAGGACAATTCCGCCGCAGTTCCTCGCCCCCCCGCCGCCGGACCTGATTTTGAGGCGGAGGGACCGGCTCAGCTTCTCGAGCGGGGGCGCACCGCCTTTGCCGCCAATGACTTTGTCGGCGCGGAGGAGGCTCTTGGAAAATTCATCGTCGATTACGGCGCTGCCGAAGAGGCGAAAGAAGCAGTGCGTCTCCATCGCCCTCTCGTTGCGATCTGTAAAGTCGGGCTGAAGAAATTCGACGAAGCTCTCACGTGGATTGACGAGTCTCTCACGGATGGGAAAATCGATCCCGCCCTTGGCGATGAGTTGCGTTTCTGGCGTGGCATCTGCCTGATGAACGCAGGCGATCTCGTTCCCGCGCAACGGGCCTTTGGCGAGTATTGGGCCAATGAGAGTCACAACGCCTTCAAGCGCTACGAAGCGCTCCTTCTTTTCGGGACGCTCTACATACAGCAGGACTTTCCCGCCGAAGCAGCAGACTTTTTTAAAGAGCAGTTGCCGAAATATCGCGAGATCGCCCCCGAGGCGGCGAGCCGGGCGGTCGTCCTCGAATTATACGCGCGCCTTCAGGCCGGGCAGACCGGAGAGGCCCTCACGGTGCTGCGGCGGGAGCATGGGTTGATGGATCGCATGACGCAGGTCATCAGCTTTCAGACGCTTGCCCTGCAGCTCGGGGCGGATCTTCTGGAAAACGGGCAATATTACGAAGCAATCACCTGCCTTCAGAGGATCTGGCCCTCGGCGCGCCTTCTTGACTACCAGAACGCAAAAATCGAAGAGATCGCCGGGCGTATCGCCGTGCTTGAGGAGCGGCCCAATACGCAGGGAACGATCTTCCAACTGAAGGCCATCCTCAGGCGCGTCGAACGCGAGCTTGCAAATTTTGAGTCCGTCGAAAATTTCGATTCCGCCCTGCGCCTGCGGCTCGCGGTGGCGTATCAGGGACTCGGGCGCTATCACGAGGCGGCTCTAATCATGGAGGAGATGCTCGCGACGATGCCGCCCGATCCGATCGTCGAAAAAGCGACCCTCGCCCAGATGCAATGCTGGATGGAAGTGCGGCGCTGGCCCATGGCGGTGAGGGCGGCGAATCGCTACGAGGAAATCTTCGGGGCGGAGGGACCCTCTCTCGCCACTGTGCTTTTTCTTAAAGCTGAGGCGCTGCGTGAGGACCAGCAGATCAACTCCGCCCAACTCGCCTATGGGGATCTTGTCGATCGTTTTCCCGCCGACCCCTTTGCCGCCAAGGCCATCTTCATGCAGGGGTTCCTCTACCTCCAGCAGGATGACAACGACGGTGCCCTCTATCAGTTCGATCAGGTCAAGCAGCTTCATCCCAGGTCCGACATGGTGGAGGACGCCGACTACTGGACCGGCATGGCCTATTCTTTCTCCGGCCTCTATGATGAAGCCCGGGAGCATCTCGCGGGATATCTCAAGCGCTACGACACGCCGAAGTATCGCAAGGAAGCGACTTTCCGCATCGCTGTCTGCACCTTCTCCCTCGCCGGATATGACGAGGCCATCCAACTGCTCGGGGCTTTCAATGCCGCGTATCCCGGCGATCCCCTCACCGACGAGGCAAACCTTCTTATCGGGGATGCCTGCCTCGGCGAGGGCCGCATCGAGGAAGGCTTCGCGGCTTACGAAAAGGTCCGGCCCGAGGCGGTCCGCTTCTTTGAAGAGGCCTGGTTTAAAAAGGGCAACGCTTTGAAGTTGCTTGAGGAACTTCCGAAAATGCGCGCTCATTTTGAGTCCTTTATCGCGACTTATCCCGCGAGCGCCCGACTCCCCGAAGCTGTCTACTGGATCGGCTGGACTCACGTGCAGGAAGACGAAATTGAAAAGGCCCGTGCGCTTTACTGGGAAACTATTACGAAATTTGGCGATGACCCTGACAAGAGAACCATGCCGGACCTTTTCGCCGGTTTGTCCAAAGTCTACCTGCCCGTTGGTCCCGACGGGCGTGAAGAGCTCCTCACCAGGCTCCAGATTCTGAAAGGCCGGGCTGCCTCGGAAAAAAAGTTCACCCTCGCCTTGCGAGCCGGGTGGGCCATGTCCCTTGTCCGCGGGGAAGGAGCCACCCGCACCGGGCGCACGGACTTGCTTGACATTGTAAAATGGGTCGATCCCAGGAGTCACGACCCCGTCATCACCATTGCCGTCGCCGGGGCCATGCTGGAGTCGGGGAATCTGCTCACTGCGAAAGAGCTCTTCACGAATATCCGCAAGTGGCATCCGCGCGCCCCGGGGCGCGATCGTCTCTACCTTGGTCTCGGAGACATCGCCGCCGTCGAGGGCGACCTCAAAAAGGCCATCGGTTTTTACACACGCTTCGAGCGCGTCGCAGCCGCCCCGGTGCAGCTCGGCGAAGTGCGGCTGAAACTTGCTGACCTCTATGAAGCCGACGGCAAGGCAGGTGAGGCGAGAGAGACACTTGAGTCCACCCTTGAGACTGCCGGGGTCACGGCCGCGACCAAGGCCGGGGCGCTTCTGCGACTGGGGCAGTCCCATGTCGGGAGTAATGATCATGCGAAAGCCATCGTCTACTTCGAGCGGCTCTATGTCGCCTACGGTAAGTTCGCCGAGCTTAACGCCAGGGCCTACTGGGCGAGGGGTCAGTCCCTTGAGAAGCTGCAACTCGACCGCGAAGCTCTTGAGACTTACGAGGAGTTGGCTGCACGCGAGGATCTTAAAAATTTTGAGGAGGCGGTGAAGGCCGCCGACCGCATCGCCGTTCTCCGCCGCCGCCTCCCAGTTGAGCCGCAGTCTGAAGAAAAGGAGGCAGCCCTGTGAAAATCGGTTTTTTTCCCGCCGTTGTCGCGGCGATCCCGATGACGCTCTCCGCGCAGGACGTCATTTATCTCAAGACGGGAGAATCTCTCGCCTGTCGCGTCGACGACCTCACTGACAACATCGTCAATTTTTCCCTGCTCTCCGCGCCGGGCACGGCCGGTGGCTCGGCGCGGCGCACTGTCCCGGCGGCGCAAGTCGATTACATCGAGTTTGATTTCCTGGAAGGGGAGGCAGCCTTTTTCGAACGTCGGCACGAGGCTGCTTCTGAGCAGCTCCAGGGCTGGTGGGATTTCTTTTTCCCCCATCTCCATCGCCCCCGCTCGCGTGCCGCCGCCTACGGCATCGCCTTCGCCGGAGCGCTTCTGCGCGAGTCTCCCGATGCGGCGGCGACGCGCGCGCTCTCGATCTTCGACCGCATCATCGAGCGGGCCTGGTCGGTGGACGACGTTGCCCTCGCGAAGCAGGGTCGTCTCCGGGCGCTCATGGCGTTGGGTGATCTGGAGACGGCTACGGTCGAGGCGCGTCTCCTCTCCTCGCAAACCGAGGATCCCGGACTGCTCATCGAGGTGAAGCACCTCCTCGCGATGGCCGATTTTCAGAAGTTGCAGGATCTTGAGGAAGAGCATCCCCGCTGGGAGGAGGACGATGAGGTGCGGCCCGAAAGAAACGAGCTTTACCACCGTGCTATCGATCAGTTCCTCTGGCCGCATCTCTTCCACGCCACCCGCGAGGACGTCGCCGCGCGCGGGCTCGCGGGGGCCGCCGGGCTCTCTCTCTTCGCCGGCGAAATTGATTCGGCCCGGGCGCGCTGGGGAGATCTTATCCAGCTCTATCCCGACACGACTTTTGCGACAGAGGCGAAGACGCTTCTCGACACTCATCCATCACCCAGCACAGCACCCACCGAACCACAGCCATGACTTTTCCCCGTCTTCGCAAAAACCTCGCGGTCCTCTTTATCCCGATGTTTACCTGCCTGCTTCTGACCGGCATCGCCCTGGCGCAGGAAGCGCCGGCACCGCCCGCTCCCGTCGGAGTCGAGCAGAACGTCTCGGCACTCGATCTTTACAAGCAGGGCGGCGGGTTCATGCACGTGCTCCTGATCTGCTCGATCGGGACCATTGCCGTATCGGTTTACTGCTTCATCCAGATCACGAAAAAGAAAATGGCTCCGCCGTCTCTCGTCGATCAGGTCAATGCGGCGATGGCCTCGCGCGATGTCGTCGGTGCCTACGGAGTTTGTCAGGGGAATCCCGCGAGTTACGCGCGGGTCATGACCGGGGCGCTCCTCAAGGTGAACTTTGAGCGCGACCTTGCCAACAAAGTGAGCATGACCGACGCCGCTGCGGAGGCCATTGACGAGGAGGAGCACCGCCAGATGGTCTGGGTGAATTATCTGAACATATTTGCGACCCTGGCACCGATGATAGGACTCCTCGGCACGGTCTGGGGGATGATCGAGGCCTTTGACAAGCTCGCGACGACGAGCGGTGATGCGAAGGAGCTCGCCGGCGGGATCAAGATCGCCATGGTGACCACCGCGGCCGGGCTCATCGTCGGGATTCCCTCAATGTTCTTTTATTTCTTCTTCCGCGACAAACTTCAGGGTGTTATGACGACGGTGCAAAAGCACGTTAGCTTCGCGATTGATATCCTCTCGGGCGAGATCCGTCTCCAGGGCGCCGTCGATCCTCCGCCGGAGAACCCCGCCCCGCTGGAAGACGCCGCTCCTGCCCCTGCCGGTGCCTGATTCCATGAGCCGTCGCCGCAAGAGACCGCTCGACGAGGTGAGTTTTCAAATGACTCCCATGATCGATATGACTTTTTTGCTTCTCATTTTTTTCATGGTGACCCAGCGTATCACCGAGCAGGAGCTTAGCGTCCCCGTGCGGCTTCCCGTCGCCCTCAGTGCGGCCAGGCCCGAGAAAATGGAGCGCGACGTCATCAATCTCGACGGCGAGGGGAACTACTACATCGGCGACCGGCGCGCGAGCGACGGTGAAGTCCTCGCCCATCTTAAGGTGAAGTTTCGCGATTTTCCTCCTCTCCAGATATACCTGCGGGCCGATCGGAACACACCGACGAAAAAGATCCGCGAATTTGTCGAGATGGCGACCGAAGTGGGCGCGATCGATCTTATCTTCGGAGTTCATGGAGAATGAAGCGGGATAAGGGAGGCTATTCCTGACACAACCATCAATGAAGCGAGGGCGAAAACGATATCAGCACACCGTCGAGATGCAGATGACGCCCATGATCGACATGGTCTTCCTGCTGCTCGTCTTCTTCATGGTCGCGGCAAAGCCTGTCGTGCCGGAGCGGGACATCCCCATGGGCCTGCCCGGGCAGGTTGCGCAGGAGGAAGTGGTCGACATCCCCGACGAGGCCCGCGTCATCATCGAGCCCGGCGGACAGATCGTCCTCAATGAGCAGAGTCTCGACTCGCCCGCCAGTTCTAGCCTGCCCGAACTGCGCGCTGTCCTCGCACGATTCCGTCTTTCCGCGGAAAACGCGAAGTCCGAGGCCATCGTCACTCTCGCGCCGCACGACACCGTGCCGCACCAGCGGCTCGTCGATGTTCTTAATGCCTGCGCCGAAGCGGGGATCAAAGGGGTCACTCTCGCGGGAGGTGGTGATGAGTGAGGTCTCCTTGTCTCTCAATCCCCTCCCGCCGAAGCCGCCGCGGTTGAAGAAAAAACGGTCGAAAAAACCGAAGCCGGGCCTGGAAGATCAGGCGAAGGCGAACCGGCGCGCCCTCATTGGGTCCATCATTATCGGCAGTATCGTCGTGCACGTTATCGCCCTGCTCCTATTCGGGCTCTGGACGGTGGCAAAGCATTTCACCCGGCCCGTGGCACGCTTCGAGATGAAAAAGGTCGTCAGGATCCCGCCGAAGACCCCCGAGCACAAGATGAACGTCGCGAAGCACGAGGCGATGGCCCCGAAACCGACCTTCAATGACAAACTCATCAGCACCCGACCGGTTGACTTTGCCCTGCCCGATCTGCCGCAGATTGACATGGACCAGATCCTGCCGCTCGATCCCTCCGAGCTCATTTCGGATCAGGTCAACAGTCTCGTCGGGAGTGCCGCGCTCGGTTCGGGGCTCGGACAGGGCCTCAG
The DNA here is from genome assembly GCA_002422425.1 of Akkermansiaceae bacterium UBA6138. GTDB lineage: Bacteria > Verrucomicrobiota > Verrucomicrobiia > Verrucomicrobiales > DEV007 > Arctic95D-9. The sequence continues at coordinate 8,099 of DIVG01000002.1, read as the reverse complement.
CGGAGGCGGCGGCACGGGGGATGGAATGAGCTTTTTCGGGGTGAAGGCGCAGGGGGACCGCATCCTGCTGCTCTTCGACGTCTCCGCCAGCGTCGTGAATAAGGCGGAGAAAGCGGGAATCCCGCTCGAGCGGATTCAGGAGGAGACCATCCGGATGATAGGCACCCTCCCGATCAGTTCGCAGTTCTCCCTGATCCAGTTCACCGGAAACTACATGCCTTTCACCGAAGAGCTGATCGCGGCGACACCGGGGAACAAGGACTCCGCGAAGCAGTGGGTCACCGAAAAATGGGTCACAAGCGGGACGATGAGTTCCGCCTCGAAGTCGGTCGTTACCAATCTTACCGGCGTCGTCGGTGTCCTTGAGCGAGCCGCCGCGATGCGGCCCGATGTCGTTTTTCTCATTTCTGACGCGAGTTTTCAGTGGCGGCCCGAGGGCGGAGGCGGGTTTAAGAACGTTCCCTACGCCGAGATTAGAAGGGCAGTGGAGTCCCTCGGAGGGGGCCCCGGCGGTAAGGTTCCGCTTCATTTTGTCGCCTTCGAGCCTAAATCCGACGACGTCAAAGAGTGGACCCGCCTCACGCGAAGCTCGGGGGGGCAGTTTCGCGAATTGAAAGTCGAGTGAAAGAAAAGAACAAGAGGTCTCGTATCTATCTGGAGTAATTTTTTAGAATACTCAGGAGAAACAAGAAATGCCCCGGAACTGGCACGGTGTTTTTTGTCGCACAGTTTGAGTTTACGGGTATTTTACCACTTGAGAAGTTTAAAACTTTTTCTAATCTCTCGCGTCCGCTTCGTATTTCCGCGTTTTATGAATTCCCGTCTTAGTTGTGCCGCACTCCTTGTGGTCGCGCTCGTGTCCGTGACCGTCAGTTGTAAATCGCGGAATCAGCCGCCGCCGCCGCTGGATCCTGCCCCGGTTCCGCCCGCGCAGTATGGCCAGCCCGCCCCGGGGGAAATCCCCGCGCCGCCCGAAGGTGCGGGGGGACGCTTCGGCTACACCGGGGCAAACCAGGCTGCCGGAGCAGTAGCGCCAGCGACGGGACCCGCGCCGGCGCCGTCAGGGCCCGCGCCAGCTCCAGGGATGCGCGACGTTCGTGATCTCGGGGCTGGAACGGTCAAGCCTCCCGCGACGGACCCCAAGCCGGCTCCTCCCGCAGCGCCCGCTGCTGCAGACATGCCCTTCGCCAACGCGGTCCCGGGGAACCCGCTCGTCGTGACCCTGCCCGGCGCGAATGCTTCGCTTGGCCAGATCTCGGTGGAGAAATACGATTCATCGGGCAACCCCACAGGAGAACCGCTTAAGCGCGGCACTCAGGTCCAGATTCCGGATCCCAACAATCCCGGAAAGAAAATTTACTTTAAAGTGCCCTGAGTGCGTCGAACGGACAGCCGTTTCAGCACGTGGCGGTTCTGAGCCCGGGTCTCATCGGCGGCTCGGTCCTGCGTGCGGTTCGGGCGAAAGATCCGTTCGTGCGTCTGAGCGCCTGGGCTCGCCGACCAGACGCGGTCGCCGAAATCCTCGCTGAGCCGGGGCTGGTGGAAAGCGCTTCCTCCGATGTCAACGAGGCCATTGCCGGCGCGGATCTTCTTCTCCTTGCGATGCCGACGGGAGATATGGCCGGAGTGGTCGCGCAGATGGCCGCGTTTCCCGTCGGCCTCGAAGTGCTTGTAACCGACGTGGGCAGTGTCAAAGGACCTGTCGTCCGGGAGCTCAGTCCTCTCGTGGCGGCTCGCGGGGGACGGTTTATCGGGAGCCATCCCATGGCCGGATCGGAGAAAAAGGGCCTCGCGTTTGCTGATTCGTCCCTTTTTGAGAAAGCCGCCGTCATTCTCACTCCGGCCGACGGAACTGGCCCGGACGATCTCTTTCTGCGTCGTCTCACCGATTTCTGGGAGGCCCTCGGCGCGATCGTGACCCGGCTCTCTCCCGGGCGGCACGATGAACTGGTCGGTGCCATCAGCCACCTGCCGCACCTCGTTGCCGCCGCCCTCGCCCGCTCCGTCCTCAGCCGTGTTCCCGAAGCCGCTCCTCTCAGTGGCGGCGGTTTTCGTGACACGACCCGCGTCGCGGGGGGGCCCGAGGGGATGTGGGCGGGGATTCTTTCAGATAATCACCTCGCGGTCTCGGGCCAACTCGGGGAACTCATCCGCGAACTCGAAATGTGGAAAGAAGCCCTCGATACCCTTGACAGGGAGCGGCTCCTCAGCTTTCTGTCCGAAGCCCGCGCGTTGCGCGGCTCTCTCTAAACCGCCGTCAAAGGCAGGGCCACCGGTCCTTACCCCCACTACCCACCATGGCCGATCTTCGCGTCAAAAAAGTCAAGGATTTCGCAGCGGAACTCACTGTCCCGGGGGATAAGAGTATCTCCCACCGCGCCCTCATGTTTTCCGCGCTCTCGAACGGCCCCTGTGAGATTACCGGCTTCCTTGCGAGCGAGGACTGTCTCGCCACGATGCACGCGCTCACCGCCATGGGTCTCGAGATTGAGCCGATCGGCGACGACGGAACGAGCCTTCGCGTTCACGGCTGCCGCGGACAGTTCAAAGATCCCGGCAAGCCGATTGACTGCGGCAACAGCGGCACGACGATGCGGCTTCTCGCCGGCATCCTCGCCTCGCAACCGTTCGAAACCACTCTCACCGGGGATGCTTCGCTCTCGAAGCGCCCCATGAATCGTATCGCTCTGCCGCTTGAGAAGATGGGGGCGAAGATCAAAGGGCGGGGTGATCGCTGCACCGCGCCGCTCACAATCACGGGAAGTCTCCGGCTCACCGCGATCGATTACGAGTCGCCCGTCGCCAGCGCGCAGATCAAGAGCGCCATCATGCTCGCCGCTCTCGCGGCCGAGGGGAAAACGACCGTGACCGAACCGCATCTTTCGCGCGACCATACCGAGCGCATGCTTAACTACCTTCTCGTTAAAAATCTCCGCGAGGGCAACACGGTTTCGATCTGGGGCGGCCAGACCCCCGAGTCCCGCGACATCCGGGTTCCGGGCGACATCTCCAGCGCCGCCTTCTGGATCGTCGCCGCCGCCGCGCGCAAGGGGGCGCGGCTCCTGATCAACAACGTGGGACTCAATCCGACCCGGGTCGGCATTCTCAGTGTCATGTCCCGGATGGGGGCCGGAATCACCGAGCGAATTGACGAATCGGGCTGCGAACCGATGGGTACGATCGAAGTCGTTGGGTCCGGTCTCGTTGCCACCGAGATTGGCGGAGCCGAGATTCCTACCTTGATCGACGAGATTCCCGTCCTCGCCGTTGCGGCCGCTCTTGCCGAGGGGAAAACGGTCATCAGAGATGCCCAGGAGCTCCGTGTCAAAGAGAGCGACCGTATCTCCGCCGTCGCGGACAACCTTCGCCGTATGGGTGTCACCGTCGATGAATTTGCCGACGGCATGGAAATTACCGGAGGTTCCCCCCTCAAAGGAGCCGAGATCAACTCGCTCGGAGATCATCGCATCGCCATGGCCTTTGCTATCGCGGGTCTCTTTGCCGAGGGCGAGACTGTCATCAAAGGCGTCGAGTGTATCGAGACCTCCTACCCCGGATTTATTGGGGAATTTGAGCGACTCCAATCCATGAGCAGTTGATTGCGGGAATCATCGGCTTGCCCGCTGCGTTGCCGCAGTTATCCTGATCCCCGGCCCGGCCGGTCTTAAAAGGTTTTTATTGCGGGGCTGCCCCAAGGGGAATAGAACTGACCGCTTAGCGTCTCTATTTCCCATGAGTTGGATCCCTGTTATCTGGTCGGCGGCTTCCGGCATGTGCCTGATGCTGGCGTTGATGCACTTCCCCGCAGGCCAGTCGGGACCTCGGTCGCGGGCCAATCTCTGCTTTGTTCTGATGGTTCTGTCGGTAATCAGCCTTGGAGGGGCCGAGATGATGGCACTCTACGCGGAGACACCGGAAACCTACTCCGCCGCCGTCAGGTGGGCCCATCTGATTTACGGTTTCTGGGTCGCGGGCGGGCTCGGGTTTGTTCACTTTTCGTTCGGCACGGGGACAAACGGGTTGCTCTTCGTGGCGCTGGGCCTGCGTTTTTTGGCAGTGGTCCTGAACTTCACGACGGGCGAGAGCCTCCATTTCGTCGAGCTCACCGGGATCGAACGCGTCATTTTTTTCGGAGAGGAGGTGGCGATCCTCGGAGAATGGGTGGCGAATCCCTGGGTGCGGATCGGCCAGTTGGGGGCGCTCGTGCAGATCGCCTATGTGATCGACGCTTCGCTGCGGTTGTGGCGAAACGGATCCCGGGAGCAGCGTCGCCATGCTCTTCTCATCGGCGGAAATATCGTGCTTTTCATCCTCGTGGTGACGGTGAAGTCCGCTCTGAATTCTGCCGGGATCGTCCGGGCACCCCTCCTCGTGAGTTTCCCTTTCCTCATGCTTGTCCTCGTGATCGGTTATGATCTCAGTCGTGAGGTGCGGCGGGCCGCCCGGATCACCACTGAGCTGGAAAAGAGCGAGCGTCGCCTCGCTCTCGCGGCATCATCCGCCCGTCTCGCCCTCTGGGAGTGGCATCTCGAAAGTGACCGGATCTGGGTCTCAAAAAGCGGGAAAAGCCTCTATGGTCTACCTGAAGAGGAGGAGGTGCGCTTCGAGTCTTTTCTGGCGACGGTGCACGAAGAGGATCGTGCGACCGCCGAAAAGGAAGCCCGGGTCTCACTCGAAGGGAAGGCCCCTCTGGCCAGCGAGTATCGTATCGTCCTCCCGGACGGGGGAGTCCGCTGGATCGCGGCGATGGGGAGGCTCGAGCGCGGCTTACACGGCGAAGGAACGCTGTTGCGCGGGGTTTCGATTGACGTCACGTCCCGCAAGATCGCGGAGCTCGAAAATGCGCGTCAGAACCGGGAACTCAGCCATCTCTCACGGGTAGGGCTGCTGGGCGAACTGGCCGGGTCGCTCGCCCACGAATTGAATCAACCGCTCACCGCCATTCTTGGCAATGCCCAGGTGGGGCGCCGCTATCTCACCGACGACTCGCCCGACCTGCAGGAGTTGGGGGAGATCCTCGATGATGTCATCGCCGATACGAAGCGTGCCGACAGTATCATGCAGGGGATGCGGTCGATGGTCAAAAAAGACTTTCTGCCGGAGAATGAATCACTTGATCTGAACACGGTCGCGGACGAGGCAATGAGCCTCTTGAAGGGTGAGATCGCCGCTCGGGGAGCCAGGGTCGAATGGTTGCCCGGGTCGGGATTGCCTCTCGTAAAAGCAGGTCGTGTCGAGCTGCAGCAGGTTTTCATCAATCTCATCCTCAACGGTCTCGACGCGATCCGCGAGGTCCCGAAAAAGGGGAGGGATGCCGATCCGGCGGTTTGCATCGAAACGAAATATGAGAACGGCGAGGTGATTGTGATCGTGCGGGATGACGGGCCGGGGATTCCTGCAGCGATGGAGAATCGTCTCTTCGAGCCTTTTGCCACTACCAAGGAAGGCGGGCTCGGGCTGGGGCTTTCGATCAGCCGGGCGATCGTGAGGCGGTTCGGCGGTGAACTTGAGTATGTGCCGGAGGATGCTCCGGCTGGTGCGACCTTCCGGCTCAGTCTGCGTGTCTAGGACTCGTTTTTTTCGAACTTCCGGTTGCCGCTTTGTGAAAGTTAAAGGTAGTGTGAGGATTTTCCCGTATGGGTTCCCATGGAAACAGTCTACATCATCGATGACGATCCCTCAGTGCTCCGCAGTCTCGGGCGGGTCGTGTCGCGTGCGGGTTATCGCGGGGAGCTTTTTGCCTCGGGAGAAGAGTTCCTCGCCGCCGTGCCGCGTTCTTTTGCGACGGCAGCCTGTGTGGTTGTTGATCTGCAAATGCCCGGTCTCGACGGCCTCGAGCTGCAGCGGCGGCTGAACCGGCTTGACGACGGAGGTCCGGGCTGCCCGGTCGTCTTCGTCAGTGGCAACGGGGACATCCCCGCCACGGTGAGGGCGATGCGTCAGGGGGCGGTGACCTTCCTGCAAAAACCCTTCGACGAGGACGAGCTCCTCGGGGCGATCGGCGAGGGGCTTGCGAAGCATCGCCGTCTTCTTGCCGAGTCTTCGAAGACCGCCGAGGTGAAGTCTCGCATCGCGACGCTTTCCCGGCGGGAACGGGAAGTGATGGGCTGGGTCATCACGGGAGCGCTGAACAAACAAATCGCGGCCGAGCTCGGGATTGTCGAGCAAACCGTGAAGGTCCATCGCTCCCGTGTCATGGAGAAAATGGGAGTCACCTCTGTCGCCGAGCTCGTCCGCCAGTGCGACCTCGCCGGATTTTTCTCGGGCGGTCGTGGTCTCCTGCCCGGTTGAACCAAGGTCTAATGGTGATTGAGGGCGGGCCGTGCGAGTCTTGCGCGGTGATGGAACCTCTCACGGGATCTTTCTCATTCTTACCACCGGGAGCGGTCCCGATGGACGCCTCTCCTACGCCCTTCCCCTAATTCATTAAAATAATGACCATGAACAACCGAATACTGAGAACCGGAGCTTTCGCGCTCGTCGTGGGGCTCGCGATCCTCGCGCCGGTCGCGCAGGCGCAGCAGAAAAAACCCAATGTCCTGGTGATCTGGGGTGACGATATCGGTACTTGGAATATCAGTCACAATAACCGCGGGATGATGGGTTACAAAACACCTAACATTGACCGAATTGCCGCCGAGGGAGTTGCTTTCACTGATTATTACGGCCAGCAGAGTTGCACGGCCGGTCGCGCCGCTTTTCTCAACGGGAGCGTGCCGGTGCGCACGGGAATGACCAAGGTCGGCATGCCCGGTGCGAAGGAAGGCTGGCAGTTGACCGATGTCACGATCGGGACTGTGATGAAGAGCCAGGGGTATGCCACCGGTCAGTTCGGGAAGAATCACCAGGGGGATCGCGACGAGCACCTTCCGACCATGAACGGCTTCGACGAGTTCATCGGCAGTCTCTACCACCTCAACGCTGAGGAGGAGCCAGAGCAGCGCGACTACCCGCGCGACATGAAGTTGGCAAACGGAAAGACTTTCCTGGAGCAGTTCGGCCCGCGCGGGGTGCTCAAGTGTCTGGCGGACGGTAAGGGAGGTCAGACAATTGAAAATCTCGGGCCGCTCACGAAAAAGCGCATGGAGACGATCGATGAGGAGACTCTCGCGGCCGCCAAGGATTTCATCAGGCGGCACCACGAGGCCGGCACCCCGTTCTTCTGCTGGTGGAATGGCACCCGGATGCACTTCCGCACACACGTGAAGGAGGAGCACATCGGTCTTTCCGGGCAGGATGAGTATGGTGACGGCATGGTCGAGCATGACATGCATGTGGGTGAGCTGCTCGCGCTGATCGATGAATTGGGCATCGCCGATAACACGATCGTTCAGTATTCGACTGACAACGGTCCGCACTATAATACCTGGCCTGATGCCGGCACGACGCCCTTTCGCGGAGAGAAGAACTCCAATTGGGAGGGTGCCTTCCGGGTTCCCTGCTTTGTGCGCTGGCCCGGTAATTGGCAGGCCGGGGTGACAGTAAACGGGATCGTCTCACACGAGGACTGGCTCCCTACCTTCGCCGCTGCCGCCGGTGCTCCTGACATTAAGGAAGAACTGCTTGCCGGAGTCGAACTCAACGGTCGCACCTATAAAAATCACATCGATGGGTATGATTTGAATGATTACCTTTCCGGGAAAGCTGAAGCCTCTCCGCGCGAGCAGTTTATCTATGTAAATGATGCCGGTGAAGTGGTCGCCATCCGAGTGGGTGACTGGAAGGCGACTTACCTTGAGAATCGCGCCGAGCAACTCCAGGTATGGCGCGAGCCGTTTATCCACCTGCGTCTTCCGCTGCTTTTTAATCTGCGCCGCGACCCCTTCGAGAAAGCCCAGCACAACTCAAATACCTATCACGACTGGATGATCGACCGCGCTTTTGTGCTGGTGCCGCTCCAGGCGGTGGCGAGCAGGTTCCTTTTAACCCTGAAAGACTATCCGCCGAGCCAGACCCCGGGCGACTGGAGTCTTGACTCGCTTGAAAAACAGATCAAGGCGATGTCACCCCCCGTAAAGTAAGCCATTTTGATGCCGGGTGTTGTCGCCGCACGACCGCATCCGGCATTTACGACCCGCCCCGTTCCGCCGCCCCGTTCC
>DIVG01000006.1:191994-201455 GCA_002422425.1 Akkermansiaceae bacterium UBA6138 | reverse complement strand
CGATTCCGCTATGCTCCATGTCTTTCCCCTCGCCACGAGTTCCTTTCACGGTCTCGTCAACAAGGGGAAGATCATCTCGATGAATGGGATGCGAGGGTTCTAGGGTCTCACCCGTCTCGCCTTCACCCTCATTGACCCACTACTTTTTCCCGCCCCTTCCTTGCTCCTGACCGAAGAGAAGATCGCCTTGGTCGATGCCGAGCACGCCCGACGACTTGCCGATGAGTATCGGGAGAAGGTTCATGCCCTAACAAATGTGCATTTGAAGCTGGCATATTTTCAAGGCGCCCTTGATGCGCGGGTGATGCTCGAAAACGAAGAGAAGGCGTGAACGGGGTGTAATCCGACCGGAAATTGTCGATTAGGGGACGCAGCGGAAATCACAGGTGTTCCCGCATCTTCTCCAAGATCCCCTCGACCCCCTTCTTACTCAGTGCCCTACGCGTCGATGACTCCAGATGCAGCTCCACCCCGGGGGCAAGGACGACCCGCTTCCACGTTCCCCCATCGGTAGGTGGGAAATCCGCTTTCTCACTGCCCCCCGCCGCGACAATTTCGATCCCCTCCAGCAGCAGCCGCTTCAGCTCCCCGGTGTCCTTGCCTGACATGAGCGTTGCGATCTGCTCGGAGGACATTTTCTCCCACAAGAGCTTTCGGATCACGAGACCCTGTAGGTAGTGCTTGAAACCGTAGACGACACTCTTCCCGGCACGCTTCGGCGCGTCGATGCAGCCCATGGTCTGGTAATGCCGGAATGAGCGAGGAGAAAACTCGGCGCTTGATCGTGCGCTCTCATCGATCGAGTTGGGACGAAAACGTTCTGCGATCTGGTTGATCCACGAAATCAAATCCGGCAACCCGAGCCCGTCACCCCAGTCCATCTTTTCCACCTCATCCAGCTCGTGGACGGCGGATTCGGGAATTCGGATTTTAAAATCGGCAGACATTTAACTTTTTCTTGAGTATTGCAATCTTGCAGTATACACTGCAAGTGTAACACAAGGTTCCTGAACATCCATAGAAATGAAACTCTCCCCTCGCAACCTCATTCAGCGGCTTACGGCAGATACCGCGGCCCTCGCGATGCCCGAAGGACGACGTGTCGGTCAACCCGGTCACGCCAAGGCGCTTCGTTATCTGACGCAAAGGCTTACCGAGTTAAAGCTGACTCCGTGGAAGGGAAACCAGTTCGCGCTCACCTATGAACTCCCGCACCCCAACACGGGGAAGCCTCAGGAGTTCACGAACCTGATCGGCGTGATCCCGGGAAAGGACAGGACTCTGCCTCCCCTCCTCCTGGGTGCCCACTACGACAGTGTCATCGACGCTCCCTGCGCCGACGACAACGCCACCTCGGTCGCCCTGAACCTTGCCATCGCCGAAGAGTTCGCGGCGGGAGAGCTGGAGCGGGACTTGATCATCGCTCTCTTTGACGCCGAGGAGCCGCCCCACTTTTTGGGGAAGACGATGGGATCGCGCCGCTTTGTCGAGGACCATTGCCAGGACATAGCCTTTGCCGGGGTCATCGTCTCCGACCTCATCGGGCATGATCTGAAGCTGGCCGACCTCGGGGTCGCCATTCCCGGCGTGGACCTGCTCCTGCCACAGGTGGGGAAGATCGTCTTTGTGCTCGGTGCCGAGAGTGACGCAGCCTTCCCGGAGATTGTGGAAGAGGCCGCAGCGGAAACCAAGGGTATCAAGGTATTCCCCACCCTGAGCCGCTACATCGGTGCCCCCTCTGACCACATGGCTTTTGAGCAGCGAGGGCAACCGACCCTGTTCCTCAGTTGTGCCCAGGGGCGATACTATCACCATGAGAAGGACAATCTCGACTGGATCAACTTTAAGAAGCTGGCCCACATCACCGAGTTCGTTGCCGCCTGTCTCCGCAAGATCGATGCGTCACCGGGGGGAGCCACCGCAGAGCGGCCCGATACCGTGGACTTCGAGGTGCGCCTGATCCGCGAGGCGGTCGGGCCTCTTCTGCCTCTGCTGATGAAGCGCTATGGCGTCGCGATGCCGACCACAAGGCAGGAGATGGACGCGCTGATTAAACTGCTGGTTTAAAGCCGGAATCACCAACGAGCGCCCCCGTCGGCCTGACATTATTCAACTTAATCTTCGCTGTCCAGCGCACCGGCTTCGGCCATGGCCCCAGCAGGCGGTATGCGGAAGCATGGCACGAATCCTTCGGCCTCCTCACCGACCGCAAGGACGAGATCATTCTTCGCATCGAAAACCCGCCGGACAGGGCCGCCTTTCGGAAGGATGTCCTGAAGCCTGCCGGGAGGCTGCGTCAGCCGCTGGGTTACGGGGCGGACCTGAAATCGGTCCCAAAATACATCGCCGTCTCATCGTGGAAGATCTCGTCCGGGTCGAGGGCAAGACCATCACCGCGACCAGCTATGCGGAGTTTGTTGAGAGTCTGCATCGGCGGAAGGCATTGCCGGAACCCGCGAACCACTGGGCGACAGTGGCGGGCAGGAAACCGGCAGCGGTCTGACGGCCCGGGGATCTATCGCGTCAGGCGGGAAGCCCCCCCCCACCACACACGGGGCGCACTGGATGGCCACGGTTGGGATAATTTTCTACCTCGCCAATCAGAATAGTAAAGCGCTGACTGTAAACGTTTTACGGAATATTTTTGGACCCGTCGGATCATTTTTCACGGCGTGAAGCGATGGCGACACTATAGCGAGGCTCAAAATCGGCGGCGACTGCACCGACAACACCGACACGGGCGGCACAGCGCCGACAGGAGGCCTAAAAGGATAGACACGGGGCAAGTTCTTCACCGACTGCAGCATGCGGCAATTATTGCTGGCCAGCTTCTCACTCTGCTGACACTACTGACCACTGCTGACAACGGGCTGACAGTGTCAGAAATTGTCCGATATTTCTTCTTCCCCTATCCCCGCCATTGTCCCACCCCCTCGGGTAGATTGGGTGAGAAATGAGTCGTGAATGGCTGACTTTACCAGTAAAACACCGGGTGTTCAGTTCTCCCTTTCATCCATGTCGTACAGAAAACACCTATGAATCGAATCTACCAAGGCCGCGTTTCGAAAATTGAGATCAAAGACAGCGAGGGAAATTTTCGGAACGTCCCGGTAGGATCACCTGATACCTGCCCGCTGTGGAGGCATCATCGGATTTTTCAGGATGCGGTAAACTACTATTTGGTGGCACTGGGCGCTCTTGCCGGAACCGGTTCAGAGAATGCTTTTGTAGGTCTCGGTTCTAAGGACCGCGTGATTCACGATCTTTACTCACGGCTTTTCGATTCGTGGGAACGTTTTCCGAGAGACATGCACGGAGCGTCGAGCTTGCGCGATTCCTTGCGTCGGACTCTTCCGGGGTTGAGTGAGCGGGCTTCGTTGCAGGATGCTTTTGATGCAATTCTATCTGGAAATGAGGCGAATGCACGCGAACGGGTTCTTTCACTCCTTTCGTTAATCCAAGATCTGGGTGGTGACATTCAGAAAGGAAGTAAGCGCTATTTTCCTTTTTTCTGTGAACCTGCAACGAAGGCTACATTCCCGAGGGCTCGTGTTGGCCTACTAAAAGTGGAGGGTAAGGATTTTGTGCCACGCCTTCTCTGGAGTTCCGATTTGGAAATTGCTCCAGACCAGGTTGTCGAGCAGTTAAAATTCGAATATTTCGCCAATCCCAATGAATCTGTTCAGCCGATAGAAGGTAATGAAGCCCGAGTTAGACTAATCGAAGCGTTGGACAATCCTCAGCTTGGAATTGAATTACCAATTGAGATTCTCAGCGACCTGCGAAAGCGAGTTCATTTGATCGAGACGGATATACGAATTCCCCGTTACTTTTTCGGAGGAGCAGGAGCTGAACTCCGCAAGTTCCGACTCGATCTGTTTTTGATCGCTGCTTACGTGACGCCCGACCCGAGTATTTTGCGGGCGCTTCGAAACTCATTCAAGGAACCAAGCGCCTCAAAAAGTTCGAAAAAGAAAGATGAGACCGAAGAAGTCGAAAATCTTCTTCGCTCGCTCGGAGACGATCCTCTCATCCTCGCCCGCGGTGAACGCGGTTTTGTTTTCCCTTCATTTACGTCCCTTCCAACGTGGGTAGGCGCTAACGCACAGAAGCCAATTTGGAGAGACTTTGATATTGCGGCATTTGCCGAAGCGTTAAAATCCCTCAATCAATTCACCGCGAAGACAGAGGAGCGCGAAGAGAAACTAAAAAAAGCGGAGGAAACTCTCCATTACATGCTCGGAATCAGTGATGCGATCCCGAGATCAAGCGATAGCGAAACAGAGGAGCAGGCACCATCACGTCCTGGCAAGGATCCAAGGTGGCCTCTCGTCGCTCAACTTGAAAAGGAGCTTGGCGAGAACCTCAGCGAGGGGACATGGCAACTCAGCCGCAGTGCGATGCGCGGCCTGCGAGACATCATCGGTTTGTGGAGGAAGCATCCGGGCGCTTCCGTCGTGACACTTCAAAAAGATGTAAAAACGTATCAAGCCGACGAAAAGCACAAACGGGAAATTGGATCGGTGCAGTTGTTCCTCCTGCTCTGCGAGGAGCGTTACCACGCTCTCTGGCAGACCGAAACAGACGATGAACGCGGCGACGAGAGTGAGGAAAACGACGATCCAGCACGAATCCTTTCCGATGCAATCGAAGTTCACCAAATAAGGCGCGAGGTGGAGCGTTTCCGCGAGCCGATTCGGCTGACACCGGCTGAACCGGTTTTTTCCCGCCGCCTTTTCATGTTTTCAGACCTGACGGACAAGTTGGCAAAGGTAAAGTTCGGCGAGACTACAGAAGAGAACTCTGAAGTGAAGAGCCAATTTGTGGAAGCTGCAATTGCTCTGAAGGAAGGTGAAAACCTCAAGGAAGCCCGTGTGCGGATCACTTTCAGTGCACCACGTCTCCATCGTGACGAATTGCTCGGCGGGGCCGAGTCCCGCTGGTTGCAACCGATAACTGCGGCGTTGGGGTTTTCGAATCCAGCACCGAGCGTGAAGTTCGACAGTGCCGTGGCGCTGATGCCGGATCACATGGACGATGGCCGCATCAGGCACTTATTGAATTTTCCCGTCAATTTCGATTCAGCTTGGCTGCACCAGAGCATTGGAAAAGCCGACCTATGGAAATCCCAGTTCAACGGAACAAAGGACAAAAATCTTCATCTTCACTGGGCGGGCACCGCACGTGACACAACGAGGAAGAATACGTGGTGGGAGAATCGGACTATCATCGAGAACGGGTTCACTGTCCTTTCCAATGATCTCGGCCAACGCAGTGCCGGGGCATGGGCCTTGTTGAAGGTTACTTGTTCAAGACCTGACACCAAACACCCTGTTCGTTCTATCGGACACGACGGAACCCGCGAGTGGTTTGCGACGGTCCTCGCAACGGGGATTCATCGCCTCCCCGGAGAGGATCAGCGGATTTTGAAGAATGGGAAGTGGGCCACCGAACAGTCCGGTAAAAAGGGCCGGAATGCCACCTTTTCGGAATACGAAGCGGCCTGCGTGCTCGCGAAGAATCTCGGTTGCGAGTCGGTGGAAAATTGGCTCGGAATGTCGGGAGAGAAAAGCTATCCGGCACTCAATGATCAGCTCGTGAAGATCGCGAATCGACGAATCACCCGTCTCGGCACTTATCATCGCTGGAGCTGTTTCTCGCCGGAAAAATTCGAGGACCCGGCACGCCGAGCGAATGTGATCGGTGGGCAGCTGGCTGAATTGTCGGCTTATCAGGATGAAAACGTAACTGTGAGTGCGGACATCTTGAAGTCAGGAGACTTCGAAGGCTTTAGACATAGAGCGGGCGCAGCATTTGAGGCACTACGCACGGAATTGGAAGTCCATCTCGTAAACCTCGCCAATCTCACCGCCCCCCTGCGCCAAAAGGTGTGGTCGTGGCAGAAACGACCTGATAGCAGCGGGTATGGGGATCTACTTATGGTCGATCTCGACGATTGTCACCCGAAGATCCGTGGCCAACGCGGGCTTTCGATGGCGCGACTCGAGCAACTTGAGGGATTGCGTCGGCTTTTCTTGCGGTACAATCGTTCTCTTGACCGCTCGCCTGGGATACCTGCGAAATTCGGTCGTGAGGATGTGGGGCGGACCTCGGGCGAACCCTGTCAGGCGCTTCTTGTGAAGATTGATAGAATGAAAGAACAGCGGGTGAACCAGACCGCCCATCTCATCCTCGCGCAGGCCTTGGGGGTACGCCTATGCCCTCATCGAATCGAGGAAAATGAGCGGAAGAGCCGCGATCTACATGGCGAGTATGAAAAGATTCCCGGTCGTGAACCGGTAGACTTTATCGTGATAGAGGATCTTTCCCGTTACCTTTCCAGTCAAGGGCGAGCACCCTCGGAGAACTCCCGCTTGATGAAATGGGCGCATCGCGCTGTTCGCGACAAGTTGAAAATGCTCGCCGAAGAGCCATTTGGAATTCCCGTGGTGGAGACGGTCCCTGCCTACTCTTCCCGCTTTCACGCACTCAATGGACAGGCCGGTTCGCGACTTCATGAACTTCACGAGCTAGAGGCTTATCAGCAGCAGTCTCTGATCAATTTAGCGGCTAAGACCGATTTCCAGAATAGAGATCGCTCAAAGGCTGCGGGTGAGCTTTTCGAACAATTTCAGGCCTTGGCCAAATTGAACGAGCGACGTAGAGCCGAAGGAAAAAAGGTGCCTCGGACTTTGTATTATCCGAAGTCTGGCGGGCCGCTCTTCCTTGCATCAAGGGACGGAGACACGATCCATGCTGATGTGAACGCGGCGATCAATCTTGGACTTCGGGCCATTGCAGCACCAGCGTGCATCGACATTCATCGGCGCTTACGGGCTACCAAAGAGAAGGAAGTTTACCGCCCGAGGGTCGGCAATGCACGGGAGAAATCCGCCTTTTCGAAAGACGACATCATCCAACCGTCTGGCGCGCCCTCGAAAAAGTTTGCGAGCAGTTCATCTCCGAATTTCTTTTATGAACCGGAGGATCTTAAGCAAGCGAATGGAGAACCGCTTTTTGACCGAGCGATGTTCGGGGAGTATTCACTCGTATCAGGGGTGTCCCTTTGGTCGATGGTGAACAATGCGATCTACATACGTTGCGTCGAGCTGAACAGGACACGACTTCATGGGAAAGATCCTGACGATCAGATTCCAATGTGAGACGGTGAGTCATGGATTCAGAACTTCCGCCTATGCCGGTGAGACGGCTCCACAATTTCCTCTACTGTCCTCGACTATTTTACCTCCAATGGGTGGAAGATCTCTTTGTGGAGAACGCCGATACGGTAGCGGGATCGTCAGCTCACAAAAGGGTTGATGAGCCGTCGTGGCTTAGACCGCAGGATCTTGGACTCGATGAACGCTCTGAATTGCGCTCGGTGGCAGTCCACTCAACCAGACTCGGCTTGACAGGGGTTGTTGATCTCATCGAAAGCACGGATTCCAGGCGCGAACTGCTCGATTACAAACGTGGTTCATCCCAACGCGATGAGGATGGGCGGCCCCGGGCGAAGGATAATGACGCCCTACAACTTGCTGCTTATGCCCTCTTACTCCGAGAGGAGGGAATCGAAATTGCTCAAGCCTCGATCTACTACGCTGCGGAAAGGAAGAGGGTTAAGGTTCCGCTTGTAGAGGAGAGTTTTACCGAAGTTCTTCGAACCCTTGACGAGGCAAGGTTGGTTGCTGAGTCGGGAGTGTGCCCTCCACCACTCAGGAATGATCCTCGTTGTTTGCATTGCTCTGCCTATTCCGTTTGTCTCCCCAATGAGTCGGCTTATTGGGCTGGGCTCGTGGAGGAAGCTCCGAAAGACAAGGTTCCTCCACGGCCACCCGGCGACGAGGGCGAAATTATCGTTGTTCAAAATCCCGCTGCCTACGTGGGGCGACGAGGCGGGGAAATTACAGTGAGTTTGGATGGAGAGACCTTATCTAAACATCCCATTGAGCAATTGCAGTCAGTTTACCTCTACGGTGCCGTTCAGATTTCCACCCAAGCATTGATCGGATGTTTGGAGAAATCAATTCCAATCGCCTACTTTTCACCTGCCGGGCGATTTCTTGGCATGACTCAGGGTCTCCCAACTTCGGGAACAGATGCCCGTCAGGGGCAATATCGACTTTATCAGCAGCCAAGTCTCCGTGCCAAGCTCGCCGCTCGCATTCTCTCGGCAAAAATTCATAACCAGCGTGTGATGCTGATGCGAAATGGCGACGCGCCGAAACGCTCACTAGACGAACTTGCCAGACTTCGTGATCTCGCGGCACAAGGTGTTTTTAATCTAGAATCGCTTCGTGGAATTGAGGGAAAGGCGGCGGCGATCTATTTTGAACACTTCGGAACGATGTTGAAGGGAACTGCTTTTGAAAATTTTGATTTTCAGGGGCGCAACCGCCGACCTCCGAAAGATCCGGTCAATGCCCTTCTTTCCCAAGGCTATTCTATTCTCGCGAAAGAACTTACCGGGATTTGTCATGCAGTCGGACTAGATCCCTTTCTCGGATTCCTTCACCAGCCACGATACGGACGACCGGCTCTCGCTCTGGATCTGATGGAGGAGTTCCGGCCCTTGATCGCAGATTCAGTGGTGATTTCGGTAATCAACCGGCGCGAGTTGGATATCAGTGATTTTGTCAGGACGACGAAAGGGACTTTCCTCAGCGATGAAGGGCGGAAACAATTTTGGCGGGCGTGGTTCCGACGGATGGACATGGATGTTTCCCATCCGCAATTTGGCTACAAGATGAATTATCGGCGTATGCTCGATGTCCAAGTGCGCCAGGTCTGGAGGTTTTGTAGGGGCGAAGCGGCAGAATACCACCCTTTCACCACCCGCTGAGAAACGTGGCCAGGACGCGATATCTTGTATGTTATGACATCTGCGACCCAAAGCGGCTCAGGCAGGTTGCAAAAACCTGTGAATCGTTTGGCCAGCGGCTTCAGTATTCAGTTTTCGAGTGCCCTTTGGATGATTTGCGATTCGAGAAACTACGTTCCGCGCTCGATGAGATTATTAAACACGACGACGATCAAGTGATGTTCGTTTCACTCGGCCCGGATGGCGGCAAGCACATCTTCCGCATCGAAACCATTGGGCAGCCCTACATCGAGCGCTCGCGTGTAACCATTGTCTGAACCGGGGGTCTTTTTCCCGTGTGTTTGGTGAAAATTTGCTTTGCAAATGCCCCGATTTCCCTTTGAATGATCTCGGCCTCGTTGCCACTGACCGAATTCTTCCGCCTTTGGAATTCCAAGCTCTTTGACATCGCGAGCGCTGAGGTGCCGCTTCGATCCCTAGACCGCTCTCGCACCTTTTATTAGACAAGGGCTGCGAGTGCTCAATGTTAGACATTGATTCAGGGAGGAGCCTATTTTTGTTGTCCGCTCGCGCATGCAACATTTAACCGTTAACAATCAACGGTATAGGTGTCTGGAGCCGCAGCCCCCGCGATGGGAAA
>DIVG01000006.1:191537-191966 GCA_002422425.1 Akkermansiaceae bacterium UBA6138 | reverse complement strand
GATGGGAAAGAGATTGTGGCGGATCGATCTGGAGACGATCTCGTCAGACCCGGAGGCCGCAGCCCCCGCGATGGGAAAGAGATTGTGGCGGCTAACACATACGGCGACAAATCATCGGCATCAATCGCCGCAGCCCCCGCGATGGGAAAGAGATTGTGGCGGATGCGATACCGGCCCATCTCTAGGCCAACCTCGAGCCGCAGCCCCCGCGATGGGAAAGAGATTGTGGCGGTAATCAGCCTGACTGGCCACCTACGCGCCAGAGAGGCCGCAGCCCCCGCGATGGGAAAGAGATTGTGGCGGGTAAGCGCCGATGAGATGGATCGAGCAAACCGCGGCCGCAGCCCCCGCGATGGGAAAGAGATTGTGGCGGATGAAAATACCACACGTTAGTTTTCGCGCTCTCTCGCCGCAGCCCCCGCGATGGGA
>DIVG01000006.1:81856-191475 GCA_002422425.1 Akkermansiaceae bacterium UBA6138 | reverse complement strand
CGATGGGAAAGAGATTGTGGCGGTCTGAGGGGATGGCCTGTTTTGAGATCGGCAATCTGCCGCAGCCCCCGCGATGGGAAAGAGATTGTGGCGGTGCACCGCCGTCTAGCATCTGATCCAGACAAGTTCGCCGCAGCCCCCGCGATGGGAAAGAGATTGTGGCGGTACTACGAGGCGGGCCCGTTCCCCCTCACGAATCAGCCGCAGCCCCCGCGATGGGAAAGAGATTGTGGCGGCCAGATTCCGACATTGCAAAAACCCAAGATATTTTGCCGCAGCCCCCGCGATGGGAAAGAGATTGTGGCGGGCATAGGCTCGAGCCGCCGCGCCGACAGTATAAGCCGCAGCCCCCGCGATGGGAAAGAGATTGTGGCGGCGAAGAATTGCCATCCGTGCAAGGTTCGGAGGCCATGCCGCAGCCCCCGCGATGGGAAAGAGATTGTGGCGGGAGTTTAGCGCTCATGTTAGGAAACAACTTCGCCCGCCGCAGCCCCCGCGATGGGAAAGAGATTGTGGCGGTAATATATGGAGACGAGGCAACTCCGGTCAACGCGCCGCAGCCCCCGCGATGGGAAAGAGATTGTGGCGGTAGGCAGTCCCGAACACGTCGAGCTAATCGAAGTTGCCGCAGCCCCCGCGATGGGAAAGAGATTGTGGCGGGCATAGGCTCGAGCCGACACGCCGACAGTATAACGGCCGCAGCCCCCGCGATGGGAAAGAGATTGTGGCGGGCCCAGGGCGTCGCGATCCCGAGCCTCTCGATCTCGCCGCAGCCCCCGCGATGGGAAAGAGATTGTGGCGGATGCCAACTCCTACTTACATCACCGCCACCAATTTGCCGCAGCCCCCGCGATGGGAAAGAGATTGTGGCGGGGACGGCAGACATTTCGACTATGCACCTCGCACCCGCCGCAGCCCCCGCGATGGGAAAGAGATTGTGGCGGATCAAACAGGGTGACGTTGCGCGAGTCTCTGCCGGCCGCAGCCCCTACGATGGGAAAGAGATTGTGGCGGCCGTCAAGGTCAGAAGCCGTCCCGCCAGTTTTTGAGCCGCAGCCCCCGCGATGGGAAAGAGATTGTGGCGGACGCTAAATACAACGGCAGGAGGGGCCGCAATTTAGCCGCAGCCCCCGCGATGGGAAAGAGATTGTGGCGGGCATAGGCTCGAGCCAACAAGCCGCCGCCTCCGCCGACTCCACCCGAGCGCTTCGCGCTTCACTCAGTCTTCGCCACCTTCCGGCCAAGGAGGAAGAGTTGACCTTCTTCCGAGAAATTCTTGATCGGGTAGTCGGGAAACTCCTGACCGTCGGCAAGGCGCAGGGTTACGGTCTCAAGGTCCACGTTGATTCTTGTCACGCTCCCCTGGGTCTTCCGGCCATCGGTGCTTTCCCACGTTCGCACCCCGGTCGGGAGGTTTGGCAAGCTCGTGCGGAGCGCGAGCGGCTCTACTTCAGGGAATTCCAAGGGACAGGTTATCTATTGGGCTACCTGTCCCTTGGAATTGTCCCCCCTGACCGATCCATCACTTTACGATTTCCGGGAACGACTCTCATCAGGCGGTAACCTGCGGCTCCTCGAAAAGGGCAATCACTTCTCTGAGGGCCTCGCTGATCCGCTGTTTTAGAAGGAAAAATGCATCAAGCCTGGCACCGCTGTTCTCATCCATGTAAATGTCCCGGCGCACCTCGATCATGATCGATTGGACCCGCGGCTCCCTGCCGTAGTATTTCAGCGGGGTAATGGCGCCGGGAAACGGCTTGTTCAAGGCGACCGAAAATCCCTTTCGTGCGAAGGCCCACAAAGATCTCATCGCGAGTTCGGAACCAGTGTGAAAATTGTCTGTTCCGATTCCGATCTCGGGGCGAGTGGAGTGATCGAAAATCTCATAGGGAAGGGCTGATGACGGATAGCTGTGACAGTCGATGATCAAGGCCTTGCCATGGCGATGGAGCGCACCTTCGACGGCCTGTTCGAAAGCGGCATGATGAGGACGATAAAACAGGCGGATCAATTTCTCTCGTTCCCCCGAGGACAGTTGCCTTTTCATGGCTTTGCGGTCGTGGGTGCGCTCGTAGATGACGCCCATGCCTGCCGCTGACATGGGTTCCCGCGTATCGTCTTCGAACCGCTCGACGTCGATGACAAGCCGGGAGAGCGGAAAGATGAGGGGCACGCCGGGAAGGTCGGAAAAAAGTTCCTCCGTGTAGTGATCGGTCATGCGGAGGAGTTCCAGATCGATCCGGTCATCGGAGATCAAAAAGTCGGACCTGAGCTCCGCCGGAATCACCTTGCTGCTGTGGGGGAGGTGAAGAACGATCGATGACATGGGAAACTAAAATGATTGAGACTTGGATGCGGTGGAGTTGATCCTGTCGATCCCTCTTCGAACCGGCGACAGGCAGTTTCGACAAGCTTTAAGATTCGAGGGATCCGGCGAGGCAATTCTCCGCTCTTGAAGGCTTCAGTGTTAATGATGGCGAGGGCCATCTTGAGGTGGCTGAGGTGGTGTGGCCGGAAGGACTCAAACGAGGCGAATGCGGACGCCTTCCTTGAGTTCATTGAGCCGGTGTTGGAGGCTGGCGAGCGCTTCGAGGCTGTCGGCGGTGCAGTAGGTGAGGTTGGAGCCGGGGCGGTCTCCCTCGATGAAGCTCAAGTCCCCGAGGTCGGGGCCGGCTCCGGAAGCGCCGTCCAGATTGTCCAGCGGCAGGGCCGACAGGTAATGATAGGCCTGAGCCATCGGGCTTTGACGCGACTCAAAATCCCAGTCCATCCAGTGGTCGCGCTCCCCGCCGTCGATCGGCTCGCTCAATTCCTCTTTCAATTGCGCGATGACACCCTCTTCCTCCTCAATGAAATCCTCTTCGCAACCGCGCCATTCGATCGCATAGAGGCGCAGCTCACTGTCGTCGTCGGGGTCAAATCCCCGGGACTCGATGAATTCGCTCAAGGTTGGATAGTCGGGCTCCGCCTGGGGATCGCCGAGGTAGAGATGAAAGCCGTATCCGGTGTCTTCGGCAAAGAGTTCCGTGAGCGCGTTTTCGGGGGCGAGGATGAGTGGTCCGCCCGGTTGCAGGGCGGCGGCACGGATGCGGCGGACGATGCCGGGTGGAATCAAACAGGCTCCGGAGACGAGTCCGGAGAGGGTGAGGAAGTGGCGGCGTTTCATGGCGTGGCGGGGAGTGCTAACAACAATGGATCAAGGGGTAGGACAGCGGTGGGGTGACGGGGCGAATTTTTACGGACGGTCGGCGACTGCATCAGGCAGAGGCATGGAGGCGGGCAAAGAGGACATCCCGCTTCTGCCGGGCCTTCTCGACCGAGGCGGTCTTGAGGGAGCAGCGCACGCGGTGTTTGCGGCCGTGAGCCGTATGCAGCGTGAGATGGCACCACCACGTGCCGTGGTTGTTCCACAGGTGGTGGTCGGGATTTTGCGCGTTCGTGCGCAATGAGAGGCGGATAGCGGTGGGGCAGGGGAGGGTGTTATTCATGCGTTGTTCCTGGTAGACTGGTTGGCGATAACGGCGCACCAGGAACGGCCCCTCGGCCCGGTGAACCCCTCAGCCGCCCTTCGGGGCCTCTGCTGAATTCACTGGAGAGAATATTTTATCAGCCCCTTGCGGGTCTGCACATCGGACCGGGACTTGCGTCCCTGCCCGAGGCACCTTTGCGTTCTCTGCGCCAGGTTGCCAGATTCATTGTCGCCAACGAACCGTTCTTGATGGTGGTGAAAGCTTAGCCGGATACCCATCGAGGGCAAGTCCCGCGTGTGTCATAAAACCGCGCGGCCGAGGAGAGAGGTGCAACGGCCTGGAGCTCCCGCTCAAGTTGTCTGATTCGGGCCGCGCCGGGGCGAACGGCATCGAGGCTGCAAGCCCACTTGAATATTCGCTTCAGGCTCTCCGATGGCCTGGCAAGGCTCGCAAAAAACCAAAAAAGCACCCCCTCCCCCTAATTTTGTCCGTCCCCCCGTGCGATAGTGAAAATCGTTAACCAGCTCTTTGCTTCACCCATGAAAACCCCTGATGACCTGCTTCTCCCCATGCTCCCCGCCGATTTCGGTTCCAAGGGAGTCTCTGTCTCCATCGACTGCGTCGATGAAATCCTGACCGTGCCTCTCCAGGCCGATCAGTGGGCCCTCATCCGCGGCGGCGGCTGGTTCGAACGCAACGGACCGCGCTGGCATTGCGATGAGGCCAGCTTTCGGACCACCTGGGTTTTTTCCTCAGGTTCGCTAACGGTCTCCTATGGCAACGATGGGGGCATCGCTTTCGAAGGCGACCTCGGCTCCACGACCATCGTGGAAAAAGGAAAGCGAAGACTGAGCAATTAAAACGTCTGCCCGTAATTGTGCCTCCTTGCCACGATCCGAAATAGCGGCGTTCCTACCCGAACTTTGTCACCGACGTATCCTCCCATGCGCCTGCGGGAAAAATCGGTTAGCGCCTCGCTCTTTCTGCGCCTCGCTGCGTTTTGTCGAAACTCTCATGTATAAATCAGGTTAGAAGGGATTTCCCCGCAATGAACGAGGAATTCACTTTAGACATCACACCGAATTTCGCTGCAGCATGGCAACGGGTCGAAACGTATTGGCCCGAGCGCGCGATCATCCTCCGGGCGCTAAAATGGGTGCTCTCGGACCGCATGGAGTATGCTGCGGTCAACCGGACCGAGTTCCACGTCAACCCGACGGGTCTTCTCGGCCCTGACTTCGAAGGGTCCGACGACCCGGTCGGTCGGCTCGCGTTCCTCCTCGTGCATGAGGCGGGGCACATCGACCATTTTAACCAGTTCAACTTCGAGGACTTGGACCCCGAGACCGCGAACAAGGCGAGCGACTTCGTCGTCAATGGCGATGTTTTCCGCGTGAACGCGCTCCTGAAAGAGCAGCACGGGTTTGATTTTTTTCCCTCGCCAGGCTTTGTTTGTTTTGATGAATACCTGTCCTCGGGGAGATATTCCATGTTCCAGGTCTACCACATCCTAATCGACGACGCGCGGCTGGAAGTGGAATACAGGCTTCATCTCGAATCCCGCGGCCGTAAGGAGAACCGTTCCGTCGAAGACGGAGACGACCCGCGCGATCCCGAACCGGTCAAGGGCGCGCCCCACCAAGACGCGACCGATCCCGCCAAAGGGAACCACGGTGAGGCTGAGACCGGAGGGGAGTGTGGTCGCGGCACTTCCGGCGGGGGCGCCTCTGACTACGAAGCCATTTCGAGAAAAGCCGAATCTACCCAGACCGACGAGAGGACGCGCCTCCCCGCCGGTCGCGGATGAGGTTGGCAAGGTTCGCGAGAATCCGGGTGAGTCCACGGCTCCCGGGTGCGTGGCGAAGCAGGATCGAAAAGGCATTCTCAAGACCGGAAAACTCGGAGGAAGACGAATTTGGTTTTGTCTTTTCACCCTCGATTTCGATTGAGACGCGGTCCCGGCAGGAATCGGGGAGCACGTCGAGAATCCATTGCTTCAAGAGGACGGGCCTGTCTTCTTCCCGGAGCGCCGACAATAGTCCCTCGAGCACATCTCGGGTCATGCCGCGAAGGCCGTTTCGGAGAAAGCTCAACTGAGTCAAGCCCGACTTCCGCGCCAGCGCGGTCTGCTGGTAGCGGTTATTCGACAAATTACCAGCCTCACCCCCACCCCTTCACCTCTTCGAGCCGCGCCAGATGCTTCGCGAGCAAATCAAACTCCAGATTGACCCTTGATCCCGTCACGACCGATTTCAGGCTCGTGACTTCGTGGGTGTGGGGGATGATCCAGAGGACAAAACGGTCCTCGTGCAACTCGGCGACGGTGAGGCTGATGCCGTTGACGCAGATGGAGCCTTTGTGGACCATGAGAGGTGCGAACTCGCGGGGAAGAGCCACGGTGAAACGATGATCCTGTCCGACTCGCTCATAGGTGATGACTTCGGCGCAGGCATCGACGTGGCCCTGGACAAAGTGTCCGCTGAGCCGGTCTCCGACGCGGAGGGATCGCTCAAGATTAACGAGGTCACCTGACCGCAGTCCGCCGAGATTGGTGAGGCGCAGGGTCTCGTGGAGCAGGTCAAAGCGCATCGCGCCGTCCTTCACCTCCGTGACGGTGAGGCAGGCGCCGTTGTTCGCGACGCTTTCGCCGAGGGCGACTTCGCCAACGAAACTCGATTTTACCCAGAGCTCCGCTCCGGTCTCGAGCGGCTTCAGGGAGACGACTTCGCCGCATTCTTCGATGATTCCCGTAAACATGGGAGAGGCTACGGCGCGAGCGGGAAATTGGGTAGACGAAATTTCACCGGAAAGCGTCAATCGAGAGCGCGCCGTCGAATTTCAGATGGCGATCCCACGCCGATTCGAGGAAGGCGTTGCGGGAGAGGTCGGCGGGGCCGCGCGGAGCCGCGAGGATCCCGGGCACGGGGAGCGGCTCGGGAATGACGGGCTCGGCCGGCAGGGTCGGAGGCGAGTCGATCTCGCGACGGTTGTAGCGGGCCACATCGGCGTTGTAGGCATCGACGGCCGCGTTGAAGGCCTTGAGCGTCCCCTCGAATTCGCGGATCTGGCCCTCGACGGCGGCGTGGTGCGCCTTGTGCGTTTCTTCGAAGGTCGCGAGGTAACGGTCGCGCTCCCATTCGTAGCGGGCGAAGTCAAACAAGTACTTCCGGAAGGCGGCGGTCTGCCCGCTGCTGAAGAGATAATGGACCAGCGCCATGGAGGAGATGTAGCGCTGCACCACGATGGGACCCGAGGGCTCGCCCCGTCCGATTCCGCCGATCTGACCGCCGGGATCGACTTCGTTGATCCTATCGGATTGCATGGGCGTTCCCTCCTCCGGCGTCGCCTCTTTTTCCCCTTTTGAAATGTAGGCGATCTGGAAGGGTTCGATGCGGGGCAGGTTGATGGGCTGCTCGGGCGGCTCGGGCTCGCCCATGAAGGCGGAATGGCTGATCGCGGTGAACTCGGCCGGCTCAATGAGACCGAAGCGGGCGGGGTCTCCGCCGAACTTTTTCGAAGTCAGTTCGAGCAACCCCTCGCGGTGGCGACCAAGCTCGAGCCGTCCGTCGCGGTAGGGAATCGCCGCGATGTACTCGGCAAAACCTTCGATGAACCACATCGGCGCATGACCGAGCCACTGATGTGTCAGGGCATGGGTGGTCTCGTGAATGAGGGTGCGCGGGTCAAAGTCGCGCGTCTTTTTGTAGCCCGAACTCCCCTCGGTGAGCCCGAGCGAGGTGAGCGGCACGAGCATGACCCGCTCTTTGATCAGGTAGACCCCGGCGGCGTCGGTAGTGCCGCCCGCGTTGAGGTAATCGGCCTCGCGGGAGAAAAGCTTCACCTGAAATTTCCCCCCCTCGGGCTCGGCGATGGCGAGGCCGAGAGGATTGGAGAGGACGCCGAGGTAGGTCACCTCGAAGAGTCGCGAGAAGTCCTTCACAACCTCCTGCGTGAGAACGGCGTCGCATTCGAAGCGGAAATTCCGCGTCTCGTGGATTCTGCCCTCCTGCGCGAAAGCCCCGTCGAAGATGCCCGCTTCGATCGTTTTGGCGATGCTGCGGGGCGGCTCGTAGCCGAGGTTGAAATAGACCGAGACCGCCTCCCACTCGCGGACGAATTGTTGATCGGCCTCACCGAGCCGGTCCATCGAGAGCATTGCGGCCTTGCCATTGCCGGTGTCGAGCGCAATCTGGCCGTCTTTCATCCCGAGGATTTTCGCCGTGAGCGAGCGACCGTCGCTCGAAGTCCAGGCGCGGCGAGAGTTCCAATCGACGAGCGGGTCGCCGGTCTTCAGGTAGGTCAGGGCAGTGACCCCGGCAAAGGGGATCTCGCGAAGAAGAGGAGCGGGCTCTTCCTCCTGCGATCGGAGCGTCACCGGAACAAACGCGGAGACGAGAAAAAGTCGGAACAGCGGGAGGAGGACGTTTTTCATGGTCTCAGGTGCGACACTGGAGGCTACACGGACCGGTGCCTGCGTGGCAAGCCTCGAAATTCTTATGGCAGGTAGCGCCCTCCTCCTGATGCCGCCCCGCGAAGCGCTTGCCCTCGCCAATTTACCCGCTATCTTCGCGCCCATGCATTCATTTCACTACGCGAACGGCTCGCTCCATTGCGAGGGAGTGGACCTCGACGCGCTCGCCTCGACCCACGGCACGCCCCTTTATGTCTACAGCAAAGCGACGATTCTCGACCATTACCGGCGCCTCGCCGATTCCATGAGTGCGCTTGATTGCCGCATCTGCTATGCGACAAAAGCGAACTCAAATCTTGCGATCCTCAGCCTGCTCGCGAAAGAAGGAGCCGGCTTTGATATCGTCTCCGAGGGGGAGCTTTTCCGCGTCGAACGAGCCGGCGGCGACCCTGGTAAATGCACCTTCGCCGGTGTCGGCAAAACGAGGGGCGAGATCGTCGCCGGCCTCAAAAAAGGCATCTATTCGTTCAACGCCGAGAGCGAGGCCGAGGTGGCCTTCATCAACGAAGTCGCCTGCAGTCTCGGCATGGTCGCCCCGATCGCCCTGCGGGTGAACCCCAATGTCGATGCGAAGACGCACAAATACATCTCGACGGGCAAGAGCGAGAACAAATTCGGGATCGATTTCTCCATCATCCGCGAGGCCTACGCCCGCGCCGCAGCCCTGCCGAATGTGAAAATCCGCGGGCTCCAGATGCACATCGGCTCGCAACTGACTTCGGTGAATCCCTTTGTCGAGGCGGTGGAAAAAGTGCTTCCCTTCGTCGAAGAGCTCAAGGCAAGTTATGGGATCGAATTTTTCAGCATCGGCGGCGGCATCGGGATCGTCTATCAGGACAGTCTCGCGAGCGGCCACCTCGACTGGTGGGACAGCCATGAGGAAACGCCCCTCACGATCGAGGAGTATGCCGAAAAGCTCGTCCCCCTGCTGAAGCCGCTCGGCCTGAAGATCATCCTCGAGCCGGGTCGGTTCATGGTCGGCAATGCGGGGGTTCTCCTCACCGAGGTGCTCTACGAAAAGCGCGGTTCGGCCAAGACTTTCAAGATCGTTGATGCGGGCATGAACGATCTCATTCGTCCCGCCCTTTACGAAGGCCATCACGAGGTCGCTCCGCTGAAAGAACCGCTCACGGAAAAGACCGAAGTCGTCGACATCGTCGGACCGGTTTGTGAAAGCGGTGACTTCTTCGCACAGAATCGCGAGTTGCCCCTGCTCGACGCCGGCGATCGCATCGCTCTGCTCAGCGCGGGTGCCTATGGCTTTGCGATGGCGTCAAATTACAATTCGCGTCCGCTCCCGGCCGAGATCCTCATCGATGGAGATCAGGCCCACGTCATCCGCGCCCGCCAAAACCTCGATGACATCATCGCGGGCGAAGTGGTGCCGGATTGAGCGCCACTCCGGGCGGGCCTTCTCCCTACCGGGGAAGTCAGTCCGTGGTGAGGCCGCTTTGGACTGTCTGCAGCCCTGCTGGCCGTCGATGGGCATGCCGTCTCACTTCGACAAACTCACCCAACAAGAGACAGGGGACACCTAACCCGTGCGTCACCACCTAAACGCCAATACCGCAAACGCCGCCAGCGTAACCACCGCAACCACCCACCAGAAGCGCTCCTTCGCGCTCATGCGGGTGAACCACCCGATGAAGCGCCCGGTGCCCTTTTCCCCCTCACCGAACTCGCGCCGGATAAAATCGTCGTAGGCAAAGGGCTCGTCGTCGATCCCGAGACCATCGGCGCTTGCGGGCGCGAACCAGGTCCCGCCTTCACGTCGCGTGCCGCAGCGACCGCACGAACGGGCGTTGGGCGAGAGCGGATGGGCGCAGGTGGGACAGCGGAACTGGTCGGACATCGCTCAAGATTACACCAAGTCGCCGGACACTTCCTTCCTCTTCTCCGCCTCGGGTCGCGAGACCAGCGCGAAAACCTTGTTCGCGACGAGCCAGAAGAAAGCCTTGATGCGGCGGAAGAGCTTGGGCGTGAGATAGAGACTGAAGCCGAGGAAGAGAAGGCAAAGGACGGCCGCGAGGATCGGGTTCACGCTTATGAGGGCGAGACCGCCCAGCACCGCGACGTCTTCGGAGACACTCGCGACGATGTTCGAGACCGGTTCGGGCGAGGCATTGATGGCGAGTCGGGTGCCCGATTTAAAACCATGGGCCACGAGAGTCGCTCCACCGGCGAGCATCGCGATGACGACCTCGAATCCCGGATCGACGGGCCCGAGCGTGTGGATCGCGAGCAAACCGCCACCGACAGGGCGGATGAGCGTGTGGACAGAATCCCAGAGCGAGTCGACCCACGGGATTTTATCGGACAAAAACTGGAGGCAAAAGAAGATCCCCGCCGCCGTGATGACGAGCGGATCTCCCAGGATCATGAGATCGGGATAAGTCACCGAGACATCGACCCAGCCCTGATTGATGGCGAGACCGGTGACGAGGACGACGAGGTAGAGGTTCAGTCCCGCGAGAGTGGCGAAACCAAGGGCGACGGCAAGTGTTTCAAGGACTTCCATGAGAGGGACGTTTTGAGGGTGAAGAAATCTCGAACAAGGAGACGCGATGACGACACCACAAACGGATTCTCCTTTCGACTACAAACGATTGCGCACATTGTAATCGCAGGAAAAATTTCCCTCGTCTGGCGCGATCACGATTTCATAAAGCTATATTTTATATGTATCTTTCAATCATGAAGGAACCGCTTATCGCGTCTACGCTCCTGGCTGCGGGAATGTTCCCGTGGATCAGCGCGCTTGCTTTTGAACCCGTTTATGAACGGGCTCCCATTTTTTACCACGAGACCGAGCCCGGGAACCGGGTCACTCGTCTCCTCGCCGCTGCCGAAAAGGAGGGGTATCTCTCGTCCGGGACGGACATCGAGATTCTGCACGAACTGCTCGCCCGGCTTGAAGTCCCTCTGGAGTCCCAGGTCCTTGTGTTTTCAAAAACGAGCGAGCAGAACAGCCGCATCGCGCCGCGCACTCCCCGGGCGATCTATTTTTCCGACGACGTCTACATCGGCTGGGTTCAGGGTGGAGAGATCGAAGTGGCGAGCTTCGACTCGCGCCTCGGGATGGTCTTTCACCTCGTCAAGCTGACGACGCGGGAGAATCATCGTCCGCCCGAGCTGGTGCGGGAGCGGGGCTGCCTGAACTGCCACGCCGGTTCCTCGAACCAGGGCGTCCCGGGACTGATGGTTCGCTCCGTTTATCCGTCCGATTCCGGGCTGCCGCTCTTCGAGGCGGGCACCTTCCACACCCGGCAGAGCAGTCCCATCAGCGAGCGATGGGGCGGCTGGTATGTCACCGGCGAGGTCGAGGGGGAAAGCCATCTCGGCAACGCCATCGCCGCGGTGAAAGACCGTCGCATCGGCGCGGAGATGGAACCCCTCGTGACCGGCCGCGTCGAGAAACTCGATGCTCTATTTAATGCCGATCCCTATCCCCACGGCGGTCAGAGCGACGTCGTGGCGCTGATGGTCCTCGAGCACCAGACCGGTGTGCACAATGTCCTCGTCGAAGCGAACCTCACGACCCGGGCGACGCTCTACCGTCACGCCGAAATGAAAAAAGCCTTCGGTGAACCGCTCGATAGTTCTCTCTCCGAGACAAACGAGCGCCTCCTCGATCGTATGGCTGAAAAGGTCCTCCACGAGATGCTCTACGTCGACGAAGTTGAGCTTCCCGGGGGGATCGAAGGCGGGCTGGATTTTCAGAATGCCTTTCGCGCCAACGCGCCAAAAAGTGCCGATGGCCGGTCCCTGAAAGACTTCCGTCTCTACGGGCGGCTCATGAAATACCGCTGCAGCCACCTCATCTACTCCGAGGCTTTTGAAAATCTTCCGGACGAGATCCGTTCGCGCATCCTCGACAAGCTCCACGCCATCCTCACCCGGCCGGCGTCGTGGCCCGCCTATGCCCACCTCGCCGATTCAGAGCGGGAGCACCTCCGCACGATCATTTCGGAAACGGTGCCTGATTTGCCGCCGTCGTGGAAAGAATAAAGGCGGCAAGGGCACACAAAGCTTTCTTCGTTTTCCGGGTCAACCCGGTTGATTCATCGACGATACCCTGTTGATTGCGTCCCGCATGTATCTCCGGACGCTGAACGTGAATCAATTCCGATGCTTCGAGTCGCTCCGGCTTGAGCTGACGCCCGGCATCACGCTCTTTCACGGCAACAACGCCCAGGGGAAAACCTCCATCCTCGAGGCGGCCTGCGTCCTCCTGAGGCTCCAGAGCCCGCGAACCTCGACCCTCGCCGAGTGCATCCAGTTTTCGCAAAAGGCCTTCGCCGTCGGAGGTAATCTGGAATGCCGCCACCCGGTCGAGCTGCGCATGCAATACCGCGAGACGGGGCGTAAACTCCTCGTCGATGGCGAAAATCAGAAAGGCCCTGCCGATTTTCTGCGCCACAGCGCCCTCGTCGTGTGGATGGCGAACGATGATCTCAGTCTCGTGCGCGGCGGAGGCGAGGGGCGCCGGCGATTCCTCGATTTCATGGCTTCGCAGATTTATCCCGGCTATCGCCAGGCCCTTAAGTCCTACGACAAGGCGTTGCGTTCCCGGAATTTTCTGCTGAAACGGGACGCCTCGCCGAAATGGCCCGAGATTGATGCTTACTCGCGCCTTCTCCACGACTACGGGCAGGTCCTCTCAAGCAGTCGACGCGTCCTCATCGAGCAACTGCAACCCCGCGCCGCCGCCGCCCAGACCTGCATCAGCGGGACGACGGAGGAGCTCGCTCTTATCTATGAGAGCGGATCGGGCGAGAGCGACGATCTCCTCGCCAGCCTCCAGTCCCGCCGCGAGGAGGAATATCGCCGCCGTCAGACCGTCGCCGGACCACATCGCGACGATCTGCGGCTCGAACTTAACGGGGCTGCCGCCGCGAAGTTTGCGAGCGAGGGACAGCAGCGCACCCTCGCCCTCGCCCTGAAACTGGGACAGACCAATCTCTTCTGCGAAATGCGCCACGAGGCCCCGCTCATGCTCATCGACGATGTCTTCGGCGAACTCGACTCGGACCGGCGCAACGCTCTCATGGCGAACTGGCCCGCGACCTCGCAGAAGCTCATCACCACAACTAATCTCGACTGGCTCGATGAGCGCTTCCGCGACGCCTCGCGGCTCCTCGTGAACGGGGCCGCGGTGAGTCAGAATCGGTGACTACTGTATACCGGGGGAAACGAGAGTTTAGATCCGCTTTGCGGAAAACGGGCTCAGCCGAGTGCTCTCACCGCTTTTACAAGCGTTTCGGCATTCATGCCGAGCTCGGCCATGACAGTGTCACCGGGGGCGCTGATGCCGAAGCGGTCGATCCCGACGACGTCGCCGACGGTGCCGACATACTTCCACCACAGCCCACTCACGCCGGCCTCGATCGCGACGCGCTTCGCGCACGCGGCGGGGAGGACGGACTCGCGGTAGTCGGCTGACTGACGATCAAAACGCTCGAGACAGGGCATCGAAACGACCCGAACGCCGTCGCCAAGCTCTTCGGCGGCCTTGACGGCGTGTTGCAGCTCACTGCCCGTTCCGAGGAGGATCGTGGTCAGCGGACCAGTCTCTTTTTTCACGATGTAGCCGCCGCGGTAGACTCCTTCACGACGCGCCTTTGCGGGCACGAAGTCGAGGGTGGCGACATTCTGGCGGGTGAGGAAAAGGGCGGTGGGGCCATCCTTTCGCTCGAGCATCGCGGCAAAGGCGCCGGCGGTTTCCTCCGGATCAGCGGGCCGGATCACGTCGAGATTGGGGATGACGCGCAGTCCGCTCACGGTCTCGACGGGCTGGTGGGTGGGGCCGTCTTCCCCGACACCAACGGAATCGTGGGTGAGAATGTATCCGACCGGGAGCCCTGCAAGGCCGGCGAGGCGGATCGAGGGACGAAGATAGTCGGCAAAAACCGCGAAGGTCGCGCCGGTCACGCGGAAGAGTCCGTCGTAGGCGACGCCGTTGCAGATCGCACCCATGGCGTGCTCGCGAATCCCGTACCAGACGTTGCGGCCGGCGGGGTCTTCGCGGCCGAAGTCACCGCCACCCTTGAGGTAATTTTTCGTCGAGCCGAAAAGATCGGCGCTGCCGGTGATGAAGTTCGGCACGGCCGCTGCGATGGCCTGGATGATGTCGCCCCCGGCGGCGCGGGTCGCGTTTTTGTAATCGGCGGGAAATTCGGGGATGAGGTCGAGGAGGTTTTCGGGGAGGGTCCCCGTGATACTGTCATCGAGCTGCTTCGCGAGCACGGGGTTGGACGACTTCCACGCGCTAAAGGTTTTTTCCCACTCGCTGTAGGCGGTGGCGAGTTCCGCGCGGTGGCCCGAAAAATACGACTTCGTCGCGTCGGAGACAAAGAAATGCTCTTCCGGGAGACCGAGGCCTTTTCTCGCGGCTTCGGAGAACTTGGCCCCGCCTTCGCCGTGTCCGGCAGCGGTTCCGGCGACTTCGGCGATGCCCTTGCCGATAACTGTCTTTGCCTCGATCAGCTTGGGTTTGCCGTTACGATTGCTCTTCGCTTCTGTGATGGCAGCATGGAGCGCCTCGAGGTCGTGGCCATCGACCCGGACGGTGTCCCAGCCGAAAGCTTCGAAACGTTTCAAGGCATCGTAGCTCTGCGTCACCTCGGCCATGGCGTCGAGGGTGACGTCATTGGAATCATAAATGAGGACGAGGTTGTCGAGCCCGGCGTGTCCGGCGAAGGCGATCGCCTCGCAGGCGACCCCTTCCTGAAGACAGCCGTCACCGGCGAGACAGAAAATGGTCTGGTCGAAGATGGCGTGCTCGGCGGTGTTGTATTTTTTCGCCGCCATTTTCGCGGACATGGCGTAGCCGACCGCGTTGCCGACGCCCTGGCCGAGCGGACCGGTCGTGGCTTCGACGCCGTCGGTCTCGTTGAACTCGGGGTGTCCCGGGGTCTTGCTGTGAAGCTGGCGGAAGTTTTTAACCTCATCGAGCGGGAGATCGTATCCGGCGAGGTGGAGCCACCCGTAGAGGAACATGCTGCCGTGCCCGGCGGAGAGGATAAAGCGGTCGCGGTTAAGCCACTTCGGCTGTTCGGGATGGTAGCGGAGGTCGCTCCCGAAGAGCACCGCCCCGATCTCAGCCGCACCCAAGGGGAGGCCGAGGTGACCGGAGCTGCATCGGTGGACAGCGTCGATGGCGAGACCGCGGGCTTCGTTGGCGGCTTGGGAAAGGGCTTCTTGGTTGAGGGCGCTCATAGTATTTCTCGGTTCCTTTGCGGGCAATACTTGGCGCATTTGAGTCCCTAATCAAGCGGTCATTGGAAAGGGAGTCGCCGAAAAACAGACATGACAGACGCCCGATTCGGCGCAATATAAGCGCTATCATGGCTGACACACCAGACAACTTCCTCAAGATTGGTTTGCCGAAAGGCAGTCTCTTCGAGCCTACTTTGAACCTCTTTGAGAAGGCCGGCTACCACATCCACGGGGCCGAGCGCTCTTACCGTCCGACCATCGACGACCCGGAGCTTCAGGTCCGTCTCATCCGTGCGCAGGAGATCGGCCGCTATGTGGACCACGGCTTCCTCGACTGCGGCATCACGGGGATGGACTGGATCGCCGAGAACGGGGCTGACGTCCATGTCGTCTGCGACCTGCGCTACAGCCGCGCCACCTCTAACCCGACCCGCTGGGTTCTGGTGGTGCCTAATGACTCTCCCATTAAAACGGTCAAAGACCTCGAAGGAAAGCGGATCGCGGCCGAGGCCATCGGCATCGTGGAAAAATATCTCGAAAAACACGGCGTCAAAGCCGAGGTCGAATTTAGCTGGGGCGCGACTGAAGTGAAAGTGCCCGAACTCGTCGATGCCATCGTCGATATCACCGAGACGGGTTCGTCGCTGCGGGCAAATAATCTTCGTATCGTCGATGTCCTCATGGAGAGTTACCCGCAGTTTATTGCGAAAAAAGAATCGTGGGACGATCCGTGGAAACGCGCCAAAATCGAGCGTCTCGCCGTTCTCCTGAAGGGTGCCCTCATGGCCCGGGACATGGTCGGATTGAAGCTGAACCTCCACGACGAAGCCCTCGACGAGGTCCTCGGCCTGCTCCCCTCGCTCCGCAAACCGACCGTGTCGCGCCTCGCCACGGACGGCTGGGTTGCCCTCGAAGTGGTCCTCACCGAGCTTCAGGTCCGGGAATTGATCCCCCGGCTCAAGGAACTCGGTGCGGAAGGAATCATCGAATACCCCTTGAATAAAGTCATTGAGTAACCGATACTCGCGACCCGCCCGGTTCGAACAGGGGTTCGAGGCGGCTAAACCTGAATAGAATTTTTGATTATGGGTTCCCTTAAAAAGAAAAGGAAGACCAAGATCAATAAGCACAAGCGACGTAAGCGCATGAAGGCTAACCGCCATAAGAAGCGTTTGCGTTACAAGAGCTAATCATTGATCTTGGCAGAATGAAAGCAGTGCAGCAAGGTGGTCCGATTATGTTGGTTCACCGCTGCATTGTTGCGTACGCCCCGGGCGTTTTCTTCTTCCTGATCCTTCTTAGCCCTCTTCGGGGTGAGGGGGACAGGGTTCTTGAAGACTTTGCCCAGATTTATGTGAATGAGTACTTCGAACCCGACGAGCGCCTGCGGCTCTCCGGGGATTCTCAAAAGAAGAGCCGGGCTCTCGCGAACTATGCCCTCGGACGCGGGCTTGAGGCGCGCGGCCGCGCGGAGGAGGCAATCCAGGCCTATACCCGGGTTCTGGAGGACCAGCCCGACCAGTTTTTCCTGGCTCGCAAGACGGCCTACCTTCTGGCTCGGGCCGGGGAGCAAGGGGAGGCGTTGACGCTTCTTGAGAAAAGTCTCGCAAGTAATTCGGACAAGCCTTACGCTCACATTTCCCTCTCGGAGTTTCTCGCCACCTACCAGGCGAACGATCCGGCGGGACGCCAGCGGGCCTTCGAAGTAAGCGAAAAAGCGGTTACTCAGTTCCCCGACGAACCGGCTGTCTACGAGCACCTCGTCAAGCTTTACCTCTCGGCCGACCGGAGAGAAGACGCCCGCAGGCTCGTGAGCCAGGCGGGGGCCCGTGACAATGAGGATCCTTTTTACTGGCTGCGGCTCGGGCGTCTCGCCGCCCAGGTCTGGGCGATTCGCCAGGGGGCGGCCCCGGCGGACGCTGCGGTGGTGAATGCGATTTATGCCAAAGCCTTTGATTTCGCCGGTACCAACAGCGGCGTTATCGAGCAGGTCGCCGATTATTATCACGCGACAAGCCAGTTTGACCGAGCCATTGCCGCCTACGTGCAGATAATCGGAACGGAGCCCGATCGCATCGACCTGCGTGAGAAGCTCGCTCGCGCCTACGGGGGCAAGGGCGACGCGGGAAAAGTACTTGAGACGCTCAGAGAGATCGTCGAGATCGATTCACAGAATGCCGACGTGCACAAGCAGATCGCAGGCATCTACATGCGGACCGAGCGATTTAAGGAGGCGATTCCGCATCTCCAGTCCGCCCTTGCTATTACGAAAGGCAGCGCCACGGAATACGGGGCCCTCGGTCGTATGATGATCGAGTCGAAGGAGTTCGAAGTCTCGGTGACGTTTCTCACCGAAGCCGCTTATCTCTTCCCGGAGTCGCCCGACTTCCCTTTCCTCCTGACTTTTTCTCTCGGCGGTCTGGAGCGATGGGAAGAGGCGATCGAGCAGTTCAAGGCCGCCATTGCTCTTTCCAAAGATGCCCAGCCGCAACTGCTCAACGAGGGGTTCTATTTTCGCTACGCCGCCGCTCATGAACGTATCGGTAATTTCAAGGAGGCCGAGGAGCTTTTCCGCAAGACGATGGAGCTCATTACCCGGAATGATCCCAACGGGGAGAACGTCGAGTTCACCGCCACGGTCTACAACTATCTCGGTTACATGTGGATCGAAAACGACATGAACATCGACGAAGCCGGCGAACTCATCAAGATCGCCGCCGATCTCCAGCCGGGAAGCGGGGCTATCGCCGACAGCCTCGGATGGTTCTACTTCAAAAAAGGCAAGTTCGAGCAGGCCCGTGATGAACTGCTCCGCGCCGAGAGTCTCCTTGAGGAGATGGACGCCGTTATTCTCGACCATATCGCCCAGGCTTTTTATCAGCTGGGCGATCAGCAAAAAGCGATCGAATACATGGAGAAAGCGGTCGAATTGGACTCTCAGAAAGAAGAGTTCACCACCCGCCTCAAGGAATTCCGCGACGGCACTGCCAGACGACTTACTCCTGCGGGGGCGGATCCTGCGCCAAAAGACGCCACGCCTGCTCCGAAGGAAACGCCCGCTGAGATGCCCGCTCCCGGAGAAACCGCGCCGCAGTGATGTCGCCCTCGTCTCTCGCTGCGGCGACGGATCCCCTCCTCACGGTGCAGGAATGGCGCGACCTGCTCTGGCTCGCCCATGGTCCCGACCTGATGGAGCTGACGCTGCCCTGCCCCCTCGCGCCGCTCTTTCCCGAACTGGTCGTGCCGCAGCCTAAGTTGTCCGGCGCACCATCGACGCAGCGGGTCGGTGCCTATGTCGAGAGGCTCGTGAGATACTGGCTCGAGCTCACGCCGGGAGTCACCGCGATCGAGCAGGGGATTCTGCTGCGCGAGGGCAAACGCACCATGGGAGAGCTCGATTTTCTTTTTACGCATCAGGGCCGCCGCCACCATCTCGAAGTTGCCCTGAAGTTTTACCTCCATCATCCCCGTGCGGGAGGGCCCTCTTCCGCCGATCTCAGTCATTTTCCCGGACCGAATGCGACGGACAACTTCGAGAAAAAGCGCGAGAGACTTCTGACCCATCAGATCCCGCTGGGGCGAGCTACCTTCCCGGAGATCGAGGCGAGTCATGCTATCGTCAAAGGTGCCGTCTTTTACCGGCCGGAAGAAAATCCGCCCGCCATCCTCCCCGCCGCGATGAATCCGGCGCACCGGCGCGGCATCTGGATACGTGCCGATGAGATCTCCCGCCTCGTCGAGGAACCGTGGGCATGCAACAGTCGCGGGATCATCATGACAAAGCCGCACTGGCTGAGCGGATGGTCCGCGGATCGCGCCACGGCGGCCATACCCATCGCTGAGCTGTTCGACGCACTCCGGGTGCACCTCGCCGATTCGCGCACGACGGACAGACCTGTTCTCCTCAGTCTCGCGGACGAAGGAGCGACACACGAGACCGCCCGCGTCTTTGTCGTGCCCGCACACTGGCCGGATCGGCCCGTTTAGACCGTTGCAACGCGATTCTGACGCTTCCGCGTAAAGCCGTAGACGAGGAAGGCGATCCCGACCACGATCATGAAGGTCGAGTAGAACTGGCCTTTCGTGAGGCTGCCGATATGACCCGAGTCGGGCTCGCGCAGATTCTCCACGGCAATGCGGCCGACCGCATAAAGGATGAAGAACATCCCCGTGAGGACGCCGTGATAGAGATTTTTCCACTTCAGTCGCACCGCGAGCATGATCCCAAAGAGCAGGAGCCCTTCGACGAGACCCTCGTAGAGTTGCGAGGGATGACGCGGCGTCAGGATAGATCCTAACATGGCGCGAAAAGCGGGACTCTCCAGGGAGGCTTCCCGGATGAGGCCGGCGACGGCACGATGCGCGTCGTAGCCGCTCGCGAGAGCCATGGAGATGGCCGAGTCAACTTTCGCGGCGAGACCGGGAGCCGCCTCGCCCGCTTTGTCGGCGAGCTCCTTGAGCTGAGCGGTAGGAAACATCCACTCGTAGCCCGATGGGGTCTTCACGACCTCGTGCAGCTCGTCGGGGAACTTCATCGCGAGAGCGTGGTCGGTGCGGCGACCGTAGAGTTCGCCGTTCACAAAATTCGCGAGGCGGCCGAAGAATACCCCGAGCGGGGCCACCGTCACAAGATTGTCGCCCAGGCCCGCCCACGACGTCTTCGTGTAGCGCGCGTAGAACCAGGCCACGATCGTCATTCCGGCGATGCCGCCGTGACTCGACATGCCGCCGCCGAGCACGTCGAAGAAGCTACGGGGATTCGCAACGAGTTCGTCGAAGTTGTAGAGCAGCATGTAACCGAGTCGACCACCCAGCATCACCCCGAAGACCGCGAGGATGGTGATGAAGTCGGCGACCTGCGACTCCTTCAACTCCGAGGCGCCGATCCTGACAAACCACCTGATCAGGAGAAAGGCGGCCACGAATCCCGCGACATAGGCCAGCCCGTACCAGCGGATCCCGAATGTCTCCGTGAACTGGATCGCAAAGGGGTCGAGATGATGGACGTAGGTGGCGAGAAGAAAAGACATGCAGGGACAAGATACCAAACGCGGGAGCGTCGCGAAAGCAAGCCCGCAAAGCGCTCCCGCCTGTGTCATCACTGCCTCAGCAGGAGCGACTCGCCCCCCGTCGTTTTCCGTCAAGGTCTCTTGGCATGGAAGATGCTTTTCATAAGTTGTTGCCGGTCAGGATAATACGAAGCCGAAGCTTTGGTATTACGAACAGGCGCGGCACGCAATCAGAACGGTCTAACTATGAAGAAGATAAAACAATCCACACTGATCCCTTCAGTCTCACGGAGGACGTTTGCGGCTCGCTTGAGCGCGGCCTTCCTTTTCCTCGCCTCGATTGGGGTGGCCCAGTCCGAGCCTCTCAAGATCGGCTATAGTGATTGGCCGGGTTGGGTCGCCTGGGAAATCGGGATTAAAAAAGACTGGTTTAAAGCGGAAGGAGTCGACGTGAAATTCGAGTGGTATGACTACGTCGAATCCATGGACGCCTACGCCGCCGGCCAGCTCGACGGTGTCGGCATGACCAACGGAGACGCTCTCGTGACCGGCTCGACCGGAAAGCCTTCGGTCTGTATCCTCATTAACGATTACTCGAACGGAAACGACATGATCGTCGCCAAACCGGGAATTGAGTCGGTCAAGGATCTCAAGGGCAAAAAGATCGGTCTTGAAGAAGGCTTTGTGACCCACTTGCTCCTGCTCAAGGCGCTTGAGATGAACGGGATGTCGCCCGCCGACGTCACGATCGTGAACACTCCCACGAACGAAACGCCGCAGGTGCTAGCCTCCGGTGCGGTCGATGCCGTCGCCGCTTGGCAGCCGAGTTCGGGTCAGGCCCTCAAAGTAGTCTCCGGCTCGAAGCCGATTTTCACCTCGAAAGACACGCCCGGCCTCATCTATGACAATATCTACGTCTCTCCCGAGAGTCTTGAGAAGCGCCGCGACGATTGGAAAAAAGTCATCAAAGTATGGTACAAAATCGTCGATTTCATTAAAGACGAAGACAATCTCGACGAAGTCCTCGAGATCCTTTCGTCGCGCGTCTCGGTCACGCCTGACGAGTATGAGCCCTTTCTCGACGGCACTTACATTCTCACCGGCGAGGAAGTGAAGCCGATCTGGGAAAAAGCGGAGGGCCTTGGCTCAATCTATGGCTCGTCCGTCATTTCCAACGACTTCAACGTGAACTTCAAAGTCTACGAGAAGCCGCTCGAGACTGAAAAGTATCTCGATTCCAGTCTCACTCTCGAGGTGCTCGCCGAAATGGAGAAGTGATTCCCTCTCATCACCTGCCGGGAAAGGTCCCACCCCTCCCGGCAGGCTCCATGATTTTTGTCACCCGTCAGCCCCATGAAAACCGACCCGAAGAAGGCACTCCCTCCCCGCGAGCCCTGGTTTGCCGCGAGACGCGAGCTCTCCACGAAACGGGCTGCCGTACTGACAGTTTTCTCCTTTTCCCTGCCGCTCCTGATTTGGGGTGCGGTCAGCTACCTGCCTTTTCTCTGGCATCCCGACGTCGAGCTCCTGATCTCCGCCGATCGCGAAGGCGTCACGACGGTCTACACGCCGGGCGACCGCGTCAGCGAGGATTTTTTTCCCGAGTTCGCAGAAGCGGTCCGCGAGCAGAATCGCAAGGTCGAGCCGCTCTTGTCTCCTGACAAGCCGGTTGAAGCCGGTAGCGAGGCTTCGATCCGCCGGGCCAACAAAAANNGCCATCTACACCGCCTGGAAAGAGATCGCGACCGGCGCGAAGCTGCCCGCGAAATCCCGGCTCTCGGAGGAAAATCTCGAGATCATCCGCCGCAACTGGGCCGCGATGAGTCGCTATTCCGAATCCTACGACGCCGACAACTTCATCTCGCGTCCTCTCCTCAGCCTCATTCCGCAGGGCCGTCCGGCCAATCCCGACTACCTGCCCGCGCCTCATGAGGTGCTCATCTCGGGTTACAAGGAATTTTCAAAACCGGCCGAGGCTGAGCGCCCCTCGATGTGGCAGCGGGTCGGCCACTCCATGCGCATCGTTTTCGGCGGCTTTCTCCTCGCCGCGCTCGTCGGGGTCCCCATCGGGGTGATTTGCGGGACCTATTCCTTTTTTTCCAAACTGATCGAGCCGTTCACCGACTTCTTCCGCTACATGCCGGCGCCGACTTTCAGCACTTTGTTAGTCGTTGTCTTTCTCGCCAACGACGCCCCGAAGATGGCCCTTGTCTTCATCGGGACGATCTTCCAGCTCATCCTCGTCGTTGCGAACACGACCCGCCGTCTCGACCTGCCGCTTCTCGAGGCGGCGCAGACTCTCGGGGCGAATCAGATGCAACTCCTCACCCGGGTCGTCATCCCCGGCGTCCTCCCGAATCTCTACAACGACCTTCGCATCCTCCTCGGCTGGGCGTGGACCTGGCTCGTCATCGCTGAGCTCGTCGGGGTGAAGAGCGGGCTCACCGAGTTTATCGAGACGCAGGGCCGCTGGAGGAATTTCGACAGCGTTTACCCCGTCATCATCCTCATCGGCCTGATCGGATTCTTCACCGACCAGATCCTCGCCTTTATTCGCGGCATTCTTTTTCCGTGGACTGACGACGGAGCCGCTGCCGCCTCCAACCCGCTCGCGAAAGCCGTCCTCGTCGTACCGCGCTTTTTCAAAAGTGCGGTCAACGAACGCCTTCCCTACCAGTCCGCCCCACGCGAAGCCACCTCCCCTAAACAGGCATGATAGCGATCCAGGAACCCGACCCTCTTCAGTATCTCGTGCAGCGCCCCGAAGTGAGCGAGCGCTTCGCTGCACTGAAAAAGCGCCCCGTCGTCCTCTCGGTGCAGCATCTTTACAAGGCCTTTGATTGCCAGGTCGGCACCGTCACCGCGCTCAAGGACGTGTCCTTTGATGTCTACCGGCGCGAGTTCATGTGTGTCATCGGGCCTTCCGGTTGCGGTAAGTCGACCCTCATCCGCATCCTCGCCGGTTTGGAAAGTTCGTCGGACGGGCAGGTCCTCCTCGATGGCAATCCCGTGACCGGACCCGGTCCTGACCGCGGCATGGTCTTTCAGTCCTACACCCTTTTCCCCTGGCTCACAGTGAAGCAGAATGTGATGTTCGGTCCACGAATGGGCGGTCAGCGCGGCACCACCGCCGAGTCCGAGGCGCGTCAGTGGATCGATCTCGTTGGTCTCTCAAAGTTCGAAAACAGCTACCCGCATCAGCTTTCGGGCGGTATGAAGCAGCGTGTCGCGATTGCCCGGGCCCTCGCCAACCGGCCCCGCATCCTCCTCATGGACGAGCCCTTCGGTGCGCTCGACGCC
The DNA here is from genome assembly GCA_002422425.1 of Akkermansiaceae bacterium UBA6138. Lineage (GTDB taxonomy): Bacteria > Verrucomicrobiota > Verrucomicrobiia > Verrucomicrobiales > DEV007 > Arctic95D-9. The sequence goes on along the minus strand of DIVG01000006.1, from coordinate 168,007 downwards.
CAGACCCGCTGCCAGATGCAGAGCTACCTGCTCCAGATCTGGCGCAATCTCGACATCACGATTCTTTTCATCACCCACGACCTCGACGAGGCCGCCTTTCTCGCGGACCGCATCCTCGTGCTCAAGGCCAATCCCGGCGAAGTCAACGAAATCATCGAGGTGCCGGTGCCGCGGCCGCGCACTCCGGCCCAGTTTGTCACCCCGGAATTTATCTCGACGAAGTATCGCATCGACCAGCTCATCCATCCCAATCACGGCGGCAGCGAGGACACCCTCCCCTTTCCCCGCATGACCCCGCAGGGGGACGACGTGGAATAATGTCAGGATCTTTTCATGTCCGCCCCGTTAAAACTTGAATCTCTCTCCTGGCCTGAAATCGCGGCCCTCCGGGACGGCGGCAGCGGTCTCCTCGTTCTGCCTGTCGGTGCGACCGAGCAGCATGGTCCTCACCTCCCTGTCAACACCGACACCGTCATCGCCACGCGTCTCTGCGAATACGCCTCGGCAAAGACGGGCATCCCGCTGCTACCGGCGCTCTCCATCACGGTCTCGTCGGGTCATACCCCGAAATGGCCGGGGACCTTTTCGCTGAGCCACACGACCTTCATCGAGTCCGTCTGCGAGATCGCCCGCTGGGCCGCCCTCACCGGGTGGAAACGGCTCCTCATCGTCAACAGCCATTTTGGAAACGACGCCTCGCTCCGCGTCGCTGTCGAACGCATCCGGCTCGAGCATCTCGGCGTGCTCCAGGTCGGACTGAAGACCACTTTTCTCCTTACCGAATCGATTCGCGCCTACTTCGTCTCCGACGGCGATGATCTCCATGCGAACCGCGCCGAGACCGATCTGATGTTACACCTCGCGCCCGAAGACGTGCGCATGGACGCGGTCGAGGACGATCCCGACCGCACCGCCGGCACTGTTCTGAGCCATCCCGTCTCCCAGACGAGCCTCAACGGAGTCACCGGCCGCCCCTCCCTCGGCGAAGCCGCCCGCGGCGAACAACTTTTTCACGAAATGGGCGATGCTCTCGCGGCCGTCTTTGTCACGGCCGCGACGGAAGAGCCGCCCCTTCCGGATGAATTTTGGAAACCCTATTGCCGAACATGTCCGATTCTTTAAAGCCCGTCTTTGCCGTCCCCGAAAACTTCCAGGTCGACTACGAAAAAGCCGCCCAACTCAAGGCCGATCTCAAGGCGGCCGGCGTGCACTACCTGCTCTCCAGCTACGTTGACATCCACGGCATCCCCAAGGCCAAGGTCAATCCGATCGACTGCCTTGAAAAAATGGCCGAGGGCTCCGAGCTCTTCACCGTCGGAGCGATGGAGGGCATGGGCCTCGTTGGTCCGCAGGAGGACGAGTGCGCGGCCGTGCCTGATCTCGACACCGCCACGATCTGTCCCTGGGACAAACGCTTCGCCTACTTCTTCGGCGACCTCTACTACCACGGCGCCCCCTATGCGAACGACTCGCGCCAGATTCTCAAACGCCAGATCGAGCGCGCCGCCTCCATGGGGCTGAAGTTCAATCTCGGCGTCGAGCCCGAGTTCTACGTGCTCCGCGAGGATGAAAAAACGGGACGCTGGAAACCGCTCGCGACCCATCGCTACCGCGGCACCTGCCCCGCCTACGACGTCAATCAGACGATGGAGTCGATGGACTTCCTTGAGCCCATGTCGAAATACATGGACGAGCTCGGCTGGGGCCTTTTCTCCTTCGATCAGGAGGGCGGCCACGGCCAATATGAGTTCGATTTCAACTACGCCGACGCCCTCACCACGGCCGACCGGCTCACCTTTCTGCGGCTCATGGCCAAGCGCGTCGCTGAGTCCATTGGAGCGATCGCGACCTTCATGCCCAAGCCCTTTGCGACCGACTTCCGCTCGGGCTGCCACTACAACATGTCGCTCGCCGACCTTGAGACCGGACGCAACTGCTTCGCTCCCGAGCCGGGTTCGAATCCTTACGCGGAGCGCTTCGGCATCCCCCTTTCGAAGATGGCCTTTCACTTCGTCGCCGGGATTCTGCGCCATGCTCCCGCGATCACCGCCGTTTCCTCCCCGACCTTTAACAGCTACCAGGGTTTCATCGCCCAGGGCGACATGCCCGACGTGAGCTGGGCGCCCGTCCTCGTCGCCTTCGGGAAAAACAACCGCTCCGCCATGATGCGTCTCCCGCTTAATCGCTACTGCGTCGAGAACCGTGCACCCGACATGGCGAACAACCCCTATCTCACCGCTGCCCTCCATCTCGCCGCCGGACTCGACGGTATCGAAGAGCAGCTCGATCCGGGCGAGCCGGTCAATGACAACATCTATTCCCAGAGCCGAAGCAGTCTCTCCACCTCGGGCATCCAGTTCCTCCCGCCGACCCTCTGCCACGCCCTCGACGCGCTCGAGGCCGATCCCTTTGCCGAAAAAGTGCTCGGAGAAATGAAAGGCATCTTCCTGAAGCACAAACGCGGTGAGTGGGAAAAAGCCTTTTACACGATCCACGATCAGCAACTCCGCGACTTCCTCACGCATTTGTGAACCGAAAATGATGGCTAATGGAACACGCGGTGACTCGAAGGGTGTAGCATGGGCTTCCAGCCCATGCACCGAGGGACGGTTGCCGAATACGTTTGGTGGAACATTCGCTCTTCGGGGTGGGTTCTTCAGTGATCGGCCCGTGGGGAATCGTCCATTCGCAGTTCCGCGTTTTCCCTGTAGCATGAGCATCCTGCCCATGCATCGTGAAGAGACTCTCGACGGAGGGGTAACGCCCAATCTCTCAACGATGCCGAATCGGCGAAGGTCTCACAGCGAATTACCAGCCCTCGGCGAACGGCGTCTGCCTGAGGTGCATGGGCAGGATGCCCATGCTACATACCTACCCCTGAATCCGGAACGTCGGCGGAGGTGGTTCTCCAGCATCATAGTGCGAAAATCCTTCTCACGCCTCTGCTTCCCGCTCCACGACCTCATGCGTCAGCTCGGGATCACGCTGTGCAGTTTTGTCTTTCTCGGCTGCTGAGACGACTCTCCATCCTCTTCCCGCATCAGGCCCCGGCCTGTCGCCGCGATCCTGACACTAGCACTACGACTACTCTGCTTCTCTACTTCTTTGATTCTCTACTTCTCCACCTCATGAATGCCATTTCCGAATCCGATATCCGTCGCGCCTGTCTTCCCGCGCCCGATCCGCTCAAGAGCGCCCGCGGCTCCATCCGCAGTGGCCAGCCGCCCATGTCCGTCGCCGAAATCCTCGCGGAGATCGAGCGCATCGCCGACCTGCCCCTCTCGCGAAGCGAAACCCTGCCCGCCCAGGCCTACACCAGCCAGGAATTCTTCGACTGGGAAATCGACAACCTCTTCAAGAACGACTGGATCTGCCTCGGCCACGTTTCCCAGATCCCCAGCATCGGTGACTTCCTCAATGTCGAAGTCCTCGGCGAACCGGTCGTCGTCGTCCGCGACAAGGAAAACGGAATCAACGTGCTCTCTCGCGTCTGCCCGCACCGCGCCATGGACATCATGCCTCCTGGCTTCGGCTACGACGGCCACGGCCCCGCCGAGGCAAAGGAGGGTGAGCCCGGCTGCGGTCACACCCGCTTTCTCCTTTGTCCCTATCACTTTTGGACCTTCGAACTCGACGGCAAGCTCAAGGCCTGCGCCGAGATGGGACAGGCCGAGGGTTTCAACCGCGACGAGTGGGGTCTGCGCAGCTTTCGCTCCGAGGTCTGGAACGGTTTTGTCTTCGTCAACCTCGACGGCACCGCGCCCAGAACCGTGGCCGAGCAATACGCCACTCTGAGCGATCAGGTCGCCCCGTGGCTGATTGACGACATGGTCATGGTCGCGCAGAACGAATGGGACTGCGCCTTCAACTGGAAGATCCTCACCGAAAACTTCATGGAGTCCTACCACCACGCCGGAGCTCATAGCAAAACGCTCCAGCCCATGATGCCCGCCCGCGACACCTGGACCGAGGAGGAAAAGCCCTTTCACATCCGCTGCCACCTGCCGATGAAGGAGGAACTCCGCGCCGAGATTCGTGCGATCGACGAGGAGGGTCGTCACTGGGAGACCTACCCGCCCATCGCGACCCTCCCGGAAAACGAGCGTCTCGAGTGGGGCCTCGTCCTCGGCTACCCTCTCTTTACCTTCGTCCTCACGGGAGACTCGGTCATCTGGTACCGCATCCTCCCGATGGGGCCCGATCACCTGAAGCTGCTCACCACCATCCTCGTGCCGAGGTCGACGACCGAGGACCCGAACTTCGAAGAGATGAATCAAGTCGCGACGCAGGCCGCGATCGATTTCCACCTCGAGGACATGGAGGTCTGCATGGCGGTGCAGCGCGGCCTTTTTACCGCCGGTTATCAGCGCGGACGTCTCAGTCACCTTGAGATGCCGATCTGGCTCATTCAGAGATTCCTCGCCGCCCGCGGACGCGGAACCTGGCCGACGATGGATCGGCCGGGCGCGCCGTCACAGAAGGCGTGACCTAACTTGGTCATCCACCCCTGTTTGAGGCCAGGGGGAAAATCTCATTTTCACCTGACTAACAGTTACCAATTTATTCGTGAATATCCAGCCTGTTGAAACCGCTTCGCCAAATCCTTTCCAATCACCCGTACCAAACCACTCATGAAATCGACCGAAGAACTTAAAGCCATCCGCGACGACCTCAAAGCTCAAGGCGTCAAATACTGTGTCGGCGCCTATGTCGATATCCACGGCGTGCCCAAGGGCAAGTTTGTGCCCATCGACCATTTCGTTCACTTCGCCGAGGGCTCCGAACTCTACACCGGCTATGCTCTCGACGGACTCGGCCAGAGCCCGAATGAGGACGAGATCGCCTCGGTCCCCGATCTCGAACGCGGGGTCATCCTACCCTGGAACAAAGAGGTCGCCTTTTATCCGGCTGACAACACCTTCCACGGCGAACCCTACCCGATCAACACGCGCGTCGCCCTGCAAAAGGTCCTCGCCGAGGCGGCGGAGATGGGATTCGGAATGAACCTCGGGATCGAAGCCGAGGTCTACATCCTGCGGCTCACCAAAGAGGGCAAGCTCGAGATCCCCAATGACGACGACAACCTCGTCAAGGCCTGCTACGACGTGAAACGTTTCCTCGATCGCTACACCTGGATCGACAAAGTCTCGACGACGATCAACGACCTCGGCTGGGATCTCTATTCGCTTGACCATGAGGATGCGAACTCGCAGTTCGAGTTCGACTTCAAATATGCCGACGCCCTCACGATGTGTGACCGCTTCATCTTCTTCCGCATGATGGCGAAGCAGTATGCCTCGGAAGAAGGGCTCATCGCCACCTTCATGCCCAAGCCCTTTGCCGAACGCACCGGAACCGGAGCCCATTTCAACATGTCGCTCTACGACCTCGAGACGAAGGAAAATCTCTTCAACTGCGATCCCGCCGACGATCCGCGCGGGCTCGGCCTGACGCAGCTCGGGTATTATTTTCTCGGTGGCGTCCTCAAACACGGCCCCGCCCTCTGCGCCGCTTTTGCCCCGACCGTGAACAGCTACAAGCGTCTCGTTCGTCGCGGGCTCATGGCCTACTACAGCTGGGCGCCCGTCTTCAACAGCTACGGTAAAAACAACCGCACGAACGCCCTCCGCGTCCCTATGGGCGGAGGCCGTGTCGAAGCGCGCAACGCGGATGCTGCCTGCAATCCCTACCTTGCTGCGACCCTCGTCCTTGCCGCCGGACTCGAAGGCATTCGCCAAAAAATCGACCCCGGACCGGCGCAGGAGGACAACCTCTACGAGTACACTCCCGAACAACTTGCCGCCGCCGGCATTGAAGAACTCCCCCGCACCCTCGACGAAGCGGTCAAGGCCTTCGCCGCCGATTCTTTCATCACGAAAGTCCTCGGACAGGAGTTGCGCGACGAGTTCATCACCTACAAGGCGGAAGAATGGCGGCAATATCACCAGACCGTCTCGCAGTGGGAGATTGACCGGTATGCGCGGTTGTTTTGAGGAGCGGTCCGCCTACCGCTGACAGTTTGGTCATTTCCGTGCGATCACTCCTCCCGCCCCAGCTTCCGCATCATGGTGCCGTAGAGGCGTTCGATCGCTTCTTCGGGCGTTTCCATCATCATGCTCTCCTTGATCCTGCTGGCGTAGAGGCCGAAGGCAAAAGGCGAGACGGCGGGGACTTCGACGAGTTCCCAGTCCATCGAGCGGAGCTCTTCGAGGAAGGCAATGGCCCGGTCGAGATCGAGGAAGGTGTGCTTGGCTTCGTATACCGCCTGCTGGAGGAGTGGGTGATCGGGCTCATGCTGCGCGAGGACCTTGAAGAGGATGTCGGCGCTCCAGCGGAGCTGCCGCATCTTGCGCTCGCCACCGGGGAGATTCCGCGGGATCATCAGGCCGGTCTGGGCGATGCCGGAAAACTGCCACTTCACGAGCTGCGAATCCTGCAGGGCGGTATGGAGCTCGGCGGCGGCCCCGTCGGGGACGAAAAGCGCCCGCCACGCCTCGACCTCCATGGACTGGAAACGCTTGAGACTCAGGAGAAAGCCATAGTCGTCGATCGTGACGAGAGCGTTGCCGCCGACGGCCTCTTTGATGCGCCGGCTGATGATGCGCGAGAGGGCGTCGTTGGCGCTGCGGCCGATGAGGCTGTGGAAGAAAAAATGGACGCGGTCATCCTCTTTGTCGTCCTCGTCGACATAACGCTCGATGAGAAAACGCCGATCCGTCGGGATCTTTGATAGGAGGGACTGATTCGTGAAATGGTCAATGATGGCCGAGGCGTTCGTTCCCGAGATGGACCATTCCTCGACGAGCCAGTCGGAGACGACGTCATGCTCCTCACCACGTTCGTTGAGCCGCGCATCGAGCTCTGTCCTCAGTCGCGCGACTTCACGGGCCATGCCCGAGGCGAGCGGCATCTTGCTGGCATTCCAACTCGGGACGGTGGGGAGACGGCCCGCCGCATTTTCCACCGTGACCTCGGCGGGGGAACTCTCGATCAGCTTCACCGTCTTCCCGGCGAGAACAAAGATGTCCCCCGGCTTGAGCCCTTTCACAAAACCCTCTTCGACCGAGCCGAGGCGGCGGCGATGGAGGAGGACACTGACCATGCCGTCGGCGTGGATCGTGCCGATGTTGACGAGATACTCGCGCTCGACTTTTTTCGAGACGGTGTGATAGAGACCGTCCTTTTCCACGATCTTGCCAAAGGCCTCGCGATACTGGGCCTGGAGGGAACGACCTCCGCCTTCGAGATAATCAAGGAGCCGGTCGAGCGTTTCCTTTTTCAGATCGCGGAAGGGATAAGCCGCCCGCACCACCTCGTAGGCTTCGTCGGCGGAGACGCCTCCGTCCATCGCCATGCCCATGAGATGCTGGATGATGACATCGGGGGCAAAGTCGAGCGTCGCGACGGGATCGAGCTGCCGCTCGTGGGTGAGTTTCGCGCAGACGACACATTCGATAAGATCATTGATGTTCGTTGCGACGAGGACGCCGTGACTGATCTGATGAATTGAGTGCCCCGAGCGTCCGACCCGCTGGAGCGCCCGCGAGATGCCCTTGGGCGTGCTGACCATGATGACCGTGTCGATGTGCCCGATATCGATCCCGAGCTCGAGACTGGTGGAGCAGACGACAGCGCGCAGATCGCCGTCCTTGAGCCTGTCCTCGACCTCCTGCCGGACACTGCGGTCGAGGGAGGAATGGTGGCACTCGATCGTCTCCGCGAGTTTCGGGAGTGCGAGCTTGAGACGGTGGGAAAGGCGCTCGGCGCCGGAGCGGGTGTTCGTGAACACGAGGGTCGCGCGGTTTTTCTCAATGATCCCGGCGATGTCGGTGATGACCCGCGTCGCGGTGTAGCCGGCCGGCGGATAGGCATGCTTGCGGATCGGGGTGAGGACTTCGATGAGCGACTGCCGCCCCACGTTCGCCTCGCGAATGACCGGCCGCGGACCCGAACCGCCGAGGAATTCGGCAACGAGACCGAGCGGAGCGACGGTCGCGGAAAGCCCGATGCGGCAGAGCGGAGCGGTCATTCCCGCCTTTTTGCGCAGGTGTTCGAGCCGCTCCAGTGAGACGGAAAGGTGGGTGCCGCGTTTGTTTTCGGCGAAGGCATGGAGCTCATCGACGATGACAAACTCGCAACGGGCGAGCGCTTCGCGGAACCCCGCCTGGGGCAGGAGAATGGCGAGGCTCTCGGGGGTGGTAATGAGCAGGTGCGGCGGCTTGCGTCGCTGCTTCTGACGCTCCGCCGCCGTCGTATCGCCGGAGCGCAGACCGACCGTGATGACGTTGTCGAGATGCAGCCCGCCGAGGGGCTGACGCAGATTTTTCTCGATGTCGTAGCCGAGTGCGCGCAGGGGCGAAACGTAGACGCAGCGTATTCCGTCGGGGCCGAGTCGGCCGGCTGCATGGTCCCGGGCCAGGCGATCGATCACCCCGAGAAAGCCCGCGAGAGTTTTCCCTGATCCGGTCGGGGAGGAGAGGAGGACGGAGCGACCTGCGGCAATGTCGGGAATACAGAGGCGCTGGCCCTCCGTCGGTTGACTAAAGGTATTCCGGAACCACCCCGCCACCGAAGGGTGCAAAGCATCGTTGAATAGGCGGTCTTCTTCCACGGGAATGGTTACGGCGGAGGCGCGAAGTGGGCAAGAGGTGTGTCATGTCGAGATCCTTCTTCAAGCCGAACGGGAGATCCCGGCCGGTAACCTGATCGCGTCCGGCATCACCCGTAAAATCGATCTATCTTAAGAGCTCATGACCTTCTCGCTCTCCCGCCTCCTTCATCTTCTCCTTTTCTTTTCCTGTATCGGCGGTTCCTCCACGGCCATGGCCGGTATCCGGGTGATGAGTTTTAACATCCGCCTCGGCACGGCCGCAGACGGGCCCAATCATTGGGATCTTCGCAAAGAGCGTGTCGTGGAGACGATCACAAAATTTCAGCCTGACCTGCTCGGCACTCAGGAGGTGGTTTATTTCCAGCGCGATTATCTCGTTGATCAACTGTCGGCCTACGAGTCCTTCGGGGCCGGTCGGGAGGACGGGAAAGAAAAGGGGGAAATGATGACGATCTTCTTTCGTCGTGAGCGCTTCGAAAAAATCGACGGGGGGCACTTCTGGCTCAGCGAAGAGCCCGACATGATCGGGAGCAAAGGCTGGGATGCGGCTCTCCCCCGTCTCGTGAGCTGGGTGAAACTCCGCGATCTCAAACACCCGGAGAGACTTCCCCTCCTTTTTGCCAATACCCACTTCGATCATCAGGGGGAGGTCGCCCGTGAAGAGTCCGCCCTCCTTGTGCGCCGACAGCTCGCGAGCATCGGCAGCGGCTGTCACCTCGTTTTGACCGGTGATTTTAATGCTGACGAAGGGAGCGTCCCCTACCGCAATCTTTTCGAGCCCGGTGTCGGTGCCCGGGTGTTGAAAGATACCTACCGCCTTGCGTTCAGGGAAAAAGGACCCGGGGAGGGCACTTTTTCCGGTTTCGCTGCTTCGAACACTGCCGGACCCAGGATCGATTGGATTGCTGTCGGCGAGTCGATCAGAGTGAAGAGCGCCGCGATTGACAGGAGCGCCTTCGAAGGTCGCACCCCTTCGGACCATTTCCCCGTTACCGCCATTCTGGAATTTCCCTGATGCCCTTGTGCCGGCGATTTCTCCCCGACGCCTCCCTTTGACCGGATCGTCTCCTTCGGGCATGTTACGGGATGGTGCCTTCCCGTTTCACGATGCCGTTCCTGATCGCCGTCTTCCTGACCGTCGGGGAGAGAGGTAGCGCCCAGCTCTCCACCGCTTCGATCACCGCCGCGCAGAAATATTCCGCCGCGCGCAGCGGCATCGCGATGATCGTCAAGGAGGGAGGGGTCACGCGCTACGAAAAATATTACAACGGCCATCGTGCCGAAGAACCGCTCCACATCTATTCCGGAACGAAATCCTTTTTCGGCGTTCTTGCCGTCATCGCGGAAAACGAGGGCATTCTCAAGCTTGATGAACTTGTCGCTGAGACAATTCCGGAATGGCGGGAAGACCCTCGCAAGCGCGCCGTTACGATACGAGATCTCCTGAATTTCACTTCGGGACTGGAGACGGGCTTTCAGGAAATCTACGGGCGATCTCCCGCTGATAAACTGACTCTCGCGGTCGGTCTCGAAGCGACCCGCGAGCGGGGGGCTTCGTTCATTTACGGCCCCGGCCACCTTCAGGTATTTTGCGAAGTGATGCGGCGCAAGCTCGCCGGGCGCGGCACGAGTTACGCACAATATCTCGACCGGAAACTCATCACCCCCCTCGGAATTACCATCACGCAGTGGCGGGCGGACAATCACGGCAATGTCATCCCCTCGGCCGGCATGCACATGACCGGACGTGACTGGTCGCAGTTCGGCGAGCTCGTGGTCCGGCGCGGCGAGTGGGGCGGGCGGCAGCTCGTCCCGGCAGACGAACTGGTCAAATGCTTCCACGGCACGCCCATTAATCCCGCCTTCGGCCTCTGTTTCTGGATCAATTCGCACCGCCTCCACCCGCAGGCACGCGAGGTCGACGTGGAAGTTTTTCTTGATCGCGAACCTATGCCCGAGGACTGGAGTCATGCCTGCCTGAGCAAGGCGGCGCCGACCGATTTGATCTGCTCGCTCGGGTCGAACTTCCAGCGCCTCTACATGGTGCCCTCGATGCAGCTCGCGGTGGTGCACCTCGGGAAAAAGGGGAGCAGGTTTCGTGACGCGGAATTTCTCGCGATACTTTTCAAGGATGCCGTTTTCGGCGACGAGCCAACCGCAGAGCAGAAAAAACCGGCCTCGCTTCCGAAACTTTTCCAGGGCTTTCGAAAGAGGCCTTAGCTTCCGGACGCCGTCGCAAATGAGTCAAACACTCTTTTTCGAAGCAGAGCGGAGAATGGCGGTGCCAATCAATCCGATGAAAAGCGCCGGGATTAGGCCATACCGCCCGAGCCAATAGAGCGGCTTCACGATGTAGGAAAAAGGATCAAAGTCCCGGTAGATGGCCATGGAGGTCGCTGAGCCGGCAAGCACCCCGGCAACGAACAGCCCCAATCCGAACAGGGCTCCCACCGGAAATCGCGTCAATTTCGACCGGTGAGGGATGCCCAGCCGCTCGATGATCAAAATCATCGCGGCGTATCCCGCCGCGATTTGAGGAAACCACGAGGAAGCAAACTCTCCGGTGGTTTCCAAACCCGCCATAGAAAGGCATACCAGCGCCAGACCGATGACAGACAAAATCAGCGTGAGGTAAACAGATCTGCGAAAAGTATGACGGGTTACAATCATCTTGAGGGGAATGGTTGAGGCTTGGCCGCTGGCGCGAATGAAGGGAGATTGAAGCGAAGTCTGAGAGCATACTCCCGCTGGTGCGCTGAGGCCAGTGGGGCCTCACGATTTTTCCGGCTTGAAAAGGTTATCTTGAGCGTTTGGTGGAACGTTGATGTCCGCCGGAGCGGTTCCCGGGGGGAATCGGCTCCTTGTTCGGGTAGGCGCAGGTCAGGGTGAACGAATTGGCGGCTTCACCTCTTCACCGCGACCTCCCTGCCCCTCGCCGGGACGGCGTCCGCCAGGTCGCCCCGTGGTTTGACCCTCCAGAATTTTCCGAACGATACGCTCCAGTCGTCAAGGATTGCCCGGCCCTTGCCGCTGCCGGTGGCGGCGACGTGGGCTTCGATCAGTCCGCGCAGCTTCGCGGCCGAGGGACCGCCTTCGGGAAGGCGGACGATCTCGACCATCTCGTCGTTGAAGAGTTTTTCAAAGCGGCCCTCTTCGTCGTAGATGAAGGCCTCGCCGCCGCTCATGCCGGCGCCGAAATTTTTCCCGGTGGAGCCTAACACCACCACGGTGCCGTTGGTCATGTACTCGCAACCGTGATCGCCGATGCCCTCGACGACGGCGATGCCGCCCGAGTTGCGCACGCAGAAGCGCTCGCCTCCGCGCCCGTTCGCGAAGAGGCGCCCGCCCGAGGCGCCGTACATGACGGTATTGCCGAGGATGGAGTTTTCCGCCGGATCAAAGCTGCGGTTTTCGACCGGCCCGATGCGAATCTCGCCTCCGGCCATGCCTTTGCCGACATAATCGTTGGCTTCGCCGATGAGAGTGAGCCGGATCCCGCTGCAGAGGAAGGTCCCGAAGGACTGGCCCGCGCTGCCAGTGAGGGTGATGTCGAGGGTGCCCTCGGCGAGGCCGTGGTCGCCGTGGAGTCGGGCGACGGCTCCGGCGATTTTGGTGCCGATGTTGCGATGGGTGTTTTTGACAGGGTAGCTGAGGGCGGCCGCTTCCTTCTTTTCGATTTTGTCGCCGAGGTCGGCGAGGATTTGATCATCGAGCGGAGGCTCTTTCTGAATGCCGTCGTTGCGATCCTGGAGGCAGATGCGGGGCAGGTCTTTGCCGGTCTGTTTGCCGACGTCGGCGAGGAGGCGGCTGAGGTCGATGAGGTTGGCCTTGGGATGGTCGGCGAGCTTGCGCTGGCGCAGGTAGTCGGGGCGGCCGATGAGGTCGTCGAGTTTTCTCACGCCGAGGGTGGCCATGTGCTGACGTACCTCTTCGGAGACGGCGTTGAAGAAGTTCACGACGTGATCGACCTCGCCTTTGAACTTGGCGCGGTATTTGGGGTCCTGTGTCGCGACGCCGACGGGGCAGTTGTTGAGGTGGCAGCGACGCACGTAGACGCAGCCCATCGCGATGAGGGCGATCGTGCCGAAATTGTATTCCTCGGCTCCGAGGATGGCGGCGTGGATGATGTCGAGACCCGAGCGCAGACCGCCATCGGTCCGCAGGGTGACCCGGTTGCGAAGACCGTTGAGGAGAAGGACCTGCTGCGCCTCGGCGAGACCGAGTTCCCAGGGCAGGCCGGCGTGTTTGATCGAACTGATGGGTGAGGCGCCGGTGCCGCCGTCGTGTCCGGAGATGAGGATGATGTCGGCCTTGGCTTTGGCGACTCCGGCGGCGACGGTGCCGACTCCGGTCTCGGCGACGAGTTTGACGGTGACCTTGGCGGTCGGGTTGACCTGCTTCAGATCGTGAATGAGCTGGGCGAGATCCTCGATCGAATAGATGTCGTGATGGGGCGGCGGGGAGATGAGGGTGACGCCGGGCTGGGTATTGCGGAGTCGCGCGATGAGCCCGTTCACTTTGGATCCGGGAAGCTGCCCACCCTCGCCGGGCTTGGCACCCTGCGCCATTTTGATTTCGATCTCCTCGGCGGACATGAGGTAGGCCGCGCTGACGCCGAAGCGCCCCGAGGCGACCTGCTTGATTTTGGAATTGCCCCAGTCGCCGTTCGCATAAGGCTTGTAGCGACGAGGGTCCTCGCCTCCTTCGCCGCTGTCGGATTTTCCTCCGATGCGGTTCATGGCGATGGCGAGAGTCTCGTGGGCTTCGGGACTGATCGCCCCGAGTGACATCGCGGCGGTGGTGAAACGGCGTCGCACGCTCTCGACGGGTTCGACCTCATCGATGGAGATGGGGCCATGCTCGTTGGGAACGAGTTCGAAGAGGTCGTGGAGGGCGTGCGGCTGGTTGAGCTTCAGCTCTTCGAGGTATTTTTCGTAGTCCTCGGCCTTGTTGCTCTTCACGAAGGTGTGGAAATTTTTGATCACTCCGCCGCTGACGGCGTGGATTTCCCCGTCGCGCCGAAAGCGGAAAAAACCGGGGTCGCCCAGATCGAGTTCGCCTTTCACGTTGGGAACGGCGTTGCGGAAGGCGGCGGTGTGGCGGGCGATGCTCTCGGCGGCGATTTCGTAAAAGCCGACTCCGGCGATCTGCGAAGGGGTTCCGGCGAAGCAGCGTTTGATGACGCGGGGAGCGATCCCGACGGCTTCGAAGATCTGGGCTCCCTGGTAGCTGTTGAGGACCGAGATGCCCATCTTCGACATGATCTTGAGAATGCCTTTTTCGAGCGATTGGTGGTACTTTGTCAGGGCTTTCTCCACGGAGATCCCGTCGAATTTCCCTTTCTCGTTTTTCTCGACAAGTTCACGGACGGTCTCGTGGGCGAGCCAGGGACAGACGGCGGTCGCGCCGAAGCCGATGAGGCAGGCGATGTGGTGGGTGTCACGCGCCTCGGCCGTATCGACGATGAGGCTGGTGTGCATGCGCTTTTTCACGAGGCTGAGGTAGTGATGCACCGCGCCAACGGCGAGCAGCGAAGGAATGCCGACGCGCTCGTGATTGATGGACCGGTCGGAAAGGACGAGCAGTTTTGCCCCGCTCATGACCGCCGCCTCGGCCTTTTCGCAGAGGTCTTCGAGGGCATCGCTGAGACCGTCGGGCCCGCTCAGGAGAGGCCAGGTCATGTCGATGGTGCGGGCGGGGAGGAGGTCATGCGCCTTCAGCGCCTCGAGTTGGTGGGTGTAGAGGAGGGGAGAGGGCAGATGCACGACGCGGGCGTGCTCGGGCGCTTCCACGAGGATGTTGCGCTCGGGACCGAGATCGGCCTCCAGCGACATTACGAGATATTCGCGGATGGGATCGATGGGCGGATTCGTGACCTGAGCGAAGAGCTGTTTGAAATAAGTAAACAGCACCTTGGGCTGGCGCGAGAGCACGGGCAAGGCGGCGTCATCGCCCATGGAGTAAATGGCCTCCTGTCCGGTTGCGGCCATGGGAGTGAAGACCATATCGAGCTCTTCCTGGCTGAGGCCGTTCGCGACCTGGAGCTGGGAGAGCGTCAGCGGATCGTGTACGGGATCGGGTTCAACCTGCGGCTCGGGCGCGACGATGTCGGAGAGCTGGATCTGATTTTCCCGGAGCCATTTCCCGTAGGGTTGCTGCGCGGCGAGGTGCTCTTTGATCTCCTGATTAAAGATGACTTCCCCTTTGATGGTGTCGATCACGATCATCTCGCCGGGGGCGAGGCGGCCTTTTTTCTCGATTTTGTCGTCGGGGAGGTAGCAGGTCCCGACCTCTGACCCGAGGGAGAAAATCCCGTCGGTCGTGATTTTGTAACGGGCGGGGCGGAGACCATTGCGGTCGAGGCAGGCGGCGACGGTGCGCCCGTCCGAAAATGCAAGGGCGGCCGGCCCGTCCCACGGTTCGCTGAAGCAACTGTGGTAGCGGAAGAAGTCTTCGACCGGTTCACTCGTGAACGGATCGATCCGCCAGGCCGGCGGCACGAGCATGGACATGGCGTGCGGGACGGAGCGGCCCGAGAGGACGAGCAATTCGAGGGCCGAGTCGAGGCTGGCCGAGTCGGACCCGTGCGGGTCGAGGGCGTTGTGGAGGAATTTCAGGTCTTCGCCCCAGATCTCGCTCTGGAACTGGCCGATGCGGGCGCGGAACCAGTTGCGATTGCCCCGCACCGTGTTGATCTCGCCGTTGTGGCAGAGCATGCGGAAAGGCTGCGCGAGCGCCCAGGTCGGGAATGTATTGGTGGAAAAGCGCTGGTGATAGAGGCAGATGGCAGTCTCGAAGTCCTCGTTGACGAGATCGAGGTAAAATTCCTCCACGGTCGAGGCGACCATGAACCCTTTATAATTGATGAGACGGCTGCTCAGCGAGGGGATGTAGAAACCGCGGATCTGCTCTCCGTTGGCGAGGTCCTCGATTTCACGGCGGCCAAGGTAGAGCTGCCGTTCAAAAGCCTCGTCATCGAGTCCGGCGGGGCGGGAGAGGAGGAGATGAAGAATGACGGGCATCGTGTCGAGGGCGAGCTTCCCGAGGGCTTCCGGATTCACCGGGACCTCGCGCCAGCCGATGATGCCGAAACCGCGGCGGCGCAACACTCCTTCGGCGATGGTCTTTGCTTTGACCTGGTCGTCACGTCGGTCAGCCGGGAGGAAAAAGACCCCCACAGCGAGGTCGGCGTCGGAGGCGAGGGACCCGCCCAGTTCGGCGATGGCGGGACGCAGAATCTTGTAGGGGATATGCGTCATGACCCCGGCGCCGTCGCCGGTTTTGCCATCCGAGTTTACCGCGCCGCGGTGGGTCACGTTCGAGACGGAGTCGAGTCCGAGCCGCAGGACGCGGTAGCTGCGTTCCCCTTTGATATGGGCGACGACGCCGACCCCGCAGGCATCGCGCTCCAGTTCGGGAAGGTGAAGGCTGTTTGCGATTTCAGGGTATTTTAGGTATTTGCTCATGTCACGTAGGTCTCGCCGGGCTGGCCCGTTACTTTGCAAGCGACCGGACGCCTATCTCCCGGGTGTGTTCAGTATTCGTGCCAAGAGCTCCCGGAAAGTGGAGGGCCAAAAAGTCGGCCGGTTTCCGCTCCGGTCCCGCAGTTTGAAAAAACTCCCCCGTTCCGGCGGCAAGTTTCGGACTCCTGACCGAAAAGTTCGAAAATAGCGGCAAAACCGAAGAATACTTTGTCGTGAAAAGTTCGTATTAAGCCACGGGAGAGGGCGAAACAGAGGGGTTTTCAGGCTTTTCAGGGCCGCTTTTTCCGGAATTCAGAGCTTCCGCGTCATTTTGGGTGCTGGATTTTCTGAAAGTTTCGATAATGTTCTCCCCCCCGGGGTCTGTCCCGGGGTCTGATCTCATTCTTAATCTATCTCACTCTTCCAAATTCATGTCTGTTTCGAAGACCTCTCCGCTCGGCTGGCCACAACCTCAGGGCCTCTGGCATCCTTCGCATGAGAAAGACGCCTGCGGCGTCGGATTCATTGCCCATCTCAAGGGTAAACGGTCGCATGATATTATTCAGAAGACGCTGACGATGAATGCCCAGATGGATCACCGCGGGGCGAGTGGTTCCGATCCGGCGACGGGGGACGGCGCGGGCATCTTTGTGCAGATGCCCGATAAATTTCTCCGCAAGGAAATGGCGAAGAAAGGCGTCGAGCTTCCCGTCGAAGGCGATTACGGCTCAGGTCTCGTTTTCCTCTCGCCCGAGACGAGCGAGCGCGAGGCGGCGATGCAGTTCTTCGAGCACATCATTCGCGAAGAGGGGCAGAAGTTCCTCGGCTGGCGCACCGTGCCGGTAAAGAGCGAGATTCTCGGCAAAACTTCGGGCCGCTATGAGCCCTCGATCCGACAGGTTTTCATCGGGAAAAATCCCGAGATCACCGATCCGATGGAGTTCGAGCGCACACTCTATATCATCCGCCGCCGTGTTGCTTACGGGATCAGGAACAACGAGTTGCCGAACAACTTCACCGACGTCCACGGCAACAAGTCGAACTCTTTCCCCGGCGCCGGCTACCTCTACATCACCAATCTGTCCGCCCGGACGATGGTCTACAAGGGGATGCTCACGCCCTGCCAGCTCTCGGAGTATTTCCCGGACTTCCACGATCCGGACTTCGAGTCGGCCCTCGCGCTGATGCACACCCGTTTCTCGACGAACACCTTCCCGAGCTGGTCGCGCGCCCACCCCAACCGCTTCATCGCCCACAACGGCGAAATCAACACGGTCATGGGCAACGCGAACTTCATGAAAGCGCGCCAGTCTCTCTGCCGGAGCGACAAGTTTGGAGAGGACATCTCGCGTGTTTTCCCCGTTATCAACGAGGACGGATCGGACTCCGCCCGCTTTGACAATGCCCTCGAGTTCATGCACTTCGGCGGCTACGATCTCGTCCACGCGATGATGATGATGATCCCCGAGCCATGGGAGCGTCACGCGACCATGGACGAGGAGAAAAAGGCTTTTTACGAGTATCACGCCTGCATGATGGAGCCGTGGGACGGTCCCGCCTCGATCACCTTCTCCGACGGCCAGCAGATCGGCGCTGTGCTCGACCGCAACGGCCTGCGCCCGAGCCGCTATTACGTGACCGAGGACGATCTCGTCATCATGGCCTCCGAGGTCGGCGTCATTCCCGATCTCGATCCGCTCACGGTAATTGAAAAAGGGCGCCTCCGTCCGGGCCGCATGTTCCTCGTGGACATGAAGGAAGGGCGCATCGTGCCCGATGAGGAAGTCAAAAAGCGCGTCTACTCCGCGAAGCCCTACCGCCGGTGGCTTGAGGAGAATCGCGTCTTTCTCAAGGATCTCCCCGAGGCGAAGGCTCCGAAGACCGTCGAAAAGGACCGTATTCTTGAGCGCCAGCTCGCCTTCGGCTATACCTACGAGGACATTCGTATGCTCCTCGGGCCGACCGCCACGACGGGAGTCCAGCCCATCGCCTCGATGGGGAACGACACGCCGCTCGCGGTGCTCTCGGAGAAGCCGAAGCATCTCTACAATTACTTCAAGCAGATCTTCGCCCAGGTCACGAACCCGGCGCTCGACTGTATCCGCGAAGAACTCGTCACCGCGACGGAGACCTTTCTCGGGTCCGAAGGGAATCTTCTCGAGCCCGGTCCGAAGAGCTGCCGCATGATCCGCCTCGATCATCCGCTCATCGACAACAAGCAGCTCGCCAAGCTCCGCGAGGTGACCCTCGACGGGTTCAAGGCGACCACGCTCGATGCGCTCTTCCCGGCAGATCAGGGCGGCGAGGGCCTTGAAAAAGCCTTCGACGATCTCTGCGCCGCGGCCGATCAGGCGATCAAGGATGGAAACAACCTTCTCATCATTTCCGACCGCAACATCGACGCGAAGCACGCGGCGATGCCGACCCTGCTCGTCATGGGCGGTCTGCACCACCACCTCGTTCGCTCGGGAACGCGCACCCTTGTCTCTATCATTCTCGAGACCGGTGAGGCGCGTGAAGTCCACCACTTCTCGACCCTGATCGGTTACGGAGCGGACGCGATCAATCCCTACATGGCCTTCGACTCGATCGCGCAAATGATAGCGGACGAGATGATCGAGATTGACTTCGACAAGGCGGTCTACAACTTCCTCAAGGGATCCATCAAGGGCGTCGTGAAGACGATGGCGAAGATGGGGATCTCGACCGTGGCCTCCTACCGCGGAGCCCAAATTTTCGAAACAATCGGTCTCGGCACCGAGCTCGTGAACAAGTTCTTCTGCGGCACCTCGAGCCGTTGCGAAGGGTCGGACATCGAGCAGGTCGCTGAAGAGGCGCTCATCCGCCACCGCGCCGCCTTCCCCGATCGTCACATCGACGCCGAGGATCGCGCCCTCGACTCCGGCGGTGTCTATCAGTGGCGTAGCGATGGCGAATTCCACCTTTTCAACCCCGAGACGATCCACCTCCTCCAGAAGGCGGTCCGCACCGGCAGCTACGAGGTCTACAAGCAGTATGCGAAAAAGGTGAACGACCAGAGCGAGAACCTCTCGACCCTGCGCGGCCTCATGAAATTCCGCAGCAATCGCACTCCCGTCCCGCTCGAGGAAGTGGAGACCATCGAGACGATCATGAAGCGTTTCAAGACCGGGGCGA
The DNA here is from genome assembly GCA_002422425.1 of Akkermansiaceae bacterium UBA6138. GTDB lineage: Bacteria > Verrucomicrobiota > Verrucomicrobiia > Verrucomicrobiales > DEV007 > Arctic95D-9. The sequence continues at coordinate 148,777 of DIVG01000006.1, read as the reverse complement.
TGTCCTACGGTTCGATCTCGCAGGAGGCGCACGAGACCCTCGCCATCGCGATGAACCGCATCGGCGGGAAGTCGAATACCGGCGAAGGCGGTGAAGACCCCGAGCGTTTCAAGGTCATGGAAAACGGGGACAGCAAGCGCTCCGCGATCAAGCAGGTCGCTTCGGGTCGTTTCGGCGTCACCAGCGAATACCTCGTCAATGCCGACGAGATCCAGATCAAGATTTCGCAGGGAGCGAAGCCCGGTGAGGGCGGCGAGCTGCCCGGTTCGAAAGTCTATCCCTGGATCGCGAAAGTGCGTCACTCCACTCCGGGAGTGGGCCTCGTCTCGCCTCCGCCGCACCACGATATTTACTCGATCGAGGATCTCGCCGAGCTCATTCATGACCTGAAGAACGCCAACCCGCGCGCCCGCATCAACGTGAAGCTCGTCGCCGAAGTAGGCGTCGGCACGATCGCCGCCGGGGTCGCAAAGGCACACGCCGATGTCATCCTCATCGCCGGACACGACGGCGGCACGGGGGCCTCGCCCTCGTCCTCGATCTTCAACGCCGGGGCTCCCTGGGAACTCGGTCTCGCCGAGACCAATCAGATTCTCCTCCTCAACGATCTCCGCAGCCGCGTCGTTCTCGAAACGGACGGCCAGCTCAAGACCGGACGCGATGTTGCCATCGCCGCCCTCCTCGGTGCCGAGGAGTACGGCTTTGCGACCGCACCGCTCATCTCCGTGGGCTGTCTCATGATGCGTGTCTGCCAGAAGAACACCTGCCCCGTCGGCGTTGCCACCCAGGATCCGACCCTGCGCAAAAACTTCACCGGCAAGCCCGAGCACGTCGTGAACTTCATGACCTTCATCGCCACGGAAATGCGCGAGATCATGGCCGAGTGCGGCTTCCGCACTGTCAATGAGATGGTCGGCCACGTCGAATGCCTTGACACCAACGAAGCGGCCGAGCATTGGAAAGCAAGCGGTGTCGACCTCACGACCATCTTCCACAAGCCCGATGTCGGTGAGGAAGTCGGTGCCTATTGTCAGAAAGCCCAGGATCACGGCCTTGACGCCGCGCTCGACAACACGCACCTGCTCAAGCTTTGCGAACCCGCCATCAAACGCGGGGAGAAAGTGCGCATCGAGCTGCCCATCATCAACATCAATCGCGTCGTCGGCACCATCACCGGCAGCGAGGTGACCCGCCACCACGGCGGCGCGGGCCTTCCCGAGGACACCATCTACCTGAAGTTCAAAGGCAGCGCGGGTCAGTCCCTCGGCGCCTTCACCCCTCCCGGGATGACCTTCGAACTCGAAGGCGACGCCAACGACTATGTCGGCAAGGGCCTGTCCGGCGGGAAGATCATCATCTATCCCCCGGCCGGATCCAAGTTCAAAGCCGAGGAAAACATCCTCATCGGGAACGTTGCCTTCTACGGCGCGACCCTCGGTGAAGCCTACATCAACGGCATCGCCGGCGAGCGTTTCTGCGTCCGCAACTCGGGCGTGAAGACCGTCGTCGAAGGCGTTGGAGACCACGGGTGCGAATACATGACCGGTGGTCAGGTCATCGTCCTCGGTGAAACCGGTCGTAACTTTGCTGCGGGTATGTCCGGCGGGATCGCCTACGTCTACGATATCGACGGCCAGTTCGAGAGCCGCCTTAATCGCGAGATGGTGAATCTCTACCGTGTCATCGAGACGACCGACAGCGACATTGCCAACCTCAAATCCGAGATCGAAAAGCACGTGACCCTGACCGGTTCCGCGCGAGGCAAAGCCATCCTCGACAACTGGGATGCCGAGCTGCCCAAGTTCTTCAAAGTCTTCCCGCGTGACTACGAGCGCATGCTCGAATGTTTCCGCAAAGTCGAGGAACAGGGCCTCTCGGGCGACGAGGCCGCCATGGCGGCCTTTGAGGAAAACATGAGGGACCTGTCCCGCGTCGGAGGCAACTGATCCCCCCTTATTTTTATTCTAATCTTTTCTACGTTACTACATCATGGGCAAACCTACCGGATTCATGGAAATCGATCGTCAGACCGATTCCGAAATCGACCCTATCGAACGTCTCAAGACTTGGAAGGAATTTAAAATCCACGGCGATGAAAAAGAGCGTCGCGCCCAGGGCGCCCGCTGCATGGACTGCGGCACGCCTTTCTGCCATACTGGACACATCGTTTCCGGAATGGCGAGCGGGTGCCCCGTCAACAACCTCATCCCCGAGTGGAACGACCTCATCTACCGTGGTCGCTGGAAGGAAGCCCTTGAGCGTCTCCACAAGACAAACAACTTCCCCGAGTTCACCGGCCGCGTCTGCCCCGCTCCCTGCGAGGGTTCGTGCGTCCTCGGGGTCATCGAGCCGCCCGTGACGATCAAAAACAACGAGTGCGCCATCATCGATAAAGGCTGGGAGGAAGGCTGGGTCGTCCCCCGCATCCCGGCGATCCGCACCGGGAAAAAAGTCGCCGTGGTCGGTTCCGGCCCCGCCGGTCTCGCCTGCGCCGATCAGCTCAATCAGGCCGGCCATGCCGTCACTGTCTTCGAGCGCGCCGATCGCATCGGCGGGCTCCTCATGTATGGCATTCCCAACATGAAACTCGACAAAGAAGAGGTCGTGCAGCGTCGCGTCGACCTCATGGCCGAAGAGGGTGTCGTCTTCAAGACCGGCGTCTCCATCGGTAGCGATGCCGAGTGGACTGCGGAAAAGCTCCGCAAAGACTTCGATGCCATCGTCCTCTGCTGCGGCGCCACTCTCGGACGCGACCTCCCCATCGAGGGACGCGATGCCAACGGCATTCACCTTGCGATGGAGTTTCTCACCGCGAACACCAGCTACCAGCTTGATCACCAGTTTGACGGCACCATTCCCGCCCTCAATGCGAAGGGTAAAGACGTCGTGGTCATCGGCGGTGGTGACACCGGGACTGACTGCGTCGGCACGAGCCTGCGTCACGGCTGCAAGAGCGTCATTCAGCTTGAGATCATGCCCCAGCCTCCGATGGAGCGGGCCGCCAATAATCCCTGGCCCGAGTGGCCCAAGGTTTACAAGATGGACTACGGGCAGGAGGAAGCCGCCGCTGTCCAGGGTGCCGATCCCCGTCAGTATCTCGTTTCGACGAAGCGTTTCCTCAAAGACGAGGCCGGCAATCTCTCCGGACTCGAGATCTGCAACATCGAGTGGGTCAACGACGGCGGCCGATTCTCTCCCAAGGAAGTCGAAGGCACCGCCCGCGTCATCCCCGCCCAGCTCGCCCTCCTCGCGATGGGCTTCATGGGACCCGAGCAGACTATCGTCGAGCAGTTCGCCCTCGAGACCGACGCCCGTTCCAACGTCAAAGCCGAACACGGCACGTTTACCACCAGTATCGAAGGCATCTTCGCCGCCGGTGACATGCGCCGCGGTCAGTCGCTCGTCGTCTGGGCCATCAACGAAGGCCGCGGAGCCGCACGCGAGTGTGACAAGTTCCTGATGGGGGTGACGCGTTTGCCGTGAGGGTCTTTCCGGTTTAACACCGCTTTGCCCCTCTTTCCTCCGCAGGAGAAGAATTAATCGTTGGTTCGGCGTTCACCACTTGTCATCAGAGAGGGCCGTGACGGCGGAGGCTCCTAACTGGCATCTGAAACCGAGGACAAATTAAAATTCTCCACGACAAGCGGCGGCACGTGCATGGGCATCCGGCTCTCACTGCCGAGGACGCGCTCGGGTGAGCCGCTTGCGACGATGTTCCTGAGGACGTTCACGGGAGTCTCGTTGAAGCGGAAATTTTTCACGGGTCCGGCGATTTTGCCATCCTTGATTGCAAAGGTCCCGTCCCGGGTGAGACCGGTGTAGAGGAGGGACTCGGGCTGGACCATGCGGAGATACCAGAGCCGGGTGATGAGGACCCCGTCTTCGACCCCGGCGATGAGTTCGTCGAGCGACTTGCCCTCGCCCGGCATGATGAGATTACCCGGCCAGGGCTGCGGGGCGATTCCCTGTTGCTGCGCCCAGAAACGGCCCACGGGCAGGTTTTTGAGAACGCCGTTTTCAATCCATGTGGTGCGCTCGAGGGGGAGCCCGCTTTGATGAATGCCGGACGGCGCGGCCGCGTAGAGCGGATCCGAAAAGACGGTGGCCCGCTCGCCGAAGAGCGCCTTGCCGATGGGATCCTCGCCTTCCTTGACGAGACCGTTGAGGAAGCTTCGTCCTTCGTCAAAGTCGCGACGATCGAGTCCCCACGAGAGCAGGCCGAGGAGATCGCGGGCGGCGGCGGCCTCGAGGACGACGGTAGAGCGTCCGGCGGGGCGCTCGATGGCGTCGCGCGAGGCGAGGGCCTTGGCGATGGCGCGTTCGCCGACGGGACCGAGGTCGAGGGCGCCGGCATCGGTGACCTGGGTGCTCGCCCAGCCGGATCCGCGTCCGGCGGCGGTGCGGGCGGTCAGGGAAAAGCCGACGCTGGTGCTGCGTTCAAAAATGAAAACACCGCGGCTGTTCGCGTAGGCCGAGCCGTTGACGGAGCGTTCGAGGTAGCCGGCGCTATCGACTCCGGCGGTGCGGGCGGCCTCGATGACGGGTCGCAACTGCGCGAGCGCCTCCTCCGGAGTCATTGCGGCGGTGGCGTCTGACCAGGTCAGAGGCGTCGCGTAGGTGCCCGGCTCGACCGGCGGGAGGTGCTCGGGATCTTCGGGCGCAAGCTTTGCCATGGCCTCGACCTTGGCAACGGCGGCACGCAGCGTTTCGTCGTCGGTCTGATTGACGGAGATGGAGGCGGAGCGTTTTCCAAAGCTCACCGAAAGACTGATAGAGATGCGGTCAATGAGCCCGTTCGACGTGATGTCATTGTTCGCCGAGCGAAGGAGGAGGTCCTCGGAGTCACTGACGTAGAGCTCGGACGCATCGGCTTTGACAAGGCCGAGGATTTTGGAGCAGAGGGATTCGGTTTCGGAGGGCATGGGGGGGAGGAGTCAGGAGTCAGGAGTCAGGAGTCAAGAATCAGGAACACGCGCAGCGGGTAGACGGAGTGAAACGAAGTTAATCAGGAGTCAGAATCTGTAAAATCTCTCTTCATCTGTGGCAATCTGTGTCTTCTTTCAAGAGCGCCGGTCGCCTCACGCCCACTCTCTCGCGCCGCTGCAATCGCCGCTTTGGGTGGGGAGGCCCTGGATGGCGGAGGCGATGTCTTTGCCTGACTCCTGCGCGGTGTTGAGGACGTTGATCTGGCGGAACCTCGCGGGCACGGCACCGTGGGAGACGGGGGCGACCTGCTGCGGCTGGCCTTTGCCGCAGTTGAAGGCGCCGCCGAGTTCGTAGGTCGACTCGCCGCCGAGTCCGTCGCAGGCTTTCCAGAAGTCGACCGAGTTCCCCTGATAGGCGACGTCGCGGAACATGCCGTCGAGTTTGCCGTTGCGGATGCGGTGGAAGACCTGGCCGGTGAACTGAAAGTTGTAGCGCTGCTGATCGATGCTCCAGCTCCCGTTCCCGTCGATGTAAATGCCGTCCTCGACATCGGCGATGAGGCTCTCGGCGGTGACGGCCGCGTCCTTGCCGGGCTGCAGGGAAATGTTGGGCATGCGCTGAAGGGGAAAGGCGTCGAAGCTGTCGGAATAGGCGCAGCCGTTCGAGCCTCCCTCGCGTCCGATGAGGGCGGCCTGGCCGAGTGCCATTTGGAAGTTGCGGAAAACGCCGTCTTTCACGATGGGGAATTCTTTCCCCGCTGTCTGCACGCCGTCATCGTCCCAACCGACCGTGGAGAGCCCGCCGACGGCGCTGCGGTCGGCGATGAGATTGACGATCTCACTGCCGTACTGGAGCGAGTCGAGCTTGTCGGGGGTGCAGAAGGAGGTCCCGGCAAAGTTCGCCTCGTAGCCGAGGGCGCGGTCGAGTTCGGTGGGATGGCCGACGGTCTCGTGAATGGTGAGCCAGAGATTGCTGGGGGCAATGACGAGATCCAATTTCCCGGGCGTGACGGAGGGAGCGGCCATCTTCTCGCGGGCCTGCTCGACGGCGAGGGCGGCTTCGGCGGCGGCATCCCACTCGCTGAGGTGTTCGTAGCCGGCCCCGCGCGGAGGCCGCATGCTGGCGCGGGAGGCGAACCCGCCCTTTTTCGGATCGACGAGGGTAATGCTGAAGCCGGGATGGAGGCGCACGCGCGATTGCTCGATGCGGGTGCCGTAGGTGTTGGCGAGCCATTTGCGTTCGCGTACGGTGGAGACCTGCGAGTTGCAGTAGCTGGCGCCCTTGCCGAGGGCGGCACGGTTGATGTCGAGGAGACGCTCGACTTTTTCTTCGAGGGAAATGGTAAAGGGGTCGATTTTGACGGGCATGTCCCAGCGTCCGGTGTGGGCGGGCAGGGTCTCGATCTCGATGGGCTGCTTCCGCCATCCGGCCTGGCCCTTCGCGATAGCGATGGCGGATTCAACGAGTTGAAGGACGCGTTTTTCGGAAATCTCCTCACTCGCGGCGAAGCCCCACGCGCCCCGCACGAGGACGCGGACGGAGCAGCCGAGCGAGGATCCGGCGTCGACGCCCTGGACCATTTCCTCCCGCACGAAGAGCGACTCGCGCTCGGTCTGCATGAGGCGCAGGTCGGCGAAAGACGCGCCGAGCTCGGTCGCCTTCGCGAGGGCGAGATCGGCGAGGGCCGGAAAACGGCTCGTCAGGGCATCGGCCGCCTGCGCGGTCGCGATCCATCGGGTGCTGAGAAGTGCCAGTGCGGTAGCCGAGGTGCCCTTGATCCAGTCGCGTCGTTGCATGACGCATACGCTAACAGGCTTAGGTCGTCGAGTAAAGAGGGTGGGTGCTGTAGCCGGGGTCAGTTTGCGACGACGTTGACGAGGCGGCCGGGGACGACGATGACTTTTCGCACGGTGAGGCCGTCGATGAAGGCCTTCACCTTTTCGCTGGCGAGGGAGAGCTTTTCGACTTCCTCATTCGAGGCACCGTTGGCAACGAAAAGTTTGTCCCGCACCTTGCCGTTGACCTGGAGGACGATCTCGATCTCGTCTTCGATAAGACAGGCGGGATCAAAAACGGGCCAGGGCTGGTTCGCGAGATCGGCTTTGGTCACGCCCGGGAAAGCGGCGGCGAGGGTGGCGTTGAGCTCTTCGCTGAGATGGGGAGCAAAGGGATTAAGGACCTGCAACAGCAGCACCACGGACGAGACCGGGACGGACTCGAGTTTGGTGAGCTCGTTGGTGCAGACCATCATCTGGGCGATGGCGGTGTTGAAGCTCATCGCGTCGATGTCCTCGCCCACCTTCTTGATCGTCGCGTGGACGACCTTGTTGGTGGCTTTGTCAGGATCGATCTCGGCGAGCTTGGCATTAAGGACCCATTCGCCTTCCTGATTCGTCTCCATGACGAGCCGCCAGACGCGAGCGAGGAAGCGGTAGACGCCCTCGACGCCCTTCATCGACCAGGGCTTGACCTGCTCGAGCGGTCCCATGAACATCTCGTAAAGGCGCAGCGAGTCGGCTCCGTATTCGGTGATAACGTCGTCGGGATTGACGACGTTGCCGACGGACTTGGACATCTTTTGCCCGTCCTCGCCGAGGATGAGGCCCTGGTTGACGAGCTTCTGGAAAGGCTCGGTCGTGCTGAGGTGGCCGAGGTCAAAGAGGACCTTGTGCCAGAAGCGGGCGTAGAGGAGGTGGAGCACGGCGTGCTCGGTGCCGCCGACATAGAGATCGACCGCGCCGGGTTTACTGCCGCCGCCGAGCCAGTAGGCCTCGGCTTCTTTGCTGATGAAGCGTTCCGTGTTTTTCGGGTCGCAGTAACGCAGGTAATACCAGCACGAGCCGGCCCACTGCGGCATCGTGTTTGTCTCGCGCTGCGCGGTGGGGCTGTAGGCGATCCAGTCGGTCGCCTTGATGAGCGGACCGCGCGGGTCGCCGGTAGGTTTGAAGTCCTCGAGTTCGGGTTGCAGGAGTGGGAGCTCGCTGTCGGGAATGGCGGCGTGCTGACCATTTTCCCACACGATAGGGAAAGGCTCGCCCCAGTAGCGCTGGCGGGAGAAAAGCCAGTCGCGCAGCTTGAACTGGATGCGGCGTTTGCCGAGACCATTTTCCTCGAGCCACGCGATGATTTTCGCCTTGGCCTCGGCAGTGGGGAGACCGTCGAGGAAGCCGGAATTGACGGCATAACCACTGCCCGCGAAGCACGGGCCGGAATCCGAAGTAGCATGGGCATCCTGCCCATGCATCTCCCCTTGACTCAAGGAGGCCGAACCAACCCACGCCCACTCACCAAGTCCCGCTTTTACCGGATTATTAAGGGTGTAGGCAATCTGTTCGTTCAGGTCGTCACGGTCCCGGACAAGATGGTCGTAAGATTCCGCCTGCCAGACTTCCCCGCTGCGGCCGAGAGCTTTATTGATCTCGTTGGCGGTAAATGATTTCCATGAATGCAGGATAGACTCGAGTGAGTGCCCCCCCCGTGGCTGGAGAACCGCATGAACATGGTTGGGCATCACGCACCAGGCGTGAAGGTCGTAACGCTCTCCATCGAAATGCTTCAGGGCTGACGCGATGATCTGCGCGACCTCGGGTCGGGCGAGCCAACATTCTCCCTTTCCCGCATCAAGGTAGGTTTCGATGCGCTCGGAATAGAGTTGGCGCAGGCGAATGGCGTCTTCGGCGCTGATCTTTCCGCCCTTCTTTTTCACTTCGGCGGAGAGTTCATCGCGTTCGGAGCGGTAGGCGTCGAGGACCGATTGCGCAAGCGAGTCGGCGAGACGGAAAGTCACCGCATAGGTGCCGTCGTTCTGGGTCCAGTGGGGGAGTTTGGCGCCTTCGCGAATTTCGAGAGTCTTGCCACGATGCATGGGCTGGAAGCCCATGCTACTTTTCTCTTCGGTGACGACCTGGATCACCGGCAGGTCGAACTTCTTCGCGAACTCAAAATCCCGCTCGTCGTGCGCGGGTACGGCCATGATCGCTCCGGTTCCGTAGCCCATCATGACGTAGTCGGCGATCCAGACGGGGATCTTTTCCTGATTCACCGGGTTGACGGCGTGAGCTCCGGTGAAGACGCCGGACTTGTCCTTGTTGAGGTCGCCGCGGTCCATGTCGGACTTGCTCGCGCAGTTCTCGACGTAGGCGGCGACGGCGGCCTGCTGCCCGGCGGTCGTGATCGTGGCGACGAGCGGGTGCTCGGGGGCGAGGACCATGTAAGTGGCTCCGAAAAGGGTATCGGGCCGGGTCGTGAAGACAGTGACTTTGTGTCCCTCGACGTCGAAGTCGACCTCGGCGCCCTCGCTTTTCCCGATCCAGTTTTTCTGCAGCAGCTTGATGCCCTCGGGCCAGTCGAGAGGCTCGAGTTCGTCAATGAGGCGCTCGGCGTAGCTGGTGATGCGCAGCATCCACTGGCGCAGGGGACGGCGCTCGACGGTGTGGCCTTTGGCTTTCCACTCCTCGATTTCCTCGTTGGCGAGGACAGTGCCGAGATCGGGCGACCAGTTCACGGGCGCCTCGTGGACAAAGGCGAGGCGAACGGCGTCGATCTGCTCGCGGGTCCAGTCTTTTGCCTCGAGCTCGCTGACGGGCCGGGCCTTTTTGGTCTCTTCACAAAAGTAGGACTGATAGAGCTGCAGGAAGATCCACTGGGTCCAGCGGACGTAGCCGGGATCGGTCGTGTTGACCTCACGATCCCAGTCGTAGGCGAAGCCGATCGCCTTGAGCTGGCGGCGGAAGTTCTCGATGTTGGCCTCGGTCGTGACGCGGGGATGCTGGCCGGTCTTGATCGCATACTGCTCGGCAGGCAGGCCGAAGGCGTCCCAGCCCATGGGGTGGAGGACATTAAAACCGCGCATCCGCTTGTAGCGGGTGATGATGTCGGTTGCGGTGTAGCCCTCGGGGTGGCCGACGTGGAGGCCGGATCCGCTCGGGTAGGGGAACATGTCGAGGACAAAGTATTTCGGCTTCGAGGCGTCGAATCCCGCGTCGCCCGGGTTGGGGACGGTGAAGGTTTTATTCGCTTCCCAGTGGCCCTGCCATGTGGGTTCGAAATCTCTGAAGGGGAAACTCTTGCGTTGCTCGGCCATGATCTGTCTTTTTTGAGTGGTCGGGAGTGTATCGCCACTATGGCAGGGACGCAGCAGGTTTTTGCAGGGTGCTCCGGTGGCTTCGGCAGGACGATGGAGCCGGTCTCAGGCGGGCTGCTGCTGGGAGATGCAGTGGATCGCGCCGCCCTCGCGGACAATGTCGATGGCATTGATCGGGACAATTTCACGGCCGGGAAAGAGCTCGCCGAGGACGCCGATAGCCTCGGTGTCGCGCTTTTTCTGCCCGAAGACGGGGACGAGGACGGCTCCATTGAGAATGAGAAAGTTGACGTAGCTGGCGGGCAGGACGGGGAGACGCCAGTCCGGCGCGAGGCAGGCGTCGGGCATGTCGAGCTCGATGATCTCGGGCCGTGAACCGTCGGGGAGGCGGAAGTCGCCGAGACGCTCGCGATTCTCGCGGAGGACGCGGTGATTGGGATTTTTGCCGTCTTTTTCCTGCGAGATGACGATGGTGCGGTCGTTCACAAAGCGGGCGATGTCGTCGATGTGACCGTCGGTGTCGTCACCCTCGATGCCGGAACGCAGCCAGAAAATCTCGTTCATCCCGAGGAGCGACTTGATGCGGTCCTCGATTTCCTCACGGGAGAGATGCGGGTTGCGGTTCGGGTTGAGAAGGACGGCTTCGGTCGTGAGGATTTGTCCGAGGCTGTTCTGCTCGATCGAGCCGCCTTCGAGGATCATGTCGGCGTCGAAGCGCTCCATCCCGAGGGTGTTCGCGATGTGGACAGGGATCTCGTTATCCTGATCGTAAGGACCGAATTTGTCGCCCCATCCGTTGAAGCCCCAGTTCGTCACGGCGATCTCGCCGCTCTCGCGGTGTTTCACAAAGAGCGGGCCATGGTCGCGGCACCAGACGTCGTCGTTGGCATGGTCGTAGAGCTCGAGATGATCGGCCTGGGGTCCGGCGACGAGGATCTGCTGCCGGATCGCCTCGTGCCGATAGGCGGGGGCATTAATACGGACCGGTTCATAGCGACTGATCGCCGCGGCGATTTCAGCAAAGACGGCCTCGACTTTCTCGAGAGTCTCGGGCCAGCAGTCGGGGTGTCCCGAAGGCCAGGAAAGCCAGACCGCGGTCTGAGTTTCCCATTCGGCGGGCATGCGGTAGGGGGAGCGATTCAGGGGTTCAGGCATTCAGGTGTTGAGGGGTAAAGGGATGGGTTCAGGGGTTCAGGTTTTCAGGGGTTGAGGCTTTCCTTAATACCTGAATGCCTGAACCCCTGAATCCCTTCCCCTAATCGATCCAGCGTCGCAGGATGGGATCGTAGCTGTCGATGCGGCGATCGCGGAAGAAGGGCCAGATGTTGCGGAATTCTTCGAGCTTTTCGAGATCGCACTCGACGGCGAGGGCCATTTCCTCTTCGACGGGGGTGCGGGCGAGGACTTCGCCGTAGGGATTGGAAACGAAGGACTGGCCCCAGAAGAGGGTGTCGCCCTCGCGTCCGACGCGGTTCGAGGTGGCGACGTAGCAGCCGTTGGCGACGCCGTGGCCCTTTTGCACGGTCTCCCAGGCGTTGTGCTGGGCGGGTCCGAGGGTGTCGCGCTCTTCGGCGAGCCAGCCGATCGCGGTCGGATAAAAGAGGACATTCGCTCCCTGCATCGCGGTGAGACGGGCGGCCTCGGGATACCACTGATCCCAGCAAATGAGCACGCCGATTTTGCCGAAGGCGGTTTCCCAGATGCGGTAGCCGAGGTCACCGGGGGTGAAGTAGAATTTTTCGTGAAAGCCGGGATCCTCGGGGATGTGCATCTTGCGGTATTTGCCGAGGTAGCTGCCGTCGGCGTCGAGGACGGCGGCGGTGTTGTGGTAGAGACCGGTGGCCCGCTTTTCAAAGAGCGGCAGCACGATGACGACTCCGAGCTCTTTCGCGACGGAGGCAAAACGTGCAGTGGTGTCGCCGGGGATGGCCTCGGCGTGGTCAAAAAACGCGGGATCCTCGCGGCGGCAGAAGTAGAGCGTCGAGCACATCTCCTGCAGGCAGATGACCTGGGCTCCTTTGGCGGCGGCTTCACGGGCGAGCCGCTCGGCATTGTCGAGATTGGTGGCCGTGTCATCGACGGCGGCGAACTGGGTCAGTCCGATCGTGAGGGATTTCATGGTAGGGGCTCAGTGACGACTTTTCTTTGCCCCGGCGCAAGAAAAAGGATGAGTCGTCTCCGACCCGGCGGCACCGCCCCGGCTATGATTCTTCCGCAAGAAAAGCGCGCCAGCCGCCCAGTGCGGTGATCTCGCGCGAGCCTTCGGGCACGGCCGATTCGCAGAGGAATCCGGTGACGAAGCGTCCGCTCTTCAGCTCGAGTTTTCCGAAGCCCAGCGGCGAGGGAATCCCCGCGACAAAGGAACCGAATTGCGACGCGGGCGCGGCCCAGCGCTCGAGAAGGATGGAAGCTCCGACGCCGCTCTCTTCGCGGATGAGTCCCGGACGCGGCGGCAGACCGCCGACGGCAGGCAACGCGAGCAGGCGATAGGCCGGGGCGGTCTCGTCGGTAGCAAGAAAAATGGCCCCGCGATCCGCGAGTTGCCAGTTGAGCGGTAGACCACGCATGTGAGCCCCGCAAACCGCGACCTCGATCCAGTCGACCGGCAGGCTCGGCTCAGACTCCTGCTCGTCCATGAATCGTCCGGCGAGACCTAGAAGCGCCTTTTCCGCAAGGGCCGGACCGACCAGGGTGATTCCCCAGGGCATCCCCGAGGCCGCAAGCCGACCCGCCGGAATGGCGCAGGCACTGAGGTCGAGCAGGTTCATGAAATTCGTATAGTAGCCGAGATTCGAGTTCAGCTTCACCGGCTCGGCCTCGACTTCAGCAATCGTGTAGGCCGTCCCCGCCGTGGGCGTGACGATGAGGTCGATCGCACTCATGACCGCCTCGGCGCGGCGCTTCAGGGCGCGGAGTTTATACTGGGCACGGAACCCGTCGACGGCGCGGGGATCACCGCCTTTTGCGATGATGGACTTCGTCACAGGATGGAGGCTGTCGGGATGTGACCGCATGAATTCCTCGATCACCGCAAAACGCTCCGAGACCCAGGGGCCTTCGTAGAGGAGCAGGGCCGCCTCGAGAAATGGGGCGAAGTCTATCGTGACCTTTTTTCCCCCGAGGGACTCGAGCCGTGCGACGGCGGCTTCAAAAAGACTTGCCGCTTCGCTGTTGCCGAAGAACTCGAGCTGATCCGGCGCGGGCACGCCGAAGGTGAAGGCATCCGTCCGCCACCAGGGCGACTGCGTCGGGACGCGCGAGTAGGCATCGTCCGCGTCGTATCCCGCAGCGACTTTCAACACGGCGTCGGCGTCGGCGGCACTTTTCGTAAAAATCGAGACACAGTCGAGCGTGCGGCAGGCGGGGACGACACCCGAGGTCGAGAGCAGGCCCAGGCTGGGCTTCAGGCCGACGAGTTCGTTGAGACCGGCGGGGACGCGACCCGATCCGGCCGTGTCTGTGCCGAGGGAAAAGCTCACGAGATCCCGCGCCACCGCGACGGCGGAACCGGATGACGACCCGCCGGGAATGAAGGCGGGGTTGAAGGGATTCTCCGGCACGCCGTAGGGCGAACGCACCCCGACGAGACCGGTCGCAAACTGATCGAGGTTCGTTTTTCCCAACGGAATCGCCCCCGCCGCGATCAGTCGCGAGACGACGGTGGCGTCTTTGTCAGGATCATAGGCATAGTCAGGGCAGGCCGCCGTCGTGGAGACCCCGGCGAGGTCAATGTTGTCCTTGATGGCGAAAGGGACGCCGTAGAGCGGCAGCGAATCGGCCGCAGTCTCGTCGAGGCGGGAGAGAATTTCCTCGAGCCGGGAGTCCGGCGTCAGGGCGATCCAGATCTTCGGATCAGAGCTGGCGATCTTTTCCTGAAGTTGCGACACGAGAGCGCGGGGCGTGAGAGAACCGTCGCCATAGGCGCGCCGGAGAGAGGGGAGAGAAAGGTCGGGAGACATGGGGATTCCGTTCGTTCAGAAGAACTTAGGACGGAACGCAAGGCGCGTGCCATTCGCGGTGGGGAAGCGGGGAAAGCGCGGGAATTTGATTGTGAAGCGACCAGGGCAACGTGGCTGCATCACGGTCTATTCCATTGGCGTTTGCGCTGCCGACAATCCATTACGGCGAATACCGAAATCAAATCGGACTCCACCTCATAATAAATCGCAAAGGGAAATCTCTTCGATAAAAGACAGTGGAATCCGGCCACTCTGACACGATGGACTCCTGCAAATAAAATCAGGGAATCTATGTCGGAGTAGAGCGAATCAAGAAAATAAGCTCCGAGCCCATCTGCCTTCAGCTCATAAAAGTCGTACCCGTCCGCGATGTCGAACTTTGCATTGTCAAAGATCCGAATTCTCACGAAACGCGGTCTCTGATCTCCTGCTTCGCTACATCCCAATCAGTAAAACCAACCGTTCCCGACTCTGCAAGGCGCCTGCGCTCCTCAAGCACACGGCTGTGCCACTCCGGTGGAGAATAGGAGTCTTCAGCCTTGGAAAGATCCTGCCATATTTCTTCCATGACTCCGATCTTTTCGGAAATCGTCATCTCATTTAACGGCAGCGAGATCTTCATGATGAAAACGATAGGAGAGGAACATTCCGCGTCAACAAATCTTCGTTTTCGGACTTGCTCAAAAATCAGAACAAGAGGCCGATATGGTCGGGTTTAGGTTTATCGAAGAAGAATGCGGAGACCGCCTCCCTAACATTTGTGCGCAACTCATCCAATGAATCTCCCTCGGTGAAAATATCATGAGAGAGGCACTCCGCGACATAACCGCCGTCACTCTCTTGCGTCACGCGGAAGACAATTTTCATGAGACTGATTTTCGTTCAAGCCTTACTGGAAACAAAATTTCTCTTGATTGTCTTCCACGTTCGCAACCCTACTTACGGCGAAATGAGAACAACCTCGGGGAAATAGAGCCGGTAGCGATCCGTGTCCACACTCACGAGAGGTAGGCCCAGCCGCTCGGCATGAGCTCCGATGAAAAAATCCGGTAGTGGAACTTTGCGATCCGTCTCAATTCCCGATTTCTTACGGGCCAATAGACAGGCGCCAAAAGCCTCTGCCGCCCGATCCGCAACCGAACAGGGGAGATCGAGAAAGGTGAATCCAAGTTGTTCGAGTCGGCGCGAAACAGTGGCCGGATCGTGATCTCCGACTCCCAGCTCAGCGAGGATCACCGGGTTAACCGCAGCGCCGGATCCTGCCAGTGCTTCGTAAAGTTTATCCGCCGCCCATACGTGAAAGGGTGAGGCGGGATCGAACGCATAGATCAGCGCGTTGGTGTCGAAAAGAGTCACCATTCACGCGTTTTTTGTTTCAGTGATTCCCAACTCATCGCCGGAGTGAGACCCTGCTGAGCAAGACGCTCTTTCAGCTCGCCCGGGTCTATGCCCTGCCGGGGGGCCGGGATCATTTTAGTGAGTTCGAGATGCCCGGGTTCGATCTCCCGGACTTGATAGATCTCACCCGGTTCCGCGTTGGGAACCACGATGCGCCTCTTCTGATCCGTCGTTACGGTTTTCATGCAGTGGGATAATCCCACTTTTCTGAAGGGAAGTCAATCTCCGTTCACCCCAGCCGCAACGCCATCAACGCCTGACCGGGCTTCACGGAACTGCCTTCCATCACAAAGACTTCGGCGACAATCCCCTCGCCCGGAGCAAAAATCGCGATCTCCATTTTCATCGCTTCGAGGATGAGGACGGGTTGCTCGGCGGTGACGGTCGCCCCGGGCTCAACGAGGAGCTTCCAAACGTTTCCGGCGACGGCGGCCTCGACCGCTTCGCAGCCTTCGGGGACGATGCTCTCGATCACGGTGACGACTTCCTCGGCGGTCTCGATGACCTTTTTGAAAATACCGGCCTCCTCCCAGCGGGTCCGCTCGGCCTGGAAGGCGCACTGCTGACTCTCCCGGAAGGCACTGATCTTCGCATCTTCTTCCTCGAGGAAGCGGTTGTAGTCGCGCAGAGAAAAGCTCGTCTCCTCGATGAGCGGGTTCCATCGTCCGATGAGAAAGTCGGCGCGAAGTTGCTGGAGCTCTTCAGTCGAGACTTCGTAGAAGCGGATCTGGTCAAAGAAGCGCAACAGCCAGGGCTCCTCTTTGGTGAAGGACTCGGTGACATGAAAACGATTCCACATCTGCACGGTGCGTCCGACGAACTGATACCCGCCCGGACCCTCCATGCCATAGATGCAGAGATAGGCCCCGCCGATCCCGACCGCGTTCTCGGGTGTCCAGGTGCGGGCGGGATTGTATTTTGTGGTGACGAGCCGATGCCGCGGATCGAGCGGCGTTGCGACGGGCGCGCCGAGGTAAACATCGCCCAGTCCCATCACGCAGTAGGCGGCGGAGTAGACGATATCTTTTACCTGCTCGATCGACTCCAGCCCGTTGATACGGCGGATGAATTCAATATTGCTCGGACACCAGGGCGCCTCGGGATTGACCGACTGCATGTACTTCTGGATGGCCTCCTGGGTGCTCGGGTCATCCCACGAGAGCGGCAGATGCACGAGGCGCGCGGGCACCTCGATGGACTCGAGATCGGTGATCGCCCCCTCGGCCTCGCGGACGAGCGCGAGGACTTCCTCGCGCTGGAGCCGGCGGCTGTCGAAATGGATCTGCAGCGAACGTATCCCCGGGGTGAGATCGAGAATGCCCGCGACGGCGCGATCCTTGAACCACTGGTAAACGACGTGGGCCTTGAAGCGCAGGTTCAGGTCCAGCTTCATCGGTCCGTACTCGACGAGGATAAAACTCTCGCCGCTCGCGCGAATCGTGACGCCGGGCAGTTCCTCGATGATCGCGGTCCCTGTCGGGACCGGTTCGATGACGGTCTCATGAGCGTCCCCGGGCAGTGACAAAGTAGCGACGAGCTGATCCTGACGTTCGCGCAAAATCCGTGCTTCTTTTTCCGAGACGGGATAAAAGCGCACCGTGTCACCCGAATCAACCTGACCCATTTTCCAGAGGTCAGCCTCGATGATCGTGGCTGGACAAACGAAGCCGCCGAGACTGGGTCCGTCGGGCCCGAGGATCACGGGCATGTCGCCGGTGAAGTCGATCGTGCCGACGGCGTAGGCATTGTCGTGAATGTTCGAAGGGTGCAGCCCCGCCTCGCCGCCGTCCTCGCGCGCCCAGGTGGGTTTCGGCCCAATAAGGCGCACTCCCGTGCGGGCGGAGTTGTAGTGTACTTTCCAATTCGTCGAAAAGAGCATCGCGATGTCATCGACGGTGAAGAACTCGGGTGCTCCGTGGGGACCGTAGATCACGGCGATGTCCCAATGCCGCCCGGGAACGGGGAGAAGGCACGCCGGAGCCGCTTGCGAGGGAACTGTCGCCGCTTCCGCGAGATGAAGGACATCGCCGGTGCGCAGAGCCCGTCCCCCGTGACCGCCGAACTGGCCGAGGGTGAAAGTCGATTTGCTGCCGAGATAATCCGGCACATCGAGTCCGCCTTTCACCGCGAGATAGGCCCGCACGCCCGGACTCGATCCGATGGCGCCGATCTTGAGAATGTCTCCGGCGGCGATACTGACAGGAACGCCATGAGCGATCAGCTCACCGTTGAGGGTAGCGGGCAATAGTGCGCCTGTCAGGGCGATCTCGGTCGCGCGATTGAACTTGAGGGTCGGACCCGAGACGGTAATCTCAAGACCGGCGGTGCCTTCGGGATTGCCGACGATGCGATTCGCGAGTCGGAAGGAAAGATGATCCATCGGACCCGATGGCGGGATCCCGACCTCCCAGTAGCCGATGCGGCCCGGGTAATCCTGCACCGTCGTCTGCGTCCCCGAGGCGAGGACATCGATGGTCGGTGCGTCGTAGCTGAAAGTGGCGAGCGAACCCGTGCTGATCGCCCCGGGACGGGAAAAGATCTCCGACGAGATGACCTGGCGCAGGTAGTCGAGATTCGTCTCGATCCCGGCGACGGAGGTCGCGGCGAGAGCGGTCGTCATTTTTTGCAGAGTCTCCTCGCGAGTCGGTGCCTGCACGATGAGCTTGGCGATGAGAGAATCGTAGTTCGCTGGGACCTCACTGCCACTTGAGATCCAGTGATCGCAGCGCACATTCTCAGGGAAGATGACTTCGGTGAGCAGTCCCGACGAGGGCTGGAACTCCTTGCCGGGATCTTCGGCGCAGAGCCGCACCTCCATGGCGTGGCCCGATTCGTTAAAGGAATAATCGATGGGGTCGCCTCCGGCGAGTTTCACCATCCACTCGACGAGATCGACGCCGGTGACGGCCTCAGTGATGCCATGCTCGACCTGGAGACGGGTGTTGATTTCGAGAAAGTAATAATCCCCCGTCGCGGCATCGACGAGGTACTCGGCCGTGCCGGCGGACCGATAGTTCAGCGAGGCCGCCATGCGCGCAGCGCCTTCGAAGAGGCCGGGAGCTTCGCTGCGCGAAAAGCCGGGTGCGGGGGTCTCCTCGACAATCTTCTGATTGCGCCGCTGCGCCGAGCAGTCGCGCGTTCCGAGCGCCAAAACCATGCCCTCGCCGTCGCCGAAAAGCTGCACCTCAACGTGGCGGGCGCGCTCGATGAATTTCTCGATGAAGATGCCCGAGTCCCCGAAGTTCGCCTGACTCGCCCACGCAACCCTGTTGAATGCCTCGGTCAACCCTGTTGCGTCACGGCAGACTTCCATGCCGATGCCGCCTCCGCCAGCGGTGCTTTTCAACATCACGGGGTATCCGATAGACTCAGCAGCGGCGACCGCTTCGTCGGCGCTCGCGAGCAGAGGCGTGCCTTCGAGGAGCGGGACTCCCGTCTCTTTGGCAATGGCGCGGGCGGTGTGCTTGAGGCCGAAACGGCGTAGTTGCTCCGGAGTGGGTCCGATCCAGGCGATCCCGCGAGCCTCGCAGGCCTCGGCAAAGTTAGCGTTTTCGGAGAGTAGCCCGTAGCCGGGATGGAGTCCATCGCATCCGGTGAGAGCCGCCACTTCAAAGATGCGGGCCGTGTTCAGATACGAAGCCGCCACCGGAGCCGGACCGATGAGATAAGCCTCGTCCGCCATGCTGACATGGGGCGCGTCGCGGTCGGCCTCGGAGTAAACGGCGACGGAGGAGATGCCGAGCTTTTTGAGCGTCCGGATGATGCGGCAGGCGATCTCGCCGCGATTGGAAATAAGCACTTTGGTGAGCATGTCAGGAAAAAGTTCAGTCCCAGATGAAGACCTCGACCGGGGTCGGGTTATAGGCGTTGCAGGGATTGTTGAGCTGGGGACAGTTGGAGATCAGGGCGATGACGTCGCGCTCGGCGCGCATTTCGACGTAGCGACCTGGCGCGGAGATGCCGTCGGCGAAGGTCAGTTTTCCTTCGGGTGTGACGGGCACGTTCATGAAAAAATTGATGTTGTTCGTGATGTCGCGCTTTCCGAGGCCGTGGCCCCACTCGTGGATGCCGCAGAGGAAGATGTCGCGGCAGGCGTGCATGGGCTCCTTTTCGAGGGCGTAACGCATCGTGTTCGATTCGCGCGAGCAGGCTCCGCCGAGGGTGTCGTGGCGGCCGCAAGTATCGGCCACGATGGTGAGCAGGGAGTTGCCCTCGGTGGACATCAGGACCGTGCCGGTGGTGAGGTAGAGAGCGCCCTGATTTCGGATTGTGACGTCGGCGGCATAACGATCTCCGGGGTCCTCGGCACTGTAGAAAAGCGTGTCCGCTGCCTGATTCCCCTCAAGATCGAGGATGCGGAAATGCTGTCCCGCTTTGACGAGATGGACCCAGTGGCCCCCCGCCGCGATGACTTTTCGGTAAACGGCGGCGGCCGGGTCGAGGGTGGATTCGGTGAGCATTTTCAGGGAAGGCTTTGAGGGGTTGAGGACTTGAGGTTTTCAGGCGCGCAGCGCGTAGTAGTCATTGGTGTTCTGATAGGCTCTCTCGTTCTCGGGGCAGGAGTGGATGCAGAGGTCGTCTGGCTCGATGGGGGGAGCGGCGAAAACGCTGAGCTGGACCGCCTTGGGGGCGTAGGTCGTAGCGGGGTCGAGGGGGTGTTGGCAGGCGGTGAGGACGACGAGGGTTTCCATCTCGAAGCGGAGCTCGAGGACGGAGCCTGCGGGTGAAGCCCCCGCGACATAGGTGAGTTCCCCGGCCTCGTTGGCGACAACTTTGGAAAAGAAGTTGAGGTTGGGGACGATGTCGCGCTTTCCAAGGCCGTGTTTGGCGAGCTCGATGAGAAAGTTCTCGCGGGCGTTGCGGTAGAAATCGTTGCGGGCTTCCTGATAGGAGAGCGTCCCGTACTTTTTCGCCACGAGGGCCGCATCGGTGCAGCCGCAGACGGTGTCGTGCCATCCGGCCGTGTCGCGGATGAGGGAGCAGAAGATCCGCCCCATGTCCGAGTGCAGGCAGTGCCCCGAAGTGAGTTGGAAGGTGTGCTGGCCCTTCAGGGTATCGGGCATGTTGTAGCGCTCGATGGGCTCAGCGGCGTTGTAGAGGAGTGCGCTGAGATTCGCCCCGCCCTCAAAGTCGGTGAGGCGCAGGACCTTGCCGCGGCCTATCGTCTGCGACCACATGCCGCCGCCGGTGAGTGTTTTTTCGTAGAGGATCTTCATGACTCTTTGGAAGCGCGTCCGTGGATGGGCGGCAGGATCGCCGAGGAGATCGTGAGTTTGCCCGAGCGGACTCCTTTGCAGGTGATGAGTTCATCGGCGATTCGCTTCAGCCGCATCGCCGGCCCCTGCACGAGGATGACCTGCATGGTGTGGTCGTCTTCGAGGAGAACGTGCTGCGAGCTGATGACCTCATCGATGTGGGCCCGCTGGATTTCCGCGAGCGCCTGGAGCAGACCGGGCTTCGATTCGTCGTAAAAGAGGGTGATGGTCCCCGCCATGAGCCTGTCCCCCTGGTCCTGATAATGTTCGGTGAGACTCTGGTGGATCATCTCCGAAATCGCCTGCGAGCGGTTCTCGAAACCCCGCGTCGCGACGAGCCGATCGAGCTCGTTAAAGACTGCCGGAGGCAGTGAAACGCTGATGCGCTTCACCCCTTCGCTTTTGGTGGAATCGGATTCGGGCATAATTGGTATTAAATTTCTTAGCAGAAGTAATACCAAATTAGGGGAAAGAGGGTTTTTTTGGAAGATTTTCGGCGCCAATTCCGAAGCGGATCCATCAATTCGCCTGAAATCCAGAAGCATGCTGTCTCGCGGAGTTCCAGAGCTATTGTGATAGGGTAGCCAACCATTGTGCTTCTCATCGGCCCGGTAGATCGTGGCATTGAGGGCCCTGGCCCGACGGGCGCATCGGATTTAAAGAATGCCTTATCCGCGCCGCCGCTCAAGCAGGATCATCATCAGGGTCGAGAGCATTACCCTGAGCTGGTCGCCGTCGTCGATGGCACCGATCTGTTCGAGGGAAAAGCGTCCTTCCCAAAAGGCAGGCTGCTTTTTGACCCGGACCATGGGGGTGCCGTTGTCGAGTCTGCTGATGAGATAGCTGGGATGAAAGAGGTAGCCGGAAAAGAGGCCGATGAGAGGTAACTCGCTGAAGAAGCCGTCCATCAGCTTCACCCATCCGCGCTCTTCCTGAATCTGCATCTCGGGAGTCTCGTGGTCGAGGATCTCGTATCGGGCGCGCCAGAGTGATCGCATTCCTTTGCGCCGCACCGCTCCGAAGGGATTCCCGTCGCGGTCGTAAAAGGTGTAGCGCGCCGAGAAATCGATGACCCGATCGGCCCGGATGTCGCAGAGCTTTTCACTGCGGGCCTCGTCAGTGAAGACCTCGACCGCTTCCTTGAGCTTGAACATTTTCTGCCTGACAAAGCAGACCGTGGCCCCATTCGCGTCGGTGACTTTCAACTGCGGGGCAAAGGCGACGATCTTGAAAGAGAGCTGGAGCGGGTAATTCATCGCGGCACGTTACGGCCGATACCGGACGAAGCGACCGGAAAGCGCTCAGGGCTTTTCTCTCAGATCCGCCAGCGGAATGCGCGTGAGGCGGCTCGCCGAGAGATGCTTCCCCGAGGCCTGCTGACCGGCGACATAGGCGAGGAGGAGGTTATGGTCGAGGAACTCGATGGCGGTGTAGCAATACCAGCCCTTCGGATCAGCCTCAATCATCCGGCCAGGGCTCCAGGTAAGACCTTCATCGTTCGAGAGTGCAAGGCTCAGGGGGGTGCGCAGCTTTCTTTCAGTGAGGGGCAGGTCGGTGTGATCGTTCCAGACCAGGAGCAGCTCGTCGCCCCCGGGGAGGCGCTCAATCGAGGCGGGGGAATGGGGCGAGGCAATTCCCGTGGGCACAAAAGGCGACCAGGTCACCCCGCGATCGCTCGAATGGGCCCGAAAAAGCTCACCCGCGCCGGTGCGGACCCAGAGAAGGACACGACCGTCTTTCAACTCGACGACTCTGGGCTCCTGCGTCGCGACCCGTTTCCCGGCGAGGTCGAAGGCCTGCTGCAATCGTTGCGGGCTTTGCCAGGTTTTCCCGTTGTCATCGGAGAAATAACATCCGACTTCGCCATTCCAGTCCGCCTTTTCCTGATCCGGTGCATGGTGTTTCGCGACGGGGACGAGGAGTCGCCCATGGCCGAGCGCGACGACGCGATCATTGTTGAGCACGTAGTAGCCGATCTCCGGATCGGGTATGATGGCAGTGGGTTCCGACCAGTCTGTCTCGCCCGCCCTGCCCGCGACAAGCGCAAAACCCTTCGCGCCGCGATGCCGTGGCGCGTGATTGCGTCTCTGCGACCTCGTGGCCACGGGGAGGTTTTGGGGTTTAAATGGTGTTATGATTACGATCACCGGTTCGAGTTCTCCCAGGTCGCGTTTTTGTGACGGGCTGTCGCGGCGAGATTTTATGCGTATCGGCGGACTCGGCATGGGCGGGCTTTCTCTTCCGGGCTTGCTCCAGGCCGAACAACTCTCCGGAGTGAAAAATTCCAAAAAGGCGGTCATCATGATCTACATGGCGGGCGCGCCGCCGCATCAGGACATGTATGACCTGAAAATGGATGCCCCGAAGGAAATGCGCGGCGAGTTCCGTCCCATCCCGACGAATGTCCCCGGGATCGAGATCTGCGAGCTGATGCCGCGCATGGCCAAGATCATGGATAAGTGTGTCCCGATTCGCTCGCTCTACGGCGCGCCGAACGGCAGCCATGATTCGTTCATGTGCTACACCGGCAAGGTTGGATCGACTCTCGACACGATCGGTCAGCCGGCCGGTGGATGGCCGTCGATCGGAGCGGTCATGTCGAAGCTAATGGGGCCGACCAATCCGAATGTGCCGCCTTTCGTCGGGCTCGCCCCCAAGGCCGGTCACCCGCCTTACGGCTCCTCGGGCCTGCCGGGATTTCTCGGTTTCGCGAATGGTGCCTTCAAACCCTCGGGGCCGGGGCAGAAAGATCTCCAGCTCGACGCCCTCACTTCCACCCGCCTCGACGAACGGCGCGGGCTGCTCAATGCCTTTGACCAATTCCGCCGCGACGCCGATGCGACCGGTCTGATGGAGGGACTCGATGAATTCCACGAACAGGCCTTCGGAATGCTGACCTCAAGCGAACTGGCCGAGGCGCTCAATCTCGACAACGAGAGCCCGGCCGTGCGCGAACGCTACGGCAAGGGCGATGCGCGGAACTTCGGCGACGGAGCCCCGCGCAACCTTGAGCATTTCCTCCTTGCCCGCCGCCTCGTCGAGGCCGGGGCACGCTGCGTCACGTTGAACTTCGGTCGTTGGGACTTTCACAGTGAAAACTTCTCGGGGATGCGCTCGCACGCCCCGCTTTTCGACCAGGGGCTCAGTGCGCTGATTGAGGATCTTCATGAGCGCGGCATGGCCGACGATGTCCTCGTGGTGGCCTGGGGGGAATTCGGCCGCACCCCGATGATTAATCAGGACGCCGGACGCGACCACTGGCCGCGTGTCGGCGGCGGCCTTCTCGCCGGGGGTGGGCTGCGAACCGGTCAGGTCATCGGAGCGACGGACCGTCTCGGCGGAGAGATCGCCGATCGCGGCGTGCACTTCGGCGAAGTTTTCGCGACGATTTACCATCAGCTCGGCATTAATGCCAATCAGGTTATGCTTGAGGATCTCTCGGGTCGCCCGCATTTCCTCGTCGACGGTTACAAGCCGATGCGGGAGCTGGTGTGATCGATGACAACCCCTTTCACCATCGGGAAGGTTACTTGGGGAGCCTCGCAGGTCGATCTGCTCAAGGTTCGTCGCGAGGTCTTTGTGGTCGAACAGGGGGTGCCCGAAGAAATCGAAATCGACGAGCACGATCCGGTCTCGATCCATTTTCTTGCCCGTGACATTGCGGGAGTTCCCATCGGCACGGCCCGGCTTCTCCCCGAAGGTCGTATCGGTCGCATGGCGGTGCTGGCCTCGTGGCGGCGCAGCGGCGTGGGCCGCGCTCTGCTCTCCGCCGCGATGGAGACGGCGCGGGAACGCGGGAACAGTCGTCTCTACCTCCACGCCCAGGTCCACTCGATACCCTTTTACGAATCGCTCGGCTTCTCGGTCTGCGGAGATGAGTTCGACGAAGCGAACCTCCCGCATCGGGAAATGGAGTGTTTTCTGCTTCGGGAGAAACAAAATCCGAAGGTAAAGGTAGTTCAGTGAGGTCCCGCGATTTTCCCGCGCTTCCCAAAAACCCGTTGCAGCGGCGGGGATTCCGGTTTGAGTAGCGCCCTTAATTATGGGTAAAAGAGCTGTACTACTGTTTGCCGGACAAGGGGCCCAGACCGTCGGAATGGGCCGCGACCTTGCGGAGAAATATGACGCCGTGCGCGATCTCATCGCCCGCGCCGATGACCAGCTCGGCTATGCCCTTTCCGAAAAAATGTTCGACGGCCCCGCAGCGGAACTGACCCGCACCTCGATCTGTCAGCCGGCTCTTTACGTCCATGGGCTCGCCTGCCTCGAGATCCTCAAGAGCCACGTCCCCGATCTTGAGATCGCGGGCTGCGCCGGGCTTTCCCTCGGCGAGTTCACCGCCCATGCCGCGGCGGGCACTTTCTCTTTTGAAACCGGCCTCGACCTCGTCGCCAAACGCGGCACCTTCATGGAGGAAGCGACCAGTGCCGTCGACGGCGCCATGGCCGCCCTCATCGGAGGCGAAGAAGCCGATATCCGCGCCCTCGCGGCAAAATGCGACGTCGATGTCGCCAATTTCAACTGCCCCGGCCAGATCGTCGTTTCCGGCAAAACAGCGGGGATCGATCAGGTCATCGCCGAAGCCCAGGACCACGGCATCCGCATCGCTCAGAAGCTTGAGGTCGCCGGGGCCTACCACTCACGGCTTATGATGCCGGCCCAGGAAAAGCTCGCCGGAGTTCTCGCGGGCATCGCCCTTGAGACGCCGCGTGTCCCCGTCGTCTGCAATGTCGAAGCCCGCGAAGTGAGCGAAGCCGCCGAGATCCGGAGCACCCTCGAGGCTCAGGTGAGCGGCTCGGTGCGCTGGAGCGAATGCGTCCAGCACTATCTAGGCAACGGTGAGACTCTCTTCATTGAGCTCGGGCCCGGCCGCGTCCTCGCCGGTTTCATGCGCCGCATTGACCGCAACGCGAAAGCCCTCAGCTTCTCGGACGTGGAGAGCTTTGAAAAGGGGCTCGCGGAGTTGGGGTGAGTTTTATCGCCCGGGCCGTGGGTGGAGACTCACGATGGAGAGCCCAAGGAGGAGGGACATTCCTGTTCCTCTCATTTCATCATTCACCCCCTCGTCAACGCCGGCGCATCGGGTGCTTATCCACCAGTCGATGGAGTGTAGCAATACAGGTCGATGACCGCCTTCACTCTCGCGAGATACTCGCGCAGGCGCACCTTCCGCGAATCGCTGTAGCCGACCGGCTCGCTCCGCAGGGCGATGGCATCGACTCGGTAGCGATTGGCGATGAAGAGGGCTCGGTTCACGTGGAAGTCGTCCGAGACGATGACGAGGCGGTCGAAGCCGAAGACCGTCTTTGCCCGGGCGACGGAGTCGAGGGTGCGCAGGCCGCGATCATCGGCAAGGAGAGCGGACTCGGGGACGCCCAGCTCCCGGAGTTTCGCGATCATGTCGCGGGTTTCGTCGTAATACTGCGAGTCGCGGTAGCCGCTCACGAGGAGAGTGTCGGCCTTTCCCTCGAGGTAGAGCGACGCAGCGGCGGCCATGCGATTTTCAAAATGCATGTTCGGGGTGTCAGGTCCGGTCTTTTTCGACGTCCCAAGGACGACCCCGACCGCCCGTGCCTCGATACCGGCAACCGAATCGTAAACCTGACCCCGTGTCGAAAGGACGATCCAGAGATTGCATGCGAGCACGACCGCTGCGACAAGGAGAAGCGGGAAGACAAATATCGAAAAAATTAGAAAGCGCCGACGACTGCGGGCCATGGTTCGTAGAGGGTTTTGCCCCCGTCCCGGGCGTCAGGACGAGTTTCGCGGCTGAATTAACTTTCCATCCTATTTACACAGTTTAACGAATAGATCTTCCAAATGAGAACGGTTTTCCGGGTTTTTTCCTACCTCAAGCGCTATCCCATCCTCGCCTCGGCCCAGCTCACGTGTGCGGTGCTCATGACCCTGCTCGTAATTGTCTTTCCCGGCGTGACGAAGGCGATCACGGCAGAGGTCATCCCGCAGCGCGATTTCGACCGGCTCATTCCGCTCTCTCTCCTCGCCCTCGGCACCTTCTTCGCGACCAACCTCTTTAACGCGCTCCGCATCATTCTCAACAATACGTTCGAGCAGAAGGTGATCTTTGATATCCGCTCGGATTTGTATCACAAGATCCAGCGCCTTCCGATGCGGTGGTTCGACAACAAGCGCACCGGCGACGTCATGACCCGCGTGACCGAAGACGTCACCGCGATGGAGCGCGTCCTCATCGATGGAATCGAGCAGGGTGTCGTCGCCCTGCTTCAGGTGCTCGTCGTGGGCGGTTACCTCTTTTACCTCGACCCGCAGCTCGCTCTCATCACGATGATCCCGATGCCCTTCCTTATCGGCGGTGCCTGGGCTTACACCCGCACTTCGCCGAACCGCCACCGTCGCGTCCGCAAGGCCACGAGCAGCATGAACTCGCTCCTCCACGACAACATCGACGGGATCCAGCAGATCAAGGCTTTCACCCGCGAAGAGGCCGAGCTGGAACGCTTTAATCACTCAAGCAACAAACTGCGTGAGGCCACCCTGAAACTCATGCGCGTCTGGGCGATCTACAACCCCTCGATGGAGTTCTGCCGGAATGCCGGCTACGCCCTTGTCATCGGTTTTGGAGCCTGGTCTGTGATGAGCGCTCCCGACCAGCAGGCGCTCGAGGCGCAGACCGGAGTCTTTGTCGCCTTTCTCGTCGCCCTGAGCCTTTTCTACGAGCCCATTTCACGGCTCAACAGCCTCAACCAGATCATTCAGGCCGGTCGCGCCGCCGGGGAGAGGGTCTTCGAGATCATCGACGCAGAGGAGGAGCCTGATCTCGACACCGGGAAAGCCCTGCCGAATCCGGTTCGCGGAGAAGTCGTCCTGCGTGACGTGAAGTTCTCCTACGGCGAAGACATCTCCACCCTCAAAGGGGTCTCGATGGAGGCAAAGGCCGGCCAGATGATCGCCCTCGTCGGTCACACCGGAGCAGGGAAATCCACGATCATCAATCTGCTGACCCGCTTTTACGAAGCCGATTCGGGAGAGATCTCGATCGACGGTATCCCCATCAATGATCTGAAAAAATCGGCGCTGCGGGGATCCACCGGCTACGTCACGCAGGAGAGCTTTCTCTTCAACGGGTCCGTCCGGGAAAATCTCCTCCTCGCCCGCGAAGAGGCCACCGAGGAGGAAATGTGGGACGCCCTCCGCGCCGCCAACGCCGCCGCCTTCGTTGAGGCACTCCCTCGCCAGCTCGATACCAACGTCGGCGAGCGCGGCGTGAAGCTCTCGGTCGGGGAGAAACAACGCATCGCCATCGCCCGAGTTATTTTGAAAAACCCGCCCATTCTCCTTCTCGACGAAGCCACCGCCAGTGTTGATACGGAGACGGAGAAGCTGATTCAGGGTGCTCTCGAAAAGCTGATGGCGAACCGCACCAGTTTCGTCATCGCCCACCGCCTCTCGACGGTGCGCAATGCCGACCGTATCTACGTGCTCGACCATGGCATCGTCGTGGAGGAAGGGGATCACGACACTCTTCTCGGGGCGGAAGGGATCTACGCGATGCTTTGCCGTCAAAGTCTCATGTCTTGAAATCCACTTCCGGGCCCCCGTTCTTTATCGCTTCCTGCGCCGGGTGGCGGCGAACAGAAAGAGGCCGAGACAGGCGACAAGAAAGGTGCCAAAGGTCATGGAGGTTAGAACGAGATCCCGCAGGTCTTTATTCGGGATAAAGCCAAGCTTGTGGAAACGGGTGAAGATCGTCGCCTCGAACTGTCGCCTGCGGTCCGTGTGCCGGGTGACGCTCCCGGTTGTGGTCGAAACATAGACACGGGTTTCCAGCTCGTCTCCCACATCGAAGCGGTAGACAGGAAGGATGCGGAAGATGTTCAGGTATTCGGAGTTGAAGGCGGTTAGAAAATCCGTTTTTGAGACATCCTTTCCGTTGAGGAAGCGGGTGGCGATTTCGGCGGCATAAGTCTCGTCCAGGGTGGGATCGACCCTGCCGTCGACGGCGCTGACATACCGGGGAGCTTCGGAAGCGGCGGTGTAAACCTGATACCAGGGACGGCCTCCGATGGATCGCAGATTGACTGCCTGGACCCCGCTCTCCCCCGCCGTTTCCGGAGTCAGGTTGGAAATCGCTTCCGGCACGGTGATTTTGATCGCCTTTACATCCATTCCTTCACCGGAGGGACGCGCCGAAGGTGGCGGTGCCTGCGTTCGTGTCATGACGTTGTGAATGACCCCGCTGCCGGAAGCCATGAGGATGGAGACGCTGAAGAAAAGGCCAAGCCAGCGGTGAAGTTTTCGAATAAGACGGGATTTCATTGGAAAAGAGGGGTTGATAAAGGAGACGGAGCGGGAGAAAAACTTCCGGACCCCCGCCTTCCGGCGAAACACTTGGGTTGATTTATCACCATTTCCACTCGATCCCGGTGTAGATGGATCGCCCGTCGCCGGGGAGGAAGAGGGCACCGCCGCCCGCAGGTGACACGTTCACCACGCCGGTGGTCGCGGCATAAATTTCATCGGTGAGATTTTTGGCTTCCACGAAGATCGAGAAACCGCGTTCGCTCCGGTAACCCGCTTTGAATCCGAGGAGCGCGTAGGAATCAGCAAACTCGGTCGCGGCCGAATCGACGTTGTAGCCTTCGGGAACCCATTCGAGGTTTGGTCCGGCGTAGATACCGGAGGGGTGTTCGTAGAGCAATTCGGCGCGGAAGTAGTGTGGTGGAATCCCGGGGAGTTGATTGTCTCTGAAGGTCGCGTCATTCTCGAAGTGAAAGTCGTTCCAGAGGTAACTCTGACGAAAGACAACACGATCTTCCTGCGGGCCGGGCGAAGCCCCGGCTGGATTCGATTCGGCTCTTGAGGAATGAGCCGACCCCGAACCCTTCGCGAAGAGACCCGACAACAGCTCCAGGTTAACTGCCGCTTCGATCCCCTGATGAGTCGTATCATCGGCATTCACGGTCTGTGTTAGACCCGGTTGGACCTGGTAGGAGAGGAGTTCGTTATCGACGAGGGAGCGATAGTAGGCGATGTCCCATGAGACCCTCTTGCTGTATCCCCGTGTTCCGAGTTCGAATGTCGTGGCGGTTTGTTCTTCGAGCTGTATCAATCCCGCTCCCCCGTCGTTGGCATCGACTAGCTCCCCGAAAGAAGGAGGTTCGAAACTCCGGCTGACGTTGGCGAAAAGCTGGGCTTGCGGAGCGATGTCCCAGAGCAGTCCCAGCTTGGGAGAAAAAGCAGTCCAGTCCTGAGTGTCACTGTTGTCGGGGCCGATCGGGAAATTGTCACGATTTTTCCGCTCGGCGTGGCTGAGCTGAGCCCCCGTCAAGAGAGCGACGCCGGGAACGAAGTAGTGGCTGTTCTGCGCGTAAAGATCGGCATTAAGGGAATGTTGACGACTGTCAGAGAAGAGGGCTCCGCGAGATCCGAAGTTGTTGGCGAACCGGGCATCTTCGGCGATGCCATAGGTGGGAGCGAATCCAATCGCGAAATGGTTTTCCCTGCCAAAAAGGTCGGTGGCATTGTCATATCGCACGTCCAGTCCGAAGTCGTTTGTGATCTGGTCGATCACAAAAAGGATGGGGTGATCGAGGTCTTTGCGGGACCAGAAGCTGCCGACGGTAAGCTTTTCATCACCGCTCCCCCAGGTCGTTCTGTTGGCGAGCCGGAAGAGCTCGAAGTCCCGCTTCCAGTCGCTCGTGACGCGATCGAAGCGGGCGACAGGCTGGAAGCCGCGAAGAAATTCCGGGACGCGGGACGCCTGGGTCGGATCGGCCAGCATTTGTGCTTTGGTCAGTTCTCCCGGAAGCTCCGAGTCCGTCCTCGCGTAAGTAAGGTAAAAGCGCGTTTCGAGTTCGGGATGGATGACATGCCCGAAATTGGTAAAAAATCGCTGGTTGCTCTGTTGCGAATGTTCACGGAAACCGTCAGTGGAGGAGTGGGTAAAACTCACGTAGGCATCCTCGTCGCCGGAAACGACGCCCGAACTGAGCTGCCCTCGAAACGAGTCAAAACTCCCGTATTCAAAGCGGCTCTGCAGCGGCGGTGCCGAGCGCCCCGTATGCGACACGAAATTGATGGCTCCCCCCAGAGTGGTTGCACCGTATTCAAGTGCATTGGCCCCGCGATAGATCTCGATGTATTGGGCGGCGAGCGGCTCAATCGCCTGGAAGTCGAAGCCTCCGTCGGCGAGATTAAGAGGCACTCCGTCCTGCATCAGCTTGAGGCCGCGTCCGTGAAAGGTCCGCTGAATGCCCGAACCTCGAATCGAAAGACGCGATTCTTCGGAGCCGAAGCGGGGTTGCACGAAAACTCCCGGTGCGAAGTCGAGGGCGTCTTTCAAGTTGGTGGCGCGACCGCGTGTATAGTCTTCGGCATCGACAATCGCGGTTCCGCCGGGCTGGCGCTTTAGTTCTTCACGGGCTTCTTCGAGAGTCGGAACGGTGAGCGTAACTGCCCGGGGGGCGCGGTCATCGATGACCAGGGGCGGTTCTGTTGCAGGTGGCGAGGCCGGCACGGGAGGCACTTGCGGAGCAGGCAAGGCGGGGTTTTCGCCGCTGACCACGACGAGTGGCAAACTGCCGGCGGAGGTCTCGTCGCCCCGCGAAGCAGGAGGGGCCTGCGTCCACGCCAGGAGCGCCACGGCGAGCCCTTGTCGGGCTGTCCGGGATGAAAATCGAAGGAAAAAAGAATTCATGAAAATAGAAATGAGAAAGGGGTTCGAAAAGAGCCTGAACCGGCAACGGATTTCGCCGTAATCCTCATCCCGCATCAGTCGGGAGATCGTCCGCCGCCGAAGGATTCGTTTGCAGGCTGAAGGCGGGACGTGGTCGGGAATCTGCAGTGATCGCGGCGACGGCTGCAATCACTCAAGCCGCCCGGGGTGGGGGCGAGGGCTGGAGCGGATACACGGACTGCTGCGAAGCGGTCAGGGGAAAATAGGACAAGTCCGTGGAAGTTATTTTTGCCGCCTGCGTTTCAGAGACTAGGGCAGCAACCCACTTTGCGGAGAGATCGATAAGTGAATCTTTCTGCTCGCGTTCCTCATCCTGACCGTCGGCAACCGCCAGACAGAGCGGACAGGGGTGCTGCCCGTCAAAGGTTTTGCTGACCGCCTCGACAAGTGAACTCTCCCGCGAGTGATCGACCAGCATCGTCACCCAGGCCACCCCCTGCAATGCCACCCAGTGACCTCCCGTGAGATGGAGGCAGGCAAGAAGAAGAAGCAACCTGGGGAAGAGTGACTTCACAACTCATACTCTTTGCCGGGGGGGTGGGACTTGCAAGGGAAATCCTGCTCTTTGGTCGTCAGCGCCACGAAAACGGGTTTTTTCGGCGCGTCTTGGGGATCCGGTTGCCGGGCTTCAAATGCATCTCCCCAGCTGACCCGCCAGAAACGGCCCGGTTCGACTTCTTTTTACCTTTACCACTTCCTCAGGGGTTCCCGCCGCCACGACTTCCCCCCCCGCTTCGCCGGCTTCGGGTCCGATGTCGATCAGGTAATCGGCCTCGGCCATGATCTCGAGACTGTGTTCGATGACGACGACAGTATGGCCGTCGTCGACGAGATGATGCATGATCCCGAGGAGTCGCTTCACGTCGGCGAGGTGCAGCCCGATGCTGGGCTCTTCGATGAGGTAAAGGTTGGACTTGGGCTGACGGTTCTGGCGAAGGCGGGCGTTGCTGGAGCGCCCGATCCCGCGGGTCAATTCGGTGACGAGCTTGATGCGCTGGGCCTCGCCTCCCGAGAGACTGGGGCTGGCCTGGCCGAGATGGAGGTAGCCGAGCCCGGTTTCCTTCATCAGGTTGAGGGTGCGCGAGATCTTCGGGTAACCGGAGAAAAATTCAGCCGCCTCCTCGATCGAGAGATCCATGATGTCACCGATGGACTTGCCGTTGTAGAGCACCTCAAGGGTCGAGCTGTTGTAGCGGCGTCCGTTGCATTCCTCGCAGACGACGTAGGTCGTGGGGAGGAAGTTCATCTCGAGCTTGATGAGCCCGTTGCCCTTGCAGGTCTCGCAACGGCCACCCTCGGTATTGAAGGAAAAACGCGAAGCGGTGTAACCCCGCGCCCGCGCCTCGGGGAGTTGTTCGAAGAGTTTGCGGACGTCGTCGAAGACTTTCACGTAGGTCGCCGGGGTAGAACGCGAGGTTTTTCCGATGGGAGACTGATCAACTTCGTAGACGGCTTCGAGCTGCTCGACGCCCTCGATTGATTTCCATTTTTCCGCTTTTCCCGGCTTGCCTTTTTTCCCCGCTTTCGGTTTGGCGAGTCCGGCATCGACGGCGGGCCTGAGTACGCCGCGCATGAAGCTCGATTTTCCCGAGCCGGAGATGCCGGAGATCACGGTGAGGCGCCCGATCGGGATGGAGACATCGATGTTTTGAAGGTTGTTGGCGGAGGCCCCTTTGACCCTGAGCCAGCCTTCGTTGCTTTTCTTAGCGGGCAGCTTGCGGCGGCTCCCGCGCATGGGGTGGACAAGGGGATGAAAGAAGGCTTCACGCGTGGGGGAGCGGGGTAGGGGACATTCGTCATGAGTCACGGGTGATGAGTCACGGGGCAGGAGTGATGGGTCATGAGAGGGGGGCTCGGGGAGTGCTTTAAAGAGGTCGTCGGGATGGCCCTGCCAGACGATTTCGCCGCCGAATTTTCCGGCGCCGGGGCCGAGGTCGATAAGGTGGTCGGCGCGGCGTATCGTTTCCTCGTCGTGTTCGACCACGATGAGGGAGTTCCCCTTTGCCTTGAGGGCGACGAGGGTGTCGAGAAGGGCGGCGTTGTCGCGCGGGTGAAGTCCGATGGTCGGTTCATCGAGGACGTAGAGGACCCCGCGGAGATTCGAGCCGAGCTGGGCGGCAAGGCGGATGCGCTGGCTCTCGCCTCCGCTCAGGGTCGTGGCCGAGCGATCGAGTTGCAGGTAGCCGAGCCCCACCTCTTCCATGAAGTGGAGCCGCTGCACGATCTCGGGAATGATGTCGCGCGAGATCAGGGTCCCCTGCTTGTCGAACTTCAGGCTCGCCACGGCCTGACGCGCCGTGGCAACGGAACGACTCGCGAGATCGGTGATGGAAAACTCGCCGATCTTAACATGGCGGGCGACTTCGTTGAGGCGGGTTCCGCCACAGGCCGAACAGGTTTCCGTCTCCCCGCCTTCACTGCGGGAGCGGCGGAACTCCTCGCGCAATTCGGCATCGAGCTGGGACTCGGCATCGCGTTCGTCGGCGCTGTTGGGATATTTCTCGACGGCGCCGTAGCCGCGGCAGACGGGGCACCAGCCGTGCGGCGAGTTGTAGGAAAAAAGACGCGGGTCGAGTTCCTCAAAGGAACGCCCTGTCTCGGGGTCGACCATTTCGGTGTTCATGACCCGGATCTTGTTCTTCGAGTCAAAAAAGCGCAGGCTACGCTTCCCGAGTCGCAGGGCCGTTTCGACCATCTCAAGAACGTCGGCGGCGGGTGTCTTGCCGGTCACTTCCCCGACAATGACATCGATGCTGTGTTCTTTGAATCGTTCGAGCGGCGCAAAGTCGGCGACCGCCTTGATCTGCCCATCTACGAGGAGGGTTTCGTAGCCGTGCTTGGCGGCCCATTCCGCGACTTCGGTGTGGAAGCCCTTGCGCGCCTTGACGAGTGGAGCCATGACCCGCACGGTGCGGCCGGGCTTGCGGGCCTCTTCGCGCAGCTGCGTGACGATGGCGCTGACGCTCTGCTTTTCGACGGCGTTGCCGGTGTCGGGCGAATACTGGCGTCCCACCTTGGCGAAGAGGAGCCGCAGGAAGTGCCAGACCTCGGTCACCGTCGCGACGGTCGACTTTCCCCCGCCTCGCGAGATCCGCTGCTCGATCGCGACGGTCGGCGGCAGGCCGGTGATTAGGTCAATGTCAGGACGCTCCATCTGCTCGACGAACTGTCGCGCGTAGGTGGACATGCTGTCGAGGAAACGGCGCTGCCCTTCGGCAAAGAGGATGTCAAAAGCGAGGGTCGACTTGCCCGATCCGCTGAGCCCGGTGATGACGACGAACTGCTCGCGCGGGATGGAGATGTCGAGATGCTTGAGATTATTCTCGCGGGCGCCGAAAAGTTCGATGGAATTAGCAATTAGCGGTTGGCTGTTAGCGGTTAGTGAGGAAAAGGAGCTTAGGGTCGGTTGGCGATAGCCGGTAGATTCTTCGGCGACTTTTAACGAGCTCTCCTCGTTCCGATTTTTACCAGTTACTAACCGCTGATCGCTAATCGCTAGGAGCTCTCGCAGGAAACTCCCGGTGTGGGAATGCTCACACGCCGCGACCTCCTCCGGCGTGCCGGCGACGACGAGTTCACCGCCGTTGGCTCCGGCTTCGGGTCCGAGATCGATGACGTAATCGGCGCATTTGATGACGTCGAGATTGTGCTCGATGACGATAACCGAATCACCCGCCGCGACGAGACGCTCAAACACTTTCAGGAGCATGCCGGTGTCGTCAAAGTGCAGGCCCGTGGTCGGTTCGTCGAAAATGAGGACGGCGGTCTTGCCGTCCTTCCGCTTTTTGGCGGGCGCGGCGAGGAGATGGCCGACGAGCTTGAGCCGCTGGCTTTCTCCGCCCGAAAGCGTATTGAGCGGCTGGCCGAGACGAAGGTAGCCGAGACCGACATCGGAGAGCAGTTGCAGGCTCTCGACGACACTGGCTGCCTTCTTGTCCGCCATCGCGAAGAAGTAGGGGATCGCCGAGGTCACCGTCATTGAGAGGAGATCGTGGATCGTTTTCCCCTCGAGCTCGATCTCAAGCGCCTCGGGAGTGTAACGTTTGCCCTCGCACTCGGGGCAGGTGACGTAGAGATCGCTGAGGAATTGCATCTCCACTTTCTCATAACCATTGCCCATGCAGCGCCCGCAGCGGCCGGCGCCGCTGTTGAAGGAAAAATAGCCGGGGGTGACGCCGCGCGATTTGCCGTCGGACGACTCGGCGAAGAGCTTGCGGATGGGCTCGAAGATGCCTGTGTAAACCGCCGGCGTCGAACGCGGCGTCCGCGCGAGCGGGGCCTGATCGACCATGACGACCTCGCGGACGGGGCTGGCTCCGCTGAGCGACTTGCACTGCCCAATCTCTGTCTCGGCGGTGGCGAGGCCGAGCTCTGAGAGTAGATTGCCGTAAAAGACCGAGTGAATCAGAGTCGATTTTCCTGAACCGGACACGCCCGTGACACAACAGAAGACCCCGAGCGGGATCTCGACGTCGAGCTTCTTCAAATTGTGCTGGGCGGCGCGCTTCAGGGTGATCCACTTCTTCGGCTTGCGTCGTGACGACGGCACGGGAATGGTCAGTTTCCCCGAGAGATATTGCAATGTCAGGGAAGAAGGATTGCCTTTAATGGCCTTCGCCGCCTCGGCCGCCGTGGCCATGCCGGGTCCGGCGAAGACGAGTTCACCGCCGCCGTCGCCGCGCCCGGGTCCGATGTCGACGAGGTGATCGGCGGCGCGGATGACAGCCTCCTCGTGCTCGACGACGACGAGGGTGTTCCCGAGATCGCGGAGACGCTCCATCACGCCGATGAGCTTGCCGACATCGCGCGGATGCAGGCCGACGGTCGGTTCATCGAGGACAAAAAGGGTATTTGTCAGGCTCGCGCCGAGACAGGTCGTGAGATTGACGCGCTCCGTTTCCCCGCCTGAGAGGGTGCGGGTGGGACGATCGAGATTGAGGTAGCCGAGCCCCACCTCGCGGAGGAAGCCGAGCCGGTTGATGACTTCCTGGTGCAGCATCGTCGCGGTTTTGTCCTCGCTGCGGACTTCGACGGTTTGGATAAAGGCGCGGAGCTCGTCGATGGAGAGCTGCCAGAGTTCGGGCAGGGTGCGTCCCGCCACTTTAAAGGCGAGCGCCTCGGGCTTGAGTCTGGTGCCGCCGCAGGCCTTGCAGAGGGTGTAGCTGCGGTAGCGGCTTAGGAAGATGCGCACGTGCATCTTGTAGGCGCGCGACTCGAGCCAGTCAAAGAAACCGCGCACGCCGTACCAGACGCCGTGCTGCCAGGCGTCTTCGGGATCACCGCCCTCGCCTTCGAGGATCCACTTCTGATCGGCGGCATCCATCTCGTCGTAGGGCGTCACGATGCTGAGGCCGCGGGATCGCGCGCAGCGCTCGAGGTCCTGCTCGCACTCGTAGTAGGTGTCTCCCTGGAAGGCACGCACAAGTCCCTCGGCGATCGATAGTGATTTGTCAGGAATGGCCTTTTCGAGATCGAGTCCGATGACACGGCCGAAACCCCGGCAGACGGGGCAGGCTCCGATCGGATTGTTGAAGCTGAAGAGGCCCGGCGTGGGCGGCTTCAGCTCCGTGCCCGTTTCGGGCGAGGTCCAGTTGCGGGAAAAGGCGACGTGTTTGCCTGACTCGGGATCGACGATGGAGACGATCCCTTTGCCAAGATCAAGGGCCCGCTCGAGCGCTTCGAGAAAGCGGCTGCGGCGGGAAGGGGCGATCCTGTCCTGAATTACTTCGACGCGGCCGGGGAGGGACTGGCGCTCGTAGCTCGCCGGCTCATCAACGCGGTAGGCTTTTCCGTAGATCCAAACCCGCAGGTAGGCCTGTTGCTGGAGGAATTCAAAGAAGTCCGCCACCTTTGTCCCCGCCGGCACATCGACGCCGAAGACGATCAGGAGCGCGCCCTCGCGTCCGAAACGCTCGACCGTTTTCCGCAGGATGGACTCGGGCGTGTCGGGCGAGATCTCTTCACCCGTGATCGGATCGTAGCCTTTGCAGACGCGGGGAAAGAGCAGCTTGAGGTAATCGTTTATTTCGGTGATCGTCCCGACGGTGGAGCGGGTTGACTTGACCGCATTCTGCTGTTCGATCGCGATGGCGGGGGGGATGCCGTTGATCGATTCGACCTGCGGTTTGTCCATACGGTCAAAGAACTGCCGCGTGTAGGGCGAGAAGGTCTCGACGTAGCGTCGCTGGCCCTCGGCGTAAAGCGTCTGGAAGGCGAGGCTCGACTTGCCCGAGCCGCTCGGCCCGGTCATGACGGTGAGTTTCCCGATGGGGATGTCGAGGTCGATGCCCTTGAGATTGTTCTGGCGAGCCCCGCGGACCTCGATCGCTGCGGGCGACTCCACCACCTTGTCTGATTTCCGTTTTGCCATGTCCCGACGTCGGGAGGTTACGCACGGCGCGAGGGCTTGCACCTGAAAATCGATCTTCGTTCCGGTCATTTTGAAGGGTTACTGAAGATAGGGCCCGGGCTGTAAAGGTCGGTTTCTTTTGTCGCGGGTTTCCCGATGATTCCGGTGCAACCTCTGCCATTTTCGACTGGTTGCCTTCCCGGCGGGGCAGTTTTTGTTGTTGATTCGAGCGCGATGAGCTCTAACGGTCCCGGAAAAACCCGTTTCCCTGATAAAATTAACAACGCGGCGTTCGATTTTGACTTTCCGGAGAAAATCAGGGCAATCTAGACCTCAACCAAAGTGTCATGCGACTGGCTGTCATCATCAGTACCTTCAACTCACC
Source organism: Akkermansiaceae bacterium UBA6138 (assembly GCA_002422425.1). Classification (GTDB taxonomy): domain Bacteria; phylum Verrucomicrobiota; class Verrucomicrobiia; order Verrucomicrobiales; family DEV007; genus Arctic95D-9. The sequence continues at coordinate 110,705 of DIVG01000006.1, read as the reverse complement.
GGACTGGCTGGAGAAAGTGCTATGGGGCTATTCCCGTCAGACGCTTCCGGATTTTCGTATCGTGATTGCGGACGACGGTTCGGATGAGGCCACGCGGGAGCGCATCGATCAGATGCGCGAACACCTGGGCCGGCCCCTCGATCATCAATGGCATCATTCTCCGACGTATGCGCGGCAGACTATCCTGAATCGCTGCCTTGCCGAAGTCGATGCCGACTACATCGTGATGACGGATGGAGATTGCATCCCGATGCCCGATTTTCTTGAGGTGCACGCCAGGCACGCCAGGCCGGGGCGGTTTCTTTCAGGTGGCTACTGCAAGCTTTCAATGGAGGCTTCCCGGCAAATCAGCCGCGATGACATTCTTTCAGGGCGGTGTTTTGAAGTGGACTGGCTTCGCCGTCACGGCCCGCTCGTGGCGAAATCGCGACGCAAGCTTCGCTGGCCTTCGTTTGCCGCAGGCGTCGCCGATCGTTTGACCACGACTCGTGCCACCTGGAATAATATGAACAGCTCGGGCTGGCTGTCCGATCTCCGTGCCGTCAACGGTTATGACGAGCGTATGCTCTACGGAGGGTCGGACCGCGAGCTGGGCGAGCGACTCGTTAATTCGGGGTTGCGGGCGTTCCAGGTGCGCCACCGGGCCCTCGTGATCCATCTCGATCATTCCCGGGGCTACGCGGACGAGAAAAGTGCCGCTTTCAACCGGTGTGTTCGCGATCATGTGGCGGCTCACAAGGTGGTGAGGACTCCTTTTGGCATCGAGCCGTTCGCCGACCCGCTCACGGAGTTGTTCCAGGCCCGGCTTGCGAAAAGCGGCCTCTCTCCCGACTGAGGGTGCAGGAAGTGGCCTCCGGCACGCTTCGGGAGTAATCAAAGGGAGAAGAGTCGTCGCGGTTTCCAAGCGGTTGCGCGGATCGGGAGGGCGTGCTTACTTCAGCATTCCTATCGTGAAGGCGGGCGGTGCGGGCTCCATTCTCCCGGAGAGCGGGCGGGCATTGATCGATTGAAACGGCGGTTTACCGACAACCGGCTCCGGCCGCGGAGGATCACTCCGCCATGGTATGTTATGCTCGAAGTGACTTTCATCGAAGATCTCGGACTCATTATTGTGGCGGCAACCGTTTTTGCTTTCCTTGCCCGCCGGATCGGGATGCCGTCAATTGTTGCCTACCTCCTTGCCGGTCTGGCTCTCGGCCCGGTGACCGGCCTCGTGGAGATGTCGGGCAGTCTCGGGTTGATTTCGGAGATTGGCATCGCCCTGCTCCTTTTCCTCGTCGGGCTAGAGCTGAGTTTTGCAAAAATAAAAGACGTCGGTCGGGTGGCGGTCATCGCCGGTATCGGGCAGGTTGTTTTTACGGCGGCGGGCGGGCTCATTCTGTGCGGGCTGCTCGGATTCGGGATCATGGAGGCCGTTTTCCTCGCGGTCGGGCTGACCTTCAGCAGTACCGTGGTGGTCGTGAAGCTGCTCGATGAGAAAGGGGAGCTCGACAGTCTCTACGGGCGCATTGCGGTTGGGATTTTTTTGGTTCAGGATATCGTCGCCATTTTTATTCTCACGTTTCTCGCGGGACTCGGTGGTGCCGGCTCGGGGGAGGTGAAGCTGGACCTCGCTTCTGTCCTGGGCGGCCTCGGGGCCGCTTTCGGCGGGATGCTCCTCCTCCTTCTCGTTGCCCTGCTCTCGGCCCGTTACTTGCTGCCGCAGCCCTTCGCGTGGTCGGCAAATCGATCCGAAGTGCTTCTTATCTGGAGTCTCTCCTGGTGTTTTGCTCTGGTGATGGGGGCTCATGCTCTCGATCTTTCCCTGGAGATCGGAGCATTCCTCGCCGGCATCAGTCTCGCGCAGCTCCCTTACAACGAGGATCTCCACCGCCGTGTTCACCCGCTAATGAATTTTTGCATCGCGGTTTTTTTTGTTTCGCTGGGTATTAAAATGGAGGTGGGCGAGGCTCTTGCCGAGTGGCAGACGGTCCTGGTGCTCTCTCTCTTTGTTCTGATCGGGAATCCGGCGATTTTTGTCTGGATCATTGCCCGGATGGGATACGGCCTGAGAACGACTTTTTTCACCAGCGTGACGGTGGCGCAAATCAGCGAGTTTTCCTTTATCGTGGTGGCGCTGGGCGTTAGTTCGGGGCTTGTTGGTGAAAGTGTGATGTCTCTCACCGCTCTCGTGGGCCTTGTTACGATCACGGTCTCGGCTTACATGATCAGGTTCAACAGGCCTCTCTATCAGTGGGCGCTGCGGTGGAATCTGCTTCGCCCTTTTGTGCCGAAAGAGGTTCTCGCCCGCGGCGACGGGCCCGGGGATGAAGGTGCCGGCGAGCAGGCCATGGAGGGACACATCATCGTCGTGGGAATGAATTCTCTCGGACGACGCATCGCCTTGTCCATGTCGGAGGCCGGGCATGAAGTCGTCGCGGTCGATACCGATCCGCGGAAGTTGGAGGGTCTGCCCTGCCGCACCGAGTTGGGAAACGTGAGCTATCGGGCGGTGCTCGATCATCTCTGCCTGCGTCGTGCCCGGCTCCTCGTCTCGGCATTGAAGATCGATTCGACGAATGACCTGCTCGCCTATCGCGCCCGCGAGGCAGGGGTGCCCTGTGCCGTCCACGTTCACGATATCCGCGAGATGGATCATCTTATCGATCTCGGCACCGATTATCTGATGATTTCGAAGGTCGACGGATTGAAACGACTGAACGCTAAACTCAAAGAGCCGGGCTCTCTCCCGGTCAGGACGGAATGACCGAGGTTGCCCTGCTTCTTGTAATCGCCTCGATTGGCTACGGGCTTTCCCGTTTGTCCGGCATCCCCGCGATTCCCCTGCTGCTGGGGCTCGGGATGTTACTTTCTTTCGGTGGGCTCGTGACTCATGCAGACCTTCTCACGACGAAGAGCTTCAGGGATGACCCGGTGATCTTTGTGCTTGAGCTGGGTCTTACCGTGCTTGTCTTTGCCTCCGGCATCGAGTTGAACCCCCAGCGGTTCAGGCGTCAACGACGGCCGGTGATCTGGGTGGGATTGATCCAGTTCACGATCATGGGTCTGATCGGCTTTGCGGCGGCAAGGTTCCTCGGATTCGCCGGAATGGAGCCGGTTTACCTGGCTTTTGCCGTCTCGGCAAGTTCGACGGTGGTCGTTCTGAGACAGCTTCAGGTCAGTCAGCAGTCTTTTGAACCGCAGGGACGCATGGTCATCGGGGTGCTCCTGCTGCAGGATGGTCTTACGATCGCGACACTCATCGCGCTCACTCATTTCAGTGACGGGGTCAGCTGGCTCGCGACCGGCTACGGCTGGGCTATCCTCATGGCGCTGGCGGCCTGGTATCTGCAGCATCGCCTCGCCCGCCGGCTCATCGAGCGCAGTGCCGGCGATGAGGAGCTGATGCTGCTGACAGTCCTGACGATCCTCTTCCTTTTTCTCGGGGCCGCCGATCTCGCGGGATTACCAATGGTGGTAGGGGCATTCCTCGCCGGTTACAGCCTCTCCAGTTTTCCTGTAAGCGGGCTGGTGAACGGCTTGATTCTATCCCTGACGGATTTTTTCCGGGCCATCTTTTTTGTGGCTCTCGGAGCGCTTGTGGTGATTCCCGGCGTGTCGGAAGTTTCGAGTGCGGTGGTTCTCGCGGTCCTCGTCATCCTCGTCACGCCGCCTCTTGTGGCGGCGGTGGCGGAATGGACGGGCCTGACGAGTCGCGCCGCCATTGAAAGCGGACTGCTTCTCGCCCAGACGAGCGAGTATTCGCTTATTCTCGGTCTTATCGGGATGCAGCTCGGGCACATTACGGCAGACACTTTTGCGGTCATCGCAATGATGGCGGTGGCGACGATGACCGCTACGCCACTCCTCTCAGGAGACCGCGTCTCGAGGTTCCTTTTGAGATGGCATCCACTGAGACGCCGACGACGGCAGCCGGCTCTCGATCTGGTAAATCACGTGCTTGTTCTCGGGCTCGGCTCAGGTGGCATGTGGGTCTTGCGGCCGCTCCTCAGCGCGGGCGTGCCTCTCCTCGTGGTGGATGATGATCCTGTCGTCATTGCGGAACTGGACCTTAAGGGGATTCCCTGTATCCGGGGCGATGGTTCCGACGAGCATGTTCTGGAGCGGGCGGGCGCGAACAAGGCGCGACTCATCATCGCTTCGATGCGGCGGCTTTCGGATTCGAGCAAGGTGATGAACCTGGCTGCGGGGATCCCTGTGTTTGTCCGGGTTTTCGAAGACGGAGACGCTGAGGCGGTCAGGAACATGGGCGGAACTCCGATCTCGAATTCCGAGGCCGCTGTCGAAGAGTTCGGGAAATGGTTTGAAGGGCGGTTTCCGCGATCGGGAAAGTAGTCCTCCCCTTAACCCTTGCCGTCCATTGCGATGAGCTGGGTCACGGTGACAAACTGGAAACCGCGACCGAGGAGCTGGTCAACCGTCGCGGGCATCGCGTCGATCGTGGAAGCGTGGATGTCGTGGACGAGGAGAATGCCGCCCGGTGTGGCCCCTGATACCAGGCGCGAGGCAACTACGGATGGTCCGGGCTTTTTCCAGTCCTCAGGATCGACTGACCACATAATGGTGGGGTACCCGAAATCGCGGCGGATCCAGGCCTTCTGCGCGGGAGTAATGGCACCGTAGGGAGGTCGCATCGTGCGGGGAGCAACGCCGGTGGTCGCGACAATAGCTTCGTGCGCTGCCGAGAGTTCCTGCCGCACTCCTGCTTCAGACATTCTGGCGAGATTCCCGTGGGTGACGGTATGGTTGCCGATCTCGTGGCCTTCAGCCACGATGCGGCGCATGATCTCGGGATAGCGCTTTGCGTTGGTGGCGACAACGTAGAAAGTGGCCTTGACGTTGCGTTGCTTCAGGATGTCAAGCAGTCTTGGGGTGTGCTGTGGGTGGGGACCGTCATCGAAGGTCAAGGCGATAAAGGGTAGGCTGGTGGCGACGCGTGAGTAGGAGTCTTTAGTCCCGGTCGAGGTTGGAAGAGGGTGGGGAACGACAGAGGGAGCTCCGCCGAGGGGGGCGGCGTCGGCCGTTCTAGTTTTGTTGCCGCCTGGTGTGCAGGAGGTCACGAAGAAAGCCGTTCCGAAGAGAAGGAGAGCGGCAAGCGTAGAGGTATAAGGCGTTTTCAATCGGCTGGATACGTTGGGCTGAGATGAGAGGTGACTCGCAAGGTTAATAAAAATTTATAAATTTGCAACTCATAAATGCAATTTACCTTAATATTTTAAAAACCTTTGAAGTAAAGGGGCTAGTTTTCGAGTGGTGGGCTCCGGCCAGAGGGACTGGTCGGTGAAAATCGCAGAGTCAAGCGAGCGGTGTTCGGGCCAATCGGCGGCTGTCGGCATCCGGGGGATGAGGGCCTGAAGGATCTCGCGGGCGTTGGCGGCATTGGCCTGGACATGCTCGATCACGGAATGGGCGCTGACGGCTTCTTCTTCGATTTTCCAGCAATCGTAATCGGTAATCATGGCGAGGGTGGCGAGCGCGATCTCGGCTTCGCGCGCCAGTTTGGCCTCGGGCAAATTAGTCATCCCGATGAGATCAAAGCCGAGTTTTCGATTTGTCTCGGATTCGGCGCGGGTCGAAAAGGCGGGGCCGTCCATGTTTACATAGGTGCCGCCGTTATGGACCGGCTTGCCGAGAGCGGTCGCGGTCTCGAAGAGTAACTGCCGAAGCCCGGCGGAGATGGGATCGCCGAAGCCGACATGGGCGACGATACCCTCTCCGAAGAAGGTGTGATCGGCCCGCTGGCTTGTCCGGTCAAAGAACTGGTCCGGCAGGACGATGTCGCGCGGGTGATACGCTTCCTTTAAGGAGCCCACCGCCGTCACCGCAATAATCCAGCGCACGTCGAGCGAGCGCATGGCCCAGAGGTTTGCCCGGTGATTGAGCTCGGTCGGAAGGAGGCGGTGGCCGCGCCCGTGCCGCGGGAGGAAGCAGACCCGGCGTCCTGCGAAGTTGCCCCGCACGATGAGATCAGAGGGCTCGCCGAAGGGAGTTTCGATGTGGAGTTCTTCCACCCCGGTCAATCCCTCGATCTCATAAAGTCCGGAGCCTCCGATGACTCCGATGGCCGGTATTTCTTCTCCGTGGTTACTCATAGCGGTCGCAAGCTATAAGCGAATAAGGGGAATCCAAGCGCCAAATGGACCTGAGAGAACCGTGGAGAGATAATTAACCACTCTTGATTTTTAAAAATGTTTGGTTAATGTTTTAAAAAATGTCTTTTCGTCTCCTTGTTTCTCTTTTTCTTCTCGGTGTCGGCCTTGGATCGCCCTGGCTTGTGAGGGACTGGCTTGATGTCCGGGGAGTTGCCGGGCAAGAGACCCCGGGGCGTCCGGTTCAGGGCGGGGTCTCGTTTTCAGATCGGTGGAAGGGCCTCCCCCGCAGGGGATCGGAGTCTCCTGCGGCGAAACCGGAGCCCGCAGCCGTCTCATCGGCGCGTCCGCCCTACCCGCTTGCGTCCCGAGCGCAGCGAATCATGCAGGGATTTCTCCCGTCCTCTCCCGGAGGTTCGGGAGAAAAAGTTCCCTTTGTGAATTCCGGGGGGGGGGCGGCGACGCCGCGAACGCGGCTGATTACCATGGCCGCCGGGGAAAGATTGCGCGGGGATCTCGCCGATCTCGGTTTCGAGCTCGGAGATGCGGCTTATCTGCGCGTTTTCAAGGAGGAGTCGGAACTGGAGTTATGGCTGAAAAGCGGGCCTGAGCCTCATTATGCGCTCTTTAAAATTTTCCGTCTTTCCCACTGTGCCGGAGAACCGGGGCCGAAATTGCGGGAGGGTGACGGTCAGGCACCCGAGGGGTTTTATTTTGCCTCGTCGGGCAGTCTGCGGCCCGAGACGAGGCACCATCTCGGGATTGATCTCGGGTTCCCCAACGCCTACGATGCCGATCGCGGCTACTCCGGCAGTGACCTCATGATTCACGGGGGTTCGTTTGCGGCGGGGGCATTTGCGCTGGCCCCGCAGGATATGGAGGAGGTCTATACGCTCGTCGAGGCGGCACTTGAGGGAGGCCAGGAGTTCCTCCGGATTAACCTTTTCCCTTTTCGGATGACTGACAAGCGCATGGATCAGGTCTGGGAATCGAATCCCTCGTGCCTCGATTTTTGGACTAACCTCAAAGAGGGATACGATTTTTTTGAGAATGTTCGCCAACCCCCGATGGCGGAAGTGGTATCGGGTCGTTATGCTTTTCGAATGGAAGAGTGACGACCGGGTAAAATTGCTGATTTAACTCTTTTTTGCTTCCCGTCTTTATTCAATTCCTCTAGGCTCTACCCCCCGGCGCGGGTAGAGGGCTTCGCCCCCAGGCGCCGGCCCGTGTAAATTTCCGCGGATTAATCACCTGTAAACTCCCCTTCTAGTTTTGTACACGAACGAACCCTACCTCCTGGAACTTTTGCAGGAAGCCCAGCTGGTCACTCCGGCGGCTCTCGAAGATGCAAAGCACAAAAAGAAGTCGCAGGAGACGACGATCCAGGCGCTCCTCTCGCTGAACCTCCTCACTGATGAGATGATCGCCGAAACACTCGCGGCGAATGCGGGCATGGATTATGTCGATCTCAAGCGGCTTGATGTGAATCCTGCGGTGGCTTCCCGGGTTCCTGCGGACGTCGCGGTGCGTTTCCGCATCGTCCCTGTTGCCGAGGGGCACGGATCGCTCGTCATTGCCGTCACCGATCCGCTCGATTTCGATGCGCTCGATTCGGTCCGTCACGTCCTCTCGGTGGAGCCCGAATTTGTCGTCGCCTCGGATAGTGCAATCAAGCAGCGCCAGCTCGATTTTTACGCCACGCAGCTGGACGCCGATCAGATCAGCAAGCTCGATGCCGATGCGATCGCGGTCACCGAAGGCTCTGCGGGGGAGGGTGGGGACGCGCCCATCATCAAGATGGTCTATCAGATCCTTCAGGAGGCGTATCAGAACCGTGCCTCCGATATTCACATCGAGCCGACCGAGAAGGAGATGCGGGTTCGTTACCGCATCGACGGTGCGCTGCACAAGGTGCAGAGCCATCCTCTCCGGCTCCTCCCGTCCATCGTCAGCCGGATCAAGATCATGACGGGGACGATGGCGATTTCCGAAAAGCGGCTCCCCCAGGACGGCCGAATCCAGGCGAAGTTCGGTGCCGGTGATCTCGACCTGCGGGTCTCGACCGTGCCAACCAGCTGCGGCGAGAGCATCGTCATGCGTATCCTCGACAAGAGCTCGCTCACAATTGGCCTGCCCCAGCTTGGGTTCTTCAGCGATGACCAGGCCACTTTCGAGGAGCTCATCCGTCTTCCTGACGGCATCATTCTCGTGACCGGGCCGACCGGCTCAGGGAAAACAACGACGCTTTACGCCTGTCTCAACTCGATCAACAAGCCGGATCGCAAGATCATCACGGTGGAGGATCCGGTCGAGTATTTGCTCTCCGGAATCAATCAGGTTCAGGTGAAGGAAGCGATCGGGATGTCTTTTGCGGCGGCCCTTCGGGCGATCCTGCGCCAGGCCCCTAACATTATCATGATCGGGGAGATCCGGGACCTCGAAACCGCTTCGATTGCGATCAATGCGAGTTTGACCGGACACCTTGTCTTCAGCACCCTCCATACCAACGACGCTCCGTCGGCCGTGGCCCGTCTTGCTGACATCGGGGTGAAGAAATTCCTCATCGCGAGTGCGGTCCGTTCCATCATGGCTCAGAGACTTGTTCGATTTATCTGCAAGGATTGCGCCCAGCCGGGCGAGATTTCGCTCAAGGACATTCGCTCCCTGCGCCTCACCGAGGAACAGCTTTCCAAGGCTGAGATTCGTCAGGGGGCCGGATGCCGGACCTGTCGCATGACCGGCTACAAAGGCCGCAAAGGTTGTTTTGAAATTTTCAACATCACCGAAGAGGTGCGATTGCTCATCAACGGCGATGAGTCCACCAGCGGTTTGCGCAAGCGGGCGCGGGAGCTCGGCATGCGGACTCTGCGCGAGGATGGTGTCCGCAAAGTTCTTTCGGGCATGACCACCGCGTCGGAGGTGATTCGTGTCACCATGGCCGATAATGACTGATCACACGGGGTGAACCAAAATTTATTTTTTTAGATCTTATATGACGGTTGAAAGTGTAATCGATCTGCTTATTTCCAGGGGTCTGATCGATGATTCCCAGAGAGAGGAATACATCGCGGCTGCCTACGGCAGTGAACACGATATCACCTACGCGGTGGAGGAATTGGGCCTGTTGCAGCGGGATCAGTTGTTTCAACTCGTTGCCCAGGATATCGGAGGGGAGTTTTACGATCTGACTGGTTTCGAGCCGGCCCCGCAGGTCCTGCGCGCTGTGCCCGGCGGGACGGCTAAGTTGTATCAGTGTTTCCCTATCCAGTTCCTCGATCAGGGGCTGCAGGTTGCGATCGCTAATCCCCTCGATCCTCAAAACCTTGAGGAGCTCGGGTTTTCACTCAATCAGCAGATCGTGCCCGCTGTCGCCCCGCCGGAGCAGATTGCGGAGTTGATTCAGAAGTACTACTATGGCGGCACTGCCGGCGCCGATGCCGAGGCCGCCGGCGGTGCCGGCGAAAGTGACGCCCTCGCCGCGATCCGCGCGGAAGTGGCGGCGCTCTCGGCCGACGATCTCGAAGAAGAGTCCAATTCCGCTCCTATCATCCGATACGTTGATCTCGTTCTCTACCAGGCGATCAAGGAGAAGGCCTCCGACGTCCACTTCGAGCCCTTTGAAGACGATTTCAAAATCCGTTATCGCGTCGATGGGGCGCTCTACGAGATGGCACCGCCTCCGCAGCACTTGAAGCAGGCCATCGTCTCGCGGATCAAGGTCATGTCCTCGCTCAACATCGCGGAGACCCGTCTGCCTCAGGACGGTCGTATCACCAAAGAGATCAACGGGCAGCCGGTCGACATGCGCGTCTCGACTCTGCCGACGGTGTTTGGTGAAAGTGTGGTGCTCCGGGTGCTCGACAGGTCCAATGTGAACCTCAACCTCGAGATGCTCAATCTTCCTCCCGAGACCTACGAGTATATCATCGACACGATTGAGAAACCGAACGGCATTTTCATCTGCACGGGTCCGACCGGAGCCGGAAAAACGACGACCCTCTACGCCTGTCTCCGCCGCATCAATACCGAGGACGCCAAGCTTCTCACGGCGGAAGATCCGGTCGAGTATGACATGGACGGCATCATGCAGGTGCCGATCAATGAAGCGATCGGGCTGAACTTCGGCCGAGTCCTCCGCGCCTTTCTGCGGCAGGATCCCGACCGCATTCTCGTAGGCGAGATGCGTGACCTTGAGACCGCGCAGATTGCGATCCAGGCTTCTCTGACCGGTCACCTCGTGCTCTCGACCCTGCACACCAACGACGCTCCCGGCGCGGTGACCCGACTTATCGACATGGGGTGCGAACCCTTCCTCGTCGCGGCGACACTCGAAGGCGTCCTCGGACAGCGTCTTCTCCGGCGAATCTGTCCCGCCTGTCGTGTCGCCTACAAACCGTCGGCGGCTGTCCTCAATCAGCTCGGGCTTACCGCATCGGACACGGGCGGACGCGAATTCTTCACCGGTCAGGGGTGTGACGCGTGTAACGACACCGGCTATAAAGGTCGTCAGGGGCTTTTCGAGCTCCTCGACATGTCGAACCCGATCCGGGATCTCATCGCCCAGCGGGCTGCTACCGTCGTGCTCAAGCAAAAAGCACAGGAGCTCGGGATGCGAACGCTCCGTGAGGACGGGCTGCGCAACATCTTTGAAGGAGTGACCACGATCGAAGAAGTTCTCAAGTACACGTGAGGCGAAGAGTCCCGTTTTTTCCATCGACAGGGATGGCGGGGAAGAGCTAATCTCAGCAACATTTCCAACGAAAACACGATAAGAAAATACTATGGCAAATTTTGAATACATTGCCTTGGATGCGAAGGGGTCGGAGACGACGGGGACGATCAAGGCAAATGATGAAGCCGACGCGATCGGTCAGCTTCGCAAGAGCGGGCTTTATCCCACCCAGGTGGTCGCGGCCGGCAAGGGAGGGGTATCGAGTGCTTCGAAGAAGCGGGCCAAGGCCAGCGCGAAGGCGAAGAAAGGGACGGCTGCGGGCGGGCGCGTCAACGGTAAGATCCTCATGATTTTCACCCGTCAGCTCGCCACCCTTGTGGATGCAGGTCTCCCCCTCCTGCGTGGTCTTTCCGTACTGGGCAAGCAGGAAAAAAACCGCGCCATGGCCGGCACGATCAATCATCTCGCTGATTCGGTCGCGGGCGGTTCGACCTTCTCCGAGAGCCTTGGTCAGCACCCGAAAATTTTCGATAAACTTTACGTCAATATGGTCAAGGCCGGGGAGCTTGGCGGGGTGCTGGAGCTCGTCCTTGTCCGCCTCGCTGAGTATCAGGAGAAGGCTCAGAAGCTGAAAAATCGGATTGTCGCGGCGATGGTTTACCCCATCATTGTCATTGTCATTGCGGTGGCGATTCTTATCTTTCTGATGGCGGTAATCGTCCCCCGGTTTGAGAAAATTTTCGCCGAGATGCTCGGTGACAAGCCTCTTCCCGGGATCACTCAGTTTGTTATCGGAATCAGTCGGTTTGTCCAGGATTCGTGGCTGATTATTGCCGTCGCTCTCGGAGTCCTTTACGCCGGGTGGAAAGTTTTTGCGATGACGAAGGTCGGTCGTGTTGCCATCGACCGGATGAAGCTCTTCATGCCCGTCTTTGGGCCGGTGCAGCTCAAAGGGGGGATTTCCCGCTTCACGAGGACGCTCGGGACGCTTGTGACGAGCGGGGTCCCCATTCTTCAGGCGCTCAACATCACCCGGGATACTGCCGGCAACGTCGTCATTGCCAACGCGATCGACAAAGTGCACGAGGCTGTTCGCGAGGGTGAGTCCGTCGTCGCCCCGCTTGAGGCGAGCCGCATCTTCCCGCCGATGGTGATCAGCATGGTCGATGTCGGTGAAGAGACCGGCCAGCTCCCCGATATGCTGCTGAAGATTGCCGACGTCTACGATGACGAGGTCGACAATGCGGTCGACGCGATGACCTCAATGATCGAGCCCATCATGATCGTTTTCCTTGCCGCCATCGTCGGAACAATCGTTATCGCCCTCTTCATGCCGATGATCACGATTATCACCGAAATGAACAACCAGGCTGGCTAACCAAATCGATCGGATCGGGGCACTGGTGAGATTCGATGTTTACATTGTATTGACAACTTGCCCCCCTCTTTGCTAGAAAATACCCATGAAATTATATCCAGTCTTCCGTCGGACCGCCGGTTTCAGCATGATTGAGCTGATGGTCGTCGTGGGGATCATGGTTGTCCTCGCCGGACTCCTCATTGCCTCCCTCCCCGGCATCCAGAGCCGGATAAACCGGGGGAAAGTGGAGACTTTTATCGCCGAACTGGAAAGCGGTCTCTCCAAGTACCAGATCGACCACGGCTGCTATCCGCTCAACGAGCCCACCGGCGACCGTGACAAGGCTGGAATCGAAGGGGCGGCGGTGCTCTACAAACACCTCTCCGGTGACTGGGATCTCAACGGCGAAGTGGATTTCGCTCAGAACGAGAAAGTCTATGTGCCGAAGATCGATTACGTCTCCCAGCGCGAGGCTCGCGAACCCCGCTCAATGTCGATCGGCGGGCGTTACATGGTGATCGATTCCTACAGCAATCCCATTCGCTACCTTGCCCAGGTTCCTAATCTCGGTCCCAACGAAAAGCGCGAGACCTATAATCCGACCTACGACATCTGGTCCATCACCGATGCGGATCCGGATAATGAGAAAGAGGCGGCGAAATACATCACCAACTGGCAGGGGCAGTGAGTGAGCCTGTTCCCGGGAAGGGTGAGGAACGGCGGCGGTGGTGATCGTGCTCTTCCGCCCGGAAAATCAGTGGCGGAGCAGGCGGTCCGGCGTAGACTTGCCGCTGAATCGGGCCTTTCCCAACCCTCCAATTTTCCATGGATTTCATCGACCTGAAGAGTCAGCAGAAACGCATTCGTGACCAAATTGACCGTCGGATCACTGCAGTGCTGGACCATGGGCAGTATATCATGGGTCCCGAGGTCGGCGAGCTTGAAGCGCGCCTTTGCGAATTTCTCGGCTGCCGCCATGCCATTGGTGTGTCGTCGGGGACGGATTCCCTGATGATCGCCCTCATGGCCCTCGGGATCGGACCTGGGGATGAAGTGATCACCGTTCCCTACACCTGGATCTCGACGGCGGAAGTCATCGCGCTCGTCGGGGCGGAAACGGTTTTTGTGGATATCGAGCCCGATACCTGGAACATGGATCCGTCCCGGGTTGCAGCGGCGATTACGGAAAAGACGAAGGCCATCATGCCGGTCGGGATCTACGGACAGACCAGCAACATGACCGAGATTAATCGCCTCGCGGCAGAGGCCGGAGGCATCCCGGTGATCGAGGACGCCGCGCAAAGCTTCGGAGCGACCCATCGGGGACGCTGGTCCGGAGCGCTTTCCCTCATCGGTAGCACGTCGTTCTTTCCATCGAAGCCGCTGGGGGGCTATGGAGACGGAGGAGCCCTCTTCACCGATGACGACGAGCTGGCCGAGCGGATGCGCTGGATCAGGCTCCACGGGCAGGCGCGCAAGCACTACCATCCCATCATCGGAATGAACGGTCGTCTTGATACGATCCAGGCGGCTATTGTCCTCGCCAAGATGGATCTTTTCGAGGAGGAGATCGCGATGCGTCAGGCTGTGGCGGCAGGTTACAACTCACGCCTCGCGGGGGCCGGGTTGCAGCTGCCCTTTATTGCCGAGGGGAATACCTCGGTTTATGCCCAATACACGGTTCTCTCTGAAGATCGTGACGCGCTTCAGCAAAAGATGGGGGCTGCGGGTGTCCCCTCCGTTCCTTACTATTCCGTCCCGCTTCACCTTCAGCCGGCTTTTGCTGGGCTGGGTTATCGACCCGGTGCTTTCCCGGTGACGGAGCGGGTTGCCGCCACCGGCCTCAGTCTTCCGATGAGTCCCTACGTCAGCTCCGAAGACCAGGACAAAGTGGCCGCTGCGATTCTTTGAGGGGGGGCGTCCGGCCAGGGGTGCCTCGCCGCGCGGTGATGGTGAGATCCTGCAGAACCTCGGGCTGGCGCAAGCTTAGGATTCAGTATTTTTCATGATATCCCTCGATTCGGACAAAAAGTATTACATCGCCGGCCATCGCGGTATGGTTGGCAGCGCCCTCACTCGCGCCCTCCTCCAGGCTGGGTGCGAAAATCTCGTATCCGCCACCAGCGACGAGCTCGATCTCCGGAATCAGCGAGCCACGATGGAATTTGTCGCCGAGCATCGACCCGATATGATGGTCATTGCCGCCGCGAAAGTGGGCGGGATCCATGCAAACGACACCTACCCGGTGGATTTCCTCTACGACAATCTCATGATTGCGGCGAACCTCGTGCGGGCAGCTCATGAGAATGGGGTGGGACGGGTGCTCTTTCTTGGAAGCTCCTGCATCTATCCTAAGTTCGCCAGGCAGCCAATTCGTGAAGATTCCCTGCTCACGGGCGCGCTTGAGCCGACTAATGAGGCCTACGCCATCGCCAAGATTGCGGGGCTCAAGCTTTGTGAGTATTACCGCCGCCAATACGGGGTGCTTTTTCACTCCGCAATGCCCTGCAACCTCTACGGGCGGGGGGACAACTACCATCCCGAGAATTCGCACGTGATTCCGGCCCTTCTGCGGCGATTTCACGAGGCCGAGCTGGCCCGCGCCGAATCCGTAACCGTCTGGGGCTCCGGCACCCCTCGGCGCGAATTTCTTTTCGCCGATGACCTTGCCTCGGCCTGCCTTCATCTTCTCGCTCTCGACGATCCTCCTTCCCTTGTGAATATCGGAGCCGGTTCGGATGTCACGATTCGTCGGCTCGCCGAGCTGATCGCGGCGACGGTTGGCTACGGAGGGAAAATCCTTACCGACGCCGGCAAACCGGACGGCACCCCGCGCAAATTGATGGATTCCTCTCTTATCGCATCTCTTGGATGGAAGCCGAAAATCGGGTTGGAGGAAGGGCTTAAAGTGGCGTATGCTGATTTCCTCATTCACGGTTCCTCCGAAAGCCTTTCTCTTTGATTTGCCTCTGCTTGATGGGAGACGCCCGTTACTCCGAATATTCCGCTCATGAAAAAGGCCCTCATCACCGGCATTACCGGACAGGACGGTTCCTATCTCGCCGAACAGCTTCTGGAGAAGGGGTATGAAGTTCACGGGATGATTCGCCGCAGCAGCTCTTTCAACACGGGGCGGATCGACCACCTTTACAACGACGAAAGGCTCCGCGAGGAAAAGCGTTTTTACCTTCATTACGGAGACCTTACGGATTCGTCGAACCTTAACCGCCTCCTTGAGCGCATTGGTCCCGGCGAGATCTACAACCTCGGAGCCCAGAGTCATGTGAAGGTTTCATTCGAGGTCCCGGAGTATACGGCCGAGGTTGATGCTGTTGGAACGCTTCGTTTTCTCGATGCCCTCAAGGAAGTAGGACTTGAGAAGCAGACGCGTTTCTATCAGGCCTCAACCAGTGAGCTCTACGGACTCGTTCAGGAGGTCCCGCAGTCCGAGACCACTCCATTCTACCCTCGCTCCCCTTACGGAGTTGCCAAACTCTACGGCTACTGGATCGTGGTGAACTACCGCGAATCCTTCGGTATCCATGCCTCAAACGGCATCCTCTTCAATCACGAGTCGCCCCGCCGGGGTGAGACTTTCGTTACCCGTAAAATTACCCGGGCAGCCGGGCGCATTGCCGAGGGAGAGAAGAGGCCCCTTGTCCTCGGGAATCTTGATGCGCAGAGGGATTGGGGTTATGCCCCCGAGTACACGGAGATGATGTGGCGTATCCTTCAGCAGGACACCCCCGATGATTATGTTTGCGCCACCGGCGAAATGCATTCGGTCCGTGAGTTTTGCGAGCACGCTTTTGACGCTGTCGGTATCAGGTTGCGGTTCGAAGGGGAGGGGGTTCAGGAAAAAGGCATTTGTGAAGTGACCGGACGTGTCCTCATTGAAGTTTCACCAGACTATTTCCGTCCCGCCGAGGTCGAGCAGCTTCTCGGTAATCCCGCCAAGGCGGAGCGCCTCCTTGGTTGGAAGGCGCGGGTCACCTTTAAAGAACTCGTCCGGATCATGGCGAAAGCCGACCGGGAGCTTGCGAGGAAGGAACTCGGAAATTGAACGCAGGCAGAGCAGGCACGAATGACGGAGGCAGAGAGGGTTTGATGATTGAGCGAAAAAACAGTGCCTGGAAGAACCCGCGAATCCCCAATTCGACAATTCTTCGGAAATCGTTTCGCCTAATTCCATCCCCGATCTGGCTAAAGGGAGGAAAGGGACTCTGGTCTTGCCTGACATTTCGGAGAAAGGTGATGATTGTGACAGGGCTTATCCTCCCGGCTCTCGATCAGATTGCGAGGCTGGGGTCCCTCGGGATCACCATGAAAGCGCTCAGTCATGCTGTCATGCAGTCAATGGCTCTCGATTTACGGGTCTGGCTTTCCCTGATGATCTTCGCCGCTTTTATGGTCGCGGCTCTCATTCAGTTTTGTTCTGGCAGGGTGAAGCGGGGCCTTAAAATTGAGTTCACCGGAATTGCCCGCCGCGCCTACGGCATGATTATGGCGGATTGCGCCAAGCTACCTCCCGGAGAGAAGGGTGAAAAGGTGAGAAAGCTTTTGAGGGAAGAGACAGACTTTATTCGCTCCGCGACGTCGGGCCTCTCCGCTATGTTCGAGCTGCTCTCCTCGACCTTGATCATAGCGGTTCTTCTGGGCATTCTTTTATGGTTCAGCCCTGTGGTGGGAGGAATTCTCTTTTTCAGTGGATTGACCGCTTTTCTCATTCTGCGAATGAGAGTCCGGAGGCCCGCCGAAAATAGTGAAATGCCACTTGTTGCGGCACGTGCGCAAGTGAGAAAAGAACTTGCAGCGATTGCCGTGGCGGGAGATGACAAAAACGTTCTGATCGAAAAATATGCCGATAATGAATTCGACAAAATTCAGTCCCGCGATCACGAATCCGGGGAGGTGACGCCGACGAGGATTGCAGCGACGACGAACGCGGCCACGGCGGTCATCATGGCGCTGGTTTTTTTCCTTATCTCCGCGGAAGGGGCAATTGACGAATCAAAATTGATCTGGATCGTTGTGTTCGTCTTCGGTCTTCGGATTATCACCTCCCAGGGAAAAGTGGCCATGGTAAAGTGGGCGGTGGTATTGGGACAAAAGGAGTCTCTCATGATCCTCGCCAGAAGTTTCACCGGTGATCCCGGGAAAAGGAATTTGAACCTTTCGTGAATACTTTCCTGATACACTCTTTGATCCGGTCCGGGCGCGGGTGGTTGAATGTTCCACCAGCCGGGCCCTCTCCGCCGGGCCGGAGGCACCGGAGCGAATCGCGCAAGACTTGAATGAGTGAGGAAAAACAGTTCTTCCCCGGGATTTCTATTGTCATGCCGACATTAAACTGTCGTTACCTGATTGAATCTCACGCCGATGAAATAAGGGACCTTTGTTCCAGCGTCGGGGAGATTGTCATTGTCGATAGTTATTCCGACGACGGCACAGTCGATTTTCTCAAGACGGTGCTCGCGGGTCTGCCGTTTCAGGTTATTCAGCGTCCCCGCGGTCTTTATGAGTCGTGGAATGCCGGTATCAAAGAATGCCGCGGCCGATGGATCCATCTTTCCACAGCAGGGGATCTGCTCGGTTCGGCGGAGCTGGGTTACCTCGAAGAGGTGGCCGGAAAAACCGGGGCGGATGTTGTTATGGGCATTCCACGATTCGTGAACACGGGCGGAGTGCGGATTGAAGACCCGCCGTGGCCGATTGTTGAGCTTTTTGAGCGGAGAAAAGACGAAGACGTTATTGAGATGTCAGGATTGGATTTGCTGGCCTTTTCACTGGCCTGCTGCCGGGTTGACCGTCGGAAACAAAGTTGGCTCGGCAGTTCGGCGAGCAACTTATACAGCGCCTCATGTCTGAAAAAATATCCTTTTCCGTCGTCGGTCGGGTCCAGTGGAGATGCTCTGTGGGGGTTGAGGCACGCGGACAAGGTGAGTGCGGTGTTCTGCCGCAGGAGGTCGGGCCGGTTTGTTGTTCACGAAAAGCCCGCGGGCGGCCCTGCGCCGCGGAAAAAGAAGGTGTCGTTGTTATATACCGACGCATGGATCGAATCGGCAGAACATCTCGTGGCGGCTCTTGATGAGAAAGGTGTCGGCATGGAAGTCACCGAATTGTTCAAGGCGATGCTCAAAGACCAGGTCACCCTTTCGAGAGTCCTAAAAAGACGCCGACGGTCTGCAACAAGGAAGTTCCTCAGGCAGACCCGAAGATTGATTTCCCGTTTTTTCGTCAGGTCATGAGAGTTTCAATTGTTATCCCCGTCTATAATTGTGCGAAACTTCTCGGGATTACTCTGCAGTCCATCAGGCTGTGCGGACACGCCGATATTGAGGTCCTCGTGATCGACGGGAGCAGCGACGACAATACCGCCGAAGTCGTCTCTTCCTTCGGGGACCTTGTTACCCTTTTTGTCAGCGAGCCGGACGGGGGGCAGTATGATGCCATTAACAAGGGGATGGCCCGGGCAACCGGTGAGATACTCTGCTGGATCAATGGCGGAGATTTTTTCATGCCGGGAGCGGTCGGGAACGCCGTCAGCGTCTTTGAAGCCTGTCCGGCTGTCGCATGGATCACGGGGCGGCCCTGCGTCGCGGAGGGGCTCGCCCTTCGGCGACAGGGCCCCCACGAAGTGGTTGTCTCGAATCCTGAAATTCGTTACGGACTTTGCTGCGGGGGAGCTTCCGGCTGTCTTCAGCAGGAGGGTATGTTCTGGAGACGCTCCCTCTGGGAACGGGCAGGAGGGCTTGATCTCCGCTATCGGCTTGCCGGGGATTACGAGCTCTGGATCCGTTTCGCCCGCGAGACCTGCCTTGTCCGTCTTGATCTGCCCCTCGCAGCTTTTTCTCACCACAAGACAAATCGCTCCATCGTCGAGCGTGATTCCTACGAGGCGGAAGTGGAAAAAGTTCTCGCCGGATTCAGCGAAAGGGAAAGGAGGATCAGAAAATTGCTCTTTTTTATTTCCCCGGCGATGCGACTTATCCGCAGGATTCCCGTTGTTAAAAGTGTTATCCGCTTTTCTCTACGGAATGCCTCCTCCCTGCGCGTTGTGGTAGTCCTCTGGAGAAAAACGAAGTCAGGCCGGTTCAGGATGGTGATCTCCCGGCGGGTATGTTGGATACGATAAGGGAGATGCGGACTTTATATGCCGGACATCATGTTAGTAAGTCATCGAAAAAAATTTATCTATACCAAGACTGCCAAAACAGCGGGCACTTCGGTGGAATCCTACTTTGAACCATTTTGTCTTCCGGAGGGAGACTGGAAACTCGAGCACACGCGCGATGAGCACATTTCAGAGACGGGTATCATCGGCTTCCGGGGAGAGAAGCGGCCGAAGGGCACGAGGTGGTTTAATCATATGGCGGCGAATCGGATCAAGGCGCAGATTGGTGACGAGATCTGGAACAGCTATTTTAAATTCTGCGTCGTGCGGGATCCCTTTGAAAAAGCTGTTTCGGCGTTTTATCACTATCGCCGATCTCGCGAGATCTCCCGAACAAAGGGTGATCACCAGTCCCGGATCCGTCGGATCAAAGGCTTTTTTCTTTCTGAACCGAAGTTTGATTCGGTTAGGGAGGAGTTTGAGCACTGGCTCAAGAGCGGCGCGATGGTTCTCGACCGGGACAAATACATGATCGGAGACAGTTTTTGTCTCGATGAGGTCATCCGTTACGAAAGTCTGAGGGACGACATGGGCAGGATCTGTAAAAAAATCGGGGTAGAGTTCGATCCGTCCCGTCTTCCCAGTTTCAAGACGGGAATTCGTGACAAAAACGTAACCCTTTCCGAAATCTATTCCCGGAGAAGCCTCGAAATCGTAGCCGGCCTTTATGCTTACGAAATGGAGCGTTTCGCTTACGCACCCCCCGCCCTCGCCTAAGGTTTTGCAGGATATGAATGTTATGATTGAAGATCGTCTCGGGAGTCTCTCCCGGAAGTTGAGGGAAAAGCTCGGTTCGGTGAAGAGCTCGCGCCTTTACTCTCTGCGGGTCAGGCGCGAATTGAAGCGGGTCGCGGAGACCTTTGCAGGACCGGACAAGCCGGTCCTGATCCACACCTACGGAAAAGTCGGATCAACGGCAGTCCACACGGCCATCAGCCGGCTGTCGGGCTTCGGATCGTTTCAGACCCATGTGATTTCAGAGCATGGAGTCCGGGCGGGGCGTCGAATTCATCAGCAGCACGGTCGCGATCCTATCCATCTAAGATGCGGTGAGGCACTCCGGCTGGCGCTTGAGAGTCATCCCGACAAGAGGGTGCGGATCATCACGCTGGTGCGCGATCCGGTGGCGCGGGCGGTTTCGGACTTGTTTGAAAATGCCTCTATGCTTGTGCCGGAGCGCGATATCCGTGAGATGCCGCTGGATGAGGTGGTCGAAGTGGCGGCGGGGCATGTTTCCATGAGCCTTGATTACACGGAAAGATGGTTTGATCTCGAGTTGAGTGGCTTGCTCGGTTTCGATGTCTTTGCCCGGGATTTTGACCCGAAGGAGGGTTTCGCGATTATTCGCGAAGGCCGCTTTGAACTGCTTATCGGAAAGCTTGAGGATCTTTCGAACAAAGGGGCTCATTTTCTCGGGCCCTTCCTCGGGCTCGGTCGGGATCTCCCCGTTCCTCATTCACGGGTTCGTTCCATTACGGCCGAGGGAGTTCGCTACGCCGAGGTGCGAAAGAGTCTCAGGCTGCCCTCCGAGGTTCTTGAACGAGTCTATGGCAGCCGGTTCTGCCGCCATTTTTACGCCCCCTCGGAGCTCGAAGCTTTCCGAAGGCTTTGGAGCAGGGACTGAGTTTCCTTTCCGGCGAAGGGGCGGTATCCCTCATGCAGGCGGGGAAAAGATCACCGTCAAAAACAGTGAAAGCGTAATCCTCCCGATGAATGATTGTCACCGCGGACCTGACCCCACCCCTTGATCGCGCCGCGCCAGCGGCGTTAATTCTCGAAAGATGAAGATCCATGTCGTGGTTCCTGCCTTCCGTGAAGGCAAGCTTGTCCCCTCTTTTCTCGAGAGCTGGGCGGGAATCATTGATCACGAGGTTGAGATTTATCTGGTGAACGGTAATCCCGGCGACGAGACCAGCGCCCTGCTCAGGGCATGGTCCGGTCGATGCCGCGTCCGTGAAATTCAGGGAAGCCCCGACCGGTTTTGGACCGGACTGGTGAATCTGGGGCTCCGTGCGGTGGCGGAGACGATCGGAAGCGACGACGCTGTTGTCCTGACAAACATCGACGTGAAATTTGAAGGTGATCCCGTCAGCGGGATGCTGCGGCGGAGCGGTGGCCTTGAAAACCGGCAACTCACTCTCCCGGTTGTTGGATCGGGCGGAAAGGTGCTCTCGGCGGGGGTGCGGGTGCGGTCGTGGAGCTTCTCGTTGAACCGCCATCTCTTTGATGGTATCACGGCGGCGGATTTGCCGGCGGACACCCTTGTCGAAGCCACCTATCTGCCAACCCGCTTTGTCCTGCTTCCGGCCAAAGCGCTCCTTGAGGGGCATCTTCCGAATGAAGAGCATCTTCCCCATTACTGCGCCGATTACGAATACACCAATCGCCTTCGTTCCTGCGGGTATCAGCCCTGTATCGTGACCGGGCCGGTCGTCGAAATAGCCGAGGGTAACACGGGGTTGGACACGTATTCCCTCGGCACCACCTTCCGCTCGCGCCTTGAGGGGATCGGTGACATCAAGTGCCCATATCATTTCCGCTATCGTTTTCATTTTGTCCGTCTCACCTACCCGGCTGCCGCCCTGATCCCGGGGATGGTTACGCACTTTACAAAAATTTTTCTCGAGATTATTTTCGGCGGTCGGCAACTCGATCGTTTTCGGGTCCGTTGAAAAGCGCCATGACCTACTTGCCGCCCGTGGTCTCTATTATCATTCCCTGCTACAACGGCGGTCGTCATCTCCGTGCCGCGCTCGAGGCGGTTATGGCCCAGACTTTTGCGGACTGGGAGTGTATTGTGGTCGATGATGCCTCGGACGATGACAGCGCTGTCGTTATCGCCGCGATTGTTGCGGCGGACCCCCGCATTATTTCGGTGCGTCTCGGGAGAAACCGGGGAGCCGCCGGCGCGCGCAACACAGGGCTGGAGAGAGCCCGGGGGAGCTACATCGCTTTTCTCGATTCCGATGATTACTGGACCCCGGAAAAGTTGGAGCGTCAGGTCGCCTTCGCCCGGGAGAACGGTGCGGCGATCGTTCATTCATCTTATCGTTTTGTGGATGATCTGGGAAATTTTCTTCCCGGCGGGGTGCGGGCCTCGGACCGGGTTGATCTGCGATCCTACATGAGAAACACCGAGATCGGGATGTCCACAAGCCTGATTGACAGGGAGAAGATTGGAGCGTTCATCTTCAATGAGTTATGGCTTTGTCATGATACTGATTTGTGGTTGCGCCTTCTTGGGCGCGGTTTTGTCTCGCGGGGAATGGGGGCGGCGTTTGTTCACTATCGGATTCGTGCGGGCCAGATCAGCGGATCAAAGTTCGGTATGGCGAAACAGGTTTTGCGGCTCTATCTCGGGATCGTTCAGATCTCCTTTCCCGCCCGGATTTTTTACTTTTTCTGCTACGCGGTAAACGGGGTTTTGAAGCGACTCAGAACTCCTTTCTTAGGATGAGAGTGGTAGTCACCGGTGCCGGCGGTTTTGTCGGTAGGCATCTTGTCGCGGCACTGGGAGGGGCCGGGCACGAGGTAATCCCGTGGGTGCGCCGCGAGATTCCCGGCGCGTTCGTCGTTGATCTTGCCCGGGTCGATTCAGTGAAGTTCGACGGAGTTGATGCGGTGGTACACAGCGCCGGAGTCACGCCCTTCGCGGTGGGAGCCGGGGGGAATATTTCCGGGCTTTTTTTCGAAGGGAACACCGCCGTCACGTCCGCTCTCGCGAAGGCTGTGGCAGCCTCGGAGGTGCGGTTTTTCGTTCACCTCAGCAGCATCGCCGCCGCCGGATTCACCGGGTATTCGTCCGGGCGCGGGCTCTCCGAAGATGAGGCGATCGAGCCCGCCGGTTCCTACGGGAAGTCAAAATTTCTTGCCGAGGGGCCGGTTGAGGAACTGCGGTTTGCTGGAAAGATGGGGGTCAATCTTCGTCTTCCACTCCTATACGGGGACGGTGCAGGGGGGAACTGGCGGCGGCTCGTCCGACTGGCCCGCAGCCCGCTTCCGCTTCCTTTCGGTGCCGTGAAGAATCGACGATCTTTTTGCGGGATTGAAAATCTCACGGATTTGGTGCTGACGATCCTCGCGCGGGGGGATGAGCCGGCCCGAAGCGGCACGTATCATGTGGCAGATGCGGAAGTCGTTTCCTTGAGTGAGGTCATCGGTGTCCTTCGTTCCGCTTACGGGGAAAAAGCCGGAATGTTTTCTTTTCCTCCTGCGATCATACAAAAGCTCTTTAAGGTGGCGGGTCGCGGCAGCGCGGGAGAGGGACTCTTCGGGGACCTTGTCATCAATTCCGCCCGGGTTTGCGAGACCTTTTCATGGTCTCCCGCAGTGGAGACGCTTGAGGGAATGCGGCGATCGGTCGCGAGAGCCGGATCATGAAAAGGTTGTTTGATTGCGCGGCCGCGGGGTTCGGCCTGATCCTGATCGCCCCGGTCATCCTGGCGATGGTTCCGCTTATTCGTTTCACGTCGCCGGGGCCGGCGGTTTTCGGACAGCGCCGGGTGGGGCGGGATGGATGCGAGTTTACCTGTTACAAGCTGCGGACGATGGCCGCAGGCACCCGCGAGGCCCCTACTCATGAGATCGGCGAGGCTTCCGTCACCGGAATCGGGCGGATCCTCCGGAGAACGAAACTCGATGAGTTGCCGCAGCTTTACAACGTGCTCGCCGGTGAGATGAGTCTCGTCGGTCCCCGTCCCTGCCTGCCTCTCCAGAAGGACCTCATCAGGGAACGCGAGATCCGCGGGGTCCTCGGGATTCTCCCGGGTATCACGGGGCTGGGTCAGGTCCTGGGTATTGATATGTCGGACCCGATTCGCCTTGCCCGGTGCGACGCCGAATATCTCCGGAAACAATCATTCGGGTATGACATCCGCCTCCTTTGGTCTACTTTCTTTTCATCCGCAAGGCGGGGTCTCGTTGACCCGGACTGCCTCGGCGGGTTCCCGGAGGATCCCGGTGGTGGATAGCAAGAATGGCGGACGGAATAAAGAAGGGATGACCGGGGGATACGGGTATATTGAGAAGAGCGTCATTCTGAGGCGCGTCCTCGCTTTCGCTTTTCACATCACCGGGATCGTGGTGGCCTACTTTTGCGCTTTTCAGCTCCGTTTTGACTTTTTTGTCGCGGACTGGCGCTGGATCGTTTTCCGGGAGACGCTGCCCTGGGTGATTATCGCCTACGTTACCGTCATTCTGATTTTTCGCCTCTACAAGGGGCTCTGGCGGTTTTTCACCCTTAGGGATGGCCTCCTTACGGCGGCGGCCTTTGCCCTGGGAACGGGATTGGCCGCAGTCCTGGTTTATCTGGCGGGGGAACATCCTTCGGGGTTCTATCCCCGTTCGTCCCTGATCGTCACCTATCCGCTGCTTCTGTTATGGGAGATCGGGGGCCGCGGCCTCGTGCGGCTCTTCCGCGAGAGCGCGAGGCCCCGTCGCACCGCGCGACCTGCCGACAAGCGGCTTCTCCTCATCGGGGACGCTGAAGAGGCCGATTCTCTTCTTCGTGTCATGGAGAAACACTCCTTCGAACTGGGGCGCGTCGTCGGTCTCGTCTCGGACGATCGCCGCCATCACGGCTCGAAGTTGCGGGGAGTGCCGATTTTTCCGGACTCGGGCCGTATTGGTGAGTGGGTAGAGAAGCTCAATGTCTCAACGCTCCTCTTCATGAAGCCTTTCACCGGTCCGTCGTCCATTCGCCGCGTCATCGACGAACTCTCGATGAGGCAGCTCGTCTGCGATTACCGTGTCATCCCCTCCATCGAAGACCTCGCCTCGGGCAAGCTGAGTGTTAGCGGTATCCGCAAGGTGGCGATCGAGGACCTCCTCCAGCGGATTCCCTATGAGATCACCTCGGACTTGCTCGTGAAGACACTTCGGGGGAAAAGGGTCCTTGTCTCGGGGGCGGGCGGCAGCGTTGGTTCGGAGATCTGCAGGCAGCTTCTGCGCTATTCTCCTTCGACAGTCGTCCTCTACGACATCAGTGAGTTTCACCTCTTTACGATCGACTGCGAAATCGCGGAGGAGGCAAAGGCGAAAGGCGTTCGAATCATCGCCTGCGCCGGTGATGTGGGGTGCGGAGAGCAGTTGCGCGCGGCGATACGGGCCGCCGGTGGAATTGACTTCTTTTACCACGCGGCGGCCTACAAGCATGTCGAGCTGATGGAGCGCAATCCGGTGCCCTGTTTCCGGAACAATGTCGTGGGAACGCAGGTGGCGGTCAGCATTGCCGAGGAAGAAGGGGTCAAGGATTTTGTCCTTATCTCATCGGACAAGGCGGTCCGACCGACCAGCCTGATGGGGGCGAGCAAGCGCCTCGCAGAGCGCCTCGTGATCGAGCGGCCGGTGCAGGGCACCCGTTGCAAAGCGGTGCGCTTCGGGAACGTTCTCGGGAGCAACGGCAGTGTCGTTCCGATCTTCCGTGAGCAGATCGCCAGGGGCGGCCCGGTTACAGTGACGGGTGCCGGAGTGACCCGCTTTTTTATCACCATCGCCGAGGCGGTCGAACTCGTTCTTGCCGCCGGCGCCATCCCTGAGGACCGGCGGATTTTCGCTCTCGAGATGGGCGAGGCAGTGAAAATTGACTCGTTGGCGCGTCGCATGATCGAGCTCTCCGGACTCGTTCCCGACGTCGATATCTCTATTGTCTATACCGGCTTGAAACCGGGGGAAAAAGAATGCGAGGAGCTCCTTACCGAAGAGGAGAATGTCATCCGCACTGAGATGGATCGCATCTGGGTCGTCAAAAAAGACGGCGACGAAAGAGTCGAGCCGATTGATCCGGTTAAACTGCTCGAAATGATCGGCGACGGCGACGGCGGGGCTCTGCGCGACTATGCCCATCGCCTCATCCGCGACTCCCGTCTTTTTGAATCGCCCCGTGCTTTGGAGTAAGGGCTCGTTTACCTCACCTCTCGTTTTACCCATGACGGAAACACCTGCTCTTCGACTCAGGGAACGGTGCTCAGCCGCGAACCTCTTTTCGGCGGGCCTCTTCTGCCTTGTTCTCGGGATGTTTTTCGGGGCGAAGTTGATCGCGGCGGGACAGGTCATCATTCTGTGCAGCCTCGTGGCCGTTCTTTTCGAAAAAGGGCGATCCGTTCCGCAGTGGCGGGAGCTCGGATCAAGTGCGCGATGGCTCGCCTTTTATCTACTCGTCTCCGTCGTCTCGATTCTGGCTAATTTTCAGGAGATCGAGGCTCCGCTGACACAACTCGGAAAACTCCGTTATCATGTGATAGTGCTTCTCGTGCTCATGATGCCCGCCCTCGTTCGCGATCATCTCGAGGTGAAATGGCGGCGGGATTGCCTCGTTCTCGCGTGGCTTGTCCCGCTCGTTCTCGCCGTCCTTATCGGAATGGTGGCCTCGGTCACGGGGGAGCACCCGCTTCGCGGGCACGAGCCGGTTAATCTTCGCCGGATCTCTGGTTTCTACGGGCAGGTCATGACTTTCGCAAACTCGCTTCAGTTTTCTGTCGTGGCCCTCGCCGTCTTTTTTCTAACCCCCGCCTTGTGGAAAAGTCTGACCCGCGTTCCTTTTGCCGTGGCGGTCGGCGTTCTCCTCATCGCCGGGGCGGGTCTTTATCTGACCTATACGCGCGGGGCAATGCTGGGAGTGGTGACCGGATTTACGATCTATGGGTTGATGAGGTCATATAAGTTCGTCATCCTTGCGGCTCTCGTCGGAATTGCGGCGGCGGCGTTTGCCAGTTTTGACGGAGCCCGGTATCTCGAGGCAAAATCAACTCTCCGGGTGACCCAGTGGCAGGCTGCGGCGATCAGCTTCATCGAGCGTCCTGTTTTCGGACTTGGCTACCGGAGTTTTGAGCAGCATTCGGCGGCTCTGAAAGAGCGTTACGGATTTAAAAAGGATATCGTCCGCCGCCCCGGCGAGAAGCCCGAGGTCATTTACTTCAAGGGCCATGCCCACAACAATATCCTTGAGTCCTTCGCCTCCACCGGCCTTTTCGGCGGCATCGCCTTTCTGGGTTTTTGTTATGCTTGGACCCGAGAGATGCGTCGCAGCCGCAATGCCCTCGTCTTTGTCCCGCTGATCGGGGCTTTTTTCATCGCGGGGCTTTTCGAAAATACCTTTTACGATTCGGAAGTTCTCAATTGCATCCTGCTCATCTATTTGGCCTCGCAATGGACCCTCTCCCGGGAAAAGAGAGGCGGTCACGGCGGTCACGGCGACGAAGCTCCCGGAGAGATCACTCCGATGGTGCCTTAGCGGGTCGGATAATGACGTTAACCTGCTTTTCAGGCTTGAGAAACTCGGCCGCGAGAGCGTTGATCTCCTCGACGTTGATGTTTTGGTAGTCCTCGACGAAAGTGCGTGACCAGTCGAGGCGCTCTGGATACTCCTGCGAAGACTCCATCACGCTGCTCATCCAGTAGCGGTTTGTGCGGCGCATCTCCTCGATCGAGGTGATTTGTGGTTTTTTGGCCCGCTCAAGTTCGTCTTCGGTGATGCTCCTGCCGGTCGCGAGGTCTTTTGCGATTCCGGTGACAACTTCTGTGACCGGGCCGGCCTGGGCGGGGTCGATCGTGACGGAGGCGAAGAGGTAGCCGTAGTCCGTCCAGGTGTCGCTCGGCAGGTTGTGGGCAAAGGGGCTGTAGGCGTCGCCCAGTTCTTCACGGATCTTCACGCGGAGCCGGTCATCGATGATCGCAGAGAGCATTCCGAGACGACGGGTTTTTTCAATGTCGAAGATGTCGATCGTCGGCCAGTGTACCACCGCCATGGCCTTGGGGATTTCGGAATCGAAAAGAAATTCCTTCGTCGTCCCGGCGGGAAACTTTACGAGGCGCTCGGCGGTGTGGTCGGGCTTTGCTGCGGCGCGTTCGTCGAGATTACCGAAGGTCGCGGCGAGTTGATTGATGGCTGCCTCTTTGTCGAAGCTACCCACGATCGTGATCTCGCAGTAGCCGGACGTGAGGTCGGGCATAATCCACTCTTTCGCCTGCTGCGCGGTGAGCGCCTCGACGGCGTCGCGGGGAGGATACCCGAAGCGGGTGTCACCCGAGTGGAGGAACTGCGCCACCTCGTCCTGGGCGAAGCCGCCGGGGGTCCGCTCAAGCTGCTGGTAAAGGTAGTCGAGGGCCCGCTTGAACTCCGTCACTGCCTCGTCGCGGAAGCCGGGGTTGGTGACGTAGGCGCGCATCAGGATGAGCTGTTCGTCGAGGGTGTCGGGTGTCGTCTTGCCGGAGAGGGTGAAGGCATCGTCATCGACGGAAAAATTCACCGCGATCGACTTGCCGGCGAAGATGGCCTGCAGATCGTCGTCGCTGTGCGCTTCGAGTCCGCCCTTGGTGAAGGTGCTGCCGAGGAGGAAGGAGAGACCGGGTATTTTCTCGGTAATCAGGCCCGATCCGATCCGCGCTTTGACATGGACGGTTTCATCTTCGAAATCTGTTACTTTCAGGTTCACTCTGACATTGTTCTCAAAGCGGAGCTGGGTCACAGCGAGATCCTCGATCTCCTTGCGATCGGCGACCTTGCCGGGGTCGGGGAGCTGCGCGTAGGCGAACTCGGCGACCGCTTTCTCTTCGGG
>DIVG01000006.1:0-81813 GCA_002422425.1 Akkermansiaceae bacterium UBA6138 | reverse complement strand
GGTGACGCGGGGAAGATCTTCGGCCGGGCTGGTGAAGATGCGGCGCGAGCCGAGCCGGTCAGCGATCTGGTCGGCGAGCTGGCGGGACTGGCGGGTGCCCATTTGCTTCGCGGCGTCTTCATACATGCGCAGGAGCCTGGCCCTGGCCTCGGTCAGTTCGGACTCGGTGAAGCCGTGCTCGACGGCGCGGCGCAGCTCCTGCTCGATTACAGCGAGGGCTTCTTTCCAGTTTTCCGGTTTACAATCGGCGTCGATCGAGCTGTAGAGGGAAAAGCCAAGGTCATAGAAATCGCCCGCTCTCATGCTCGCGCTGCTGATGGGGGAGTCCTCGGCTTTCGCGATGCGCTCGAGGCGGCGGTCCACCATCTGACCGGCGAGCATCAGGTGCAGGTCGAAGAGACGGCGCTCGCTGTTGTCGGGCGGATCGACGCGGGGTTTCAGCACCTCGATCGAGACGGAGGTCTCACCGGCTTCGGTTTCGTGATGGTAGTGGGTCGCGAAGCCGCGCGTTGCCATTTCACCCATGGGCGGGGCGGGGCGTTTTTCCCGAACGGCCATGTCGGCAAAGTGGGTCGTGATGAGTTTTTCGATGGCGGCGACTTCGACATCACCGACGACGATCACGGCCATGCGGTTGGGTGTATACCAGTGTTCGTAAAAGTCGACAAAACGTTCGCGGGGGGCTCCGCTGATGACTTCGTCGGTGCCGATGGGCATGCGTTTGCTGAGGCGTTGCTCGGGGAAGGCGAACTTGATCTGCTCGACGAAGGTCCTCCAGCTGACCGAGTCGCGATCGCGCTTTTCACTGAGGATGATGCCGCGCTCCTCTTCGATCTCGTCGGGGAGTAGCAGCATGCCGTCGGCGTAGTCGCGGAAGAGCTTCATGCCCTCGTCGATCATGGCTGCGTCGGAGTTGGGAAGTTCGAGTTTGTAGACCGTCTCGTTGAAGGAAGTGTGGGCATTCGTGTGATTGCCAAAACCCATCCCGAGGCGCTGGAAGTACTCGACCATCTCGCCAGGAGGGAAATTCTTCGTGCCGTTGAAGGCCATGTGTTCGAGGAAGTGGGCGAGCCCCTGCTGGTCGTCGTTTTCCATAAGGGAGCCGGCATCGACGAAGAGCCGCATGCTGACCCGGTTCGGCGGCTCGGCGTTCGGGAGGATGGCGTAGCGCATCCCGTTCTCGAGGACACCCCATTTCACCGCCGGATCGGCGGGAATATCACTGCCTTCCTGAGGCAGGGGAATGGGGTCGGCGGCGCCGAGGAGACGGGGGAGTCCGGTAATGGCGAACAGGCAGAGCAGGGAGACGGTGCGGAGCATCATGAATGGGTAAAGCGTCGGGTGGGGGGAAATATGTCTGGGAAATGTCCCCTTTCGCAGGTGAAGGGGCAAGCGCGCAAATCGGACGGGGTGGATTCAGCGCGCCCGGTTGTAGGCGACGCAATCTTCGTAGCTTACGCCGGTGCCGCCGAAAATGTCGAGGGCGCTGCCTATCGTGAGATCGACATTGCCCCCGCTGAGCTGCTCGACCCATTCGAGATCGGCGAGGGAGGCCGCCCCGCCAGCGTAGGTGAGGGGACGTCCCGCCCATTGCCCGAGAAAGACGACGAGCGCCTCGTCGATGCCATCGCATTTCCCCTCGACGTCGGCCGCGTGGATGAGGAACTCGGCGCAGGAGGAGGCGAGCGCATCAAGAGTCGCGACGGTGATCTTGAGGTCGGTGAGGGTCTGCCAGCGGTTCATCGCCACGATCCAGGAATCGCCGCGACGACGGCAGCTCAGGTCAATGACGAGCCGGTCGGCACCGACTTCGGCGACGAGAGCGGAGAGGCGCTCTTCCCGGAAATGTCCTTCGCTGTCGAAAAGGGATGAGGTCGCGATGACATGCGAGGCGCCCGCCTCGAGCCACGGGGTGGCATGGCCGGGAGCGATGCCGCCGCCGATCTGGAGCCCGCCGGGGTAGGCGGCGAGAGCGCTTCGGGCCGCCTCGTCGTTGCCCGGGCCGAGCTTGATGACGTGCCCGCCCCGGAGCCCGTCGCGGGCATAGAGATCGGCATACCAGGACGGGGGCAGATCGCTCACGAAGTTTGTTTTCAGCGTTTCCGAAGGGGAATCGAGCGTGCCGCCGACGATTTGTTTGACGCGCCCCTCGTGGAGGTCAATGCAAGGTCTGAAGCGGGTGCGGTGATCCATGGGCGGGGCGTCGGCGACGAGGGGAACGATAAACGAGGATGGGCCGCTACGCGACGCAGAAAAAGGTCTCGCCCTCGATGAATCCCGCCGCTTGCAGGAGGTGACGGATCGTCTCGCGTCCGGTCCCGCGTCCGACGGCGGGGAGGAGGATGGCTTTCCCGGCAAAGTCACCGACCCGATCGGTCCCGTGGACGGGGGCACCGGCGATGCGGTTGCCGATGCGTCGCGGATTGACCTCGATGAAGGCCCGGATCGCGATGCCCTCGTTCCGGAGCAGGCCCGCCATCTCTTTTCCGATGGGGCCCGCTCCGCAGATGACGACCCCGAGTTCGCGCACCGACGGGAGCCGCGCGAGGAAATGGGCCTTGGCCTCCTGAAATCGACGGAGGGAATAGCGCTCCACCGTTCTTGTCGAGCGGGCCCCCGCGTCGTGCCAGTCGAGGAGGACCTGCGGCACCTTCGCGAGCCGGTAGCCGCCCTCGAGGAGTCGCAGCCAGAGATCGTAGTCCTCGGCCCAGGCGGGGTCGCGGTAGCCGCCCACCGCCTCGAGGACCTCGCGCCTCACCATCGCCGTGGGATTGGGCATGGGACTGTCGATAAAACGCTGGGCCGCGATCTCGTCGGGTTCGAGGAGGGAGTTGATCCATTTTTCGTAGCGGAGGTAGCCTCCGTCGGGAGCGGTGAACCTGCCGTCTGGCTCGCGTTTTAAAATGCGAACGAGACTGCCGCAGGCGGCGATATCGGGCCGGGCGAGGAGGAAATCGCGCTGGAGTCGCAGGCGCCCGGGCGCGGCGATATCGTCGCTGTCCATCCGGGCGATGAAGGCGCCCTTCGCTTCGCGCCACGCGAGATTGGCCGCCTCGACGAAGGTGCCGCCGCATTGGAAAAGTCGTATCCCGGGGTCCGTATCCGCCAGGGCGCGCATGACGGGCAAAGTGGCGTCGCTCGAGTCGTGATCGACGAGGACGATTTCAAAGTCGCGGAGATCCTGCCACTGCAGGCTCGCGATCGCGGCCGCCACGGTTGCGTCGGCATTGCGGGCCGGCATCACCACAGAGACGAGGGGAGGAGCCATCGGGGCCGGGCAGCAAAAAGCCCCGGTTTTCACCGGGGCTTTTAAAAGGGTTTAACTGATGAGAGGAGAGAGTCTCACGCCTCTTCGGTGGCTTCGCCTTCGGTGGCAGCTTCATCTGACTCGGCGGCGGGGGCTTCCTCTTCGGCAACTTCTTCAGCAGCACCGATGCCAGAGGAGATCGAGGCCCGGGTCTGGGTGATGAGGGCGACGAGCACTTCGCCGTCCATTTTCACGGTCACGCCGGCCGGCAGATTCAGTTGTGAGACCTTGAGGGACTGACCGATCTTGAGGGATTCCACGTTGTTCACGATGGACTCGGGGAGATTGGAGGGGCTGCACGACACTTCGATCTCGTGCACGAGCTGCTCGAGCAGACCACCGGTTTTCACGCCCACCGGCTCACCGCGGAGTTCGATCGGGACGGCCGCGTGGATCGTGTCGGTTTCGCTGACGGCACGGAAGTCGACGTGGATGAGCGAACCGTTGAGGGGATCACGCTGGATGTCCTGCACGATCGCGAGCTTGGTCTTTTCGTTGGCACCGGCGATTTCAAGATTGACGAGGAAGTTATGGCTGGACTGCTTGCGGGCGAGGTCGAAGAAAGCCTTGGAGTCCAGCTGGATCATATACTCGCGCTGGTTCGATCCGTAGATGACGGCCGGAACGACACCCGTGCGACGCAGTCTTTTCGAAGCGGTGGTGCCTTTGACGTCGCGCTTTTCGGCTTGAAGTGTTTCTTGTTTAGCCATCTTTCCGGTGTGTTTCTGAAGTTATCGGGGCGCTCTGAGGCCCGCCCCTGCTTTGGGGGCGCGAAATCTACGCGACGACTCAGGAAATGTCAAAAAGAGATGTCACGGACTCTCCGAGGTGGATCCGCCGGATCGCTTCGGCGAGAATCTCGGCCACGCTAACGGTTTTGACTTTCGGGCCGACCGCATAGGGGGTGCTGTTCGTGGAAATGAGCTCCTCGATGTCCGAATCAGCGATGCGCTGGCGCCCCTGCTCGCCGAGGACGGCGTGCGAGACCCCGGCGAAGATGCGCTTGGCCCCTCTCTGGCGCAGCAATCGGGCGGCCGAGGTGAGGGTGCCGGCGGTTTCGGAGATGTCATCGACGAGGAGGACGTCTTTGCCCTCGACCTCCCCGATCAGGCTGATGGCTTCGACCTCGGTGGCGCTGACACGGTTTTTTGCGACGATCGCGAGAGGGGTTCCGAGCGCCTTCGAGTAAGCGTGGGCCATCTTCATGCCGCCGACGTCGGGGGAGACGACGACGAGATTCTCCGAGACTCCCTTTTCGCGCAGGTATTTGATCAGCACCGGCATGGCATAGAGATGATCGACCGGAATGTCGAAGAAGCCCTGGATCTGTCCCGCGTGGAGATCGATCGTGAGGACCCGGTTGACCCCTGCCGCAGTGAGGAGATTGGCGACGAGCTTTGCGGTGATGGGGACACGGGGTTGGTCTTTGCGATCCTGACGGGCGTAGCCGAAGAACGGGATCACCGCCGTGATGCTGTCGGCGCTGGCGCGCTTGGCGGCATCGACCATGATGAGAAGCTCCATCAGGTTCTGGTTTGTCGGCGGGCAGGTCGGCTGGACGATGAAGATGTCCCGTTTGCGGATGTTTTCGTTGATCTTCACGAAAGTCTCCCCGTCGGGAAAACTCTTCACGGTCGCGTCAGACCGTCGCACGCCGAGGCATCCGGCGATTTCGTCGGCGAGTTCGGGGTGGGCGGTTCCGCTGAAGATGCGTAGGTCGAGTTGCATGCGCCCCCATCCTCGCGAAATGAAACAAAAACGCCAGTGAAATATCCCGCCCGACGGGGTTTCGCGGGATACGCGGTCTCGTTCTGTGAAATAAAGGTGCCGGGCTTCATCGTCGCTACCGCAGGAAGCCGCTGAGACTGGTTCTCTTTACGGATCTGTCAGGCCGGATAACTGCCGAGCACTTTCACAAAAGAGCAGTGCTTTTCGAGCTGCTTGATCACGGTGGCGAGTTCGGGGTCTTCGCAGTGACCGGCGATGTCGACGAAGAAATAATACTCCCAGGCGCGGCGCTTCGAGGGGCGGCTCTCGATCTTCGACATGTTGATGGAGAGTTTTTCAAAGGGCTCAAGGGCGCGATGGAGCGAACCCGGCTCGTCGCGGACGGAGAACATCACCGAGGTCCTGTCTTTGCCGGTGGGCGGACAGGTCTTGTGACTGATGACGAGGAAACGGGTCGTGTTGTTCGCGATGTCCTGGATCGAGGTCTCGAGCGTGGTGAGCCCGTAGAGCTCGGCGAGGAGCGAGCCCCCGAGGACGGCGGCACCCGGCTCGTGGGCGGCGATCTCGGCGGCGGCGGCAGAACTCGATTTTTCGACGGGCTGGATCTCGCGGAAATTACGACTCAGCCAGCCGCGGCATTGGGCGATGATCTGGGGATGGCTGTAGATCTGCCGGATTTCGTCGCGGGGGCAGTTCGCCATGAGGTTGTTCTCGATTCCCATCATGACCTGACCGTAGATCTTCAGGGGCGAATCGGCGAAGAGGTCGAGGGTATGGGTCACGGCGCCTTCGGTCGAGTTTTCGATCGGGACGACCCCGTAGTCGGCGATGCGGCGCTCGACCTGCTCGAAGACATCGCCGAAGCTGGGCTGTGGCAAGTATTTCACGCTGTGGCCGAACTTTCCGATAGCGGCCTGGTGCGTCCAGGTGCCGGCAGGGCCGAGGTAGGCGATCTTGAGATCCTCTTCGAGGGCGAGCGCGGCGGACATGATCTCGCGATAGATTGCGCGGATCGATTCCTCGGGGAGACGCCCGCCGTCGCCTTTCAGGACGAGGCTGCGGAGCAGTTTTTCCTCGCGTTCGGGGGCGTAGATCTCAAGGCCCTCGCGTTTTTTGATCACCCCGATCTCGTGGACGACGTCCGCCCGCTCGTTGAGGAGGCGAATGATGTCGGTATCGATGGCGTCGATCTTGATGCGGTGTTCTTCGAGGCTCATGGGAAAATATCAGGGTTCGACGTGCCAGTTGACGTCGGTGTCGTCGTCGCAGGGCTCGACTTCGGGAGCGGCGGCTTCTTCCTCTCGCTCTTCCTCGTCCGGCCCGGGGTCGAAGTCGATGTTGGAAAGGTCGATCGCGGTGCGCGGAGAGTCGTCGGGCTCTTCTTCGGTCGCGGTCTCGATGGCAGGTTCTTCGGTGGCCTCCTCTGCGGGCGCTTCCGCCACTTCCGCCGCGGGGACGTCGGTCGCGGCTTCCGCCTCGCCTTCGGCGGGGACATCGGCACTCGGGAGCGGGACGAGGCGCAGCTCGGAGGCGTTGGGAAGATCGTTGAGATCTTTCACCCCGAAATGCTCGAGGAATTGCTCGGTCGTCTCGTAAAGCATCGGGCGCCCCGGAAGATCGGCGCGACCGCCGGTGCGGATGAGGCGTCGCTCGAGCAGTTTCTGCATGGTGCCGTCGACGGAGACGCCGCGGACCGCTTCAATGTCCGCCTTGGTGATGGGCTGGCGGTAGGCGATGAGGGCGAGCGTCTCGAGAGCGGCGGCGCTGAGCTTTTCGGGCCGCATCTCGGGCAGGAGCGCCCGGATCCAGTCGGCAAAGTCGGCGCGGGTCACAAATCGCCAGCCGCTTGCGCCCTCCTGCAACTCGATCGCATGACCGGCCGCGGCGAGCCTTTCCCCGAGTGCGGCGATGGCCGACTCGATGTCTTTGAAGCTGATCATCTCCCAGTCGCGCGCCTGGGGGAGCACGCTGTCAGTCGCGGCACGACGCACTGCCTTCGCAATCTCGGCCGAGGTGACGGGCTCGGGAGCGGCGTAGATGAGGGCTTCGACTATCTGGATGAGCTGCATGTCGCAAGTTCCGGGAGGGGCCTAAACTGACTCGGTTTGTCCGATTTTAAAGAGGATTTTGCACCGCCGACTGACCTAGAACTCGTTGCGATGCAGTTCGATCTCGCCCAGGATGACTTCCTGCCGGACGCGGAAATAGTTGAGTTTCATCAGTTCGAGCACGGCGAGGAAGGTGATGATCATCTCGTGTTTGCTCGTCGCCCCTTTAAACAACGAGGTAAAGGCGATCGATCCCCCCGGCGGGATCGTGGCGAGGAGATGGTCGATCTTGTCGCTGACGGTATACTGGTCATCGACGATCTCGCCGAGGCCCTCGTCGTTGAAACGGTCGAGGATGTTCTGGAAAGCGCGGATGAGGTCGAAGATGCTGACATCGGTGGAAAGAGGGCGGGCCTCGCTCTCGTCGGCGACGATCTTGTCCGGCTTGTGGGTGAAGTGATTCTGCTGCTTCGACTCTCGTTCGCCGAGGTTGCGGGCCGCTTCCTTGAATTTCTTGTATTCGATCAGCTGCCGTATGAGGTCCCAGCGCGGATCCTCTTCGTCGGCGTCCTCTTCGGGCGGCTGGACGTGCTTGGGGAGCATCATCCGGCTTTTGATGTAGCAAAGATTTGCCGCCATCACGAGAAACTCCCCCGCCAGCCCGATGTTCAGGAGCTTGAACGTGTCGAGGTAAGCCATGTACTGCTTCGTGATCCGCTCGATGGGGATGTCGTAAATGTCGATCTCGTCGCGCTTGATCAGGTAAAGGAGCAGGTCCATCGGCCCTTCGAAGATGTCGAGGGAGACCTTGTAGGTGTTCTCGTCGTGGGCGCTGTCGTCGAACTCCTCGTCGTCGCCGAGTGAGTCGCGGGCTCCGCGGGACCGTGTCGGCAGAGCCGCCGCCCCGGCGGCGGGCGCGGATTCGGCGTTGGCGGCGGGGACGTCGGGGCTCTCGGCCGGGGCCTCGGGAGAATCTGGAGCGGGATCTGTCACGGTGTTTCGGTGGAACCATCAAAACCTCTCGCTCTCCCGTTTGCAAGGTGAGAGGGCGGGCCCTTCCCGAATATTTTCCCCATACGAACCGCGGGAACGACGGGGAAAGGGGGCATTCGACGTGTCAGCGTACTTTACGGAGCGGGGAAACTCCTGTCTATTAATGCAATGATCCGATTGCTCGTCGCCGCCACCTTCCTCACGCTGGCTATCGTGTTCACCCCGACCGGGGCTCGCGCCCAGGCGGATTACAAGCGCTACTACGACGAGGATAATCTCCCCAAGGTCAGGGAGATCTTCCGCGTGGGCCGCTACGACATCGTCCTCCAGATCTGTAATTACGCCCTCCAGCGAGGCCAGCCCTCGTGGGAATGGCGCGTCCTGCGTTTCGAATCGCTCGCGAACATGGGCCGCTACGAAGAGGCGATCGCCGAGGCGGGGGAGACTGCGGCCCTTTTCCCCGAGGCACTGGGGGCACAGCTCCGTATTCACGAATTTTTCCGCGCGACCGGACGCGAAGAGGAGGCCGCCGCCACTTTTGAAGCGATCAACGCCGCCGCCCGCGCCGTTCCGAAGAAAGAACGGACCGCTCTGGACCTCGTTCACCTGGGCGAGGCCGCCCTCGTCCTCGGGGCCGATCCGGGGAAGGTGCTTGAGCAGTATCTAGGCCCTGCCAAGGCGACCAAAGCGAGGGGGACGGATATTCCCCCCGGTCTCGTCGAGGCACATCTCGTCTCCGGGAAGCTTGCCCTTCAAAAAGAGGACCTGAAACGCGCCGCCGAAGAATACGGCAAGGCGCTCGACTATGACCCCGAGAATACCGAGGCGCTTTTCGGCATGGCCGAGGCCTTCCTCCCGTCGGATCGCAAGGCGGGTGTCGGCTATCTTGAAAAAACGCTCGCGCTGGCGCCCTATCACTTCGGGGCGCTCCTCCTGCAGGCGGAGTTCGCGATCAATTTTGAAGATTACCAAGCAGCGGGGGAATACCTCTCCCGCGTCGAGGAGATCAACCCGCGCCATCCCGAGGCCCACGCCTATCGCGCGATCCTCGCCGAGCTCGAGCGCAACGACATGGCGGACTTCGCCGCCGAGAGGGAAAAGGCCCTCGAGATCTGGCGGGATAATCCCGAGGTGGATTACCTCATCGGGCGCGTTCTTTCGCGGAAGTACCGCTATCAGGAGGGAGCCGATAGCCAGAAGCGAGCCCTCGCCTTTGATCCCGCTTTTCTCCCGGCGAAACTTCAGCTCGCCCTCGACTACCTGCGTCTCGGGCAGATCGAGGCGGCCTGGCCTCTCGCCAAAGAGGTCGCCGACGCCGATCAATACAACGTCCTCGCCTACAATCTAGCCATCCTCGAAAAAGAAATCGAGAGTTTTGCCTCAGTCACGACCGATGATTTCATCATTCGCCTTCCCCCCGAAGAGGCCGAGATCTACGGCGACCGCGTCGTCGAATTGCTCACCGAGGCGAAGCAGGTCCTCGGGGCCAAGTATGGACTCATCATCGAGGAACCGACCCTCGTCGAGTTTTATCCCAATCAGCAGGATTTTGCGATCCGATCCTTCGGCTCCCTCGGCGGTGAGGGGCTCCTCGGGGTCTGCTTCGGCTCCGTCGTCACGATGAATAGCCCCGGCAGTGCCTCCGCCGGTAAGAGTAACTGGGAGGCCACGCTCTGGCACGAGTACTGTCACGTCATCACCCTGACCGCGACAAAAAACAAGATGCCGCGCTGGCTCAGCGAGGGCATCTCGGTCTACGAGGAAAAGCAGAGGCATCCCAACTGGGGGCAGAAGATGACACCCGACTACCGTCGCATGATCCTCGAGGACGGCGACCTCACGCCCATCCGCGAGATGACCCGCGCCTTTTTCCAGCCCGAGAGCGGCGAGCACCTCATGTTCGCCTACTACCAGTCCATGCTCGTTGTCGAGTATCTCATCGAGCAGCACGGGCTCGAGGCACTGCGCGCCATCCTCGCCGATCTCGCCGCCGGCGTCCTCATCAACGACGCGATCGAGCGACACACGATGCCGCTCGATCAGCTGGAGAAAGAGTTCGCCCTTCGCACGATCAAGTTCGCGGAGAGTTACGGCGCCGGGGTGGACTGGAAAAAGCCCGATCCGCAGGAATTCAATGCGAACAGCCTCCTCGGCGTGGCCGCTTACGTGAAGAAAAATCCGACGAACTTCGAAGCGCGCAAGATCCTCACCAGTCTACTCCTCGATCAGGAGAAATGGGATCAGGCGATCGAATCCGCCGCTGCCCTCATCGCCCTGCTCCCCGACTACACCGGAGAACGGAACGGCTACACTCTCAAGGCCCTCGCCCTGCGCGGGGAAAAAGACACCGCAGGCGAAGCGGCTGTTCTCGAGACCCTCGCCAGTCTCTCGGCCGAGGCTCTCGGTGCCTACACTCGGCTCATCGAGGTAAACTTCGATGGTGGCAACTGGGCTGCCGTCCTCGCCAATGGAGAGCGCGGGCTTGCGATCAACCCTTTCAACCAGCGTATTCACTACTGCAACGGCTGCGCCCACGAAGCCCTCGCCGAGCCGGCGCTTGCGGTGAAGTCCTTTGAGAATGCTCTTATTCTCGATCCGGCAAACCCGTCCGAGCTGCGTTTCCGCCTCGCCCGCCTTCTGAAGACGGATGACGAGAAAAAAGCCCGTCGTTACCTGCTCGATTCGCTCGCCGATTCGCCGCGCTATCGCGAGGCGCACGGGCTTCTTCTTGAGATGGTGGAGGGGTCGAAGGTGGAGGCTGATAAGCCGGCCGCTCCAGTGTCCGCTCCCGCGCTGGCGCCTGTTCCGCAGTGAAGTCAGAACGGCAGCATCGCATACAGTTCGCTCACCGACTCGACCAATCGGGGATAGAGCGTTCTTGCATTTTCCCAGAGCGAGAGTGCGAATCCCCGAAAGGTCGCCGTCGGCGAGGCGACGATGAGCATCGTGCAGATCAGCAGGACGTTGACGATGAATATGATGGTAAAGGAAAAGAGTCGACCGTTCTGATTCACATCCGGTTGGTCGCGGCGTATCATCCAGAGGGTGAAGGTAAGGTGGAACATCCAGGTAAAACCGATGATTCCGCTGAGCCACACAGTATCCGGCTGGCTCACCTCAGCGACAGTCCACTCAAGGAGGGCCCAGATCACAATGGCGACAGCGGTGTAGAAGGGGAAAAAATACGGTGAGAGGGAAATAATAAAATTATTCCGGTTCGTCATGATATGACCGCCGTCGGCCGAGATATGGACTTTGGTGACTCGTCCCCGAAAGACGAGGACAAAGAGCGCATGGGTCAGTTCATGCCCGGCAACATAGAGCCACATCATCGGCGCGCAGCGGGCTCCGTAAAAGAGCATCACCCAGACAAGGCAGCCGACCCCGAAGAAAACAAATCCCGGGGATTTCCAGTAAGCCCCGGCAAGAGTGTCCGCCTCGAGGAGAACGAACAGGGTCTCCAGCATGAGCCAGGAGACCGGGAGCAGGAGAAGCCCGACGAACCGTTTAGTCCAGCGCAGGGCTGGTCCTTCAGGATCGTCGAAGGCACCCGTGGCGGGAAGGAAGGCCGACAAGCCCTGTGGCGAAGGCGATTTCCGCTTTCGGGCGCGAACGTTGGTCTTCGGGTTCCGGGGCAAGCGCGTGGATTGGCCGGAGGGTGGATCAGGCGCGACCGACGTATTTCTTGTCCTCGCTGCTGACCTTGATGCGATCTCCCGGATTGATGAAAAGCGGGACCTGAATACGAAGACCGGTCTGGAGGACGGCTTCTTTCGTGGCAGCGGTGGCAGTGTCGCCCTTCACGCCGGGAGCGGACTCAGTTACCTCAAGTTCAATGTTCGAGGGCAGCTCGATTGTGACCGGTTTGCCGTCGACAAAGAGGACTTCGACCGAGAGCCCGTCGATGAGGAGATCCTTGCTGTCCTCAATGAAAGCCTCTTGGAAAGTGACCGTGTCGTAGGTGCTCGGGTCCATGAAGTGGTAGCCGGTTTGGTCCGAGTAGCTGAAGTCGAGCTTTTGACGCTCGGACTGCACGATATCGACCTTGTCGCTCGAGGCAAAGCGGATGTCCTTCGTCTTGCCGGAGTTGAACGAGCGGATCGTGGCCATGACAAGGGCGTTGCCTTTTCCGGGGGTGCGGTGCTCGAGTCCGAGGACGATGCCGATTTCGCCTTTGTAGCTAATGCACTGTCCGCGTTTCAGGTTGGTTGCGACGATGGCCATGATGAAAAAGTGGGTTTGTTAATTAAGGTTTCTTAATTTTGCAGGATGAAAACGAATATTGCCATCGATTCCATCGATCACAAGATCGGAAATAACGATTTGAGCGCGGACGCCGCCGGTCCAGAGTGGGCGCGTGAATACTACTGACCCTGATGCGGCCCTGCGCCGTCGACGCTGGCTCGTCCTCGTGCCCGCTCTCGTGATCCCTTTTATCGCTTCCTTTTTCTACTTTGTCCTCTTTCCCGGGACGGCATTTGGAAACGGATTCTACAAAGGGGTCAAAGTCTTTCTCCTCGTCTGGCCCCTTGTTGCCACGATCCTTATTCTCAAAGTGAAAA
Source organism: Akkermansiaceae bacterium UBA6138 (assembly GCA_002422425.1). Lineage (GTDB taxonomy): Bacteria > Verrucomicrobiota > Verrucomicrobiia > Verrucomicrobiales > DEV007 > Arctic95D-9. The sequence continues at coordinate 69,175 of DIVG01000006.1, read as the reverse complement.
TGATCGATCGATCCCGCGAAAAGCGGCATCTCGTCTCGATGGTGCCGGCCGTCGGGTTCGGGTTGCTCGTCGTCGGGCTGCTCTTTTTCCTGCTTGAAGCCACGCCGCTCGGACTCATCCTCGACGAGAACCGCGACCGCATCGCGGGGCGCATCCGTGACCTCGGGGTCGCTGACCATTTCCTCTGGTTCGCCCTTTTTATCTCGTTGTTCCACGCCGCCCTTGAAGAGTTCTACTGGCGCTGGTTTGTCTTCGGACAGGCGCAGAAGGTGATGCGCTTGCCCCTCGCCTGCCTCGTTGCCTCCGCCGCATTTGCCTCACACCATGTCGTCGTCCTGAGTCAGTTTTTCCCGCTCGTCTGGGCTCTCGTTCTTGGAGCCTGTGTCGGGATTGGCGGGGCCATGTGGTGCTGGCTTTCCTACCGCTACAACAGCCTCTACGGAGCGTGGGGCAGCCACATGATCATCGACCTCGGTCTGATGTGGGTCGGATGGGAAGTCCTGCAGTCCGTCCCTTGAGATTGTCCTGGGAGGAAGCTATCTTGGCGAAAGGATGGAAAAACCTCTGTCAGCACTGCTCGTTACCCTGATCGCCTGTGTCGCGTCGTGGGGCGATCCGGTGGCTGCGTCTGATACGATCAAAGTGGTCGTCCGCACCACCGCCTATACCCACACTGAGGCGGATCACGTCAAGTACGGGAACAAATCGGCGCTCGGAACCGTATTAAGATATGCTCCCGAGTACCATTCCGTTGCCGCCGATTGGTCAAGATTTCCTCTTGGCACTAAATTTAAAATCAAAGGCTACGATCGCCTTTTTGTCGTCGACGATTACGGCAGCGCCCTTGTCGGGACCCGCACCATCGACATCTATTTCCCCACGGCCGATCGAATGAGGAACTGGGGAACCCGCTTCGTGGAAATCGAAATCCTCAAGATGGGGAGTTTTCACGAGAGCCGCAAGATCCTCGCGGCGAGGGCGAACCACCGCTACTGCCTAGCCATGCTGGCGAGCATGACGAGTGACAACTGGTATAAAACCAATCCATGAGGCATCTCTTGTGGGCTTGACATGTTTCCGACGTTGAACAAAATTAAGGGCCAGGCCCTATATTAATCACTAAAAACTAGAACGAAAACGGAACAATTCACCTAATGAGAAGTATAAGATTATTGGAAAATGGCAAAGCTTTTTATCACTGCGTTTCGCGGGTCGTGGATCGACGGAAGGTCTTCGAAGGGAAGGACAAGGAGGTCTTTCGGAAGATCATGCGCAATCTCGAACGCTTCATGGGTGTGCGGGTGGTGACCTACTGCCTGATGGGCAATCACTTTCACTTGCTTGTGGAGGTGCCGGACCGGGCGACGCTCGATCCCCTGACCGAAGGGGAGTTGCGCGAGTTGTTGCCTTTGCTTCATGACAGCATGGCGGTAGGAACGATCGAGGAGGAACTCGACCGGGCGCGGGAGCAGGGGGATGCGGGGTGGCAGGCGGAAATCCTCGCGCGTTACGAAAGACGACGGGGGAGTTTGTCCTATTTCCTCAAGGAATTGAAGCAGCGGGTGACTCTCTACATGAATAAAAAACTCGATCGCACGGGGACACTTTGGGAAGGGCGTTTCAAGAGCCTGCTCGTGGAACGTCACGAAATGTCCCTGATGACGGTGGCGGCCTACATCGATCTGAATCCGGTGCGGGCGGGGTTGGTGAAAAAGCCGGAGGACTACCGCTGGAGCGGCTACTCGGAGGCACTCTCGGGGACGAAAGGGGCGAGGCTGGCGCGGCAGGGACTGGGTATCATCCTGTCCGGGTGCCTCCATGACAGTGAGCTACAGGCGAACTGGCAGCGGACCCAGAACCGTTACCGGCAGTTTCTTTACGAAGAGGGCGAAGCCCGGGTTGCTGATGAGCAAACCGGCGAAGGCGGCCGTGTCGGGTTCACTCCGGAAGAGGTGGAGGAAGTCGTGAAAGCGGAGGGCGCGATGCCGATTGCGGCTGTGTTGAGACATCGGGTGCGTTACTTGAGCGACGGGGTGGCCCTTGGGACGGCAGAGTATGTCGATAAAATTTTTTTGCGGGAAAAAGAAGCAGGCCGGGCGAGTCCGAAACGGGAGAGCGGTGCGCGGGAGATGCGCGGAGCGCAATGGGGCGAGTTGCGGGTGATGCGGGATCTGCGCAGGGAGGTGATCGGGGAGCGGGGATTGTGATTCCGCGTCGGAAGCATGGCTATCCCGGGCGGGCGGAAGAAGAATTCTGCAGAGCGACGGGTTGTCCTCCTGATTTGCCGACTTGGGCTTGAAAACGGATCCGATGAGATGTGTGGCGAAGATTATCGATAAACTCTCTCGACCCGGTGGGTGATGCCGGTAAGAATTTCCCATGGGATGGTTCCGGCTTTTTGGGCAAGTTCTCCGGCTGTAATCTCCAGTTCTCCCTGACGACCGATGAGGACGGCGTCTTCTCCGGCGACGACATCGCGAGCGACGGCTGAGACATCGACGACGATCTGATCCATGGTGACGCGACCGAGGAGCGGGCAGCGCTGACCTGCTATGAGGACTTCGGCCCCGGAACCGCTGAGAAGACGGGGATAGCCGTCACCGTAGCCGACACCGAGGGTGGCGACGGTCATCCTGCGTTCAGCAATAAAAGTCCGCCCGTAGCTGATCCCGGTACCGGGGGATATCCTCCGCACGAGGATGACTTTCGTTTTCAGGCTCATGACGGGTCGCAGTTCCGTTGCTGCCTCGGGGAGCGGGGAAATGCCGTAGAGGGCGAGACCGGGACGGGCGAGCGAAGCGAAGCGGGTGTTCGCACCGAATCCGATGAGACCGGCGCTGTTGCAAAGATGGATATGGGCATCGCCGACATCAATGGTGTCGAGCAACTCGCGGAAGTCTTTGATTTGGCCGAGGGTGAATTCCGCGTCCTCGTCGGCACTTGGAAAATGCGAGTCGATCCCTTCGAGCCGGCAGTGGGGGTTTTCCCGGATCGTTCGGACCAGTGACGCAAATTCCCCGGACGGGCAGCCCATGCGACCCATCCCGGTGTCTACTACGGCGTGGAGTTTGGCGGTTTTTCCGATCCGGGCAGCGGCGGACCCGTATGCCGTGACTTCGGACGGAAGCGAAACGGAGCCGGAAAATTCGTTGGCGACGATGGATTCGATCTCTTCCGGTGTCGCCGGACTTAGGATGAGCACATGGGTATTCCTGTCTCCGCAGGCTGCCCGGGTCCGCAGGGCTTCGTGGAAAGTTGCCACGCCGAACCAGTCTGTTTTCCCGCGTAGAGCAGTCACGACTGCCTCTAGCCCATGGCCGTAGGCATCTGCTTTGACGATGGCCATGAGTTCGCAGGAGGAGCCTGCAATTTCCTGACAGTAGGTCGCATTCGCGCGGAGGGCGGCCAGGTCGATTTCGGCCCGGCATCGGAGCGGTGGCAAGGGGGCTTCCGTGGGAAGAGGCATCCGGGCTGTTACCTGCTGGTTGGATCAAGTTCCCGCTGGATAGGTTCAAAATCGCCCTGCTCGCAGCAACGGACAAATCCCTCGCTGAAAGACTTCAACCTGTCCCAGACAAGGCGGATTTCGGCGGATTCCTGCGGGCTGATGGAGTTGTCCTGGGCGGCTCGTGAGACGGCGTCGAGGAGACCGGCAAATTGCTGGACGATGGTGTGGGTGGCGGGGACGACTTGATAGTTTCCGGAGCCGGTCGCCTTTGGATTGCGGACAAAATAGCCGCCGGCGCGCTGACAGAGCCATTCGACGATGCCATGGTGGCGGGTCAGCCGGACAAGATCATCGACGCGGTCGAGGGGATTCCGGCTGCCGGAACCGTTTTTAAGGCGAGGCTGGGCCCACTTGTAAACAAGGGAGAGGGAGACGCCGAGTTCGGAGGCGATCTCTTTCGGGCTCGTATGCGGGCTTTCGAAGGCCTCTTTGAGAACTTGGTGTGACTCCATGGTTGTTTTGAGTTTGCCCGAAGGAGCTGTCAATGACAAGCGGTGAAAAACTGATCAGCCTCCCGGCGGTCGCGAGAAGGGGGCGGCGGCCTCACGGGCCTCCTGCTCGAGATCGGAATCCCAATACCCGTCGCGGACGCACTGGGTGAGATATTCACGAAGGAACTCCTCGACACCGCCGAGCCTTTCGAACTGGGCAACGTGAGTGAGTTCATGGACAAGGAGAGACGGATTGGTGGCCTGGGACGCCTCGAGGTAGATGCCGTAGTTTACTGCCATGCCGGTGGGGCCTTCGGAGAGGAAGCCGAAAAGTTTGTTGAGCATGCGGCTAAAGCCTACCCCCGGAGTTGGGATGCGTGGGACCGGGAGGATGCGAACGTCTTCGGGGCGACGCACCCCGACGTCGTGAGCCCACATCGTTTCCCATTCGCTAAGCGGACGGCCGTCGCGCAGGATCGCGGCCTCCTGCTTCCGGATCCAGCGGGTTCCGAGGGGGAGGGTGGCCTTGACGAGCAAGCTGACCCATAAAGATTTCATATTATTTCACGCCATGCGCGCAGCGGCATCTCAGCTCGAAATGTATCCACGGGATGGGGATGGTCCAGATCATCCGTTGATTTAAAAGATTAATTTTCATTGCCTCGCGAAGAGGAGGGCAGGCTGACCGCAGGGAGATATTCCCCGACGACAACGCGCTTCCACCAGTTGCCGGTCTCGCGACGTTCTTCGGGGGTGGTGAATTCGTAGCGCATCAGTCTGGCGCGGATTAGCCGGGGCGGCTCGTCGGGAAAGGGATTGTTCGTGAGAAGTGCCTCCACGGACCGTTCTCCCGCGAGCAGTTTCAGGACGAGCGATTCGAACCAGAGGGCGTTGCTACTCCGGTAGTCGAAGCGCCCCTCGAGGGCGGCGAACCAGAATTGCCAGGCGACTCGAGGCTGATGCGGCGCGACGAAGCGGGGGCGATCTCCGATCTCGTCGATCTTCCAAGTGAAATTGTAGGCTAACCAGTTTGTCCCGTCGTTGCTTCCTTCCACAATGATCTCGGGACGCTCTGTCGTCATCGTGCGAAAAAGGCCGTAGCCTGAGACGAGGTGAAAAGGGCCTGATTTTTTTGCGAGAGTCTCGAGGGGAGCGGGAACGAGGTTTGCAGGGATGATCGGGCGGGGCGCGCGGTGCAGGTCACGGAGGACGACTTGCAGATTGAGCAGGGCGAGAAGGAGCAGCGCGGGAGCGGCGAGTCCCAGCCGGATGAGGGGTGATCGCGGGTCGGTCGGAAGGACGGGGTCGGAAGCTTCGACGGCAAGGTGGTGGCGGAGCGATCCCGGCCAGAGTCTATCGTGGACAAGGGGGAGGCAGAGCACGATCGTAAGCCAGTTGAAGTAGGTGTAATTTCCTGTCAGGAGAATCAGGGTCATTAAGCCGGCGAATCCGACCGAGGCGGCGACTCTTCCCCGGGGGCCGAAGATCATCGCGAAGGGAAGGAGGATCTCGATGCCGTACATGGGGATCAAAGAGGCCTTGTGAAACGAGGCGGGAAGTTGGTGCATCCACCAGGCGGTCCAGGTTGGGAGCGGCTGAGTCATATAGTGATAGGTCATGGCAGTGCCATCGGTCCACCATTCCGGACGGGTTCCGGAGTCCCACGCTAGTTTGACCCAGCCGGAAAAAAACATGAGCTTGGCGACGAGGAACCAGAGTCCCGGGAGAGCCACGCGGTTGACGATGGTGAGCGGCGGCGGATTGAGCCAGGCGGTTTTCCATTCCCAGCGGCAGAGAAAGAGGGAGAGGAATCCCGCTTCGAGAAGGAGAATATCCCATTGAAAGCTCATGAAGACACCGCCGGAGTTCACGAAAGACAGGTAGATGATCCAAAGTCCGGCGAGAGATGGCCCGACGAGACGGCCGAAGATGACGAGGAGTGAGAGGATGCCGCCGGCCAAGGCGAGAAAATACAGCGCGATGTCTGAGGTGCCGGTGAGCCAGAAAAGGCCGGGAAGAGACCAGAAGGCGGACTGTCCGGTGTTTCCGGTTTGCTGCGCCACCCATTCGATGATTCTCGAGGCTGGAGCGAGCCCTTTTTCCCCCGCGAGGAGCCCGATTTGGGACCACCAGGAAGTGATCGCGATGAGATAGATGCCTCCCATGCCTCTGATGAAGAAGGCGCGCCCGATGCGATGCCGGGCCGTATCGAGTCCGAAAATGAGTTGCCAGTTCGGGTTTGTCACAAGTCTTATATTGCCACGTTCGCCCTTTGCTGAAAGGTGAAAATGCATTAGAGTTGACCGAGTTCGCGCACGATGGCTACAGAATATAATTGGCACCCGGGGATGCAGGGCAAGTCAGTCTTCAAAGTGGAGACGCGGAATCTCGGATGGTGGGTTCTTCTTGCGATTCTTGTTTCCGTGATTATTCACTTAATCCTCTATGTCGTTCTCAGCGGTATTGAGAGACGCAGTAGCGCGTTGGCGGGTGGTGAGATTGTGTGGCGCAATCAGCGCGAGCAGGTCACGATTGATGCGGACAAGCTGAACGAACTGCTCGCCGTGCCCGTTTCTTCTGAGGAGCTTGAGATAAAGCCGGAAAAGCTAAGCGACCTCGAGATGGTCGACAAGTCGCTCGACGAGTTCGATCTGATGGAGCAGATGAAAGACGAAACAATGCGAATGTCGCCGATTGAGTCTCCGCAGATCTTTTCGGACGCCGCCCCGAAGGCGCCGGGGCAGGCGCTCGATATTGCCGCCGGCAGCATGGAGATTTCCGCCGCCGAAATGCTTTCCCGGGACCTCGCGGAAATGCGCAACAAGCTCGTTGATTCGTCGGCGACGGTCTCGGCGACCCAGCCGGTGCTCGAGCTGAATGCCGGAGACGATCTTGGGGCAGGCGCGGACACTGACGGCTTTTTCAAAGAAGCGGCGGCTAAAGCGTTCGGCACGGGCGCGGACGAATTTGTGAAGGGATATGCCAGCCTTGACGAGCTCATCGGGCGCACCGGCGGTATCGCTGCGGGCGGGGAAAAGATCGCGCTGCCCACCGACATTCTCTTCGGATACAATGAGTTCGAGTTAAAGGAGGAAGCCCGCCTCAGCATGATGAAACTCGCCTTTATTGTGCAGACGAACCCCGAGGCGAGTTTTATCATCGAGGGGCACACCGACAGTTTCGGAGGGGATGATTTCAATCGCACTCTCAGTTTGAAGCGTGCCGAAGCCGTGCGCCGATGGCTGGTTGATCGCCTTCGCATCGATGCGGCCAACATCAAAGTGCTCGGCCTTGGCAAGTCTCGTCCCATTGTCCCGGTCGATGGGGACGCCGATCAGCAGTCGCTCAACCGTCGGGTCGAAATTGTGGTAAAAAAGTCATAATCGCTTGCGGCGGGCCATTCCCGTGGTTTTGCTGCTTCCCCATCCTGATGAGTGACATATCTCCCGCGCCTCCCTCGACCGGCGACCTGACTCTGCTCGGCCATAGCGAAAATCGTCTTCCCCGTTCACCCGGTGAGGCAAAGTTGGAGCTTTTTCCCAATCGCAATGCGGGACGCAATTACTGGATCGAACTTGATTATCCCGAGTTCAGCTCCCTCTGCCCGGTCACGGGTCAGCCCGACACGGCGCATCTCACGATCAAGTACATCCCCGACGCGCTCTGCGTCGAGACGAAGTCGCTGAAATTCTACCTCGCCTCTTTCCGCAACCTGCCCTCGTTCAACGAGGACATCGTCAATCGCATCCTCGACGACATCGCGGGTGCCTGCGCGCCCCGCCGGCTCCTTGTGAAAGGGCGGTTTTCCCCGCGCGGCGGAATACGTCTCACCGCGACGGCGTCCTACCCCGACGGAGGCCTTGAGGAGCTGAAATGAAGGTCATCGTCCTCGTGAGCGGGGGGATGGATTCCGTCACCGCCCTCTATGAAGCGGCTGTCACGCACGAGGTGGTTGCGGGTCTGAGCTTCGACTACGGTTCGAAGCACAATGACCGCGAGATCCCTTTCGCGGCCCACCACTGTGATCATCTTGGGGTGAAACACGAGATCGTGAAGCTCGGCTTTATCGATGAGCTTTTTGCGAGTGATCTCCTCAGGAGCGGCGGGGAAATTCCGGAAGGTCACTACGAGGACGGAAACATGAAGCAGACCGTGGTGCCCTTTCGCAACGGCATCATGCTTGCGGTGGCGGCCGGCTATGCGGAGAGCCTCGGGGCGGAGGGCATTGTCATCGCGGCGCATTCGGGCGACCATGCGATCTATCCCGACTGCCGGGAAGATTTTATGGTGCCGATGGCGGAGGCGATTCGGGCGGGGACCTACGTCGGGATCGAGGTGCTGCGCCCCTTCATCGCCGTGCGGAAAGAGGACATCGCTGCCGTCGGGGCAAAGCGCGGCGTCGACTTCGGAATGACCTGGTCGTGTTACAAGGGCGGGCGGTTCCACTGCGGGAAATGCGGCACCTGCGTTGAGCGGAAAGAGGCGTTTGCCTTGGCCGGCTTGGACGATCCGACCGTTTACGACAGGGAAAGTTAACCCTCAATTTGCTTGAAGTTCGATTTAAAACGTCTTTATTGAGAGGGATGAGCGATCAGGACACCCCGCCCCCGTTTGATGAGAATCCGTCGGCGCAGGATGCCGCTGTCCCCGGGGTAGCGAAATTGTCGCCCCCCCCTCCTTCGGCGGGAGTGGTTCCCGGTCTTGGCAGAATGCCGGAATCCGAGGAAAAGACCATGGCGCTGCTCGCGCATCTTCTCGGTGCCGTTACTAATGTCCTGGGACCTCTCGTCATCTGGCTGATCAAGAAGGATGAAAGTCCTTTCGTGAACGATCAGGGCAAGGAGGCGCTCAACTTTCAACTCACGATTCTGATCGGTTATATTATGGCGGGGTTCCTGAGCGTGGTCCCTGTCGTGCAGTGCTTTTCTGTGCTCTTTATCCCTGCATTAGCTGTTGCCGGCCTTGTTTTCGGAATACTCGGTTGCCTTGAGGCTAACAACGGGGTCGCCTATCGCTATCCTTTCGCGATTCGCCTGATCAAATAACTCCGCGTTGTCTTCTCTTCCTCCCTTAACGGCTCAACGTCCTCCGGCACTTGAAATATTCCAAGAAGGGCCTGCTTGCCCTCAATCCTCCCCAGCGTGCCGCGGCCGAGCAGATTCACGGGCCCGTCCTCATCCTCGCCGGAGCCGGCACCGGTAAGACGCGCGTCATCACCACCCGCATCGCGGGCATGGTCTACGACGGCATCCCGCCCGGACAGATCCTCGCAGTGACTTTCACGAACAAGGCGGCCAATGAGATGCGCGAACGGGTCGGGACGATGATCGACCCGGAAGTGGCGGAGCGGGTCACGATCTCGACTTTTCATAGTCTCTGTGTGCGCATCCTGCGGACCTGCATTGAGCGCCTCGGCTATAAAAAGAGCTTCTCGATCTACACGCAGAGCGATCAGGTGGGACTGCTGCGCCGTATCATCGTCCGAAAAATCGGCAAGGACGAGAGTCTTGACCCGAAGCTGGCGAATATGCTTATCAGCCAGGCCAAGAATACCGGAAAACCCGTCAGCGAGATGGAGGACTCGCTTATCAGCGAGGTCTACCGCACTTACCAGCGGGAGCTGAAGTTGCTTAATGCGGTCGACTTCGACGATCTCATCATTCTCGCGGTGCGGGGGTTGCAGGAAAACGCCGACATCCGCCGGGAATGGCAGCGGCGTTTCCGGTATATCATGGTGGACGAGTTTCAGGACACGAATCACCTGCAGATGGATTTACTCAGGTTGCTCGTCGGTGAGGAACGCAATATCTGTGTCGTCGGGGACGATGACCAGAGCATCTACGGCTGGCGCGGCGCCGACATTACGAATATCCTCGGCTTCGAGCAAATGTACCCGAATCCGACGGTGATCAAGCTTGAGGAGAATTATCGCTCGACGAATTGCATTTTGCGGCTCGCCAACAGCCTTATCCGGCATAACTTACATCGTCGGGACAAGACCCTGTGGAGCGGGAGGGGCGAAGGTGAAAAGGTCCGCCTGGTCGCCATGCCTGATGCCGAGACCGAGGCCGACTGGGTCATTGGCGAAATGCTGGACCGCCATCGTATCGGGCGGCGCCCCTACGATGACATGGCGATATTGTTCCGGATGAACAGCCAGTCCCGCGTGATGGAGGAGAAGCTCCGTGAGAACGAGATTCCCTACAAGCTCATCGGTGGACAGTCCTTTTACGAGCGTCGTGAAATCAAGGATATCCTCGCTTATTTGGCGCTCTTTCTGAATCACGACGATGATGTCAGTCTCCTGCGTGTTATCTCGACGCCGCCGCGCGGAATCGGAGAGGGGACGATCGCGCTCGCGACGCAATTCAGCATCGATCACCAGATGAGCGTCTTCACCGCGTTGAACGATATCGATTTCCTCGGCAGCCTTACTTCACGCGCGCAGAAGGCGATTGAGGCTTTTACCGGCTTCATTTACCGCTATTCTGACATTGCCCATACGAAGTCGGCGAACTATGCGGCGATGACTGAAGAGCTGATCAGGGAAATCAGCTACGCCGAGTTCCTTAAGAAGAACTGCAAGACGCCCGAGGAGGTCGACAGTCGCCGCAAGAATGTCTCCGAACTGATCGACGGGATGCACAGCCATTTCGAAAAGTCGAAGCGCGGTCTTCGCGGGTATCTCGACAGTGTGGCCCTCATGCAGGATCGCGAAGATGCGAAGAACGAGGCCGAGGGCAACGGGGTCTCTCTTATCACGATGCACGCGGCGAAGGGGCTCGAGTTCCCTGTCTGTCACATCATCGGGGTGGAGGAAGGCATTCTCCCTCACTCGCGCTCACTCGAGGAGGGAAGTCGTGATGAGGAAAGGCGGTTGCTTTACGTCGGGATCACCCGGGCGAAGGAAGACCTCACCATCACCTGGTGTCGCAGCCGCAAGCGATATGGGGACAAGATGCCCTGTCAGCCGAGTTCCTTTTTCCGCGAGCTTAGCAAGGAGGAGCTCATCGAGACAGACCACTCCACTCTGGCGGCGGCTCCGGCTGACGAGGATTACGCATCCGATTACTTCGCAAGGATGAAGGAGATGCTTTCCTCCTGATTCGGTTATTCCGACTTGCGCCGGCCCCCGCCCTGCCCGAATTTTGCGACGTGACAGAGGTAAACTACAAGGTCGGTAACGAAACCCTGATCAAGGTGCTGGACGGCGCATCGCAAAAGCTGCGCTCGCTCTTAAAGAAGCAGGGGCGGCTCGATCATGGAGCTCTCCGTGTCGCCGTTATCGGTGGAGGATGTTCGGGCTTGCAGTATAAGATGGACCTCGTCGATGGACCGGCGAATCGCGACATCCTTATCCAGTCGAATGAAGTGCGTGTCGTGATTGACCCGAAAAGCGCCCTTTTTGTGACCGGCTCCGAGCTTGATTACAGCGATGACCTGCAGCAGGGCGGTTTCAAGGTGACGAATCCGAATGCCGTCGTGACCTGCTCGTGCGGAGAAAGTTTTGCCGCCTAGGAGCCTGGGCTCTTTTCCTACATGTCGATTCCGAAGCGCTTCAGAATCACGACCATGCCCGCGTAGAGCATCATGGTGAGGAGACAGCAGAGTAGCAGCGTCGGCCAGAAGGAGATCCCTTTGCGGAGGAGCCAGGGAAAGACAAGGAACATGGGCAGGCTTGGCAGGACGAACCAGAAGACCCCGGTGGAGTGAGCGGCAAGTTTCTCAGCCCGTGCGGCGGGATCTCCCTGCATGCCGAACCAGATCCAGACGAAGGTGATTAACGAGACGAGCGGCAGGGAGGCGATGAGACTCCCGAGAAAGGGGCGGCTTCGGGTGATGACAATTTCATTCACCGTGTAGATGAGACCGGCGGAAACGAGAAGTTTGATGATCGTTAGCATGTGCGAGCTTGTGTTGGGAAACGTTGCCCTGTCACCCTGAGTGGATATTCTAATCGAATTCAATCGCGCGTGGGGCGGGGGGGCGAACCCGTTGGGCGGGCAGTTCTTCGTCTTCGCTATCGGTCATGACCGGCCGCGCCACCGGGATCCCGTTGTTCCCGATTTCCTCCGCAGGCGCACCAGGTGCCGCCGGGTCGCCGTCATCGCCCGGTTCGATCACTTGCGCGACGACCGGAGCGACCCTCGCGCGGATGACGGGAGCAAAAGAATTATAGGGATCATCCGTGCCAATGATAGTCGGGGCCACCGGCAGGACCGGGCTCGCATTTTCCTGCACGACATAGCTCGCTACGAGTGGACCTTTCTTTGTCTGGTTTGTGAGCTGGCGGAGTCGGTTGCCTCCCTTCCCGTGGATATGGCAGATCATCTCAAGATTTGTCCCGGGACGAAGGAATTCATTGTAAGTGCAGCGCACCTGCGAGGAGATTCCGTCGGCTTTCTGGAGGACTTCATAGCAGTCATCCGAGGCGAGCTCCCCGGACTTCAGGCAGATTTCGACCGGTTCGGCATCGGGCGGAGGGAGAAACGCTTTGGGTTCGAAAGTCTTCGCCGCTTCGTTCATCACGAGCGTCCACACGGGCAGGACAGTGTCGGAACTGAAAGCGCCGGGGTAGATGGACGCACTTTGATCGAAGCCGGCCCACACGACGCAGGTCACCTCTGAGGTGTAACCGATGAACCAGTTGTCGGTGAAGTCATATTCCGTGCCGCTCTTCCCGGCGACGGGGTATTCACCGAGCCCGTATTCCGCCCGGGCTTTACCGCCGGTGCCATAGTCGAAGGAGTCCGAAAGGATGCTATTGATCTGATGTGCCGTATAACGATCGATCGCCTGACCGCTCTTCATGGCAATGCTGGGGGTGTAGATGATGTTGCCGAGACTGTCCTTAATGTTGGCGATGATGTGGGTCTTCTCGGCCCGGCGGCCGTTGTTGGGGAAGATCGTGTAGGCGAGACAGAGGTCTTCAGGCGAGGAGGGGTTGCGTCCGAGGAAGGTGGCATTGAACTTTTGCAAATCACCCCCGAAGCTCAAGCCCGCGTTCTGCGCCAACCTCACAACTGGCTCGATTCCCACTTTTTGTCCAAGGCGAACGGTGGCGGCGTTTTTTGACCTGGCGAGCGCGCGGCGCGCGGTAATAACATTCTCGTAGACGTTTGCGACGTTTTCAGGGCCCCATTCTCCGAGAATGCCTGTGGTTCCGCCGACCATGACCTGCCGCGTATCCATCGGAGTATCATCGACAAGGGTCCCCGGGAAAAAGCCCGCTTCGAATGCCGCCGCGTAGACAAAGGGCTTGAAGGCCGTTCCAACCGGGCGTTTCCCCTGGGAGACGCGGTCGAACATGCTGTCGCTGAAGTCCCGACCGCCGACGCGGGCGATGGTTGCCCCGGTCTTGTTGTCGATCATGAGAAGCGCTCCCTGGAGGTATTTCGGCGCTGGAAAGGTCTGATCGGGGTGGGCCGACTCCTGGAAAGCCGCTTTTTTCTCTTTGTACTCCCGCAGCGTGGAATGCTTGAAATCAGGATGTTGCTCGATCAGGCCGAGCCGCTCTTTCAACGCCGCTTCGGCCTTCTCCTGGAGCTCTCTGTCGATGGTGGTGTGGATGCTGAAGCCACCCTTCGAGACCGCCTCGTAACCGAGCAGTTCAATGACCTCCTGCCGCACTTTCTCATAAACAAAGGCTGACTTACCGGTGATGTTTCCTTTAGCGACGGTCTGCACCCCGGTGTCGCGGAGCCGGTCGCGGGTGTCTTTGTCGATATGGCCTTCGGCCTCCATCCGGTTGAGGATGTGATTTCGCCAGCGCATCGATGCCTCGGGGAAGCTCCGCGGTGACCGGTGGTAAGGGTTGGGAATAGTGGCGGCCAGAGTGGCGGCTTCAACAAGAGAGAGGCGGTCGGGTTCTTTTCCGAAGTATCCTTCCGAAGCGGCGGCGATCCCGTAATAGCCGCCACCGAAGTAAATTCGGTTCACGTAGAGTTCGAGGATGCGCTGCTTGCTCCCGATCCGTCTCTCGATGCGCTGGGCGAGGAAGATTTCGGTGAACTTGCGGCTCAGGGAGCGGTCTTTCAATTCGAAGGTCTGGCGCGCCAGCTGTTGGGTGATCGTCGAGGCACCCTGGTTGATTCCTTTCGACCGCAGGCTGGAATAGATGGCCCGGATGATCCCGACATAATCAACGCCATCATGCTGGTAGAAGCGGCTGTCCTCGGCGGAGAGGAGCGCATTGACAAAGTGATTCGAAACATTTTCAAGTGCTACGGGTCGTCGGTTCTGAACGAAGATCCGTCCGAGTTCTTTTCCGTTCCGGTCAAGGATACGGCTGGCGACCTCGACCTCCTCAAGTGCGGAGAGATCGAAGGACTGGGCGAGGTCATAGCGCGGCTTCAGGTAGAAGAATGCTCCGGCGATTCCGATCACTCCCATCACAAAAACCATCAGACAGAGAAAGCCGCAGAATTTCAGCCAGAAGAGGCTGCGTCGCCGCCGCTGCAGCCGTGTCCGTTCTCCGTCATTCAAGGGCGGGAGCGGGATGATAGGGCTGACGGGCACATTGCTCCCGGATCGGCCGATCGCGTCAAAATCAATATCTTCAAAGTCGTCTGCCACGGAAGGATTTTGTCAAAAGGGTTTGAAGCGTTAGGGTATCGGTCGATGCAAAAGACAAGGGAAAGACACCCCGACGGCACAGAAGATACGCCCCTTTTCGATCTCGTCTTTCAAAGAATAGCGAAAAGTCCGGACATCTCGATGTCTTTTGTCGAGTTCATGGAAATATCACTTTACCATGATGATTACGGTTATTATACGGAGCCTTTTTCCAGGGTGATCGGCCGCCCGGGGGATTTCTACACCAGTGTTTCAGTGGGCGCGACGTTCGGATTTCTGCTGGCTCATGCTTTCCGCAGCGCGTGGCAGGGGGAGTTTGGCGGGGCCGGAAGGCCCGTAATCGTGGAGCAGGGGGCTCACGATGGGCGTCTCGCGAGGGATGTGATGTCGGGCTTGCGCGCAATCGACCCGGTTTTTGCCGGAGATGTGGTCTACCGAATCATCGAACCGCGCCCGGCAGTGCGGGCGGCCCTGGAGGAGCGTCTTGCGAGAGACCCTGAAGGGAGGGGAATCGAGGTGGTCGGGGATGTCGCTGCGGCAAAGGCATCCTGCGGGCTATTTCTGTGCAACGAGCTCCTCGATGCTTTTCCCGTTCACTGCCTTGTTTACCTGGAGGGGGAGTGGCACGAGCGCTGTGTCGGGTTGAACGGGAGTGGCGACGGCCTGGCCTGGGTGTCGCGGTCTCTACCGGAGCCGCTGAGGCCTTTCGCCGCTGAATTGGGGCATGGCTTTTGCGACGGTTATCACACCGAAGTTGCTCTCTCGGTCGATCACTGGATGGCGGAAAATGCGACGCTTTTCGAGGAAAAGGGAATCTGGTGGATCATTGATTACGGCTACGAACGCGTTGATTATTACGCCCCCTCAAGGCGCACCGGCACTTTGCGCTGTTACCAGGGGCATCGTGCAAGTGAAGATCCCTTCGCTTCGCCGGGGCGGCAGGACATCACGGCTCATCTTGACTTTACCCGTCTGGAGGAGGCGGCGGTCCGGTCCGGGCTGAAACGCTCACGATTCACGGACCAGCACCACTTTCTGATTGATGCGGCTCGCCCCTGGCTGCTCTCGCTTGAGGGACAGGTTCCCGATGCTGCCACGGCGAAGCGCCTGCGTCAGTTTCAGACCCTGACGCATCCCTCACTGATGGGGCAGCAGTTCAAGGTCATGGAGTTGAGGATTTAAAGGGGCTCTGCTAAGGCGCATCGACGGCTGCCCGGATCGAGGGGACGAGAGTGGTATCGAACCTCACGGCATCGAGAAAAGAGGGGTAAACGGGTTTCCACCCGGTCGCCCGAAGGGCTGCGTTCGAAACGATTTTGTTAGTCCAGGCACGTTTGCGATCGAGCACGGCGGGGGCCTCGGGGGGGAGGGGCAGTTGGAAGAGGGTGGCGAGCCCCTCGTAGCATTCGCGTTGCGTGAGAGGGGTATCGTCGACAACGTTGAAGAGCCGCCCGCGAAACGTTGCGGCTCCGCTGGAGATGAGGTGCCTGATCGCCCCGACGGCGTCATGGCGATGAATTTGATTCAGGTAACGGCTGACCGCACCCTCTTCTATGGTGGCGGTGCCTTCGAGCATTTTTTTCACATGAACGGAGCGCCCCGGTCCGTAAATCCCGGCAAGTCGGAGGGCGATACCGCCGGCGTGACGGGTCAGGTTTTCCGCCTCGCAAAGAAGTCGGCTTGTTTCCCGATCGGGTGCGGTTTCGGAGTTTTCATCGACGATCGATCCGTCGATCTGCCCATAGACGCTGCTGCTGCTGGTGAAAAGAACAGGCACACCCGGAAAGACTTCGTGAAGGTTTTTCAATCCGTCTAGGAAAACCGATCGATAGGCGGCAGCCCCTCCATGGCCTGAGCTGGCGCAGTGGACGATACATCGGGTGGCGCTGTTTTTCAGTTCGGCAGCGACCAGGCGGATGGATTCCGGCGATGAAACGTCGCCTTGCAGAACGGGATAGGGCAGGCCGCTTTCGGCCGTGCGATTTACGGCACTGACGGGGAAACCGGCCTCATCGAGTTGAAGGGCCAGTTGAGACCCGACATATCCGTGACCAATGATAAGAACGTGCGGGAGAGTCATGCGGGGGAAGATCTCATAACATGCTAATAACCTCTGACCGCGGCCGCCTGGCGGCCGATGGGATTCACGCCGAAACGCTCCCCCCGGTCGTTCGCATCCGGCCGCAGGAGCCGGTCGCGGATGGAGTGGTAGCGTTTCTTCCCGTCGCCGGGATCGGCGGATTTTCCGTCCCCGTCCGAAGCCCCCGATTCCTTGATCGACTCTGAGTCGCCGGAGCTGGCGGGTGTCACGCCGCCGGCAAAGCTGCGTTCAAAAAGGCGGTTGATGTCGTCGCGAAAGCGCTCAAGCTCCTGTTTGCGTTTTTGCACGGTGGCCTCAAAACCGATTCGGGCGAGCATGGCGGGAGTGGCGACGATCAGGGCGAGAACAAAGTATCCTAGCGCTCCGCCGACCTCGGGGGCGATTTCGGCAAACTCTCTCGCTGTTTCGAATCCCGTCATCAGAGTCCAGACCAGTCCGAAAGTCCCGATCAGGATCGCTGCGGTGGCAAGGAAACGAAATTCCTCAATCCCGGACTGCAATCGACCAATCGCCGCCTGGTAGCCGGTGTGAAACGCCATCCGTAGGAATTCCAGTTGGCGTCCCGCGAGCCTTCCTGCTTCCCTGATGCGGAGTTGCATCATTTCCTGCGGTTCGCGCGATCCCAGCAGTTGGAAAGCGGCTTCGCGCGCGCCCGCAAGGTAGATCAAATATTTGAGGGAGAGCTCGTCCTCCCAGCCCTGCTCAAATATCTCGAGGGTCGTTCTGGACTTGCGGAGACGATCAGTGAAAGCCCGGTCGAAGCGCTTCATCTTCGACAATTGAATCGCTTTCGAAATGATCATGACCCAACCGGCGATGGAGAGCATGAAAAGCAGCCAGACGAGTATCTTCCCCGGGAAGACAGGTTGATCCAGAGTAGCCTTGATGCTGCCGAGAAGTGGGAGATAGGCAAGGGAACAAAACATGGATCTAGGATAAAATTTGAGATTTCTCCGGCTGAAAACCCGTTGAATTTTAAAATATATTAGAATTATTGATAAAACAAGCGCATCCTTTCAACTTTTTGCCGCTCCGGGCGCAGTCCTTGAGAATCGACGGGTTCGCATTGAGGGCGAATAGAATTCGGAGGCGGTATTGTAATAGCTACGAGCGCGTCGTCGGGTCATCTTGAGGCTGGATCCTCCCGGGAACTGCGGGTAGGGTTAAGCCAGTACTCCGTATCGATATGACTCCCCTCTTCACCACCCTCGTCGTCGCCGCTGCCTTTGTCGTGCCGCTTTTTTTTGTCATCGGATTATATAACGCGCTCGTGCAGCTCCGGAACCGTTACAAGAACGCCTTCGCCCAGATCGATGTGCAGTTGAAGCGCCGCTACGACCTCATTCCGAACCTCGTTGAGACGGTAAAATCCTTCATGCAGCATGAACGCGAGACGCTTGAGGCGGTGATTGCGGCCCGTAACGCTGCGACCTCGGCTCGGGAGCATGCCTCCCCCGCGGACGGGGGATCAATGCAGAGTCTCGCCAGTGCTGACTCGGGGCTAGGCGGTGCCCTCGGTCGCCTCTTTGCTCTCTCGGAGAACTACCCTGAATTGCGCAGCAATCAGAATATGCTGCAGTTGCAGGAGGAGCTCACCTCGACCGAATCCAAGGTGGCTTTTGCCCGTCAGGCCTATAATGATTCGGTCATGCACTTCAACAACAAGCTGGAGATGTTCCCCTCGAACCTCATCGCCGGTTTTTTCCGTTTCGTCCCGGCAACCGCTTTTGAGGTTTCGGATGACGCCGAGCGCGCCAGCGTCGCAGTGAAATTCTGAAGTGACCTTGCTTTTCCGCCGGGATCCCTTGCGAGCTGGTGCGGCCGTAGCTTCACGCCATGGATTTTTTTGAACATCAGGAAGTGGCTCGTAAAAAAACGCGGCTTCTCATCTTCTATTTTATCCTCGCCATTCTCGGAATCATCGCTTCGGTGTATTTCCTCGTTGTCGGGATCTTGTTTTTCCTTGAGCCGGAGGAAGGGGGGCAGCTGGTCCTCTGGGATCCGTCCATCCTCTTTTTTTCCGCCGTCGGGACGGGGGGCGTTGTCTTCCTTGCCTCGACCTTTAAAACGCTGCAGCTCTCCGGCGGTGGTGAAGTGGTTGCCCGCGAGTTGGGCGGGCGTGAGGTCGATATCAACACGACTCATTTCCACGAGCGGCGTCTCCTCAATCTTGTCGAGGAAATGGCGATCGCCTCGGGTGTCCCTGTGCCCACGGTTTTTGTGATGGAT
Source organism: Akkermansiaceae bacterium UBA6138 (assembly GCA_002422425.1). Taxonomy (GTDB): domain Bacteria; phylum Verrucomicrobiota; class Verrucomicrobiia; order Verrucomicrobiales; family DEV007; genus Arctic95D-9. Next base: position 50,331 of record DIVG01000006.1, on the reverse strand, counting down.
TCCGAAGACTCGATCAATGCTTTTGCCGCCGGGCGAACGCCGGGCGATGCGGTTGTCGGCGTGACCCGGGGTTGCATGACTCTACTTACCCGCGATGAGCTCCAGGGGGTCATCGCCCACGAGTTTTCCCACATCCTTAACGGCGACATGCGCCTTAATATGCGCCTCATGGGCCTGCTTTTCGGGATTCTCTTCCTTGCTCTTATCGGAGAGATTATCCTCCGCAACGCCTTTCGGGGAAACTTGAGTTCTAATCGCAAAGAGGGAGCGGGCTTGGCTCTCATCATGCTGGTGGCCGGGGCGGGGCTCCTTATTATCGGCTACGTGGGCAGCTTTTTTGCGGGCCTTATCAAAGCATCGGTCTCGCGTCAGCGAGAGTTCCTGGCCGATGCGTCGGCGGTGCAGTTCACCCGCAATCCCGATGGCATTGCCGGCGCCCTGTTGAAAATCGGCGGCCTTCATTCCGGTTCGCAGGTGAGCCACCCCATGGCCAGAGACGCCAGCCACCTCTTTTTCGGGAGCGCCCTTTCTTCCTCCGTCTTTGCGACTCATCCCCCGTTACCGGAGCGTATCGCCCGGCTTCTCCCTCATTGGAGGGGCGAGTTTCGCGAAACGAGCCTGCGTCCGATTTCCGAAAAGAGTGAGCCGGCCGCAACCCGTCAGTCGACTCAGTCCGGCGCGCGTGTCTTCCCCCCCTCCCTTCCGGGGTTGTTTCTGAATGATGCCGGTGCCGAGTCACCGTTGCGTTCCGACGGGGCCTTTGAGAGTTTGAGTTCTCTCCATCCCGAGCATATCGCTCTTGGAAAAGAGATACACGAGAATCTGCCCCGCCACTGGCTCGAAGCTTGTCGCTCCCATGCCGGTGCCCAGTCTATGATCTTTGCCTTGCTCCTTGCTCAGGACGAAGAGCTTCGCCATTCCGAGCTCATGAGGCTTCAAAGGGAGACCGACGAAGCGACCTGTTTTCTTGTTGTCCAGTTATTCAACGAGGTCAATGCGATCCACTCGGCAGTGAAAATCGGCCTCATCGATCTCGCCTTGCCGGCCCTCCGCCACCTTTCGCCGGCTGAGTATGGACGATTCAAAGCGATCATACAGCATCTCATTGAGAGCGATGAGAGCATCGATTTATTTGAGTTTATGCTCCTGCAGGTAATCACTCGCCATCTCGACAGCCACTTCGAGAGACGCGGCCCTGAACGCATTCGGTTTACCAGGGTCGCACCGCTGCGGGATCAGGCGGGTATCCTTCTCTCCACGCTTGCGGCGATGAGCCATCCCGCAGACGAATCAGCAGTCAAGGCGGCCTTCGCCGGGGCGGTTCGCCACCTGAGTGAGGACGGTGCGGTCAGGATTTCTTTTAAAACCGGTGACCAGTGCGGGCTCGACCGAATCCGTGACGCCCTTGCCGATTTTGCCGGGGCCTCGCCTATGGTGAAAAAACGACTCCTTGAGGCCTGCAGCCTCAGTGTCATGGCCGACGATGGTGTTTCCAGTCGCGAGGCGGAATTGATTCGTGCCGTCGCCGACGCGATCGGGTGTCCGATTCCGCCTTTTGTCCGCACCGCAAAGCTGGTCTGACTCCCGTCAGCCGGATTGAAGGATCGCCTCGGTCATGCGAAGAGCTTCAAGATTGGGCTTCACGTCGTGGACGCGATGCAGAGGAACCCCCAGCTCGCGGGCATGGGAGGTGATCGCGATCGTCGGCCAGTGGCGGTCGCTGAGGTCGTCCGAACCGACCAGTTTACCGATGAAGGACTTCCGGGAAACGCCCAGCAGGAGAGGGCGTCCCTCCACGGTGAACTGATTGAGCTGACGCAAAATGGCGAGGTTGTGCTCCAGCGTTTTTCCAAAACCGATTCCGGGGTCAAAAACGATCGATTCCGGTTTTACGCCGGCAGAGGTCAAGGCGGTGAAGCGATCCCGGAAAAAGGCGGTGATCTCTCCACGCAGATCCGAATAGGACGGGTCTTGCTGCATCGTTCGCGGCGTGCCCTTCATGTGCATCACGACAAGTCCGGCTCCGCTCGCTGCCGCCACGGCGACCATTTCCGGATCGCGGAAACCGCTCACGTCGTTGATGATGGACGCCCCGGCCTCAACCGCCGCGCGAGCCACGCCGGCCTTGCAGGTATCGATCGAAAGGGCGGTGCCGGGAAACTCTTTCGCGAGGCCTGCGACCACGGGAAGAACACGGGCAAGCTCTCCGGCCTCGTCGACTTCCTCCGCTCCCGGACGGGTCGATTCCCCGCCGATATCGATAATCGCCGCCCCTTCTTCGATAAGCCGCCGGGCGTGGGCCAGTGCCATATCGACCGATTCAAACTTCCCGCCGTCGGAAAAAGAATCGGGGGTCGTGTTGACGATGCCCATGATCTCTCCCTGCTCATCCAGGTCGAAGAGGTGATGGAGGCACCGCCATTTCATGATTCACCCTGCTTCAGGCAAGTGCAGGCGTGAGCGGTCGGGAGTCCTCGGTATCAGGGGCGACGAGGGAGCGGTTGGGTTTCTGCGGCTGGAGTCCCAGTTTTTTCAGCAGGGCGAGGTCGGCCTGGGACTGGGGATTTCCGGTCGTGAGAAGTTTGTCACCGTAGAAAATGGAATTGGCTCCCGCGAAGAAACAAAGAGTTTGGAGTTCTTCGCTCATTTGCTTGCGACCGGCCGAGAGACGAACCTTGGCCCGGGGGATTGCAAGGCGGGCGAGGGCGATCATCCTGACCACCTCGAAGGAGTCAACACCCTGAGATTCCGCCAGCGGGGTGCCCGGAATGGGAACAAGGGAGTTGATCGGAACGCTCTCGGGCTGGGGATTGAAATTGCTGAGGATCTCGAGCATCTTGAGCCTGTCGTCTGTTGTTTCGCCAAGGCCGAGAATACCGCCCGAACAGACCGACATTCCCGCATCCTGGACGTGGCGCAGGGTGTTGAGTCTGTCCTGAAAGGTGTGTGTCGAGACGATGTTGCCGTAATGCTCCGGAGAGGTGTCGATGTTGTGATTGTAGGCAGTCACCCCGGCCTCTTTGAGTTTTGCCGCTTCGGCGGGACCGAGTTCACCGAGGGTTGTGCACACTTCCATGCCGAGCTCGCTGACGCTCTCAACGATGTCGAGAACCTGCTCAAACCGCTTCGTGCCATCTCTGACGCCTTTCCAGGCAGCCCCCATGCAGAATCGGGTCGATCCGTTCTCAAGAGCCTCGCGGGCGCGGGCGAGGATGTCGTCCTTCTCCATCAGTCGCTCCGCTGCCACGTCGGTGGTGTAGCGGGCCGACTGGGCGCAGTAGGAACAATCCTCGGAGCAGCCGCCGGTTTTGATGCTGAGGAGCGTGCACAACTGGACTTCATTTTGCGGCCAGTTTTCCTCGTGCACTCTGCGCGAGCGCTGGATGAGATCAAAAAAGGGGAGCGAGTGGAGCTGCTTGAGTTCGTTGAACTGCATCGGTGAAGGTCGGTTGTCGAATTTCGAAGAGACTGGGAAGTGGACCACGAAATCGGGAGATTTCACCTAATTGTTACAACTTTCTAGCTGCCCCAACGCCCGCCGTTGGAAACGAAAGGCAGCGTTCCCTTATACGATTCCGAATAATCGGTTTTCCCGATCGCCCCAATCATCTTCACTCCGGTGACGCGGCGAAACTCCTGGCTGAAGGATTCACCGCTGTGGCAACCCCAGCTTTTGGCGTAAGCTCCTTTGGCGAAGGCCTTGCGGTTGAGTCGCTTGAGATCGCCCTGATGGAGGAAGGATTTTGAAGCGCCGAGGATGTGATTGCTGTAGTCGAAGACGAAGCAAAACTTGTTTGAGTGTCCGAAGAATTCGAAGCCCGAGACCTTGACGGCATTCCGATTCTGGCCGGTGTTGATGTAATTGATGATCTCGTCGCCATCGTTAAACCAGAGTAGGTTGACACGGTATTTGTCGCGAACGCTCTCAATATTCTCGATGAGAGGCTGTCCGTCCTCGGTGGCGCGTGACTCGTAGCCGGGGCGGTAGACCATCCAGGTGATGTTGACGGTGTTGTTGCTCGCCTTTTGCAGCTGTTCAATGCGGAAGCGGGCCGTCCTGATGAAGTTGCCCCACCACCGGTCGTGGCGGTGGGCTTCGCGACGGTAGCCTTCCCAGTATTGCAGCGCCGGGCCTCCCGATACGATGATATACTCATCATTCGGGTTTAGTGCCGCCCTTGTCTGGAGGGGGGGCAGGGTCGCTCCGATGGCGATGATGGTGAGGAAAAGCAGGCGGAAGCTCATGTCTTGCCGGATCCGTGAAGGGAGAGGGTCGTGTCCTCCAAAGCTACGCGAGGGGGGGCGAAAAGCAACCAATCCCCCCGTCAAGTAAGGCCGATGATATCGGTCAGTTTACTCCAGAACCTCTGGACCATTTGTTTGCGGCGACGAGCCTCCTCTTCGTTCTGCTTCTGTCGGCGGACGGCCTCGTCAAACTTCACGAGGCGGGAATGGTGCTGATTGATGCGTCCGACAAACCAGCGCCAGGTCTCGCCGGGCCTGCCGTCTTCAAGGAGAAAGTGGGGGCAGTTTTTGTTCGGAGTCGAGTAGCCTTCGCGCGGCCAATGATAGTGGGCGCGGATGTTATCCACCGGAATCTGATGGTGATACATGAGGGAGGCGGCGAGTTTGGCAGTGCGTTCAAGGGTGGCAATCTGATTGTTCCCCTGATGCTCGCACATCTCGATCCCGATTGAGTAGCGGTTTCCCGGTCCGTCGAAGTCCGCGTGTTCGCCTCGTTCGCTCGTCGGGATATGCTGGATGATGGTGTCGTCCTGGACCGTGAAGTGCCAGCAGAGATAGCCGCAGACCCCCCCGCGCAGGGCACCTCGATTCAGCGCTTTGGCGTGGGCGTAGGCATCGCCGGTCGGGTTCTGGGTGCTGTGGATCGTGATGTATTGCGGTTTCATCTCACGGAAAAGACGTCGCCCATACTTTCCTTCGGGGATGAGGTCGACCTTGAGGTTCAGCTCTTTCTGTGCGTCCGAGGGGTTGAGCGGCACATTCGCCACGGCACCGAGCTCGCGCTCCCAAAACCCCACCTTCGATGTCGGTGCGTTCCGATTGGTATTGCACGAGGAGAGGATCAAGAGAGTGAGGGCGAGGAGCGCCGGAGGGATAATAAATCCAAGTTGTTTCATGAGTCCAAATGAGGTTAAAGAAAAAGAAGAGTGTAAATTTAAGTTAAACAAACAAAAATCGCAAATTTATTAACGTAAATTTACAAAATTCTTAAACCTGAGAGTAAAATTCGCTAGAGAAGTCCTCTCAAAACCCTTTGATTTTAAAATTAACGCTCGAGTATCTCCACTTCATAGCCGTCCGGATCGGTTACGAAGGCCATTTTTCCTTTTTTCCCGGAAGGGAAAGCGTCGCGCCAGTCCGCAGGCCAGATTTCGATGCCAGCTTTTTCGAGGCCGTCGCAGTAGCTGACGATATCTTCGACCCCGAGGGCGGTGTGTATGAGGTCTTCGGGAAAGGTAACTTCGAAGTCAGGGGAGTAGCAGAGCTCAAGGAAATGGTCATTCCCTTCGAGATTAAGGAAGGCGAGCTGGTTTCCCGCCGGTGACTTTTCGGTTCGGCGCGTCAGCTGGAAGCCGAGCGTTTCGTAAAAAGTGATCGTTTTTTCGAGGTCGCTGACACGGATGCGGGTGTGAAGGAATTTGATCATGGGATTCTACTGGAATCATTTGTGTCGCTTCGCAAGAGACGGTTCAATGGGCAAAGACGATTTTGGTAAAAAACGAGGTCCGCGAAAGGGTTGACCCGCTCCCGTGCCGCCCTTATTGGACCCTTCTTATGCAAAAAACCGCCAAAGTTGACTTTTACACGGTCGATATCGAATCGACCGGACTTGAAACGATCCTGCGCGATCTGCACGCCGTTCCGGCTGACAGTTCGAAACGCAATGTCGAGATCAACGATGACTGGATCCGTCTTGCCCGCGGCCGCCTCACTGATCACGGTTACCTCGGCGACCTCATGCGAATTTCCATGGCCCCTGCCGGGTTCCGCGCTGATCTCGCCGGCAAAGTCACCGCGATCGATCTCAGCAAGGACGAAGGTGTCGCGGAGTGTTCGGCCTTTTACTTCGACTTCGAGACCGGTATCCTCACCCTGCAGCGCAACAGTCGCGCGGCCTCGTGGCGTCAGCTCGGCAACTACTTCAAGCGCGTCGCTGACCTCGACACCGATGTGCAGATCAAGCCGCTTTTGCGTCCGACCGAGATCGGCAAAGTCAAAATCCTCCCCCTTCTCCGGAAGGTCCATATCAGTTCCGCCGTAGTCGATGTCATGGCCACGCTGGACAACATCGATGAGGGCAGCATGCAGCTCATTCGTCAGGCGGCGCAGGCGGAATCGCCGGCGATTGAGCTTGTTCTGAAGTCCGGACGGGAAAAGGAGGCGACCCTTAATCACGCCGTCGTCCACGAAGTCATTGAGTCGTGGCTGCGAATTCACGCGGATTTCGGTGACGAGGAAAATGAGATTGTGAAAAAGATTGTCGTCACCGGGAAAGACGAAACCGGTGCCACGGTTGAGTTTGACCTGCTCAAGGACAAACTTTTTACGACGATGCGTTTTGAGTGGGTGCCTGACGACGGGGCTCTCTGGAAAGCCCGGAGTGATGAAATTTTCCGTGCCTGGGAGCTCAACAAGGCCAATCTCAAGCGGCTTCTCCCGAAGGGAGAGTGATCACGGGTGCAGTGCCGCCACGCCCTTTTCGAGGGCGTGGAGTTGCGTCACTTCCTCGTCGCGGAGAACCCGATTGAAGACCGCGAGATCATCGAGGTGTCCGACATAGGCGGCACCGAGTACCAGCATGACCGCTTTCGGATCCCAGCCGAAGGTGAGGTCGTGGCCCTCGATTTTTCCCTGCCGCTTCCCGTCGAGATAGAGCACGCCCGAGGACTTGTCTTTGCCCGCGTTGAGCTGATCGAGGGTGAAGACGGCGTGCGTCCAGCGATCGCGGGAGAAAGGCGCCTCTTTCAACTGCACCATGGGACGCTGCGGTTCAGGGACGACCTCCCAGCCGAGTCCCTCGGGATCCCAGAGCTCAATGAGCGGACGGACCGCGTAGCGGAAGTAGCGCGGGGTGTGATCTTTGGACCACTCCAGAAAGATGAAGCCTTTTTTCGTGTCATCGCCAACAATCTGGATGGGATCGCAGTAGCCCGGTTCGAGATCCTCGTCAGGAGTGAGCCGCAGCCAGAGGGAGACGGTGGCGCTCCAGCTGGTCTCGTTGTAACCGAGCATTCCGTCGCCGAGGTAGGAGGGGCGCACCGTGCCTTTCCGGGGGAAGTGGACTGCGCCGCCGAATCTACCCCCGTCCGGGACGAGCTTGAGATCATCGCTCTCGACGCAGGGGGTCATCCCGTTCCCTGTTTTCAGGTAACAGGCGGCATCGCCGATTGAGAAATCGGCGTCGAAACCCCTGTCGAACGAAGCGTGCATCACCAGAGCCGCTTTTAGCGCCTCGTTGGCCCGCAGGCTCATGTTCGTGCTGGCGAGGAGGAGGAGCGGGACCAGAAAAAGGAGCAATTTCATCTCGGAAGTGTGCCCGATTTCCCTCGTTCTCCGCAAGCTCTTTCGGGGTACGCCCTTGCGGCTCGTGACCAGGCTGCCGCGCTATCCGGTCGGAGGCAGCGAATCAACCCGGGGCGGTTTGGTATGACAGAATGAATCGTTTTACGGAACCGTTCCCGATGATACCCTGACATCGATTTTAAAAGCCCGGCCGCGGCGTTTTCGGAAATGTCCTATCTTGTCCTCATCGAATTCATGGCTGTGATTGTTGCGGCGATCTACGGCGTTCTCCTCGCTTCCCGAAAAGGGATGGACGTGATGGGCGTCTTTGCAGTGGCTTTTGCGGTTGCCTTCGGCGGCGGCACTCTGCGCGACCTTTGCCTGGATCGCACTCCCCTTTTCTGGGTCGGGAATCCTCATTATCCGATGATTGTCTTCGGCATCGCCTTGTTTTCCGGCCCTATCCTCCGCCATGTCAGGAGGATTCGTCCGCTTCTTGTCTTTCCTGATGCTCTGGGGATGGCCCTTTTTACCCTCACGGGCACGGCCTATGCGATGGAGGCGGGGACAAATCCCTTCGTCGCGGTGATGCTGGGCGTCATCACGGGGACCTTCGGCGGAGTCCTTGCCGATTTACTCTGTAACGAGGTGCCTTCCCTTTTCATCCCGAGCCCGCTCAATGCGACCTGTGCCTTCGCCGGGGCATGGGTTTACCTCGGGCTGCGGGATGCGGGGCTTCCGGAGCGCTATGCCCTCATTGCCGGGATCCTCGTGATTGTGCTCTTCCGTCTCGCTGCGGTGAAGTGGAACTGGTGTCTGCCAGCCGTGCGCGAGCCGAGCAGGCCGGCGGGCCCGTCAGGGACGTAGACTTTTCCGCATGGGGAGTTCATCACTGGATACGGCGGATCAGATCATCAGACTGGCGTGGGAGGATCGAACGACGTTTGAGGAGATTAAGGAAAGGACCGGCCTTTCCGAGCAGGAGGTCATTGTCGTGATGCGGCGCCACCTCAAGCGGGGGAGTTTCCGGCTCTGGCGGAAGCGGGTTTCCGGTCGCATCACAAAGCACCGCAAGCGCTTCGAGCGCGAGGTATTAGGCCGGGATCCCGACTTCACACATTAAAGCGGAACTCGACGACATCCCCGTCTTTCATCACATACTCCTTGCCCTCAATGCGGAGTTTGCCCGCTTCGCGGGCCTTGGCATATGATCCGAGGCTGGTGAGGTCGTCGTAATGGACGATTTCTGCCGCGATAAATCCGCGCTCAAAGTCGCCGTGGATGACTCCGGCCGCTCCGGGGGCCTTGGTGCCCTCGGTGATGGTCCAGGCGCGGGTCTCTTTTTCACCTGTGGTGAGGTAGGTTCGCAGGCCGAGGAGATGATAGACGGCGCGGATGAGAGCCGAGACACCCGAGTCGGTCACGCCCATTTCACCGAGGAATTCGGCAGCGTCTTCGGGGCTGAGATCGATCATTTCCTCCTCGATGCGGGCGGAGATGACAACCGCTTCGGCGCCGAAGCTCGCGGCGGCATAGTCCCGGACCTGCTTGACCATGGCGTGTCCGTCGGGATTGGAGAGGGCGCCGCTCAGCTCGTCTTCGGAGACGTTGCAGGCGAAAATGGTGCGTTTCGACGAGAGCAGGAAAAATTCGCGGAGCGTTTTTTTCTCGTCGTCCGAGAGCGTCATCGTGAGGGCCGGTTTGCCTTCGTCGAGGTGGGGCATGAGCTTGTCGATGAGCTCCACTTCGCGCTTTGACTCCGCGTCGCCGAGTTTGGCTTTCTTCTCACGGGAAGAACGGCGCTTTTCGAGCGCCGCCATGTCGGCGAGAATGAGCTCGGAGTTGATGATCTCGATGTCGCGGAGGGGATTCACCGAGCCGAGTTCGTGGATGATGTCGTCGTTTTCAAAACAGCGCACCACCTGCACGATGGCATCGACTTCGCGGATGTTGGCGAGGAACTTGTTGCCGAGACCGGCACCAGCCGAGGCGCCCTCGACGAGACCGGCGATATCGACGAACTCGATCGCGGCAGGGATCAGCTTTTGCGAGCCGCTCAGTTTGCTGAGGACCTCGAGCCGTTCATCGGGCACGACGACGACACCGATGTTCGGATCAATCGTGCAAAAGGGATAATTTGCCGCCTCCGCCTTCCGCGAGCGGGTCACTGCGTTGAAAAGAGTGGATTTGCCCACATTGGGGAGTCCGACGATGCCTGCCTGTAACATGCGCGGACTTTAGCACGGAAATTTAAAGGGACAGGGGATTTTTCGGGGCTTGGTGGAGAGCTTTTCTTGATGGCGCGGTTGCGGTGAGGCCGAGCCGTAACATTCGCGGAGTTTCGGTCATGTATTTACGGGCCTTGGTCTCTTCTCGCTCTATGAACCGTTTCGTTTTTTCGATTTTCCTGCTTTCTCTCTTCGCCGGTTCCGCCCCGGCAAAGGAAAAGCTGCGTTTCAATCGCGACATCCGTCCCATCCTCTCGGACGCGTGTTTTCACTGCCACGGGCCGGACGAAAAGGAGCGCAAGGGCGGTCTGCGCCTCGATCTCGCGGATCAGGCGTTTCTTCCCGGCAAGTCGGGGCTCGTCCCCATTACCTCGGGGAATCCGGAGGAAAGTGAGGTCCTCGTGCGCATTTTCCTGGATTCCGACGACTCCGACTTCATGCCGCCGCCCGAGAGCGGCAAGTCCCTCACACCCGCGCAACGCGACACGCTCAAGCGCTGGATCGAAGAGGGTGCGGAGTATGAGGGCCACTGGGCCTTCGAAAAGCCCGTGCGTCCGGCCCTGCCGCCGGGAAAAGAATCGCTGCATCCGGTCGATGCTTTTTTGAAAAGTCGTCTTGAGAAAGAGGGACTCCCGATGCAGCCCGATGCGGATCCCGAGACGCTCCTGCGCCGGGTCTCGCTCGACCTCACCGGACTGCCGCCCACGCTCGCCGAGCTCGATGCTTTTTCCAAAGACCCGTCACCGGCCGCCTACGGGAAGGTCGTCGACCGGCTCCTCGCCTCGCCCCACTTCGGGGAACGCATGGCGATGGACTGGCTCGATTTCGCGCGATATGCCGACAGCAACGGATTCCAGAGCGACGGCAGCCGCCACATGTGGCCGTGGCGGGACTGGCTCATCGGGGCCTACAACCGCAACCTGCCTTTCGACCAATTCACGGTCGAGCAGCTCGCGGGTGATCTGCTGCCGAATCCGACCAAAGACCAGATCATCGCGACCGGCTTCAACCGCAATCACCGCCTCAACGGCGAGGGCGGGCGGATCGAGGCCGAGTGGTTTGTCGAGACCGTGATCGATCGGGTCGAGACCACGGGTACGACCTGGATGGCGTTGACGCTGAACTGCGCGCGCTGCCACGATCACAAGTATGATCCGATCTCGCACAAGGAGTTCTTCGGGTTTTTCTCCTACTTCAATTCCGTCGATGAGAGCGGCGTGCTCGGACGGGAGGGCTCGAATACCCCTCCGCTGCTGCGTCTTCCCGACGAGGCGCAAACCGCCGAACTCGCGCGGCTCGATGCGGAGATCGTCAAAGCCGAGGCGGCGGCTAAAGCGGCCAACGGGGAAATGGCGGCAGCCCTGACTAAGTGGGAAACCGAGCTGCGTGAAAAGTTCGCCGGTCCCGGCGGGGCGGCCTCGGCCAGCACCTGGGTCGCGGCTTCGGGGGAAAGCGCGAAGAGTCTCGGCGGAGCGAGCCTCACCCGGCAGGCCGACGGCTCCTGGCTCGCGGGTGGAAAAAATCCTAACAACGACACTTACGAGGTCGCTCTTCCCGCAAACGGCGGAACGGTCGGCGGCATTCTCCTCGAAGTCTTCCCCGATGCCTCGCTCCCCGGCCAGAGCCTCGGGCGCGGATCGAACGGGAATTTTGTCATGACCGGCGTCGAGCTGGTCCTGCGTCTCCCCGATGGAAAAGAGCAGCCCATCGCGCTCACGACCGCAGCAGCCGACTACGAGCAGCCCGGCTACGGCGTCGCCGCCATCCTCGAGAACGCAAAGGCTCCCGGGGCGAAGGCGGCGAAAGGCTGGGCCATCGACGGCAACAGTCCCGACAAGAAACTCGCCCGCCGCGCCATGTTCCTTGCCGCCGCGCCGGTGGCGGTCCCTGCCGGAGCGTCGATCACCGTCCGATTGCGCCATCAGTCGAACTTTGGCGATCACAATGCGGGGCGTTTCCGCCTCTCCACGACGGCCTTCGAACCCGCTCTCGTGAAACTCGACGGCGGCTCGGGACTGCCCGCGAATCTCACCGCGATCGTTACGGGCGACCCGGCGACCCGGAGCGAGGCGGATAAAAAAGCCCTCGAGGCCTGGTTCCGCGCCAATGCCGATCATCCCGTGAAACGCGCCGCCGCCGCTCTTGCCGCCGTGAAAAAGCAGCGGGCCGATTACGAGCAGGCGCTCCCCAGCGTGATGGTGATGAAGGAAAGGGCCGAGGCGCGCGAGGCCTTCGTCCTCGACCGCGGGGAATACGACCGCCCCACCGACAAAGTGGGGCGCCATCTCCCCGCCGCCCTTCCGCCGCTCCCGGCGGGTGCGCCGCAGAATCGTCTCGGCCTCGCGCAGTGGCTCGTCTCGGGCGATCATCCGCTCACCGCGCGGGTCTGGATCAACCGCGAGTGGGAGCGTCTCTTCGGCGTCGGCATCGTCAAGACCTCCGAAGACTTCGGCTCGCAGGCCGAGTGGCCGGTCCATCCCGAGTTGCTCGACTGGCTCGCGGTGGAATTTGTCACCCCGACCGTTCTTCCCGCCGTAAACGGAAAGGCGGCGCAGGCCTGGGACATGAAGGCGATGATCAAATTTCTCGTCACGAGCGATGCCTACCGGCAGGGTTCCGCGGTCACGCCGGAACTGGTCGAGCGCGACCCCGAGAACCGGCTCCTCGCGCGCGGCCCGCGCTTCCGCCTCCGCGGGGAACTCGTCCGCGATCAGGCCCTCGCCGTGGCCGGCCTGATGGCCCCCAAGGTAGGCGGCCCGAGCGTGCGCCCCTACATGCCGGCCGGGGTCTGGGATGAGACCAGCGTCTACGGCGACCTCCGCAATTACAAGGCCGACACGGGCGATGGGCTCTTTCGTCGCACCCTTTACACGGTCTGGAAACGCACCGGAGCCCCCCCGACGATGCTGCTCTTCGACGCGCCCAACCGTGAGACCTGCACGCCGAAACGCTCGCGCACGAACACGCCGCTGCAGGCGCTCGCACTGATGAACGAGGTCACCTTCGTTGAAGCCTCGCGCGCCCTCGCCGAACGCATGATGCGCGAGGGCGGCAAGACGCCTGAAGAGCGTCTCATGACCGGCTATCGCCTCGCCACTTCGCGGACCCCTGACGCGGAGACGATCCTTCTCCTCCGCGACGGCTTCGAGAGTCGCCACGCCGAATTTACCTCGGACCTCGAGTCGGCAAAGGCTCTGATCTCGCACGGCGCCACCGTCGCCGATCCGGCTCTCGACGTCGCCGAACTCGCCGCCTACACCGTCTCCGCCAACGTCCTTCTTAATCTCGACCGTGTCGTCACCCGCGACTGATTTTTTTACCATGAACCATTTTCGCGATCTCCTCTCCACTCGCCCCGACGGGGGTGCCCTGCAGGATCTTCTCAACCGCCGCCTCTTTCTCGGACGCGGAGCCTCCGCGCTCGGATCGGCCGCCCTGGCGGGTTTGTTAGGGAGCCAGTCCGAGGCGACCGCCGCGTCGTCCGGCCCCGGGCTGCCGACTTTTCCCAACTACCCGGCCAAGGCAAAACGGGTCATCTACCTCTTCCAATCCGGCGCGCCTTCGCAGATGGATCTCTTCGATCCAAAGCCGCAGATGGACGCGCAGCGAGGCAAGGATCTGCCCGAATCAATTCGTAAGGGCCAGCGGCTCACGACGATGACCTCGGGTCAAAAGAGCTTTCCCGTGGCCCCGAGCATTTTCAAATTCGCCCAACACGGCGAGAGCGGTGCCTGGATGAGTGATCTGCTCCCGCATCTCTCCGGCATCGCCGACGACCTCTGCATCGTTCGCTCGATGCACACCGAGGCGATCAACCACGATCCCGCGATCACCTTCTGCCAGACCGGAAACCAGCTCGCCGGACGCCCCAGCATCGGTGCGTGGCTGAGCTACGGTCTCGGGACGGAAAATGCCGACCTGCCCGCCTATGTCGTCCTCACCTCCTTCGGCACGGGACGCCGGGATGACCAACCTCTCTACGACCGGCTCTGGTCTTCGGGCTTTCTTCCGACGCAGCATCAGGGCGTGAAGTTCCGAAACATCGGCGATCCCGTTTTGTATCTCTCCGACCCCGCCGGGATGAGCCGCGGGATGCGGCGGAGCATGCTCGACGAACTCGCCGCGCTGAACCAGCGTGATCTCAGGGTCTTCGGTGACCCCGAGATCGATGCCCGCATCTCGCAGTATGAGATGGCTTTCCGCATGCAGAGCAGCGTGCCCGAGCTGACGGACTTTTCGGGTGAATCCGAGGCCACCCTCGCGATGTATGGTCCCGAAGTGAAGACGCCCGGCACCTACGCAGCGAACTGTCTCCTCGCCCGCCGCCTCGCCGAGCGCGATGTGCGCAGTATCCAGCTTTTCCACATGGGCTGGGATCACCATGGCGGTCTGCCGAATGCGATCAGGGGCCAGTGCCGCGACACCGACCAGCCCACCGCCGCCCTCATCGCCGACCTGAAACAGCGCGGACTGCTCGATGACACCCTCATCGTCTGGGGAGGGGAATTCGGGCGCACGATCTATTCGCAGGGCGCTCTCACCGAGACGAACTACGGCCGCGACCACCACCCGCGCTGCTTCACCGTCTTACTTGCCGGAGCGGGAATCAAGCCCGGCATGACCCTCGGGGAAACGGACGACTACTGTTACAACATCGTCAGCGATCCCGTCCACGTCCACGATCTCAATGCCACGATTCTGCACCTGTTAGGAGTTGATCATAAGAAACTCACCTACCGATTCCAGGGCCGCGACTTCCGTCTCACTGATATTCACGGGGATCCGGTGAAGAAAATTCTGGCGTGAAGAATCTCTGTCTCGCTGTAAAACCGGCACTGCAATCCTCACAAACGCACTTCACCTGCCCACTTAACATTATCGAGATACCATTCTACGGTCGCATCGAGGCCGGCGTCGAGATCGGTTTCCGGCTGCCAACCGAGGAGGCGGGCGGCCTTGGAGATATCAGCGGAAGTGTCCTGCATCTCCGACGCGCTCATGGGTTGCCAAACGATCTCGGCTTTTTTCCCAAGACGGTCTTCGATCTTGCCGATGAATTCGAGCAGGGAAATGGGCGTCTTGCCTCCGCCGAGATTAATGATCTCGTGTTCCGGCACGCCGTGATTACCCATCGCACGGGCGGCGAGGATGGTGCCGCAGGCGATGTCATCGACGTAGGTGAAGTCACGGGTCTGGGAACCGTCGCCGAAGACGGTGATAGGAGTGCCCTCGTGGATCCACTTGATGAAGCGGAAGGGAGCCATGTCGGGGCGTCCGGCCGGTCCGTAGACCGTGAAGTAACGGAGGATAGAGACGTCGATCCCGTAGAGGTGATGGTAGGTGTAGGTGAGGACCTCGGCCGCTTTTTTTGAGGCGGCATAGGGAGAGAGGGGGCGATCGACGGGCAGATCCTCCCGGAACGGCATGGGTTGACCGGCGTAGAGTGAGGAGGTCGAGGCGAGAATGAATTTTCTGCAATCGCCCGGTCGCATCATTTCGAGCAGGTTCAGCGCTCCCTGAGCGTTGGATTGCATGTAGACGTGCGGATTCTCGATGCTGTAGCGCACTCCGGCACGGGCCGCGAGATTGAAGATGACGTCGAACTGTCGTCCGTCGAAAACGGGCTTGAGGTCATAAAGGTTCTCAATGTCACCCTCGTAGAAAGTGAATCCTTCGCGTCCCGCAAGGTCGGCGAGGCGGTGTTGTTTGAGGCGGAGATCGTAGGCGTCGTTGAGATTGTCTATCCCGACGACCTCAACGCCCTGCTCGAGGAGGAGCCGGGTGACCCGATGGGCGATAAAGCCGGCAGTGCCGGTGACGAGGACGGTATTCATGAGAGGAGGAGTTGCCGGAGGGCTCCCTTGTTACCATCACGGGCAGGGGGAGGCGGGAGGTATGGCAGAACCCGTGATCAGAGGTAGACTTTGGCTCCGTCGTTTCGGGCGCTCTCGTAGATGGCGCAGATGAGGGCGACGGCGCGGCGGGCCTCGACGCCATCGACGCGGGGAGCGCGGCCTTCTTTGATTGACTTGACGACGTCTTCGAAGTTTCGCCTGTGCCCTTCGAAGTTGATCGCCTTGGGGTCGTTCGCCCCGAGTCCTTTGGCGGCGCTGCCCTGCATCAGTTCGGCTCGGACGATGTCGTCGTCGGGCGAGGCCTCGGCGAAGTCCCAGACGCGGAATTTTTCATCGGCGAGGAAGGCGGAGCCCTGGTCGCCGCAGAGGTGGACCTCGGCGGGGTGTCCGGTCGATGACCAGCAGGCGGTCGAGCCCTGAATGACGCCGCGGGCGCCGTTTTTAAATTCGAGGATGGCCACGGCGGTGTCTTCGACCTCGATGCCCTCGTGGGCGAGGCAGGCGGTCGAGGCGGAGACCGAGGCGACGTCGCCGGCGAGGTAGATGAGCTGGTCGATGAGGTGAATGGACTGGTTCATGAGGGCGCCGCCCCCGTCGAGAGCCCAGGTCCCGCGCCACGCGCCCGAGTCGTAATAGGCCTGGCTTCGGTACCATTTCACGTAGGCATCACACAGGGTGAGGCGACCGAAGCGACCCTCTTCGACGGCATTTTTAAAGGCGTCCATGGCAGGGTGGAAGCGGCGGTTGAAGATGCCCGAGAGAGTCACTCCGGCCTGCTCGCAGGCGTTGATCATCATGTCGATGCGCTCGGGTGTGACCTCGAGGGGCTTTTCGCAGATGACGTGTTTGCCGGCGGCGGCGGCGGCGATGGCGGGCTCGAGGTGGGCTCCGCTGGGGGTGGCGATGGTGACGATGTCGAGCTCGGGATCGTTGAGGAAGGCGTCAAGATCGGTGTAGCCGATGCCCCCATTCTCCGCGACGAGCTCATCGACGGCCTCCTGTCTCCGCCCGTAAAACGAATGCAGCTCACCGCCCTCCATCGCGAGGATGGCCTTGGCGTGAAAGTTGGCGATCATGCCGGCTCCGATGATTCCGAATTTCATGAGGGTGCTGGGGAGGAGGGGGATCAAACAGACTTGCGGTTTTTCGAGAGGAATCCGAAGAGACCGAGGAGGAAAAGGACGACGAGGACAACGAGCCCGAAGGTGCCCACGGGGATGCCGTCGACTTCCTTGCCGCGCAGCGCCCAGATCGAGCCGAAGGTCGCGACGCCGGTGGCGAAGATCATCAGAGCATTGAGAGCGATGCGTTTTCCGCCCCGCGGCATGGCATCGCCGAGGAGCTTGGGTGAGTTCATGAGAAGGAGGAAGGTGAAGTAGGCGATGGGCAGCAGCGAAGCACCGATGACGGAGGTTGGCACTGCCAGCTTGGCGCGCGACTGGTCATTCCAGATGAGGGGGAAACAAAGTCCGATGATGCCGGGGATGAGACTGCCGAGGAAGTGGAGCTTGCGGTCGCCGGGGCGACCGAGGGCTTCGCAGAGACAGAATCCGTTGATCAGCATGAGGATAATGATGGTGGAGAGCGCCATCCCGAGTACGCCGACGCCGAAGACAACGCGCCCGACGCCTTCGCCGGCGAGGGCGGAGAGAGATTTGGCGAGGTCCGAATCTTTTCGCGAGACCAGCATGGCGGCTACCTTGCGGTCGGGGACGGGGAGGGCATCACGCAGTTCGGTGACCCTTGCAGCGCGATCGGTCTCGGGCAGGGCGGCGATCTCATCGGCGAAACGCACCTTCACGAAACGGTCGGCGACTCCGGCGAAGCTCCCTGCCTTGGCGGCGATGACGGTGCCGTCGGCGGCGATGATGTCGTCGGTTTTCCCGTGGAACTGGCTTGCGGCGGCAATGACGATGCAGCTGGTGGCGAGGAAGAACGGGACGAAGAGACCGATCCCGAGATCGGTCATGGCGAGGCCGCGGTGTTCCGGTGTCCAGCCCTTGCGGAGCATGGAGTAGGGCAGGAGGAAGGTCATGTTAATGCCCACTGCGGTGCCGAAGGCGGCGATGATGATATCGCGCTGGTCGCCGGCGATGAGCGAAGTCCAGGTGGCGGCATTGTCGCCTGTCAGGGCAATCGCTGCGCCGATTACGGGAGACGGATCCTTCAGGAGATTGAGATTGGGAACGAAGCCCGTGAGGATGAGGCCCCAGTCGAGAGCCCCCGAGGCGGTGAGACGTCCGACGACGAGGAAGAACGAGACGACGACGACTCCGACCATGGTCTGGAGGATGCGCTCAAAGACTTTGACGCCATTGCCACCGGAATCGTAAGCGCGCACGGCGAGTGCCGAGCAGAGAAAGAGCACGGCGCCGACACCCCAGGTCGCCCCGGCGGAACCCTCTAGGGAGGGGATGAGGTTCTGCTGCACGGCGCCGGTGCCGAGGGCGAACTGCGGCAGGCACCAGACCATGTTCGCGAGCATCGCTCCGATCAGCCAGCCCCAGGCAAGGACCGGACTGACGAAGGTTTTGACCGACTCGAAGGGACGGCGCTGGCTCGAGAGGGTGACATAGGAAATGGCGCAAAGCATCACGACCCCGAGGATCATGGCGAGGGGTTGCAGCCACATGAGGTGGTAGTTGAGAATGACGCCGAGGAAGAGGGCGCTGGCGAGCGAACCGCCCCCGAGGGTGATCGCGGCCTGGAGCCAGCCCGGTCCGGATTTTTTGGCGTAGTATCCGAGGCGCTTCGCGAAGGTGAGGCGATTGATCTCGGCGAGTTCGGCGGCTTCTTTCAGATTGGGCTGGTATTCGCTCATGGACAGAGATGATAAATAGTGGGGTTCGGGGCGGCTCCGAGCAGCGATTCTAGCCTTTGGCGGGATGGCGTCAAGGTAAGGCTCGGCGTATTCTCGGTGGCCGCGCTTCGCCTTTGACCCGTATCGGTGCGGGTGCTACGCTTGCCGCCTTTCGATTTCTGCCAGACTTATGAGCGACCCTGACGGCTCCACCAGCTACAAAGCGACCCTTAATCTTCCCGACACCGAGTTCCCCATGCGGGGCGATCTCGTGACGCGGGAGCCTGCCCGTCTCGAAAAATGGGAGCGTGATTCGCTTTATTTTGAGATCATCAAAAAGCGGAAGAGTGAGGGAGCGCCCCGCTACATCCTCCACGACGGGCCTCCCTTCGCCAACGGCGATGTCCACATGGGCACGGCTCTGAACAAGGTGCTGAAGGATCTCGTCCTGAAAAGCAAGACGATGGCGGGCTACGAATGCCCTTACATCCCGGGCTGGGACTGCCACGGTCTCCCGATCGAGTTCAAGGTCGTCAAAGAAACCCGCGGTCTCGATGCCCCGGAGATCCGCCGCCGTTCCGAGGCCTTTGCCCGCGACTACATCGACATCCAGCGGAATTCCTTCCGCCGTCTCGGTGTCCTCGGAGACTGGGAAAATCCCTACCTCACGCTCTCGCCCGAATATGAGTCCGACATCATCCGGGTCTTCGCGACGCTGGTGGAAAAAGGACTCGTCTACCAGAGCCAGAAACCGGTGCAGTGGAGCTACGGCGCCCAGACCGCTCTGGCCGAGGCCGAAGTCGAGTACATGGATGTGAAAGATCCAGCGATCTTCGTGAAATTTCCCCTCGTCACCGGCGGTCTCGCCGGCAAAACCTCGATGGTGATCTGGACGACGACGCCGTGGACACTCCCGGCGAACCTCGGGATCGCGGTGCATCCGCTCTTCACCTACGTGCGGGGCGATTTCACCCACGCGGAAAAGGGCGTGACGGAGAACCTCGTCGTGGTGAAAGACCTCGTCGAGACCTTCGGCCAGAAGACGGGCTTTCTCCCTGCGGGAGAAATGATCGAGTTCAAAGGGGCTGAGCTCGAGGGCGCCGAGGCACAGCATCCTTTTCTCGATCGGACTTCGCGCCTGATCCTTGCGGACTTCGTCACGACCGAGACCGGCACCGGCGCGGTTCACATCGCTCCCGGACACGGTTCCGAGGATTACTTGGCCGGACAGCAGAACGGCCTCGGTCTTCTTTCCCCGGTCGATGATCTCGGGAAATTCACCGACGAGGTCGGCGTCGATTTTCTTGTGGGACAGCATGTCCACGAGTCGAACGTGCCCATCATCAAGCTGCTTGCGGGCAGGGGTGCGCTCATTGGCAAGGAGAACTACCTCCACAGCTACCCGCATTGCTGGAGGTCGAAGACCCCCATCATTTTTCGCTCGGTAGCGCAGTTTTTCATTCGCATCGACGCCCTGCGCGAGACCGCGCTGAAGGAGATCGACTCGGTCCGCTGGCTCCCGCACTGGGGCCGCAACCGCATTTTCGGAACGGTCGAGTCGCGGCCTGACTGGTGTATCTCGCGTCAGCGCACCTGGGGCGTGCCGCTTCCCGTTTTCTACGACGCCGAGACGGCCGAGCCGATGATCGACGCGGCCCTTGCCCGCAAGGTGGCCGACCTGACCGAGTCGGGTGGGACGAATCTCTGGTTTGAAAAAGACGACGCCTGGTGGGCCGAGGCTCTCGGTCTCCCCACCGGGACGAAGCGTTGCACCGACACACTCGACGTCTGGATCGACTCGGGCTCGAGCCATGTCGCGGTGATGGATCGCCATCCCGAACTGAGCTGTCCGGCCGACCTGTATCTCGAAGCAACCGACCAGCATCGCGGCTGGTTCCAGAGCTCCCTCATGCTCAGCGTCGCAGTGCGGGACAAGGCACCCTACAAGGCGGTCATGACGCATGGCTTTGTCGTCGATCAGGATAAGAAAAAGATCTCCAAGTCCGAGGCGAAGAAGTCGGGCAAGCCGGTCGATGCCGCCTATTTCTACGACAAATACGGCGCGGACATCCTCCGCCTCTGGGTCAGCAGTGTTGACTGGCAGAACGAGGTGCCCTTTGGCGAAGATCTCTTCAAGCAGACCGCGGAGCCGTATCGCCGCTTCCGCAACACCATGCGCATTCTCCTCGCGAACCTGAATGACTTCGACATCGCGCAGGATGGTGTTGGATCCGAGGCGATGACCTTGCTCGATCGCTGGATCCTCGAGCGTTTTCACCAGGTCGTGACCGAGTGCCGCGAGGCCTATGCCGCCTTCGAATTCCGCAAGGTCTTCAACACGCTCAACCAGTTCTGCGCGGTCGACCTCAGTGCGCTCTACGTCGATATCACGAAGGATCGCATGTACTGCGATGCGGTGGCATCCCCGCGCCGGAGGGCCTCGCAGACGGCGATTCATCAGGTCTTCGAAGGGCTTGTGAAGCTCATCGCGCCCGTTCTCGCCTACACCGCCGACGAGGCCTGGGAGTATGCCGGGCACGAGACCTCGGTCCACCTCGAGCTGTTCCCCGAGGCCGATCCCGCCTTTGCCTCGGATGAGGCTACGGTGAAAATCGGGCACCTTTCCCGCCTCCGCGATCTCGCCCAGGTCGCGATCGATGCGGCGGTCAAAGCCGACGAGTTCAAAAAGCGCGAGCGTGCCGCGGTCGTCTTCCATCTCCCCGTCGACGATGCCGCCCGGGCGGTCCTGAGCGAGGCTCCCGAAGAAGCGCTGGAGTTCCTCATGGTCTCGGGCGTTTCGGTCGAGGATACTGATGGTCCCGCCCGCGCCACTGTCGCGGTGACGACGCACGAGGAGTGCCCGCGCTGCCGGCGTTCTCTCACTCTGAACGCCGCGAGTGGACTCTGCTCGCGGTGCGACGATGTTGTTGTCTCCCTCGCCCCTCTCGCCACATGAGAAAGTTCCTCCTTACCCTGACTCTGCCTCTCTACGTCCTCGATCAGTGGACGAAGTGGCTCATCGTCTCGAATTTTCCCGACGCGGTGAACGAGCCCGTCGCCCACCGCGTCATCGAGGTTATCCCCGGATTTTTTAATCTCGTGCGCGTTCACAATACCGGCATGGCTTTCGGCATCATGAACGGGGCCGAGCACGCGAACTGGTTTTTCGGGGCGATCGGGGTCATCGCGATGGCGGCGATCACAATTCTCTGGCGCAAGGGAGCTTTTCCCGACATCCTCTCGAAGGTTGCCGCCTCTCTTCTTGTCAGCGGCATCCTCGGTAACCTGACCGACCGGCTCCTCCCGGGGCGCGGGTATGTTGTGGATTTCCTGGACTTCCGGCCACCTTTCTACGGGGCACTGTTCCCCGCAACAGGCGGCCACTTTCCTTCGTTCAATGTGGCGGATTCCTGCATCTGCATCGCGGCGGTTTTGCTCATCATCGCGGCTTTTCGGCAGCCGGTAGTTGAGTCCGAAAAAGCGGGCAAGACCCCCTAGCGTGGAGCAAATGGAATGACATCTCGTTGCGGCCGCAATTTCTCTTTGTAGCCACATTTGCGATTTCAACCCGCCTTTTTCCTTTCGAAAAGCCCAGGACTCTGCCACTTTCCCCGCTGTCATGAAATCAAACTCTGTCGCCGTATTTTCCTTTAGTCTCTTTGCCGCCGCAGCTCTGACCGGCTGCAATACAAACGACAGAGGGGCGGCCACCCCCGCCGTATCGCCGCCGACCCCGGCTCCCGGCGCTTCTGTTCCTTCGGGAGTGCAGACGACCTATTCAGGCCTGAAGTATGAGGTGCTGCGGCCCGGGACCGGTGCCCGTCCCGCCTCCTACAACCGCGTGAAGGTCCACTACCACGGCTACCTCCCCGACGGGACGGTTTTTGACAGTAGCGTGCAACGCGGCGAGCCTGCTACTTTCGGGCTCAATCAGGTCATCCCGGGCTGGCGCGAAGGCATCCCGCTGATGCAGGTCGGGGCAAAGTATCGGTTTACGGTGCCGCCTCACCTCGCTTATGGCGCTCGCGGTGCTCCGCCGAAAATCGGTCCGAACCAGACCTTGATGTTTGATGTCGAGCTTTTCGAGGTGCTCTACTGATGGGGCGAGAAACGGATTCGGGAGATTACCGACCCGTTTCCCCGCTTCGTCGGCCCGGGCATCCCCGAAGAAGTGATCGCCGCAAGTGGTCTCCTCACGGCAGACGGGTGACCCCGGGCCATGTCCCCAGCTGGCGGGCGATGGCCTCGAAGCTCAGCGATTCCCTTGCGATCTTCTGCGACTTGTCGATCGCGGCGAGATATTGACCGTCGTCGTGCAACATCTGCCCGACGCGTTCGCAGAGGCTTTCCATCGGGGTAGTGCCGTCGTCGTTGAAGTCGGAAAAAGCTATTTTTTCTATGGTTGAGCTGCCGCCGATACAGATCGTTCGTGTAAGGAGGCAATCCCCGGCGACCTGGCCCGGCACTCCGCTGTGATCCATTTGGTAAACGAAGCGGTGGGACGAGAGTAGCTTCAGGTAATCCGGGTAGGGCAGGGGCTTTTCGTGAATCCGGAGGCAGCCGGGCGGGAAGGCGCGCTCAAGTTCCCGGAGGATCCGCAGTCCTCTGATTTTGTCCGAATTGATCACGGTGACGCGGGGGATGTTGAACTCGTGCGCGAGCGAGGCCGCCCGGGTGACCGCTTGAATGTGATGGCGTGTCTCGGTCTTGAACTCGCGCGTGCCGATGAGGATCCCGGATCGCTCGTTCACCGGAGTTGAAAAATCCCACGAGGGGAAATCGACCGGGTAGGGTGTCGGGATGAATTTCATCTTTTTCCAGAACCGGTTCTGATCGATCGAGCCGACCCGCGGCGGCCAGGCAAGGGTGGGCGAGACGATCCCGTCGGCGAGTTCGAGGATCTCGCCGTAGGCGCGCACTGCCTTGACCGAGTTGAGCTGGCGGGAGATCTGGTTGTGGCTGCACTCCTTCCACGCCACAAGGACGGTGACGCCGGCCTTTTTCAGCTTTCGCACCGCTTCCAGGGTGATCCAGGTGCGCCGCCGGATCAGGACAAAGACGGCATCGAAGCGATCGCGGACCTTAATGAAATCTTCGGTCGAATCAAAGAACGCGCCGTTGGTGGCGGCGGCGTAGGCGTGGAAATTGATTGGCGCATGGACTCCGCCCTGGTAGGAGTTGGGGCCGCGGGAATAGTCGAGGTAGGGATCCCTGCCTTTGGGATTCAGGACCGCAAGGCAGACAGGGGACTCGTATTGAATGGCCATGGAAGATGGTGCGCGATACTGGATTTGAACCAGTGACCCCCACCGTGTCAAGGTGATGCTCTACCCCTGAGCTAACCGCGCAAATACTCCCAATGAGAGGGCCGCGAATGTAGTCTCTGGAGAGTTCATCTGCAACTGGAATATTTTCCGGGCTCGTCGAGAGTGTTCGGGTGACAATTACTCAAATCGCCGACCGCGTTATTCGGGTCGGCTCCGGCAGGATACGATTGCGTGTTCGGGAATGGTGTCCTCCCGGAGGAGAGAAGGGCTGTGTTCTTATTCTTCACGGTCTTGGCGATCATTCTGCCCGGCATGACTGGGCCGCCTCTCTCATCACTGGCGCCGGCTATCGGGCCGTCGGTTTTGACTGGCCCGGGAACGGGGAGTCTGACGGAGTGAGGGGTGATATGCCGAGCGTGATTGAGTCCGGCGCACTTCTGAAGGAGGTCATTGAGGCCCTCGGCTTGCGCCTTTGCGGCATTTTTGCTCACTCCACGGGTGCCTTTCTTGTGCTGCACTGGCTCGGCGGGTTGGCGCAACCGCTTGAGGGGCTGCGCTGGGTCTGGATCAGTTCGCCCTTGCTCGTGCCTTCTCACGGGCAGCCGGCTTTGAAAGTCTCCCTGGCCCGGCTTCTCGCGGCCCGCTTTCCGAGGCTCACCCTCAGCACCGGGGTGAAGCCGAGCAGCTGTTACCACACCGGCTTTGATCCGTCCGTTGACGCGGCCTTGAAAAAGGACGGGAGCCACCACCGCGTCTCGCTGCGTTTTGCGACCGATCTCCTCGCGACGGAGCGCGGGCTCCTCACCGCCGTTTCCGGCATCCCCGGCGAACTTGCTTTTCTCGTGACCCAGGGCACTGAGGACGCGGTTTGTCCGCCTCATTATGTTGAGGCCCTCTTCGCTCACCTTCCGGGATCGGAAAAGAGTCTCGTTTTTGCCTCCGGCGCACGGCACGAGCCCTTTCGGGAGAAGGACCATTGTGCGATCACGAACGGGGTCAGGTCCTGGCTCGACCTCCGGTGAGCGAACCGAAAGCCCGCTGAAAGAACGTAACGGATTGACAGGCGTCTTTCTTTTTCCCACACTGGAGACCATGTCATCACAAGCTTTCTCTCTTATTGTATGCCTCCCCGAAGAACCCCCCGTCCGTCACGACTTAACCGACGCCACGGTCACGATCGGTCGCAGTCCTGAGAACGGTCTTCAGGTTCTCGTCGCCGAAGTTTCGGTGAAGCACGGCAGCATCGGGCGCTCGGGCGAGTCCTTCGTTATCGCCGACGGCGGCTCGACGAACGGGACCACGGTCAATGGAGCCTCTGTCGGACCCGAGGGGGTGGCCCTCAGTCCCATGGACAAGATCGTTTTCGGCACGCTGGTCCCGGCCTATTTCGTTCCTTCTGTCGTACTCGATTCGACGCCGATGGAGGAGCTCATTGCCTCGATCGAGGCCGCGCCCAAGGCTGCCGTTGCCGTCGCCCAACCGAAGACCGCCCCAGTTGCCACGGCAGCCCGTGCTGCCGTCCCTCTTCCGGGAGGGCCCGTCGTCGGCGCCTCCACCGTGAAGCTCGATCAGGTACGAGGTCCCGCCCCGGGCGGCGTGCGTCCTGCGGCGGTTCCGCTTGCGCCGCGTCAGCCTCTCCCCGGCGCTCCCGCCGGTGGTCCGCCGAAACCTCCCGGTGCGCCCGGTGCCCCTGTCGCACCCCGACCTCCCGGTGTCGCCCCCGTCACGGCCCCGCGTCCGGGTGCGGTCCAGCCCGCGAAGCTCCCCACTGCCCCGCCTGCCGGTGCCCCCGCGCCGATACCGTTGAAGCGTCCCGCTCCCGGAGCGCCGACGATTCCGCTGCCGAAGCTCCCGCCGAAACCGGGCGCCTGAGCCGTCGTCTGTTTTTTCCGCTCGGCCGTCCCGGTGCATCTCCTGCGGCGGTCGTTCGCGTTTACGCCTCAGTGCGTCAGCGCATAGAAAACAATGTTGATCCCGAGGGGGTAAGCGTATTTTTCGGAAAATTCCCGGAAATACCAGGGATCGGTCCCTTCCTCCTCCCATCCGTCACCGAGGTCGGTGTTGAAACAGATCATCATGCAGATGCGTCCGGCGTCGTCGAGGATGGCGCGGTAGTGGGGCGTCTCCGAGCCGGGCTTGTTCCATTCGTAGGTGATACCTTCCTCGCGGCCCATCATCGCCATGCCGACGGCGGGGATTTGCGGCTTCATGTCGAGGCTGAAGACCATGTGGAAAATGGGGTGATCGAGTTCGAGCTCGATCCACTCGCGATCGGGGAAGATCTGGCGCAGGGCCCGCTCGAAGTTTTTCCATTCGTAGTGTCCCCAGAAGTCATCAACCATGATGAAGCCGCCGTTCAGCAGGTAGTCGCGGAGCGTTTGAGCCTCCTCATCCGTGATCCAGATGTCCCCCGGCTCGATCATGTAAATGAAGGGATAATGCCGCATCTGTTCGGCATCGATATCGACGATGGCGCCTTTCGGATCGACTTGCAGGGAAGTGAGTTGCTGGAGCCGGTAGGAGAAATTGAGCTCGCTGTCAGGGTAGTCGATGAGCCATTTCGCCCTCTGCCCCATCCAGGTCCCGGAATTGTAGCGGAGTCGGGCAAAGGTAAAGACGTCGTTGGGAAGCTCGCGGTTGACACTCCAGTCCGGGAAATCATAGTAGCGCCCTCCTCTCCACTCGCGGGGATCCTGCGGCATTTGCCCGTCCTGAATCCCGAAGTAGGTGGTTCTCGCGAAGTCGGATCTATCCTGAGAGAGCCCGACGGCAGTGAGAAAGAGCAGCGCGAGGAGGCCGGCAGATTTCAGGGACGGGCGATGCATGAGGTCAAGGTAGGCGAGAATGGGGCGGGAGGAACAGAAAAAAGGGACGATTCAGGGGCGGAGTCACCTTTTTTAGAATAGTTCTTGATCTAAACAACCTTTTCGATATTGGTGGCGTATCCGATACTAATGGCGCAAGAGAGCACAGTTTCCAAGGCAACCGAGGACTTCGGCGGGCTTCGCATGACGAAGCAGCGTCAAGTGGTTTACGACGTGCTCTCGGACCTCGGTCCGCAGCACCCGACCGCTTCGGAAGTTTTTGTGACGGCGAAGGAGCGCATGCCCTCGATTTCGCTCGCTACGGTTTACAACTGCCTCGAGACCCTCACCGGGGCAGGGGCGATCAAGCAGGTCAACATCGACCGTGAAGCTTCCCGCTATTGCCCGAACTTGCAGCCGCATGCCCATTTTTACTGCACGGGATGCAATAACGTCTTCGACATCGGGCTTGAAAACGGTGCCGACGCCGCTTCGGTCTGGTCTCTCCCCGCCGGCTGCCGCGTCGAGGAGATGCACGTCGCGATGCGCGGCGTCTGTGGGCGTTGTCCTAACTGCAGCCCCGAAGCGACCGAATCCTAACCCTTTCCCCTTTTCCAAAAATGAGTCAGTCCCTGAAAATTGAAAACCTGCACGCCACCGTCGATGGCATTGAGATTTTAAAAGGCCTCACCCTCGAAGTGCCGAAGGGTGAAGTCCACGCCATCATGGGCCCGAACGGGTCGGGCAAGTCGACTCTCTCCAAAGTCATGGCCGGGCACGAGGATTACACTGTTACGGCGGGGTCGGTCATGCTCGATGACATCAATCTCCTCGAACTCGAGATCGACGAGCGCTCGCGCGCCGGATTTTTCCTCGCCTTCCAGTACCCGCACGAGATCCCCGGCGTCAGTAACGCGAACTTCCTCCGCGCCGCCCGCCAGGCCCGCCTCCCCAAAGGCGAGGAAGTCGATGCGGTTGCCTTCTACAAGGAGATGTATCTCAAAATGGACGAACTCGGGATGGACCGCAAGTTCACCGGCCGCTCTGTCAACGAGGGCTTCTCGGGCGGTGAGAAAAAGCGCAACGAGATCCTCCAGATGATGATGCTCGAGCCGAAGTATGCGGTCCTCGATGAAACTGACAGCGGACTCGACATCGACGCGCTCAAGGTCGTCGCCGAGGGGGTCAACACGATGCGTTCGCCCGAGCGGGGCTTCCTCATCATTACCCACTACCAGCGGCTCCTCGACTACATCGTCCCCGACGTCGTCCATGTGATGTTCGACGGACGCATCATCAAGACGGGCGGCAAGGATCTCGCCCTCGAGCTTGAGGAAAAAGGCTACGACTGGGTCACGAAGGAACTCGTCCCCGCCTGAGATAAACTTTGATTTTTAGTAAAGGAAAACACGACCATGGCAGACAGCGCAACACTCGAAGCGGTCAACATTGATCAGGATGAAGGTAACTTCTCCTACCCCGAAGACTATGCCCACGACGCGGGCTACGGTCTCAACGAGGGGACGGTCGATTACATCTCGAACATCAAGGGAGAGGCCGAGTGGATTCGTGAGTTCCGTCACAAGGCGCTCAAGATCTTTTTCGCCAAACCCATGCCGACCCACTGGGCGAGCAAGGATCTCGAGAACATCATCTTCAACGATATCCGTTATTACCTCTCCAAAGGTCAGGCTCCCACCCGCAGCTGGGACGAAGTGCCTGACGATGTCAAAAAAACGTTCGAGCGTCTCGGCATCCCCGAAAAAGAGCGCAAGTATCTCGCCGGGGTCGAGGCCCAGTTCGACAGCGAGGCGGCCTACTCCAATGTGAAGGAGGAGCTCACCAAAGAGGGGGTCATCTTCGTCAATTCGACCGAGGGACTCCGCGAACATCCCGAGATCTTCCGAAAGTGGTTTGGCAAGGTCATTCCGACCGGCGACAACAAATTCTCCGCTCTCAACAGCGCCGTCTTTTCCGGCGGCAGCTTCATCTACGTCCCGCCGGGCCTGAAGGTGAAGCACCCGCTTCAGGCATACTTCCGTATCAATGCGGAGAACTTCGGCCAGTTCGAGCGCACCCTCATCATCGTCGACGAAGGCGCCGAGGTCACTTACATGGAGGGCTGCACCGCGCCAAAATTCGAGACGGCGACCCTCCACAGCGCCGTCGTTGAACTCGTCGCGATGAAGGACGCGAAGATCCAGTATATCACTGTGCAAAACTGGTCGAACAACGTCTTCAACCTCGTCACCAAGCGCGGTCTTGCCCATGAAAACGCGGAGATCCGCTGGATCGACTGCAACATCGGGTCGCGTCTCACGATGAAGTATCCCGGTGTGATCATGAAAGGGCGCAAGGCCCGCGGCGAAGTGATCTCGATCGCGCTCGCGAACAACGGTCAGCACCAAGACACCGGAGCAAAGATGATCCACGCCGCCGACGAGACGACCTCCAACATCGTCGCCAAGTCCATTTCCGTGGGCACGGGCCAGTCGACCTACCGCGGTCAGGTTCACATTCCCAAGCACCTCAAGGGCTGCAAGAACAACACCGAGTGCGACGCCCTCCTCATCAACTCGAGCAGCCGCACCGACACCTACCCGGCCATCACCGTGCGCGGCAACCAACATTCGACTCAGCACGAGGCCAGCGTCAGCCAGGTCAGTGAAGACCAGATCTTCTACATGAAGCAGCGCGGTCTCAGTGAAGGCGAGGCGATGAGCCTCAGTGTGAACGGCTTCGTCAACGACCTTGTCCGCGAGTTCCCGATGGAGTACAGCGTCGAGCTGAAGCGCCTCATTGACATGGAAATGGAAGGCAGCGTCGGCTGATCCCGGGCTTCTTCACTACTCTACTTCTCCCCTCTACTTTTTCCCAGTCAGATGTCTATTGTCCTTACGCCTATGGAGGAAACGATCACTCTCGAGCCGACCGAAGTCTGGCTTTCGAACCCTCCGGTGACCGAATCCGATGCCGCGACTCCAATCTGGTACCGCGAGCTTCAGGAAAAATCGTGGGAGCGCTTTAAGGAGCTGCCCGTCCCGACGCGGACGAATCAGCACTGGCGTTTTGCCGATTTGAAAATGATCCGCTTCGCCGACCTCGCTTCCGCCGCTTCCGCGTCGGATTCGGCGAGTCTCATCGCACGGGCCACGGCAAATCGACCGGCGGACTTCGCGGCGCATTTTGTTTTCGCCAACAATCGCCTCATCCATTCTGAGATCGTCGATCTTCCGGCCGGGGCGATCTGTCTCCCGTTGAATGAAGCGCTCGCCGCCCACGGCGATCTCGTTCGCGGCCATTTCCTTCAAGAGACGCAGACTCTCGGCGGAGACAAGTTCGCCGCGCTCCACGGGGCCGCTACCCTGAGCGGACTTTTCGTTCATTTCCCGAAAGGCTGCGTCAGTGAAAAACCCATTCTTGTCCACCACTTCAGTGGAGGCGAGGGGCAGCTCACCTTCCCCCATACGCTCGTGGTTGCCGAGGACAACGCTGCGGTTTCCGTCGTTGATGTCTTCGAGTCGATCACTGTCTCCGAGCAGACCCTCACTGTCGGCGTGGTCGATCTCACTGCCGATCGCGGAGGCAGGATCCAGTATGTCTCGCTCCAGAATCTCAGCGACAATGGTGCGAAGCACGTCCAGATCAACAACACTCGCGCGGGACGCGATGCTGCGGTCAAAGTCGGCTTCATCAATCTCGGGGCCGCCTGGGTCCGGAACGAGTCGCTCAATCGCATGACCGATACCGGGGCCGATTGCCAGATCTTCAGCGCCAACCTCGCCAACGGCATTCAGGAATACGACCAGCGCACCCTGCAGTCGCACGAAGCCCAGCACACCACGAGTGATCTCTTCTTCAAGAACGCCCTCTACAACAAGTCTCGCACGATCTTCTCGGGGCTCATCCACGTGAAACCCGGTGCCCACCACACCGACTCGTTCCAGACTTGCCGTAACCTTCTCGGCAGCGAGGAAGCCGAAGCCAACTCCATGCCAGGTCTTGAGATCGACGCCGATCAGGTGAAATGCTCGCACGGGTCGACCTCGGGTCAGATCAGCGACGAAGAGATCTTCTACCTCCAGGCCCGCGGCATTCCCGCCGACGATGCCCGCAAGATCATCAGCCTCGGCTTCCTCAACGAATCGATCGAGAAACTCGAAGGCGATGAGCTGAAGGCGTATCTCTTTGCCGCTGTCGAACGAAAGTTCACCCACCTCGACGAGAGCGCCTGATCAGGGCGGTCGGCGTATCGTTTACTCGTCGATCAGGCCCATCTCCTTAAGCTTGCGCTGCATCGTGCGGCGCGAGATTCCGAGGAGCCGGGCCGCTTCGGTGCGGTTGTCGGCGGTGCGTTCGAGGGCGAGGCGGATCATCTTTTCCTCCATCTTTCCGAGATTGAGATCACCGTCGGAGAAAATATTCGCGGCAGCCGCGGGCGGGGCGGCGGCGGAAATCTGCCCCTTCGCCGTCTGACGGAAGTTAAGCAGCGAATCGTCTTTGAGAAAGGGCGGGAGATGACGCACCCCGATCTTCGCGGTGTTCGACATCACGACGCCATGCTCGATGACGGTGCGGAGCTCGCGGACATTCCCCGGCCAGTCGTAGTCGTAGAGCGCCTGCATTGCCTCGGTCGTAAGCTCCATGGGCGGCTTACCGTTCTCTTCGGTGAACTCCCTGAGAAAGGCATCGACGAGCAGAATGATGTCCTCCTTGCGCTGCCGCAGCGGGGGCATCATCAGCGAGACGACGTTGAGACGGAAAAAAAGATCGTCGCGGAAAGTGCCCTCGCGGACCATCTCGCTGAGGTCCTTGTTCGTCGCGGCGACGACACGGACATCGACCTTTAGCGGCTTGTTAGAGCCCAGTCGCTCGATGGTGCGTTCCCCAATGGCGCGGAGTAGTTTCACCTGGGTGTTGAGATCGATTTCGCCGATCTCGTCAAGGAAGAGGGTGCCGCCGTCGGCTTCTTCAAAGCGTCCGATGCGCCGCTCGAGTGCTCCGGTGAAGGCCCCGCGTTCGTGACCGAAGAGTTCGCTCTCGAGGAGTTGCTCGCTGAGCGCGGCGCAGTGCACCGTGACCAGCTTCGCCCGCGGTCGTCCGCTGAGATGATGGATGGCCCGTCCCACGAGTTCTTTCCCCGTCCCGCTCTCGCCCTCGATCAGCACGGTCGCCCGTGTCGGAGCGACCTGGCGCACCGTTTCGAAGATGGGCTGCATCGCGGCGGAGCGTCCGATGATGTTCTCGAGGCCGTAACGTTCCGTGACCTGGGCTTTCAGGGCGACGATTTCCTCCTCGACCTTGCGGCTGCGGATCGCGCGTTTGATCACGATCTCGAGTTCGTCGATGTTGAGCGGCTTGCTGACATAGTCGTAGGCGCCCTTTTTCATCGCCTCGACCGCGACATCGACCGAACCGTAGGCGGTCATGAGAATGCAGACCGGCGCCTTCGCCCGCGCGAGCGTGCGCGTGATCAGATCCATCCCGTTCTCCCCGCCGAGGCGCAGGTCGGTCAGCATGACGTCGACCGACTCGTTCTTCAGCACCTCTTCGGCCTCGGCGATGTTTGCCGCGACGTAGACGTCGAATTCATCCTCAAGCGAGAGGCGGAGCCCGTCCCTCGTATTTTTTTCGTCATCGACGATAAGGATGGTGTGTTCGGTGAAATTCATGGGGAAGCTGGTTAGCTTTTAGCTTTTAGCTAGTTAGGGTGGAAACGATTTGGTTTTGGAGAATGCTAAAAGCTAATAGCTAAATAGCTAAATAGCTCGGCGGCTCCGCGCGCCTCGCCGCTAAACATCGATGACCTTCGAGTCCGACTTTGTCGGGAGGAATCGCATGAGCCGTTCGGCGCGGGGGAGGAAAATGCTCACCTCTGTCCCGATGCCCTCACGGCTCTTGAATTCCACCTCGCCGCCGTGGTCGTGGATGATGCGGTGAACGATGAGCAGGCCCAGACCCGACCCTGTCTTCTTCGTCGTGTAATAGGGTTCAAAGACGCGGCTGACCTGATCGGGCGGGATTCCCGGTCCGTTGTCGGCGAAGGTGATGAAGACGTTTTCATCGTTGCAGCCGGTCCGTATCGTCAGTTCCCCGCTCGAACCCATCGCCTGGCAACTGTTGCGGATGAGGTTGTAGAAGACCTGCTTCAACTGATCCTGATCGACGTGGAGCAGCGGCAGCTCGTCCTGCAGGTCCAGCGTCACGGCGATGCGCCGGTCCGCGACCTCGGGTCCGATGAAGGTGAGTGCTTCGTTGATGAGATCGTTGAGATCGGTCGTCTGCGGATTCGGACGCGAGGGCCGCACCGCGTTGAGGAACTTTTCGACGATGAAATCGAGGCGTTTGATCTCGTTGCGGGCGATCTCGAGCGACTCGAGCAGCTCTGTCGCGAGGGCGGGATCGACCTGCTTTTTCACCTTCCGCTCGACGACCTGGAGATGGATGTTGAGCGAGTTCAGCGGATTCCCGATTTCGTGGGCGACGCCGGCGGCGAGGCTTTTCACCGCCTCGATTTTCTCGGACTCGATTTCCTTCATCTGCCGCTCCCGCGTGCTCGTGTTGTCGCGCAGGATGATGACATAGCCGACGAGCTGGCCGTCGTCCGACGGACCGTCATTCTGACTCGCGAGCGGAGCGATGTAGAAATTGAGATAGCGCAGCTCGGGGTAGCGCACCACGAGATCACGATTGACGACGCCGCCGGTTCCCGTCACCTCGCTCCAGTCAATCCCCGGGAAGAGCGCCGAGACTTTGCCGCGGATCGCCTCCTTCGGATCGAGACCGAAAAAATCACAGGCCGCCTGATTGATGTAATGAACCGAATCCCGCGCCCCTGTCACGATGATGCCCTCGCGTAACACCTCGAAGACCTTTTCGAGAAACCCCTTCTCCTGCACGATCTGCAGAACGATGCGCTGAATCGCCTCGGGCTCGAGCTTGTCGAGGCGGTCAATCAATCTGTCGATTATTCCGGGATTCATGTATGTTTGTCGGAAATTCCTCCCCCAAAATCATGATCGAGAGACAAAACGGCACCCTTGAGGACATTCTCATCCTGATCACGACCTTCGCCGATGCCGAAACTGCGAGACAAATTGGCACACAATTGGTCGAATCGCAACTCGCCGCCTGTGTCAACGTGCTGCCCGGCGTCGAATCCATCTTCCGCTGGCAGGGCGAGGTGCAGCTCGACGCCGAGGCCATCGCCCTGATCAAGACGACGCGGGAGCGGCTCGTGGAGCTCGAAGCATGGCTCCAGACCTATCATCCCTACGAAGTGCCCGAGATTCTTGTGCTCACCCCCGAGTCCGGATCGGCGCGCTACGCGCAGTGGGTTCGCGAAAGTGTCGCCTCCGGGGGTGAAACGGCGTTGGACAAAGCCGGTTCATGAGGCATAAGTCTCCCCCTTCATTTTTACGGAACCCCCGCAATCAGTGAGTCTCATCGTCCAAAAATACGGCGGCAC
This sequence comes from Akkermansiaceae bacterium UBA6138, assembly GCA_002422425.1. Taxonomy (GTDB): domain Bacteria; phylum Verrucomicrobiota; class Verrucomicrobiia; order Verrucomicrobiales; family DEV007; genus Arctic95D-9. The sequence goes on along the minus strand of DIVG01000006.1, from coordinate 16,382 downwards.
CTCAGTCGGCACCCCCGAGCGCATCATCAATGTCGCTAGGAAGATCATTGAGACGCGTGATGCCGGGAATCAGGTCATCGCCGTCGTCTCGGCCATGGCCGGGGTCACGAACCGTCTCATCGAGCTCGCCGAGCAGGTCACGGGCGAGGATAAGTATCCCACCGAGCGCGAGATGGACGTGCTCCTCGCAACGGGCGAACAGACCACCATCGCCCTCACCGCGATGGCCCTGAACGCTCTCGGTGCCAAGGCCGTCTCCCTCACCGGGGCCCAGGCCGGGATCGAGACCGACGGCGTCCACACGAAGGCCCGCATTTCCAACATTTCCCCCGCCGGAGTCCACGCGCTCCTCGACGAGGGCAACATCGTCATCCTCGCCGGCTTTCAGGGGAAAACAGTGGACGGCAAGATCACGACTCTCGGACGCGGTGGTTCCGACCTCACCGCGATCGCGATGGCCGCGGCGGTCGACGCCGACCTTTGCCAGATTTTCACCGACGTCGACGGCGTCTACACCTGTGATCCCCGCGTCGTGCCCGAAGCGAAAAAGATCGAAGAGATCAGCTATGACGAGCTCCTCGAGATGGCGAGCTCGGGCACCAAGGTGATGCAGTCGCGCTCCGTCGAGTTTGCCAAGAAATTCGGGGTCCGTTTCGAAGTCCGCAGCAGTCTTAACAACAATCCCGGAACCCTAGTCAGAGAAGAAACCATGAGCATGGAATCCGTTGTCATCCGCGGCGTCAGTCTGGAACGAGCCCAGGCGAAAGTAACTATCGCCGGGGTGCGTGACCTCCCCGGTACGGCCGGCAAGATCTTCGGGGCCGTCGCCGCCGCGAACATCCTCGTTGACATGATTGTTCAAAACGTCTCGAAGACGGGCATCACCGACATTTCTTTTACTGTCCACAAGGACGATGTCACCAAGGCGGAAGCCGCCCTTAGGCCGGTCCTTTCCGAACTCGGCGAAGGCGTCACTCTTGAGGCGCAGGATGGCATCGCCAAGCTCAGTGTCGTCGGTATCGGAATGCGCTCGCACTCTGGAGTCGCCGCCGAAATGTTCAAGGCTCTCTCCGGGGCGGGAATCAATATCGAGATGATTTCCACTTCCGAAATCAAAATCACCGTGACCGTCGCCGAAGACCAAATCGACGAGGCTGCCAAGGTGACTCATGCCGCTTTCGGGCTCGCGGAGTAAGCGGAGCGGGATCCCGGTCGGGCCTCAAAAGGCCTGGTGTGCTTCGGTTTGGTTCTTTGCCCTATGAACTTGACCGCTTGCCCACTTGCGCCTTGGCAAGGGCGCGCTAAGCTCCCCGCGCTATGACCTCACGCGAAATCCGGCAGTCCTTCCTCGATTTTTTCGAAGAAAAACAGCACACTATTGTGCCCTCTGCCTCCCTCATGCCGACATCCCCCAACCTGTTGTTTACCAACGCGGGGATGAACCAGTTTATTCCGTATTTCCTCGGCACCGAGGCCGCTCCCTATGATCCGCCGCGGGCGGCCGATACGCAGAAGTGCATCCGCGCCGGCGGCAAACACAATGACCTCGAGGATGTCGGCTACGATACTTATCACCACACTCTCTTCGAGATGCTGGGAAACTGGAGCTTCGGCAACTACTTCAAGGCCGAGGCGATCAACTGGGCCTGGGAGTTGCTCACGGAGCGCTGGGGACTCACTCCGGGCCGACTTTACGCGACAGTCTATGCCCCGTCCGAGGGCGATCCGTCCGAATTTGATCAGGAGGCCTACGACCTCTGGGCGGCGATCTTTAAAAAGGCGGGTCTCGATCCGGCCATTCACATTGTGAACGGCAATCGCAAGGACAACTTCTGGATGATGGGCGAGACCGGCCCCTGCGGTCCCTGTTCGGAGATTCACATCGACCTCACCCCCGAAGGCGACACGAAGGGCAGCCTCGTCAACGGCAGCGACGCCCGCTGTATCGAGATCTGGAACCTCGTCTTCATCCAGTTCAATGCGAACGAGGACGGCACCTTCCGCCCTCTTCCGGCCTGTCACGTCGACACGGGGATGGGCTTCGAGCGCGCCTGTGCCGTGATCCAGGGCACGAAAGGGTTCACCGATTTCTCCCGTCTCGCCTCGAACTACGACACCGACGTCTTCACCCCCATCTTCGCGAAGCTCTCGGCCCTCACCGGCAAAACCTACACCTCGACGGTGCCCGAGGGCGGAAAACGCCACAGCCTCACCGAGCAGGAGCAAATCGACATCGCCTTCCGCGTCATCGGTGACCACATCCGCACGGTCAGCTTTTCCATCGCCGACGGCATCGAGCCCGGCAACGGCGGTCGCAACTACGTCATTCGCAACATCCTGCGACGCGCCGTGCGCTTCGGCCGTATCCTCGGCTTCGACGCGACGAATCCCTTCCTCCACCAGCTCGTCCCCGTGCTCGTCGCGGAATTCGGCGACGTCTTCCCCGAACTCGCGACCCGGCAGGAGAAAATCACCGCCGTCCTCAAGGCCGAGGAAGAGCAGTTCAACCGCACCCTCGACCGCGGTCTGAAACTGTTCGACGATGCCGCCGCGAAGGTCGCTGACGGAGCCAAATTCCCCGCCGACACCGTCGTGAAACTCTGGGAGACCTTCGGCTTTCCCACCGACCTGACCCAGCTCCTCCTCGACGAGCGCTCCCTCACGACCGATCAGGACGAAGTCGCCCGCCTCGTCGATGCCCACAAGAGCACCGGAGCGGAAGGCCGCACGACCGCCGTGATCGAAGCCGTCTCGATCGAGACGAACGTGAAGACCGAGTTCGTCGGTTATGAAAAGGACGAAACCGAAGCCGAGGTCATGGACTGGATCGACAACGGCAGCGGTATCTTTGCGATCGTGGATCGCAGCCCTTTCTACATCGAAAAAGGCGGACAGCAGGGCGACACCGGGGTTCTCATTGCCGGCGGCGAGAGCATTCCCGTCATCTCCGTGCTCGGCGTGGGCGAAGCGGCCGTGCTCCAGCTTGCGAAGCTCCCTGACAAAGACACCGCAAACGTCACCCTCAAGGTGGACACGGCACGTCGCCGCGGCATCGAGCAGCACCATACCGCGACCCACCTTTTCCACTGGGCGCTCCACCAGCTCGTGAACCCCGACGCGACCCAGCAGGGCTCGCTCGTCGCGCCGGACCGGCTCCGCTTCGACTTCAACTCTTCCGCACTCGACACCGACAAGCTCCATCGCATTGAGGCCGAGGTGAACGGATGTATTCTTTCGAACGACAAGGTGAGCGTCTCCGAAGTGCCCCATGCCGAGGTGAAGAACAACCCCGACGTGATGCAGTTCTTCGGCGACAAATACGGGGAAAAAGTCCGCGTTGTCCAGATCGGCGGCAAGAGCGGAGCCTTCGACGGTTACTCGATGGAGCTATGCGGCGGGACTCACGTCGACACGACCGGTGAGATCGGCTTTTTCAAAATCAAGAGTGAAGGTGCCGTCGCCGCCGGGATTCGCCGCATCGAGGCGGTCTGCGGAGACGCCGCCGCCGCGCTCATTGCCGAAGAAGCTGCCGCCGTTGAAAGCGATTTCGCCGATGCCGCGGAGAAACTCGCCGCCGCCAACGCAAAACTGAAAGCTCTCGGCAAATCCTATGTCGAGCTCGAAGAGGTCGACAACCTCCACAAGATGATCGAAAAATCGCTCGCCTCGGGAGACCTCCCCGGTGCGAACGTTCACTTGAAGCAGTTCGAATCCCATCGCGACGCGATCCGCGCTGCCGCCGTGCAGGCGGAAAAATCGGTCAAAAAAGCCTCGGCCGGAGCGGCCGCCGGAATCGCCTCGCAGTGGTGCGAAGAGACCTTCACCGGCTACGAAGGCGAGACCTGGGCGGGATTGCTCCCCGGTGACTCGGCCGAACTGATCCAGGAGGCGATGAACGCGGTGAAGTCACGCCATTTCCGCGGAGCGGTCGCCATGGCGGTCGTTGCCGACGGATCGGTCCATCTCGGTGTCCTCGTCCATCCCGATTTGGCGAGCCGATTCAACGCGGGCGACATCGTCCGTGAATCCCTCGCCGTCGCCGGCGGCAAGGGCGGCGGCAAACCCGAGATGGCACGCGGTGCCGCGCCGGGCGGAGAGTCGGAAGCGGAAGCGATCCTCGCGAAAGCGAAGGAGTTGCTCGCGTGATTCAAGTCTCGAAAAAGAGCGTGAACTCGTGGCGGTTGTAGGTGAGGTGCGTCTTCGCGAGGAGACGCAGCCCCGCTTTCTCCGCCGTCGCGAGAATGAGCCGGTACCAGGCGAGAGGGCCGTCGACCGTCTCGATCCGCGGCACTTTCAGGGTGAAGATGATGAGTCCGCCTTTTTTCAACGAAGGCGAAAGCCGGATGACCTGAGCGATCGAGTCTTCGGGCGGACCGTTCATGTCGCAAAGGAGGGCATCGTAGCTCGATGGGGTTCCGACAGGGAAATCGGAGACATCGGCGCGGACGAATCTCAGACCGGGGCGGCCGTTCAGCCTCGCGTCAAGCGGAGACCGGTCGATCGCGGTGACGTGCAGCCCGCGGGCGAGGAGCTCCGACGTCATGCCTCCGGGACAGGCCCCGAGTTCGAGCCAGTGAGCGCCCTCGGGTAAAGCCGGACAGTGGAGCCGCAGGTAGTGCAACGCCTCGGCGATCTTGGCTCCGGCACGGCTGATGGTGTCGGGGGCATCCTGATCGATGTATTTGCTTCCGCCGGGGTAAAAGCCGTTTGCCTCCCGCGGCGTCGCCATGCCGCAGTAGAGCCCCTCTTTTCCGACGAGGCAGAAGAGTGTCTCCGCCTGCGGGTCCTGATCTTCGACCGCAGCCACGGGGAGATTCGGGAAAAGCTGGAGGACTCGTCCCCGCAGGTTCGAGGCGAGCGTTTTGAAATAGCGATCCGGCGACGTCGGATGAAGGGTTCCGATGAAGATGCCCTGCGGTTTGCGATCCCCGAACTTGCGCAGCAGAGTCTGAGCCGCCTTTTCGATGAAACCCTCCATTTTTCGGGGATGACAGGGCCAGGTGTGCTCCATCGGCAGTTGCCACCGCACGTAGAGCGAAGCCCCGGACTCACGAATCGATGACGGGCTTGACTCGCGGATGAGATAGTAGTCCCGGCCCAGCCGTGTCCCCGCGAACGTGCCGAAGCGGGTGAGGATCTCCTCGGCGACCCCCTCGAAAAGCGCCGGCAACCGCACAAGGCGGGGTGGCGGGGCGGCAGGAAATTCGTCAGGCGGGGGGATCATAGAAAGCATGACTTCGCGCAGAGGACGACTCCATGCAAGCGATGGAAAAAGCCCCGCCTTCTTTGCCTGCGAGAAACACAGCTGAGGGACTTCAGGCTCAGTCAGGGCCGATGAGGAAGGGACTCCTTCGCGCTTTTCAAGACGCGGGCGATGCCCTCCCAAAGTTCGATCCTGGCCTGCAAAGCGTCGACCGCGGCCGCCGTCGCCTCCTGCTCGCGCAAAGGGTTCTGCTCGCAGAGCAGCTCCACCATCTCTCTGCCCATCTCCCCATGTTCGTCACCGTCCAGTTCGATATGTCGATCAAGGTAGTAGCGGAGTGTGGCAAGCTTACCCGGAAACTGCGCCTCAAGGCCTTTCACGAGCTGTGTGAACATTTCCGGAATCAAATCCTCCCGACCGTAAGTGAAGGCTGCAGCGATCTCATGCGGGCGTCCGCCTTCGATCACCTCAAAGGTATTCATGACGAACGGCTTCACCGCCTCAGGCGCGTTCGCCCGCTCCAGTGCCAACGCCAACGGTTCTCCTAAGGTCAGTCGCCGGATAAAATCCTCAACTCGCATTGTGTCCGCCCCTGCTTCCCGCATGGCCTGCAGGTAAAGCTCAAAGTGACTCGAAGCTCCGCCCGTCGGGAGTGTATCACTCTCTTCGCCAAGCACGATCTCATTGACGAGCCGCCGCACCCGCCCATCGCCCTCGGGGAGCCATGGGACACTGGCGCAGGTCAGCCGGACTTGCAGAGCCTTCAGCAGTGACATGAAGTCCCATACGGCAAAGACGTGGTGCTCCATGAACACGGCGAGGTGTTCGACCGTCTCTAATTCCCGATAGAGGTGATGCCCCAGCAGTGCCCGCCGATCGGACTCGATGGCCAGAGCCACACTTTCCTGAAACGGGTTCTTCACGGCTGGGGTCGAGTGGTTCATTTAATCAAGTTTCACAACGCCTAATCCTACGATTTCAATTCGACTTGTGACTGTGGCCGGGGTCATTTTTCAGTGAAAATGGCCACCGGATGCCGCAGGTCGCGCCTCCTGCTTTATTGCCGTTGATTTTACAGGGAGGCGGGGTTGCCGGGGATGACTAACTGAACAAGAGCATCTGTAATTCCCCCGGGGGGTCCTCGCCTGGTTTTCCCCCTGGCCGGGCGGGGTTGTGTTTTTTCGGGGTGCTCTCGAAGGCGATGGCTGGTGTCGCGGCAGACGTTTCGGTCATGTTTTCGAGGCCGCGCAGAATTTCCCTCGCCCGGGCGATGATCGAGTCGGGCAGACCGGCGAGTCGGGCGACCTGAATCCCATAGCTTTTATCCGCCGCCCCGGGAATGATCTGGCGCAGGAAGATGATCTGCTCGTTCCACTCGCGGACGGCGATGTTATAATTATTGAGGGCGGGACGCGAGTCGGCGAGCTGAGTCAGCTCGTGATAGTGCGTCGCGAAGAGGGTGCGGCAGCGCACCTGATCGTGGAGGTGTTCGGCGACGCTCCAGGCGATTGAGAGCCCGTCATAGGTGGCGGTGCCGCGTCCGATCTCGTCGAGGATGACGAGGCTCTGCTCGGTCGCATGGTTCGCGATGAGAGCGGTCTCGGTCATCTCGACCATGAAGGTGGACTGGCCTTTGGCGATGTCGTCACTCGCTCCGACACGGGTGAAGATGCGATCGACGAGTCCGATCTCGGCGTTCTCAGCCGGCACAAAACTGCCGATTTGGGCCATCAGGGTGATGAGGGCAACTTGCCGGATGTAGGTCGATTTCCCGGCCATGTTGGGACCGGTGATGAGCATGAAGCGGTTCACCTCGGCGTCCATGCCGGTGTCGTTGGGGACAAATTTCTCTTCCCCGATATTCTGGTCGAGGACGGGGTGGCGTCCATTCCGGATGACGAGGCTGCGGGTCTCGTTGAGAAAGGGGCGGCAGTAGCCATAGAGACGGGCGGTCTCGGCGAAAGCGGCGAGGACGTCGATCTCGGCAAGGGCGGCTGCCGTCGTCTGGATGGCCTCGAGATGTTCGAGGACGCTCTCGCGGAGATTGAGGAACTCCTGATACTCGAGGGCGCGGAGTCGTTCGTCGGCCCCGAGGATTTTGTTTTCGACCTCCTTGAGCTCGGGCGTGATGAAACGCTCGGCATTGCTCATGGTCTGCTTGCGGGTGTATTCGGGCGGGGTCTTTTCGAGGTGACTGTTCGTGATCTCGATGAAGTAACCGAAGACCGCGTTGTACTTGATCTTCAGCGAGGCGATCCCGGTGCGCGCCTGTTCGCGGGCCTGGAGATCGGCGACCCACTTTTTCCCCTCGGTCGTGGCTCGTCGCAGCTCGTCGATCGTCTCGCTGTAGCCGTCGGCGAAGATGCCACCGTCTTTCAGTGAGGCGGGCGGCTCATCGGCAATGGCCTTGCCTAATAAATCCACCAGCTCACCGAAGTCTCCGAGACGCCGTCCCAGTTCTCCGGCGAGGGCTCCCCCGGCGAGGGCGGCGAGATGCTCGCGGACATCGGGCACTTTGCGCAGCGACAGCTCGAGCGACTTCAGATCACGGGCGTTGCCCGATCCCTGGCTGAGCCGGCTCGCGGTGCGCTCGATATCGCGGACTTCGCTGAAGTCGCGACGCAGGGTGTTCAGCAAAAAAGGCTCGCGCATGAGCGCCTCGACCATGTCCTGGCGCGCCACGAGCGCGCCGAGATCGCGGATGGGATGGAGAACCCAGTGACGCAGTTTCCTTGCCCCCATTGGGGTGGAAGTGCGGTCGATCGCCCCAAGGAGCGAAGCCTTCACTCCGCCCGACCGGCTTGAGACGAGGTCGAGATTCGCCTGACTGGAGGCATCGATAAGAACGTAACTCTCGGTGCGGTAGGCCTGGAGGGTGCGCAAGTGGCTGACGCTACGTCGCAACTGGGTCTCGACATAGTGAAGGATAGCCCCGGCCGCCCCGATCCCCGGGAGCATCCCGGCGCAGCCGTAGCCGTCGAGCGACTGCACTTTGAAATGCTGCTTCAGGGTGTATTCGGCCTGATCAACGAGGAAAGGGTAGGCATCGTAGCGCTGCGAGTTCGGCAGCAGGTCGAAGGCCTCGGCCTGCTCTTCGGAATAGAGCAACTCGCCCGGGCGCAACCTCACGAGTTCGTCATTGAGCGCGGCATGGTCCTGGAATTCCGTAAGCCGGAACTCTCCGGTGGTATGCTCGATGTAGGCCAGTCCATAGCGCCCCTTGGCCCGGAAGACGGCGGCGAGGTAGTTCGACCGCGACGAGTCGAGAAGATTGAGATCGTCGATCGTGCCCGCGCTGATGATCTGACTGATGGCCCGCTCGACGATTTTCCCCGGCTGCGGTTCGGTCGTCTGCTCGGCGAGGGCGACGCGTTTGCCAGCGCGGATGAGTTTTGCCAGGTAGCCCTCGGCGGCGTGGTGAGGCACCCCGCACATGGGAATGCCGTTTCGTTTGGTGAGCGCAACATTGAGGATGGGCGAGGCGATTTTTGCGTCTTCAAAGAACATCTCGTAGAAGTCACCGAGACGGAAGAGCAGAAGGACGTCTTCAGGGAGCTCGCGCCGCATCGCCTGGTATTGCACCATCATGGGCGTCATTTTCACGGCCCCGCTGTCTTTCTCTTCTCCTGCCATCGCTTCGTGCAAGCGTGAACTTAGGAGCCGCTTGAAAAATCCCAAAACAAAAAATAGGAAAGTTTTAGCCGATCCGGTCCCGTCTTTTGACCGCAAACGGAAAATTCTGACACCTGAAGCTCCGGGCGCAGAACCCGAACCGGAGGGGAATAGAGTGGTTCACGGCGGCGAAATCGGCAGCCAAGCTCCTTCACGGGGTCGCTGCGGCGAAGGCGGGGAACCCCTCCGAATCCGCCGGGATCATCGTCCCCGAGCCTGAATGAGGGTGCCGCGAGCGTTGACTTTCCCCCTCAAAACTCTACACTTTTGCCCCTACCCGGTGGAGCGTGCCGCCTTGAGCACCTGCAACGGGAGACTTTTTCATGAAATCGCCACGTCTTCCCCTCTTCCGGGCGCTCCCCTTCTTCGGACTTTTCCTTTGCTTCGTCGCAGGAAATCTCCCTGCCCAGCAAAGCCCCCGGGTGGGTCCGCTTCTCGCCGCCCCTGCCGCCCCGACTGCGAGCGTTGTCGATATCCCGCCGCCCGAGTCCGTTCAGACGGATCTTTCGGAAATCGAGTTCGATGCTATCGTCCGGGTTGAGGTCGATACGAAACAGCCGAATTACCGCGTTCCATGGAACGTAGGCGGCATGGGCAGCGGCAACGGCACCGGCTTCCTTGTCGGACCGAACCGCTTTGTCACCAACGCTCACGTGGTGAGCGACAGCCGCCTCATTTACATCAAGAAGGTCAATGATCCCAAGCCCTACCAGGCCCGCGTCCTTTTTGTCGCCCACGACTGCGACCTCGCGATGCTGGAACTCGAGTCCGAGCTCGACTTTGAGACAGGGTTCAGGGGCGTGCAGCCTCTCTTCATTGGGGGCACTCCCAAACTTAATACCACCGTGATTGCCGTCGGCTACCCCATCGGCGGTGATCGCATCTCGGTGACCCGCGGGATTGTATCTCGAATCGACTTTCGCGCCTACAGCCACTCCGGGGTCGACAATCACCTCGCCATCCAGATCGACGCGGCGATCAACCCGGGGAACTCGGGCGGTCCGGTGCTCCAGAACAATCAGGTCGTCGGTGTCGCCTTCCAGGGCTACAGCGGCGATGTCGCCCAGAACACCGGCTACATGATTCCCGTGCCCGTAATCGCACGATTTCTGAAAGATGTCGAGGACGGCGACTACGATCACTATGTCGACATGGCCACAAGCGTGCTCAACATCCTCAACCCCGCGCAGCGGCGCGCCCTCGGTCTCCCCAATGACGGGATTGGCGTGATGGTTGCGGATGCGGACGCGGCAGGCTCGGCCGGCGGCGTCCTGAAGACAAAAGATGTCCTCCTCTCCATCGACGGCCATCCGATCGCCTCGGACGGGTTTATTGAGATCGATGACGAACGGGTCGATCTCAACGAGATCATCGAGCGGAAATTCGCCGGCGACACTGTCGATCTCGAAGTCTGGCGCGATGGCGCGCGCGAAGAGATTACGATCACGTTGAAGCGGTTCATTCCCTACCTCATCCAGGCAGTGCAATATGACAAGCGGCCGAATTTCGTTCTTTTTGCAGGGCTTCAGTTCCAGCCTCTCGACCGCAACATGATGGCGGCACACAATATCACCGACCTCAGGACCCGCTATTTCTACAGCTTCTTCGGCCAGGATGAAATCTACCGTGAAAGACCCCAGGTCATCGTTCTCACCGAGGTTCTGCCCGACTCGACCAACACGCACCTGCAGAGTTTTGTCCACCGGGTCATTGACTCGATCAACGGGAAAAAAATCACCTTGCTCCAGGATGTCCACGATGCCTTCAATGGTGATTTTCATGAGGAAGGCAACGAGAGTTACCACGTTATCCGCCTCGAAGGCGAAAAGCGGCCCCTTGTTCTCAAACGTGAGGACGCCCTCCTTGCCCACGATCGCATAATGGCCCAATACAACGTGAGTTCCGACCATTTTATTGAGCGACCTGAAATCCTCGAGCTGGAAGGCGAAGGCCTCATCAAGCGCGAAGGCGAACCTGGGGCGGATGATGTGGGGACGCCCGTAAAGGGATCTCTCCCAAAAGAGGCGGAAGAACCCTCGAAAGAGTCTCCGCCCGCCAAAAAAGCTGCTTGAGACCGGACTGTCAGAACCCTTCCCTCCATCTTCTTCCCTGCCCACTATCGATGTCACCTATCAGACTCCCCCTCGCCACCCTTGCGCTCGCGACTGTCGCTACCCTGCTAGTGCCCGGCGCGACAGCCCAGAAGTCCAGCCCTGAAAAATCCATCGTGCGGGTTAACGCCACCCTTCAGGACTATTCCTTTCTGAGGCCCTGGGAAAAAGGGGCCCCTACTCCGCGCCGTGGTCTCGGAGCTGTTCTGGCCGGTAATCGTGTTCTTGTCACCGCCGAAATGTGCGTTAATGCCACTTTTCTAGAGCTTGAACATCCCTCAAGCGGGGCTCGTGTTCCCGCGAAAATCGCCGGAATTGACTATGAGGCCAATCTCGCGGTGCTTGAGCCGGCCGATAGCAATTCGCGGGTCTTTGAGGGGCTCCAGCCCCTTGAAATCGAGGATTCGGTGAGGGCGGGCGACACCCTCAACGTCTGGCAGGTCGAAGATAACGGCGACGGCGTGTCCACCGATGTGGATGTGCTCCGGGTGGACGTGGGGCGTTATTTTATTCCCGGATCGGTCTTTCTCCTCTATCAGGTCAAAGGGTCACTCCAGGCGAGGATCAACAGTTTCACCCTCCCCGTTGTTAAACACGGGAAACTTGCCGGCATGCTTTTGAGCTACTCTTCCAAAGAGCAGACTGCCGGCGTTCTTCCTTCGCCGATCATCAAGGCGTTCCTTGATGATCTTGATGATGGGGACTACCAGGGATTTCCGAATCTCGGAATCGGATTCGCCCAGACTCTCGACGAGACCTTCCGCGAGTTCACCGGCATTGCGAGCCGGGAAGGCGGTATCTTCGTTCGCGAACTGGCCAAGGGTGGGTCCGCGGACAGAGCGGGGATCAAAGACGGCGACGTGATCCTTTCCATTGCGGGGCGGCCAATCGACTCGCGCGGCAACTACACTCATCCGGACTACGGGAAGCTGAGCTTTTCCCACCTCGTCCGGGGTGGCGCCACTGTTGGCGAAAAGATCAATCTTGAGATCATTCGCGACAAGGAGCCCATGACCGTCGAAGTCGAGCTTTCCCGGAAGCCGGCGACCGACTACCTCATCGACCCCTACATGTTCGACCGGGGGCCGAAATACCTGATTTTCGGCGGCCTTATTTTTCAGGAACTGACCCTTCCCTACCTCGAGAGCTGGGGCGAAGACTGGACCACTCGGGCCCCTTTTAAGCTCGTCCACGCCAACGCCAATCCTCATCCGCTCGAAGAAGAGGGCCGCGAAAAGCTTGTTTTCCTAAGTAATGTCCTCAAAACTCCCAGTACCCTCGGCTACGAGGGCATTAACTCAGTAATTGTGACACAGGTGAACGGGACCTTTATCAGAAATATCAAAGATCTCGCCGCCGCTTTCACCGCCGTGCCGGCCGACGGCCTCCATACGATCGAGTTCGGAGACTATCCGAAGGTGATCTACGTCGATGATCGAGCCTCCCGCCTCATCAACCAGCAACTTATTCAGTATGGCATCGGCCAACTTGAGCGACTCGAATGAGGGCGACTGAGCCTGCTGCAGATGTCCCGTTGACATTTCCGATCCGGAACTTATCTTTGTAGCCCTTCAGGCCGTTTTTCAGCCAGAGAGACCGGACACGGGTTTTTCGAGGGATCATGCGCATGGTGAAGTAATTCGGGTGCCGCGTTTTTGAGAAGTAAGACATTTTTTAATCGGAACAGATGAAACGGACCTATCAACCATCGAAGCGTACCCGCAAAAGCCAGCACGGCTTCCGTGCCCGCATGGCAACAAAAGCCGGTCGTGACCTGATCAAGCGCCGCCGCCAAAAAGGGCGTAAGCGCCTCATTCCCAAGGGAGCGGAGATCCACTACAAGCGTCACACTGTCCAGCACGGCAGGTAATCCGGTCTTTTCGGAGGCTATCGCTGCCGTCGCTCGCGCCTTTTTCCCGGTCTCCGGGTCATGAAACTCCCCCGCTCCAGGAGGATTACCAGGCGGGCGGATTTCCAGCGGGTCCGTGCTTCGGGTCAGTCGATCCGGGGTAAGTTCCTTGTTTTGGGATATATGGCGGACGAAAATTTGACGGAACCCTTTCGCCTTGGCCTCATCACCACAAAGAGATTGGGAGACGCTGTCGTTCGTAACAGGGTGCGTCGGAGGCTGCGGGCAATCATCCAGCGAACTGGTGAACGCGTCCTCAACCCGCACTGGATAGTCCTCATCGCGAGGGGTGCCGCCGCGGCAGCGACCTCGGAGCAATTGGAAAAAGAATGGAAGTGGATGTTGCGCCGCGTTCCGCTGACCGAACGAAAGAGCGATGAGTGGCCCGACGATGAGCGATGAGAAAACTCCTCATATTCTTCGTCCGGGTCTACCAGGTCGTCATTTCTCCGCCCCTCCACTTCATTGCCGGACCGCTCGCAGGATGCCGCTATTTCCCTACCTGCTCGCAGTATTTTATCGACGCCGTGACGGTGCACGGGGTGCTCAAGGGAGCCTCACTCGGTATTTGGCGTATCCTCCGATGCAATCCCTTTGGCGGACAGGGCCACGACCCGCCCCCCGGATGGGAAGAATATGTGGCGAAACACCCTGAGGCTGCTTATGTAGGGTGCCGCAGGTGCGACCTTGACCGCGCCAAAATTTCCGACTCCACCGAATCAATAGAAGACCCCCGCTCGTGAAAAACATGGATCGTACCTCATGGATTGGCGTTCTCGTCTGCCTCACCCTGCTCTTCGGCTGGGGATGGTGGAACGCTAAAGAAGCCGCCCGCATCGCGGCGGAACGGCCCGCGCCCGTCGCTGCCGTTGCCCCGGCGAGTGAGACGACGGCGGCCGCCACAGTTCTCGAAACCAGCGCCGCTCCTCAGGCCGCCAACGCCCCGGCCCTCGAAAAGACGGTCCTCGAGAACGACTACATCCGCCTCCACCTGACCAACCAGGGGGCTTCGATCCAGACGGCGGAGATGAAAAAACATCCCCGACATCTCGGTGACAAATCCGCCGTCATCACGATCAACGAGAACGGGATCCACGGGATCGGCACTCTTTCCCCCGCCCCCAGGGAGTTCGATATGGTCAACTGGACCGTAATGTCCAAATCCGGCACTGCCGTTACTTATGAAAGGACATCGGCCGAGGGTTTTACCTTGCGCAAAACGATCAGCCTCCCCGGGGAAGGCGAAGATCCCTACGAGGTGAACGTCGAGCTCGCCACGACCAACCCCACCGCCGCTCCTCTCAGTCCCGGCACCCGCTACCTCTATGCCGGCTCGGCCGCGCCGCTCCACCTTAACGAATGGTCCATCCAGATCGGGAGCTACTGGATGGGTAAGGACGGTGACTTTGAATACAAAACGGTCGATCATTTTGGCGGCAAAAAGGTGCTGGGGATCTTTGGCAAGGACGAGATTCCCTTTGATCGTTTCCCGCTGAAAGAGCTCCACTGGGCCGGGGTCAACGACCAGTTCTTCACTACCATCGTGAAGCCCGGCATGCTTTATGAGGGCGAGGTCTGGACGAGCCGTTTCCCCGTTATCGTCGAAGGCGATAGAACCGCTTCGGAGAAAAAACGCATGTTTGCCGCCGAAGCGGCGATCGGGCTGCCGGGCGGCACGATCGCCCCGGGCGCGACCGAAACGCTGACTTTCGACATCTACCTCGGCCCCAAGGAATTCTCCCGCCTCAAGGGGCTCGGCGACCGCCGTCAGCGGGTCATGCATTACGACGAGGTGCCGATCTTCGGCTGGCTTTTCGGCTGGGCGATCAAACCCATTGCCTCTCTCCTCATCACCGGACTCGTCGCGATCAAGGGCTGGGTCGGCGGGTTCGGCCTCGCGATCATCCTCATCACGATTCTGATCCGTCTCATCATTTGGCCGGTATACGCAAAGTCGGCGCGCAGCATGAAGCGCATGTCGAAGCTGACTCCTCTGATGAAAGAGATCAAGGAGAAGCATGGGGACAATCCTCAGAAAATGAACGAGGAAACGATGAAGCTGTATAGCACTTACGGCATCAATCCGCTCGGTGGTTGTCTCCCCATGTTCATCCAGTTGCCGGTCTTTCTCGCGTTTTACCGCATGCTCTGGAGCGCGGTCGAACTGAGGCACGAATCCTTCCTTTGGGTCACTGACCTTTCGATGCCGGACACCCTCTTCACGATTGCCGGGATCGACATCAATCCCCTGCCGATTCTCATGGGGGTCACCAGCTTTATCCAGATCGCGATAACCCCCAAGACCGGCGACAAAACGCAGCAGATGATCTTCATGCTGATGCCGCTGATCTTCATCGTGATTTGTTACAACTTTGCCGCCGCCCTTTCCCTCTACTGGACGACCTCAAACGCCTTTTCGATTCTCCAGACCTGGCTGTTGAATAAGATGCCGGAACCCGAGCTCACGAGGAAGGCTCCTTCCGGTAAAAAAGGTTTCATGCAGCGTATGCAGGAGCAGGCCGCCGCCGCGCAGGAGGCAAAAAAGAACGGGGGAATGCCATCCGGTCCCGGCAGCCGCACGAAAATGCCCGGAGAAAAGGGTGATCGCCACACCAAGCGGAAACGCCGCTGATTATTTGCCTCTCTTCGCCTTGTTGCCTGGAATGGCCCGACTCAATCATGCGTCGGCACCATCAAAGACCTTGCCTGATTTCCCCGGCTTGGTTGCGAATGTCACGCGCTAAACGTCGAGAGAGCGTCTGAGCGCCGGGAACGACCGTGAGAGGTCTTTTTATGAAGATCGCTTAACAAATTTGTTGAATTTTTTAGAATTTGCGCTAAGCGCAGAGGCTGGCATTGGCTTTTTATCCAACCGCCCGTGTTTTCCCCTGATTGACCCGACCCTAAGCCCATGTCAGAAGACGCATCGAACATCGTGGCGTTCCCCGAAGGGGCTAACGCATCGAAACCCTCGTCATCAGGAAAACGCCCCATCAATATGAGAAGTGACCTAGTCGTAGCGGCATCTAAAGTGATCCCCGAACCCCCCGTCCTGATCAACCTCGTCTCCACGCGGGTGAAACAGTTAAACATGGGACGTTCCCCCCTCGTCAAGATTGACCACCGCATGGGTGCCGCTGATATCGCTCTCACCGAGATTATCGAAGGCAAGATCGGCGTGGAGACCAAAGAGGCCGAGGCCTGAGAGACTTGCCCCCGGTATCCCTCGCCCGGCTCCGACGCGGCATGTTGCCCGCTTCGGGTCGATTCACTGATTCCCCCAAAGAAGGCGTTTCTTTTCGCCTGAGGCCGAACCATGTCGTATAACAGGGACGCGTATGTCTTTGTTTCGAGTCAGTTCAGAATTCAAGCCCCAGGGCGATCAGGAGCAGGCCATCGCCAAGCTCACGAAGTCCCTCCTCGCCGGCAACCATCACCAGACCCTGCTCGGGGTGACCGGTTCGGGGAAAACCTTCACCGTGGCCAA
>DIVG01000028.1 GCA_002422425.1 Akkermansiaceae bacterium UBA6138 | reverse complement strand
GCTCCGCCGTAGATGTCACCTTTGCCTCCACCCGCATCACCGGAGTAGGCGCAATAGGGAAAGACGAGCTGTTCATCGAGCACCACAAAAACTCCCGTCGTCGTGTGGAGGTAAGCACGATCCCAGGCCCCTTCTTTCCGTTCGCCGCGAATGAACCCGCGCCGATCCGGACGATCCCAATGGAAACCGTCCCGACTGAATCCGAGTTCCAGATCCGTCAGCTTCGGAAAGCCGCCCTCATCGCAGATCCGGTTATCGGGTCCGCGATGGATTTGATGCATGCCGATCATGACACTCTCATAGGCAACCGCGGCGAGACTGTAGAGCTGCGAAGGCGCGGGTGGTCCGGGATACGTCTCGTCCGGCTCGGGCAAGTCGAGGCGGTCGGCATTGGTCCAGTAAACCGCTCTCGACCAATCGGCGCCGTCGAGAAAACGATCGCTCTCGACGTAATAACGACTCCGTCCGCGCGGGCCGTCTTTCTTGATACTCTGGACCCATTTGCCTCGGAAAGGGTTGTAAAGGATCGAGCCGTAATCGCCGACCGCCACATTGCAGGGCACGGGCTTCGACCAGGTCTTCCCATCGGAGACCTGGAGGCTGTGCGTTAAGCCCGGCACTTGCTGATCCTTCGGCACGTGCATCCAGCAGGTCAGGTATTTGATGCGCTCCTTCGGGTCGGTCGCGTGGATGTCATACCAGAGTGCGTTGTCGGTGCCCGCCGTCCTGCCATCCCCTGCGCCCCAGGCCGCGCCCTCGGGCAGGAGGATATTACCTCCGTGCAAACCGAGATCGGGCCGCGTCCAGGTTTTCAAATCCGGACTCGTCGCCATCGCGAGCGGCCCGCGCCAGCCGGCGGTGTAGAACATCTTGAAGAGCGCCTCGACCGGATCATAGAAGACACCACCCTGACCGAGATACACGACCTCGTTACGCTCTTTCTCCACCGTCGTTTCGGCCTTGAAAACCGGATTGCCCTCGTATTTTTCCGCCTGATGAAAAACGCGTTTCAGGTCGGTCGCTTCAATCAGGAAATCATCAACAAAAAGCTGCCGGCCCACCTCGATGGGAATGACCCCGGGCGGATGATCAAGATAAGGCACTGGCATGGGCTCGGCGGACTTCGGATCGAGATAATCCGGCGGCCAGACCTCGGGCAGGACAATGCCGTTGTAGAGAGCTTCCCCCGCGTTCTCTTGCCACGGCTTCGCCGGCTCGGGATGGCGCTCCGCCACTTCCGTCCCCTCACCCATGACGAGGAAGACCAGCTTTTTGAAGCGCAGCTTCTCGCCCTTGGCGACCTGCTTTTGGTAAAGGCTGACACGGTTGATCTCACCGGGGAAAAACTGCGTCTCGGGCACGTCCACTTTCACAAAACCGGCCGCCTTGAGAGGCTCCTCCTGACTCGCCGCCTTCGGCCGGATCGTCGGCGTCAGCGCGTAGAGCAGTCCCGGCTTTTTCACGACAACATCGGTCGCTTCAATGCTCGTGCGGAGAAAGGGTTTGCCCATCACGACTTCGGGCGCTTCTTCGAGGACATACTCCCGATCGGTGAAGAGCTTCACGCCGGTCTTCATGATCGCGGGCTCCATCGGAGGCGCCGGAATGGGTTGGCGCGTTTTCCCCGCCTGATCGGCGAACGCCCCGACCGCCTCCAGTTTGCCGAACATGATGCGCTCCTTGCGGCTTGCCGAGATGTCGCCCTGGGTCGCGCAGAGCCAGATCGTTCCTTCGTCCTCGCGAAAGGTCGGGTATTGAAAAGACTTCGTCGATTCGAAGCGATACTTACGTTCCCAGGTTTTCCCGTCGCGGGATATGTCGACATTGAAGACACTGCGACTAACGCCGTGGATCTGCGTTCTTTCCTGCCAGCCGAGGTAATAGAGATCGCCGAACTTATCGAAGGTCGGCTTTGAGTTGCCTCCATTGGTGACGAAAGGCATCTCGCGTCCTTCGCTCCAGGTGCGTCCGTCAGGGCTCGTCGTGAAATGGTAATTGCCCGAGTCATTGCGGCAGATCGCCATCCAGGTGCCGTCGGGAAGACGGTTCACCGCCGATTCGCTGAGCTGCTGAGACGGCGGCTCATTGTAGTGCCCGAGGATCTCGAAGGTCGCGAGGTCGTCGTGGACGAGGGCGAGGGCATTCTGCTTCCCGGTGAAGTTGTTGATCGCGACGTGGAGTTTGCCGTCGAAGCGCTTGAAGGAATCGAAGAGAAAAAAGGACGAGTCGCTCGCCGCCTTCGCGAATCCCTGTGCCGCCGCGTCGGCATGGAAATGCCGCGGTTGGAAATCGAAAGTTCCCGTCGCCGTCTTCAACTTAGCCCGGTGGATCGTCGGCGCAAAGACACCCGAGCCCAAATCGAAATCGCGATACCACATCTGCGACTGCCGCTTTCCCGGATCCTCGCTTGTGAAGTAGCAGCGCAGGGTCTGCTCATCCTTTTGAATGATGCGGGGCACAAAACACGCTCCGACCGGCAGAGTCTCGTTTTCAAAACCCTCCTCGCCCCGCGCGATCGGAATTACTTGTTCCAACTCAAGCGGGTTCAGTCGGACAACTGACAGGGTCGCATAGATCTCAGGCCAGCCCGCCGACTCGCCCGCGCGGACGTCGTTGACTTCAGCGACGACGTAGGCCCTGCCCTCAACGATGACCATCTCGGCATCGTGCGCGCCCTTCACCTGCGGGGCGGTCACGGTGATGAGAGGATCCATCACGAGGTCACCCGCGAGCGCCGGATCCCACCCGACGGGAACGAGCGTTTGCGCCAGGACCGGGTAAACGGTAAGTGCGACCGCCAGTGAGAGCATTGGGATTCTGTTTTTCATGAGCACCGCCACGCTACACTGCTCGCAGGTAAGGAAACGAGTGCGGACCCGCGTCAAAACAGTGTTATGTTAACATCATGACCGGTCAGCCTCCCACTCTCCACGATATCGCCCGCGAAGCGGGTGTCTCGGTGATGACGGTTTCACGCGCTTTGCGTCACGCCCCCGGAGTCGCGGCGGAGACGCGGGCACGAATCCAGTCGGTCGCGGCAGCTCTCCACTACCGTCCTGATCCCCACCTTGCCCGGATGATGGAGGTCGTGAGAGGCAGGAAGCAGGTGCGTTTTCGCGCGGTCATCGCAGTGATCCGCGAGGAAGTGCCGCAGGACAATCTCCTCGGCCCTTCTTACCAGTACGTGCCCATCGAGGCGATTCGCCACCGGGCGCTCGGACACGGCTACGCAATAGAAGAGTTCTGGTTAGGGCGGGATGGACTAACGCCGAAACGGTTACAAAAAATCCTCTTCACCCGCGGGATCGAGGGGGTCATCGTCTCGCCCCAGAGTTTGCAACTTCCCTGCAGCGAACTCGACTACACCCCATTCGCTTCCGTCGCCTTCGGCTACGCGATGCGCGAACCGGCGCTGCATATGTGCGCGGGCAACATGACTCTCGGTATCCAGAGTGCCGCCGAGCAGCTCACCGCGAAAGGCTACCGGCGCATCGGCGTCGCCGTGACGCAGTGGATCGTGAACCGTTCCCAGTTCGGCTACAGCGGCGGGCTTTTTCATTTCCAGCAAAGCCTCCCCGACAACGCGAGAGTGCCTTTGCTGCTGCTGCCTCACAACGATCTGAGCCGGGGATTTGCCCCCTTTTCCGCCTGGATGGAGGAACATCAACCCGATGCGCTCATTTCATTCGATACCCATGTGCCGGGCTGGTTGGAAAAGATGGGAATTCGCTTTCCCGATGACATCGGATTTGTCGTGCACGACTGGACGCCGCGCATGGCGGCCTACGCCGGGATCTACCAGCGACGGGATCACCTTGCCGCCTCGGCGGTGGATCTCATCGTGACCCAGCTCTCCCAGCACGAATACGGCGTTCCCGCCGTTCCACGCCAAATCATGATTCCCCCGGAGTGGATCGAGGGTCCGAGCGTGCGGGAACGGTGAAAGCAGCAAACCCGGGATTGGCCCTCATCCTCTTCGGAAAAACCGCTTTTGACTGACACCGTTCGTTTTAAAAAAGGGTCAGTTATCGTTTGATGACCTTGATCGCTTCTTTCGCCGCCCAGTAGCCGCCCATGCCGTGCACTCCTGCCCCCGGCGGAGTCGAAGCCGAGCAGAGAAAAATCGCCGGATCGGGCGTCGTATGCGGTTTCAGTCTCACGACCGGCCGCGTC
Organism: Akkermansiaceae bacterium UBA6138; assembly: GCA_002422425.1. Lineage (GTDB taxonomy): Bacteria > Verrucomicrobiota > Verrucomicrobiia > Verrucomicrobiales > DEV007 > Arctic95D-9. Next base: position 72,746 of record DIVG01000028.1, on the reverse strand, counting down.
AGAAGCTGGCGCCAGTCCGCCACCCCGCCGACGATATCGCCGCCGATGAGATTCGGGTTATAGCGCTCGTAGTCCGCACAATTCATCGTGTGACGCGCGAGAACGCGGGCGCGGAAACCCGGGGCGAAACGCTCGATCTGCCCCTCGATCGCGGCGGTCATGTCCACCTTCGAACCGGAAGGGACGTGACAGTAGGCCCAGAAAGTGTGTTTCCCAAGCGGGGCGCGACTCTTGTCGCAAACGCTCTGCTGGGCCGTCAGAACAAAGGGTCGGGACGGATGAATCCCCCGGTTAACCTCTCGTTCGGCAATCGTGATCTCGTCGAGCCCGCCGCCAAGATGCACCGTTCCTGCCTCGCGGCAGGCTGCGGAACGCCAGGGAACCGGCCCGTCGAGAGCGTAGTCGATCTTAAAAACCCCGGGAGCATGACGGAACCGACGCAACCGTCGGCGATACGATTCGGGCAGTCGCCCTCCCACGATCGTGGCGAGAGCGGATGGCGACGTATCAAAGAGGTAGGCTTTCGCTGCGGGCAATTCCTCTATCGTCTCGACCCGCCTCCCCGTCTCGACCTTCCCCCCGAGAGAGGACAGGTAAGCACCGAGAGCCGCCGTGATACGGCCCGATCCGCCGCGTGCAACGGGCCATCCGACGGCGTGCCCAGCCAGCATGAGCATGAGACCGATCGCATTGGTCGAGAGGAGCCGGTCGAGCGGCAGGAGGGAATGGGCGGCGTTTCCGGCGAGGAGGGCTCTCGCTTTCTCATCACTGAACCAGGCTCGTGCCGCCGCGAGCGAAGAGGGGAAAGCCCGCACCCCGAACCGCATCAGGCCGAGCGGATCCCCCGGCCATCGCGGTGGTGCGAGGAGGTCGACGAGGGTATCGTCGAATTTTCCGAGCAAGGGAGCAAAAAGCCGCCGGTAGGCCTGTTCCGAGGCGCGATCAAACGTAGCAGCGGTCTCGTCGATGGAACGGTGGAGAACGGCCGCCCCGCCGTCATCAAAGGGATGGGCCAGAGGAATGCCGGGATGAATCCACTCGAGCCCGAAATCGGCCAACGGCAGCGTCTTGAAAAAGGGCGACGCCACCCCCATCGGATGGATCGCGGAACAAACGTCGTGATGAAATCCCGGGAGGGTGAGCTCCGCCGTGCGGGCGCCGCCACCGATCTGGTCGTGCCCCTCGATAACGAGTACTGAAGCACCTGCCCGGGCCAGGTAGACCGCAGCGGAGAGGCCGTTAGGACCGGATCCGATGATGACGGCATCGTAGGATTCACGCATGAGAGGAACGATGGCCCCGGCTAAAGAAAAAGTCGCCTCCGGAAAGCGCATTTCCAAAGGCGACTCGATATTTTATTCCGTTCGGAGGAGATCAAAGCTGCCCGCAGTCCTCGACAACGATAGCCTTCGAGGTTTTTCCGCTTCTCGCACCGTAGCCTTCGATCGTCTTCACGACATCCATGCCTTCGACGACCTTGCCGAAGACGACGTGGGCATTGTCGAGCCACTCCGTCACCACCGTGGTGATGAAGAACTGGGAACCGTTCGTGTTCGGCCCGGCGTTGGCCATGCTGAGGATACCGGGCTCGGTATGCTTGAGCTGGAAGTTCTCGTCATCAAAGCGGCGTCCGTAAATGGACTGGCCACCGGTGCCGTCTCCGCGGGTGATGTCGCCGCCCTGACACATGAAGTCGGGGATGACACGGTGAAAAGGACTCCCTTTGTAGCTGATGCCTTTTTCACCGGTGCAGAGCATCCGAAAATTTTCCGCTGTCTTCGGCACCACGTCGGAACGTAGTTCGATGACAATGCGGCCCAGTTTTTCTCCGCCTGCCGTCATGTCGAAAAAGACACGCGGGAGGGCTTCTTTATTTTCACTCATATAATTTAAAATCTAATCTGAAGCGTTTAATCAGCAAGGATCGTCGCCGATTCAATGACCACGTTTTCAACGGGCACGTTCTCCATCGGCGCCTCTCTCGTCTGCCCCCCGGAGCCTGCCTTGAGCGGCTTCGTGGCGGTCTCGGCTTCGGCGATCTTGTCGACGATATCGAGGCCGGCGACGACCTTGCCAAAGACGGCATAACCCCACCCGTCAAAGGAGGGGTAATCGAGATTGCCATTGTCGACATGATTAATGAAGAACTGCGCCGTCGCACTGTGAGGATCGCCGGTGCGCGCCATCGCGATGGTACCGCGGTCGTTTTTGAGGCCGTTTTTCGCCTCATTTTGAATGGGACCTCTCGTCGCCTTCTGCTCGATCGCGCCGTCCTCTTTCAGCTCAAATCCCCCGCCCTGGACCATGAATCCATCAATGACGCGGTGGAAGACCGTCTTGTTGTAAAAGCCGTCCTTCACATAGGCGAGAAAGTTTTTAGCCGACTCGGGAGCTTTCTCCGCATCGAGTTCGATCGTGATATCGCCCCGGTTGGTTTTGAGGAGGACTTTCGGGCCGGCCGTGGCGAAGGTGGACGCGCCCAGGAGAACGGTAAAGGTGAGGATGAGGGATTTCAGATTCATGACTGAATGGGTATTTTAGTGGTGAGTGAACCCCGGAAGTTCAGCGAAGGGTGAATTGAAGTCAACCTTTCCCGCAAACCGCCCGCTTTAGGGAAACCGATCGCTCTCTCAGGGCTGGACAACCGGCGGAGGGAGCTGGCCATCTTCGTCGAGCTCGATGCCCATGCGCCGGGCGCGCTCTTTCCAGAGATTACGGGCATGAAGCTGCAAATCGGCGACCTTGTCTTTTTCATCGACGATTTCGAAACCGAAAATAGTCTCGATAACATCCTCAAAGGTGACCAGCCCGACGGTCGATCCGAACTCATCGACAATGAGCATGATCTGGTGCCGCTCGGAAATGAAGCGGCGAAAAAGCGCATCCACCGCCGTGTGGTCCGCTGCCACCGCGATGGGGCGGGCGACGTCGGCGAGCGTCATCGTATCCCCGGCATCCTTCAGATGGGCGATGAGAACCTCACCTCGAATGACAAAGCCGGATATCTCGTCGCGATTGCTCTTGTAAACAGGAATACGGCTGAAGGGCTTGTCCTCGACCGCTCTTACAAAATCTGTCAGCGGCATCGACTCGGGCAGCGCAAAGATCACCGGACGCGGCGTCATGATGTCCCACGTCTTCATCGAATGCAACTGGATGAGATTTTGCACGAATTGACTTTCCTGATCATCGATCTGGCCTGACTCCGCTCCGAGGCGGGTCATCGCGAGCAGCTCCTCCCGGTGCATTTCCGGAACGACATGGCCGACCGGGGTGATGAGGCGGGTGATCTGCCGCGAAAACCAGACGAGCGGAGCGAGTCCGGTGATCATGAGGGGCAGAAGGGTGGCGGTGAACCCCGCAAGCGGCACAGCGAGCCTTGAGCCGAGAGTCTTCGGAATAATCTCGGTGACGACAAGAATCGCGAGAGTGAGAAACCCGGCAAAAATAGCCTCGCCGGTGTTTCCGAAGACGCGCGCATATTGAGCCCCCGCCCCCGCCGCCCCCATCGTATGGGCAACGGTATTCAGAGTGAGGATGGCCGAAAGCGGCCTGTCGATGTCGGCCTTGTAAACTTTCATCCGACCCGCCCAGCGTGCCCCGCGCTGTTCGGCGCTATTGATCGCGGAGGGAGTAATCGTGAGGAGGCTTGCCTCAAGGAGGGAGCACAGAAACGAGATGACGAGGGCAATGAGAACGTAAGTGATAAGAAGGGCCATGAACGTGCGAAAGGAACCTGAGCACTATATCCGGATTTCACCAAGTCACATTCAGGAAATTTAGTAAATCACCCGAAACGACCCCGATGAAAGCGGAGCTCTGAACCCTGAGAACAAGGGTTCGATCGTAACGGAAAACCCCGTGACCCGCACGCCGCGGGGGCAACCAAACCGGAACAGCGGAATCACCGGAGCCTTTCTGAAGACGGAGCGGCGTCCGTTTAATTCGCCGCGGGCCTTTTCAGATGGGCGAGGAGATACTCCAGCACCGAGGCATGCTTCACCCCGGGAGCCTCCGGATAGACCAGCTCGCAGGCGACGCCGCGGGCGAGGCACTGCTCCTGCAGTAACACGCCAAAGTTGGAGGTGTGGGTGGGGTCCTTCTCCTCCTGACCGGGTGCCGGAGGCGAGTTGTAAAAAAGGTAAACCGGCGGATCATCCTTTGTGACGAGGGCGTAGGGTGAGTATTCGGCGATCCATGGCAGGATGGACTCCCGCTTGGCGAGGAATTCGTCAAACGGCGGAATCTTTTTCGCGGGATCACCGGTGAAGCCAAACGCATGACCTCCGTAACGACTGTTCGGGGTCCACTCTTTCATCTGCGCCGGATCGAGTGTCGTCTGCGCGCCCGAGACGGCGGCGAAAAGGAGGCGGGTCGATTCGCGCGCGACCGCGTCCTCGCTTTTCGGATCGGCGAGGTCATCGTGGAAAGCCAGCCAGAGCGAAGTGCAGGCCCCGGCCGAGCCACCGCTGGCTCCGATGCGGGTCTTGTCGATGTTCCACTCGGCCGACTGGCTGCGCAGAAACTGAAGCGCGCGGGCGGCATCGTGAAGCGGCCCTTTCACCGGGGGAACGACCCCGTCGGCCGTCGCCTCGCTGATAAAGCGGTATTCGATCGAGGCCACGGAGATCCCCTCCTCGAGGAGCGATTGCAGGAGCGGAGGGAGCCCGCTGAGACGTCCGCCACCCGACCAGCCGCCGCCGTGGATGAAAAAAAGCACGGGGGTCGGTTTCTTCGACTCGGCCTGCCAGAAGTGCATGACCTGCTTCGGATGCGGGCCGTAGGCGACATCGTAATGGGTGGGATTCGGGATGAGCGGGTTCGAGGCGAGAAAGGTCTTCGCCTCCGCCTCGCCGATCTCGCGGATGAAGAGATTCCGCCAGCGGATCTCACCTCCGTGAGTCTGGAGCATGAGCGGTCCCGTGGCGGGGAAAGGCAATGTTTTGTCAGGATAATTCTCGAAAGGCGCGCCGTCGACGACGAGGCGGGTATTCAGGGTCACCCAGGTACGCAAACCGATTTGTTTGATCTTGAAGGTGTTCCACTGCCCGAAGGGCTTGTCGACCTTCATGATGGGATCGCGCCCGAGCGTCTTCGGCGTGTTGTTGAAGAGCCCGCCCGATCCGAGATGCGGCCGGCGGTCCGGTTTCGCCGGATCAAAGACCTGATTGTTGTCCCAGATCTGGACTTGGGGCATCCCGCGCAGGTAGATCCCGCTGTCGGCACCGGCGACGGTCTTGTATTCGAGGAGCAACTCATAGTCGCCGAAATTTTCTTCCGTCGTTGCGTAAGGACCGGTGCCGCTGTTGACGAGCTCGCCGTTCTCGACCGTCCAGTGGTTGGCAAAATCGGCACGCTGGGCCTTGAGATTCTCGGCACGTTTTTCGCCCTCGAGCTTTTCGCTGGAGTGGGGATTCCAGCCATACCAACCGGTGAGGTCTTTGCCGTTAAAAATGGCGCGGAAGCCTTCGGGCGGGGCAGGATCGGCGGCACGGGAGAGGGTCGTCGCGCCAGTGAGGGCGATAGCCGGAAGGAGGGCATTTTTTAATAGCAACAATCGCAGGTTCATGCGGCCATCGTAACGAAAACGGGCTTCAGGTCGAGAAACGGATACACCGGACTCGCGCCAGATCTGCGTTTGGTCGACCTACCATTAAATCGCCGACTCCGCCGGAACCACAAAAGGCGCACGATACTCGCGTGTGAGGAGTCCGTCCGCCTCGGGGTCGTCGAGGAACTTCTCCCTGTCCCCGTCCACCCGAAGCGTCCGCCCCAACCGCATCGGCGTTTTCGCCAGGTCAACGCCGGCTTCAGCGAGGTAGTGGCAGGTTCGCTCCAGGGTCTCCTCGTGATCATCGGGTGCCTCGGTCTCCGCGAGGGATTTTCTGATCTCTTCGACAGTCGCGGTTTCTCCGAGCCGATAGGAAATGTTCGCGAGATGGCAAAGTGACGAAGACTGATGCCCTTCGAGGATGTCCGCCTTGAGATCCTCCGCTTTACGGCTGCGGACCGCCTCGAGGAAGTTCGCGAAGTGGTTCACTGACTTGCCTTCAAAGGCGCGGATGAGTTTGCCGTCAGGATCATAGAGCCCCGTCTCGGCGATGATGCCTTCGCTGCCGTAAAAGAACCACATCGCCTTGATCACCGGATGAAACGGAGCGGTCTTCAATCCCCGCGTTTCCGAGACGATCATCTTGTCGCCAAAATCGAAGATGCCGACCTGCGAGTTCGGCGTGTCCGCAACATCGGTGTAACCGAGGCGTCCGCCGTAACTGACAACACTGCGTCCGAGACCGGTCACACCAAGGCCCCAGCGGCAGATGTCGATGGAGTGAACATTGCTGTTGCCGATGTCACCGTTGCCGGTGTCCCACATCCAATGCCAGTCATAGTGGAGCCGCGGGCGGGTCAACTTAACGAGCGGAGCGGGACCGGCCCAGAGATCGTAGTCGCAGCGCGGCGGGATGACACACTCGGTCGGTCCGCCGATGGAGCCGCGTCCCCCGTAGATGATGCTGCGAGCGAGTTTCACCTCGCCGAGTTTGCCCTCGTGCATGTACTTCACCGCCTCTGCGAGCGCGCCCCGTGAACGATTCTGGGTGCCGGTCTGGCAGATGCGTCCGAGCTTGCGGGCGGCCTGGACGATGCGACGCCCTTCTTCCACATTCTGACTGACCGGTTTTTCGACGTAGGCGTCTTTCCCCGCCTGCATCGCCCAGATCGCGGCGAGGGCGTGCCAGTGATTGGGCGTCGCGATGAAGACAGCGTCGACCGTTTTGTCGTCGAGGATGAGCCGCAGGTCCTGCACCTTTTTCGGCATGGGACGCTTCAGTTCACCCGAGAGCAATACCCCGACTTCGTCGGCGCGGTCGAGGTCAGGATCGCAGACATAGGCGATGTCGCAGTCGGCCAGTCGCGAGAGTTCACGGGCATGCGCCTTTCCCCGGATGCCGCAGCCGATGATCGCAACGGTGAGCTTTTCCGAAGGACTGACGGAGGCCGTTTTGTCCTGAGCAAAGAGAGGAAGCGGCAGCGCCGCAGCGGCGGCCATGACGGAGTCTTCGAAGAAACGGCGGCGGGTGAGGTCTTTCATAGGATAAGCCGCAAGGCTACCATAAAAGCGGCTCGCGGATCGATGACGGGATCGTGTCCTATTAAACTCGAGTATCGACACGGAACGCGACGATGCGCACGCCGTTTTGAGATACCTTGATCTTTCCGAGGCGGAGATTAGTTTGAGTAATGATCGCTCTCGACCGCATTACTTCTGATCCATCAAGAATGAACGGGCAGCCGTGCTTGCGGGATCTCCGCCTGACTGTCAGACGAGTTATCGAAATCACGGCACTTTATCCGGACCGTTCGGAACGGTTGAAGGAATTCCCGGAGCTTGAGGACGAAGATGTGCGACAGGCACTCCACTACGCTGCCCTCCAATTACCTGACCAGGTGGTGACACTTGATCCCGATGCGCTGGTTGCTTGATCAGGGACTCTCCAGAGGAGCCGTTCGTGAGTTGGAGCGTCTCCGCCACGACGCAATACATGTGGGCGACGTTCAGATGGCAGCGTCTGCGGATTCCGAGATTCTTGCCTATGGCCTCATCCATAATCGAATCGTCGTAACCCTCGATGCGGACTTTCACGCGTTACTTGCACACTCGGATGCACATCAACCATCGGTTCTTCGCATTCGGGAGGAAGGGTTGAAAGGCCCTGAAACGGCTTTGCTGATAGACCAAATCTCGGGACGGTTCAAAAGCGAGCTAGTTCGCGGGTGCATAATGACCTACATCAACGGAAAAGTCCGCCTGCGGATGCTCCCGCTCTCCCGCTAGCTCAGTGCCCGCTCACCCGCCCCGCAGCCCCAGATTCCGCTCCGCGACCTCGCTCACTTCACGGTATCGGTCCGCCATCTCAGGCATCCTGAGATCTTCATCGTAGACCGGAATCATCGCCTTCATGCGCGCGTGACCTTCCTCGCTCGCGAGGAGATGGGGAAAACACTTTTTGATGACCTGGAGAACGATGTTCACCGAGACCGAAGCGCCGGGTGAGGCGCCGAGCAGGGCGGAAAGGGTCTTGTCCGCATCGGTGATGACCTCGGTTCCGTAATGCACGATACCGGCTTCGCCATCGGTCTTCTTGATCGCCTGGACGCGGATCCCCGCATCGATGAGACGCCAGTCCTTCGCCTCGGCGGCGGGGTAAAAGACGTGGAGTACCTCCATACGATCAGCCATGCTCTGCGTGCCCTGCTGGATGAGGTAACGGACCAGTTCGAGGTTGTGAATCCCGATCTTGATGAGCGTGGCGATATTGTCAGGACGAATCGAACCGGGCAGGTCGAGGGGACTGCCCTTGCGATGAAGAAACCTCGTCGTGAAGGCGGCAAAGGGTCCGAAGAGAAGCGTCTTTTTCCCGTCGAGGATGCGGGTGTCGAGGTGCGGCACAGCCATGGTCGGGGCGGCCTCGAGGGCCTGACCGTAGACTTTGGCGGTGTGGCGGGCGACGATCTCCGGATTGTCACAGACGAGCCACTGCCCGCCGATGGGGAATCCGCCGAGCCCTTTGGCTTCGGGAATACCTGCTTTTTGCAGAAGCTTGAGACTGCCTCCACCGGCTCCGACAAAGACGAATTTCGCGCGGTTGGAATGAACCTCACCGGTGGCAGCCTGGCGCACGATCACTTCCCAGCCATCTCCCATTTTCGTGAGATCGGTGACGCGGTGACCGGTCGCGATGCCGCAGCCATCCTGCCGCCCGAGCCAGTCGAAGAGCCGGCGCGCGATCTCTCCGAAATTGACGTCCGTGCCGCTGTCCATCTTCGTCGCGGCGATGGGGACGTCGCTCCGCCCGTCGAGGAGGAGCGGCGCCCAGCTCGCGATTTTGTCCCGATCGGTCGTGTATTTGAGATCGGAGAAAAAATGGTGGGCGGCCATCCCCGCGTAACGAGCCTTGAGAAAATCGACCTGCTCGTCTCCGTGGACAAAGCTGATGTGCGGGAGCGGATTGATGAATCCGGCGGGATCTTTGATCATGCCCGTCGCCACAGCGTAGCTCCAGAACTGCTTGGAGTGCTCGAACTGCTCGAAGATCTCGATGACCTTGGCGACGTTCACCGAGCCATCGGGTTCGCGGCCGGGCGTGTAGCTGAGTTCACAGATCCCGGCGTGTCCGGTGCCGGCGTTGTTCCAGCCGTCCGAACTCTCCTGCGCGAGTCCGTCGGTCACTTCATAGACCTGAATCCGCAGCGCGGGATCGAGATTTTTCAGGAGGGCACCGAGGTTGGCGGACATGATCCCGCTCCCGATGAGGATAATGTCAGGGTTTTCGATGCGGGTCATTATCGCCGGTCGGAAGCAGGCTCACTGAGCGCCGAGACAGTAGAGATGATCGACCCCGCGGATGAGGAGCCGGTCGCGCACCGGCACCGGCGCGGCCGCGATGAGCTCGCCCATGTCGTTGGTCGAGAGCACCTCCATGCCTGTATCGCTCACTTTGACGACGGCGACGACACCGTCCTCGCGAGCGCAGTAGAGGAGATCACCGGCGAGAATGGGCGACGAGTAGTAGTTCGCCGAGGCACGCGGGATCGCATCGACCCAGAGGTCTTTGCCGGTTTTAATGTCGATGCAATTGATCTGACCGCGGTCGGAAAGCACGTAGACCTTGCCTTCACTCGCGACCGGGGTCGGGCAGTCGGCGCCGAGGTCGGTGCGTTCCCAGAGGCGAGCAGTCGCGGTGATATCCCCCTTGCCGCCGAGCGTCACCGCCGCGGTGAACTTGGTGCGGCCGTAGGGAACCACGGCGATGCCGTCACTGAATCCGGGCGAGGCGATGACGCGCCACATCGCCTTGTCTTCGGGATTAAATCCTCCGGCAGTCCAGAGGGTGGAGCCATCCTTCGGATCATGGCCGGTGAGACGGTCGGCGCCCCAGATCACGAGCGTCTCCTGCCCGTCGATCGTCGTGAGGTAGGGCGTGGTGTAGGACTGGCCCGTTTCTGCCTGAACCGGGAAGGTGCGGTCGACCTTCCAGGCGACACTGCCGTCTTCGGGCTTCAAGGCGACGACGTAGGAATCGCCCTCCTGCATCACGGCGATGACGATGTTGTCGCCGGCAAAAACCGGAGAAGTCCCAAGATCCCACCAGAGGGTGTCTTCGCCGTATTTTTCCTGCAAATTGGTCTGCCAGTTCACTTCACCGGCATGGGTGAGCGAGGCGACGGTGCCGCTCTTGTAATAGACGATGAGATTCTTCCCGTCGGTGATGGGCGAGGGATTCGAGCCGCTCCCGTTCTTATGTTTTCCCGCGCGCTCGGCGCCGAGGGACTTTTGCCAGACGACTTCGCCGTTCCAGTCATAGGCGACGACGCTGTCTTTTCCTTCGATCCCGCAGGTCACAAAAATGTGGTCGCCCGAGACGATGGGAGTGCTGCTGCCGACTCCCGGGAGCTTTGCCTTCCAGACAAGGTTCTCGGTCGGAGAGAATTTCGTGGGGTAGTCGCCCGCTTTTGCCACACTGGTGCCCTGCGGACCGCGCCACTGCGGCCAGTCATCGGCGAGGGCGGAAAGAAAAGGCGAGAGGCCAAGAGCGACGATCAGAAAGGGATAATTGGATTTCATCGGGCAAAACGGTAACGGAAAAACACAGAAGCGAAACTACGTGATTCCTCCCTTTTCGGGAAGCCCCTTCGGGCAGGGCGTTCACGGTTCGAGGACTAACTCGGCCAGATAGATCGCCGTGATGGGGCGACCCGCCTCGTCTTTTTCGTGGCTGGAGTAGTAGGAGACGAGAGCCCGCGTCGGCGAGAGAGCAACAAAGCCGGGATAAGAAGTATCGCCGCCGCTGGGGAACTCGACAAACTCGTACAAGTCGTTCCCAACGAGCCAGTAAAGAGAGGTTTTTTCCCCGCGATCGCTCGTGGTCTTGCGTCCTCCGACAAGGGTGTGATTGCCCCATTTCGTCACGAGAGGACCACCGATGGGACGATCGAGCGACTCGCGTTGCCACTCGAGGTAGGGCGGTTTCGAGCGAATGACCTGCGCGTTTTTGCCTCCACCGTGTCTCCCGATCGCGAGGAGACTGCCGTCGTCTTCGAAAAGGAAAGCCGTCTCGTCTCCCGCCGTTTCCGCAAAATAGGCGCGCTTCTTCCAGACGAGCCCGTCGTCGCTTTCGAGCATGAGAGACTGAATTTTCTCCCCTTCCCCCTTCGGACCGATCGCAAAGCCCGGCTTGCGGCGGGCACAGAGATAAGCCTTTTCCCCATGGGCGGCGGCACGCCAGATGTAATGGCCGAAGGTGCCCTCAAGGACAACGGGATCGCTCCAGTTCGAACCGTCCCCGGATGAAACCGCGTAGCCGAGATGCTTGTTCATGTCATATTCGGCCACGGGGATGGTCGTGGGACCGCTCCACCACGTGCCGGTGTAGACAAAGAGGCGGTCCTTGAAGACGAGAAAATGCGGATCCCGCGTGTCGCGATCTTTCACCGAGAACCGGCATACCTCCTCCCAGGTCACCCCTTCGTCCTTGCTTCGCAGGATTAGGGTCGACGCGGTCGGATGCACCATGTGCCCGTCAGGACAACTGCGGAAGGTCAGGTAGAGGTCCCCTTTGAACCGGCAGAGATCGGTGAAGGCATTGTGCTCCCCGTTGTGGAAGACTCGCCTGATCGACTCGACCTTGACCGTCGGCGGAGCGGCCCCCGCACAGGTGATCGCGGCAAAAAAGGTAAGGGCGACGAGAGTGTGGGATTGCATCGTGAAAATCCTTTCGATGGATCGGTTACGGAACCAGTTTGGCCGCCTCGACCTTTGCCCGCTCGAGCACCTCACTCAGCGCAACGGCCTTGCCGCCCTGACGGATGCTCTCATCGGCGGCTTCCATGAAGGTGAAGAGCTCGATCGTCTCCTCCTCGCTCACAGGGGGCACTCCGGTGCGGAAGAACTTCCCGATCTGCTGGCAGAGCAGTTTATAGCTCGGTGACTCGGCCACCTGGATGATGCTCTTGCTGCCGTAGGCCGTCGCGCCGAAGTCGGCCTTGCCCTTGAGAATGCCGCGGTAGACGCCGAAGCGGCCATCCTTCCAGGTTCCCGTGACCTGATCGTGCACGCTACCCTTCACCCGTGAGACCGTTTCACATCCCGGCCCCATGATCGTGTAGAGGGCCTCGACGCCGTGAATCGCGTAAAAGAAAAGGTCCGGCGTGCCGGGTTGATACGAACACGGCCCCCACGTCGTCGCGCCCATGAGATCGCCGAGCTCGGCGTTGCCTTCGAGAGCGACAAGACCCGCGCCGAAGCGGGTCGACGAACTCGAAAAGACGGGCACCCCGCTCTTTTTCGCGAGTTCAAAAATCGCGATCGTCTCGGCTAGTGTGCCCGCGACCGGCTTGTCAATGAAGACCGGTTTGCCGCCTTTGAAAATCTCGCGAGCCTCCTGCAAATGGATGCGCCCGTCGACGCTCTCGTGCAGGACGACGTCCACTTTCCCGAGCAGTTCCGGGATCGAGTCGACGATCTCCACTCCCATTTCCCTCACTTGCTCCGTGAACTTGGCGACGCGGTCACGGCTCGCCGGCATGTCCGTGCCGCCCGGGTAGGCGGCCACCACCGTGATCCCCGCGAGATCGCCCTCGGCCTCGGGGTCATTAAAAAGCTTCGTGAAGGCAGGCACGTGCGACGTGTCGAGCCCGACGATGCCGGCGCGGAGTGGCTTCGGAGCGGCCGCCTCCTGCGAAACAGCGGATAGCGAGAGAGCGAAGGGGGCAAGAAAGAGCAGTGGGAAAGTTTTCATGACGTTCCTGTGAGCATAAGATACCGGGCAGCGGAAAGGCGATACCGCAATAGCGCCGGATGGGGCGGGCGGGAAATGGGTTGCCGGTTGAAATTCCAACTAACTAGCCGTAATTCTTGCTATGGGAGCGCAACTCAACGCATTTTCGACTGACGGGCAGGTAATTCTGACTTTTCCTGAAGCTGCCATGAAGTCCGAAGATCGCGAGGAATTCATCACCTTTGCGAAGACAGAGTGGCTCGCCCGGCAAAGCCGCTTAACTGAGACCGACGCTACGGACCTCGCCAAGTCGATCGACTCGGATTGGTGGAAGAAAAATCGCGACCGAATTCTCGCCAATATAGGGGCGGAATGAAGGAGCGGGTTATCATCGATGCGAACCGGATTTTCTCCGAACTCATCGCGGGAAATCACCGGTTGAGGCAGGCATTCTCGTCTCAACCAGACACAGATTTTTTTTGCCCGAAATATGTCTTTGTGGAGCTGTTCAAACACAAGGAACGGATCGCCGAAAAAACTGATTTGAAAGAGCCCGATTTGCTAAGCCTCCTCCACAGTCTGATCGAAAAAATTCATTTCTTCGATGAGGATGCCATCAGCATTGGAAGTTGGGCAGAGGCTTGGCGACTTTGCGGGGACGTGGATGAAAATGACGTCGCTTACGTGGCGCTTACTATAGAACTTGAAGGCAAGCTCTGGACCAGCGACCGGGAGCTCGAAATTGGCCTTCGAAAAAAGGGATTCATGTGCTTCTACTCGCTGTGACTTGGAACTCGACAGGGTTACCTCCCCTATTCACCCCTTTTGAATCCACTCACCAACCCGCCCAACCCTTCGGCGACGGCCACGCCGAGTCCGGGACCGGTCGGGACTTTTGCCTGATCACCATCCACTCGGATCGCCGTTTCGAGGATGGTCCCCTCGAGAAACTGCGGGGCATTGAGGGCGGCGGGGACGGGCAGATCGTAGGCGGCGAAAAGATGGAGACTCGCGGCGAGGGAGAGATCGGGATCGGTCAGGCCGCTGGCAAAAAAGAGCAACTCGTGCGCTAACAAATACCCCACGACCTTCCGGGCTTCGGTGAGACCGCCGCATCGGGAGACCTTCATCGCGACGCCGTCGAGGAGGCCGAGTTGATGGAACTCCTGCACATCGGTGAGCGAAACGATGCCTTCGTCCATAAGAATGGGAAGAGCCTTTTGCCGACACAGTTCCCGATACCCGCTCAGGTGATTCGCCGGGAGAGGCTGCTCGAAGGCCGCGATCCCGAGATCGGCGAGTCGCGGTGCCACAGCGAGCGCGGTTGCAAGGCCGTAGCCACCGTTCGCATCGACCCAGACAAAGGCCCCGGGCGCAAGTCGCCGGGTCTCCCGACAAACTTCGAGGTCAAAAGCGGCATCATTCCCGATCTTCACATTGAAATTCCGGAAGCCCCTCTCCCCCGCCTTCCCGACCTCAAGCGCGACCTCGTCGAGCGAACGCGGGTCGAGCGTCCAGCTGAGGGTGACGGCAGTCTTTCCAGGCCGATCCCATCGCTCTGCCGGCGTTTCGTTGAGAAGGCGACCGGTCAGGTCAAAAAGGGCGAGATCGATCCCCGCTTTGGCGAGAGGCTGGCCGGTCGAAAAGGAAGGGGCGATGGCCCGGTTCATGATCCTCCAGACCTCGTCCGGATCGAAAGCATCTACTCCGATCAGGGCCGGCGCGAGATACCGGTCTATCGTGGTCTGCACCGATTCGAGGGTCTCGTAGCTCCAGGTCCGCGAGGGGACGCTCTGGCCCCAACCGACATTTCCCGAGTCATCGGTGATCTTCACGAGGACCGTGTCCCGCGTCGCGGCGGCCGCGTATTTAAATGCCCCCACGACCGGGTAGGCCGCGACATAGGTTTCGATACGGGCGATCCGGGAAGTCATTCCTGCGGCGGGACGGAGGCGAGTTTTTGAATCGTGTCAGGATCCAGAACCGAGTGGTAAAGGCGGGCATCGCGGAGTTTCCCGTTAAAAGGCCCGGTCGATCCCGCGCCAAGGCGCAGCGGCGCCTCCGAGCCGAGATCGTAGGGCTCGTCATTGGACAAGTCACTTGCGGCGACCTCTTTTCCATTGAGATAAAGGACGAGTCGGCCGGACGATTTCACCGCCGCGATGTGCTGCCATCCGCCCGGTAGGGCCTGTCCCCACTGGACTTGTTTCCCGACTGAGCAGGAGAAGACCTTCCCTGAGGGCAGGGTCGAGCAGAAGACTTCTCCGGCGTGTTCGGCCATGGTCCAGGCCCGACGATAGGTGACGTCGGGCGTGTGGTCGAGGCGTCCGGTGAGCTTCCAGGTGGTGCCGCCTTCGTAGGAGTATACCTCCGCGAGCGGCAGGGTGCCGGCGAGGAAACGACCGTTGTGCACGAGCATTCCCATGACCTCCTTTTCCTCACCAAGGCGCCCGGCATCGGTCCATCGATGGAGATCTTCAAAACGATAGACCCGCCCGCTCGGCCAGGTCCCGACGAAGAGCGCGCCCTCGTGCTGAGTGAAGGAATAGGTTTGGGTGTTATCCCCGACGAGCCCGCCATCCGTCCACTGCTCGCCGTCAAATCGATAGACGTGACCTCCGTCGTAGCTGCTCGCGTAGAGGCGACCTTCAAACACGGTGAGCGCCTCGACCCGTTTCGGCACGATCTCGCCCGTCTTCGCCTCGGGGCCTGTCGGCACCGGCAGCGTCGTCCAGCGATCCCCGCCCTCGTAGCGGAAAAAGCCGGCGGGTTTATAAAGGGACGAGGCATAGAGCTGCCCGCGAAAGACCACGAGCCCGCCGATCGCCTCGGTATCGGGGAGCTGACCGCAATCGATCCATTTCTCTCCGCCTTCGTATCGGAAAATCCGACCGCCGGGCGTGAGATTTTCTGATTCGGCGAGGGCGGATCCGGCGACGCGGTATCGTCCGGTTCCGGCATAGAGCCTGCCATCGTGCTCGGCGAGGGCCATGACGCTGTTTGATCCGTCGGGTGACCCGCAGGCGATCCATTTCCCCGGTGCTTCGTAACGATAGACCCGCCCCCGCGCTTCCTTCGCGGGCTCGCAGGTTCCGGCGTAGAGGGAGCCGTCGTAGGCGGCGAGGGCAAAGGCGACGAGGGCATTGCCCGGCCGACTCCGGTCTTTCCATTCGGTGAGTCGATTGTCGTCGATGCCGAACTGAAGATGGCGCCGATTCGCCTGGTTCGTCGTTGCGCCGGGATGGCTCTTGAGAGTGAGGTGAAAGCCGCGCCGTGTCGCCGGATCATACTGCGAAACAAGGTCGCCGGGGAGACGATCGGAAACGGGATCCGAGAAGGCCCACATCGCGATCGAGAAATCCCCTTTGCCCGGATTGAGCGCCGCCCCTTCAGCGATGACGAGCGGACGATCCACGGCATCCCACCTCGCGGCCGGAACGACGTCCTCCCCTTTTCCAGACAGGGTCGATAGACAAAAAACGAGAAATGCGATCCGAGTCATCTTGCGGCAGTATGAACAATCCCGCTGCCGCGACAAGTCTGCGCGCCGCGCAATCCCGTCCTCCGCGCCTCACATCCGCTCCACATCGACCTGGACGACGAGGTCCTGGGTGCCGTTGCCGAGGAAGATGCCCTTGAGCGGCTGCACGTCGAAGTAGTCGCGTCCGTGGCAGATCTTGATGTGCTGTCCGCCGGGAATGCGGTTGTTGGTCGGGTCGAATCCGATCCAGCCGCAGGTCGGCGAGTAGGCCTCGATCCAGGCGTGGGTGGCGTCGGCGCCCTGTAACTTGACCTGCCCCGGAGGCGGGATCGTCTCGAGGTAGCCGCTCACATAACGTAGCGGGATCCCGAGGGGCCGCAGCGCCGCGATCATGACGTGGGCGAAATCCTGACAAACCCCCTGTCGCTGTTTCATCACTGTCTCCAGCGGAGTCGTCGTGTCAGTCGCGCCGGGCACATACTGGAACTCGCGGAAGACGCGCCCCATGACCTCGTTGACCAGTTCCATGACGTCGCGCCCGGGAATGAGCGAAGGTTTCAGGAACTCCGCTGCCGCTGTAAGCCTGGGACAGGTCGCGGTGGGCAGAAGATAGTTGAGGAGACGAACGCCCGAGGGATCCTTACCGTTCGGAGGGACGCGCAGCTTGTCCCACGACACACCCGCGACGGGTAAAACGGGCGTGAGATCCTCCTTTGTCACCGTGGTCGTGGCGACGACATCGAGCGACTCGTGCGACTGCTGGATCGCAAAATAGTTCGTCGTATTGCCGAAGTAGTCGCGGCGCTCGCGCTGAAATCGCGGCTCGGGCGTGACCTCAATCTTGTGCGAAGTCATCTCGATGCCCTCGTCCTCACGCGGACGCAGATGGGCGAGACTGTGACAGAGATCGATACGGCCCGAGTAAAAGTAGGCCGTGCGATGGCGGATGTGATAACGAACCGTGCTCATCCCTGGTTGCCCGCGTGACTGAAATAGGAAATCGTGATGTAGTCGCTCAGCTCCTTCAACTGCCGCCGACATGAAGCAAGAAACGCGAGGGCGGCGCGTCTCGACTGATCGGTCATGCCGGTCTCGGGAGTGAGGGTGGTGAGAAATCGCGAAAGCTCCTCCCGCATCGGAGCAATGCGCTCACGCGGGTGAGGTCGCTTTGCCGGGGGCTTGAGTTTGTTGAGCACATTCTCGAGGCGCTCGAGCAGGTAACGCAGGGAGCGGGGGTAGTCCTCTTCCCCGAGAAGCAGGGTAAGAGTCAGGCCCGTCGTCGGCACGGTGAAAAACCTGGTCTGGTAGGTGCCGAGGCTGTCCGAGACAAAGAGGACCGATTCATTCAAAAGGGTGCCCATGGGCTCGGGCTCATTTACCTCAAGGACATAGGAGAGCAGCGCTGTGAGTATCGCCATCCGTTCAATGCGGCGTCCCGCATCGAGCAACCCCCAAGCCTCGTCCCGCGTCATGCTGTCGAGGTTGAGACCGTGGAAGGCGGCGAGCCTGAGTTCGAGGTTCTCCAGTTCGGCCTCGTAGGGATAGGGCGAATCGAGTCCTTTGGTCCCGCTGAACCACTTCTCGCGCGCCGACTCGATCGCAAGAATGGAGGTCACCGACCATTCCTCCCGCGCCGCCATGCAGGCGCGATGGAAGCTGTTTAGATTCGGTCCCACCCCGATGGGGCAGGTCTGATCGCTCAAGATGAGTTTCAGCCTTTCATCCGGATCCTTCACTTTCTCCATCCAACCGTCGACTTCGAAGATGCGGAAAAGAGCCTCGATGAGCGTCTTTTCGTGCCGCGCCTCGAGATCGCGTCCGTAGGAAAAGCCCGAGGCCCGCCCCACCACGAGCCGATTCGCAAAGCGCGAGATCGAGTCGGTGCGCTCCCCATAGCGACCGGCCCAATAAAGGTTTTCGCCGCGGCGGCTAGGGACCACTTCGGGACTGATGACCCGCGACTGCTCGAGACGGCGGGCAATGCTGATGGGGGCGTCGGGATAATGGGAACGCACCCAGATATCCTTCGACTCGCCCGACTCGCGGGTGGAAATGATAATACCCTCGGCCGTACTGACGCGTCCGAGCCCCCCGGGCATGACGTGCGGGAGCCCCTTCGCATCAAGGAAGGCAAAGCTGCGCACTACCGCGCTGCGCGGGACGAGGCCGTTCACGGTCGAGGCGGGGACAGTGGAAATATTCAGCTCCTCCTGCCCGACATACCGCTCGGGCTCGGCCTCGATCATGGCCCGGAGCTCGGCCAGTTCTCCCACCGACAAACGCTGTCCGTAGCGGGTCCGGAAATCGCTGTGATGTCCGACCGATTTCACGACCATCGCCGGAAGATGATCGAGAACATACTGACGCGCCCGCTTATCCCCGCACCACCACGTCGCCGCCGGCGGCAGAATGAGCTCTTCACCAAGGAGGTCGCGACAGATTGGGGCGAGAAAAGGGAAAAGTCCTGGGCTCTGGAGCACCTCGGCCCCGGGGTGACTCGCCACGGCGACATTAGATTCGCGCAGCGCCTGGAAGATGCCCGTAATGCCCTCGGCGCTGTGAGGACGGTTCGCCTCAAGCGGGTCGAGGTCGCGCCCGTGGGTCGCTTTCCAGATGACATCGACAGGTTTCAGACCGCTGAGCGCCTTGAGCCAGACCTTGCCGCCCCGAACGGTGAGGTCAAAGGGGCCGACCCGGGTGATGCCACAGTAGTTGGCGAGGAAACTGATCTCCGAACTTTCCCCCCCGGAACTCGAATCGAGAATGACGATGCGGGGCGAATCACTCACGGACGGTGCCCTCTCCGCGAGGTAATCAAACCAGTCGGTGAAGAAATACCCGATCCGACGGACCTGACAGCGGCGAAAGAGATTCGGCAGCACCCGATTGACGACAGTGCGGTTCTCCAGCGCCACACCGAGGCCGTAGGGACAGTCAAAACGGTCATTGAGGATGTAGGTGCGGCCTCCCGCATCCTTCGCGAGGTCGAAGGCCGTCATTCCCAATCCGATCGCCTTTTCCCCCGGAGGATAATCATGCAAAGCACGTAAAAACCCACGATGGCTCATTATTATCGAGGCAGGAATAAGACCCTTGTCGATCAGCTTTTGCTCACCATAGAGATCGGCGAGGATAGCAGCGGAAAGACGCAACTTTTGCGAGACCCCGGTCTCGATATCCTGCCACTCTTCAGGTGAAAAGACCCACGGAATGGGATCGATCGTCCAGTTCGAGCCATCCCCGCGATCAGGCCGGTAGGCGAGACCGCGGTCCCGCGAAATGCGGAGAGCCGCCTCGCGCCACTCTTTCAGCACTCCTGCCCCATGACGACTGTAGGATTCAAATAACTCCGCCCACGCCTCCGACGGGATACCTTCACGGTTGATCGCCTCGTCACGGATCTTCGGGCCGGCGCGATAGAGCTCCGGCGGAACCACCACGTCACTGATACTTGAGGGCACCGCAGAAATCCCGTTCATTCGCCAACCTAGTCCATTTCATGGGCTTGCAAACCGGAAGGCGTCCTCAAATCCAAAGTCTTCGGAAATTCATAACTCACGGTGAGCGGAGGAACGACGAGCACTTCCCCCATTCCCTTGTACGCCTCGAAGAAGACTTCGGGAACGCTGCCGACGGCGGCGGACTCGATGACTCCGGCCGTATGGCCCTCGTTCCAGAAGCGCGCGACGCGACGGGACTCGGCTTCCCGCGCATTGATCGGAAAGGTCTCGTAGCTGCGGCCGCCCGGATGACTGACATGGTAGACGCAACCGCCGAGAGAACGCCGGTTCCGGATGTCGACGATGTCGAAGACGAGCGGAGACTGCGCCGAGATGCTGGGATGCAGCGCCGAGGGCGGGTCCCAGGCCTTGAAGCGAACGCCTCCGACCCATTCCCCCACGACTCCGGTCGGGTAAAGCGGGATACGGCGACCGTTGCAGAGGATGATGTGGCGTCCCTCGGTCATACCGAAAATGCGCACCTGGAGACGCTCGAGGGAAGAATCCACGTAGCGCGCCGTGCCCTGGCTGGTCGATTCCTCGCCAAGGACGTGCCAGGGCTCGAGGGCGGTGCGCAGTTCGAGATCGATCCCGCTGTGGTGGACGGCACCGAACTTGGGAAAGCGGAACTCGAGGAACGGCCGCAGCCATTCGCTCTGGAAAGGGATGCCGCCCTCCTGCAAGTCGCGGCAGACTTCTTCGATGTCGGTCCAGACGTAGTGCGGCAGCATGAAATGATCGTGCAGCGAAGTGCCCCAGCGAACCGAATTGTGTTTGAACGGCTTTTCCCAAAAGAGCAGAATAAGCGAACGCACGAGGAGGCTCTGCACCAGCGACATGCGCAGGTGCGGCGGCATCTCGAAGGCGCGAAGCTCAAGCAGACCGAGCTGCCCCGTGGCGGAATCGGGCGAGGCGAGCTTGTCGATACAGAACTCGGCACGGTGCGTGTTGCCCGTCAAATCGGTGAGCAAATGCCGCATCGTGCGGTCTATCATCCAGGGCCCGTCAACCCCGCGACGCAGCGCCTCAAGGGCGATGTCGAGTTCGAAAAGTCGGTCGTCACGCGACTCGTCGACCCGCGGAGCCTGACTCGTCGGACCAATGAACAGCCCCGAGAAAAGATAGGACAGACCCGGGTGATTCTGCCAGTAGGCCACGAGACTCGCGAGGAGATCGGGTCGCCGCAGGAAAGGGCTGTCGGCGGGCGTCTTCCCGCCGATGACGACGTGGTTGCCCCCACCCGTGCCCGAGTGCCGCCCGTCGAGCATGAACTTCTCGGTGCCGAGCCGGGAAAGGCGGGCCTCCTCGTAGAGCGTCGTCGTTCGGTCGACGAGCTCTTTCCAACTCGCCGAGGGGTGGATGTTGATTTCGATGACTCCGGGATCCGGCGTGACCTTGAGCCGCTCGATGCGCGGATCAAAGGGTGCCTCGTAGCCTTCCACGACGACTTGCAGATTCGTCTGCGTCGCGGCGAGTTCAACGGCGGCGAGCAGTTCGAGGTAGGCCTCGAGCCGGCCGGTCGGTGGAAAAAAGACGTGGATACGACCTTCGCGAGTCTCAATCGTAAGAGCGGTGCGCGGCACCCAGCTTTCGTCACCACCGTCCGCGACGACGTCATCGTAGGGCTTTAGCGGATCGGGATGGAGCGGCGGGAATTCGGCCTCGATCGGAGACAACTCGTCGAGGAGGTCCTCCTTCGTCGCCTTGCGGATCGAGTCGAGCGGCAGCCGGAAGCCCATCGCCGAAGCCCCCGGGATGAGGAAGAGCGAGCCGCGCTTCATCTTCCAGCTCGAGCCCTTCCAGCGCTTCGCCGTCTTGTCGTGATACATCGGCAGGACAAATCCACTCGGGACATCGAGGCCGCGCTTTGTCAGCATCGCGAGGGTGCGTCGCTCGAGCGAGTCGTCCTCGGCGGCCTCCTCCTCGGTCTCAAAGTGCGGCAGCGACCCGGCGCGCCAACGGTAGTAATCGACGTCCTCGAGGGCCGGCAACAGACAATGATCGGGGATCTTCAGGATCGCCGCGATGGCCTTTGCTAGCGTCTCCGGCTCTTTAAAACCATACTTGCCCTCCTTTGACGGATCGGCGAGAGAGGCGGGCGAGCGCCACATCGGGTAGCCGTCTTTTCTCCAAAAAATGCCGTAGGCCCAGCGCGGGACCGGCTCGCCGGGATACCACTTCCCTTCCCCGAACCAGATCAGCCCACCGGGAGCGAAGGCATCGCGGAGACGCCAGGTCAGGTCGATCGCGCGCGTGCGCTTGGCCGATCCGTCGGCGGTGGTGTTCCACTCGTCTCCGTCCATGTCATCGATCGAGACGAAGGTCGGTTCGCCACCCATGGTGAGACGCACGTCTCCGGCGACGAGGCGCTCATCGACGAGGTGACCGAGCGAATCGATCGCGGCCCACTCCTGCTCAAGGTAGGGCTTCGTCACGCGGGGTTCTTCGTGGAGACGGGTGACGACGTTTTCAAAGCTGAACTCGGTCTCACATTTCTCCACCGCTCCCGCGACCGGGGCGGCGCTGGACGGTTCGGGGGTGCAGGCGAGCGGGATATGCCCCTCCCCGGCAAAGAGTCCTGAAGTGGGATCGAGACCGACCCAGCCCGCCCCGGGAAGGTAGACCTCGGTCCAGGCATGGAGATCGGTAAAGTCGGCGGTCGGTCCCGCCGGACCCTCGATCGGCTTTTCATCGGGCACGACCTGGACGAGGTAGCCCGAGACAAAACGCGAAGCCACGCCCATCGCGCGGAAGAGTTGCATGAGGAGAAAGGCCGAATCCCGGCACGAGCCCGAGCGCAATTCCAGGGTCTCTTCGCAGGTCTGCACCCCGACTTCGAGGCGCAGCTTATATTCGACCATCTGCTGGATGCGCTGGTTCACCGAGACGAGGAAGTCGATCGTCCGCATCGGCTTTTCGGGCATGAGCTCGCGGGCGAGTTCATCGAGTCCCGGGGCCGGGTCGCTGCGCTTGAAATAGGCCGTCAACTCGCCCGTGAGACCGTCGTCGTAGGTAAAAGGGTAATGCTCAGCGTGCTCTTCGAGGAAAAAGTCGAAGGGGTTCACCGTCGTCAGGTCCGCCACGAGATCGACGACGATCTCCAGCTTGTCCGCCTTTTCCGGAAAGACGAGGCGGGCGAGGTAGTTCCCGAAAGGATCCTGCTGCCAATTGATGAAATGATCCGCCGGCTCGACTTTCAGCGAGTAGGAAAGAATACGCGTCCGCGAATGCGGGGCGGGCCGCAGCCGGACGATATGGGGATGGATCGTGACCTCCTTATCAAAAGAATAAGTGGTGCGATGGTAGAGAGCCGCGTGAATGGACATGAATGTTTCGTGAGACCACCTGAGGGCAGATCACTGCTGTTGTTGCTGCTGCTGTTGCATGCTCGCCTGAGCCTGCATGCGGCTGTTGACGTAGTCTTCGGCACTCGCCGGCGGGGCGTCTTTCCGCAGGAGGAAATAACGCTCCATGATCTCGTAACCGATGCGGTTCAGGTCGATCTGGATGGAGTCGACATACTCGTGGAGCCCCATCGCACCGATCTCTTCGACGCCGGAAAAGTTCAGCCGCGCGAGGAGCGCTCCGGTGGCCCGCTCGGCCTCGTTGAGATACTCCCCGGCGCTCGTTCCCGAGATCTGGTGGAGGAGTTCGTCTATCATTCGCACACAGAAACGAACGGAACGCGGGAAGGTCGTCGAGAAAAGCAGCAGAGTCGAGGCGCTCGCCGCGTCGACCTCGCCGCCGTAGCGGTGCCGGTGCTCGGCCGTCGCGCTGCACGCCCGCAGCATTGTGTTCCAGGCCGCCGCGACCTCGTGGGTCGGGAGGAAATGAGGCAGATCGACGATGCGGCTCGTCTTGTCGGCCCGCTCGAGATACTCCCCGAGTTGAACAAAGGCCCACACGTCGGTGCGGGGGAGCGAGGAGTTTTCGATCCCGCGGAACTGCAGGGCCGAGCGCACCGCCATTTCACAAATTTTGCTGTGCCGATCCGGATCGCTCTCGGGGATCTGCTTGAGATCGAGCCAGAGGGCATTGAGCTCCAGCCACATCTCTTCCGAGATCTGGTCGCGCACCGCCCGCGCGTTCTCCCTCGCGAGCTGGATGCAGTTGATGATACTGTCGGGATTGTCCTTCGAACTCACCATGTAGGTGACGACGTCTTCACTCGAGTTTTCGTCGCCCATCGAGGTGACTTCGAGGAGCGGGTGCCAGGCGAACTCGCCCCTCAGCGCCGAAGTCGCATCGAGCAGCTCGTTCTGATGCGCCATGACGAGCCGGGCAAGGTTGTCGGCCCGCTCGATCGAGCGACTCATCCAGTAGAGGTTTTCAGCAACGCGGGAAAGCATATCTCAAACTGTCGTAAAAATTAGGCCTCGGTCGGGGCGGCGGTTTCTCTCAGCACCCAGGTGTCTTTACTCCCCCCGCCCTGGGACGAGTTCACCACGAGCGAGCCTTTTCGCAGCGCGACGCGGGTGAGCCCGCCGGGGACGACCACGGTATCCTCGCCGGTGAGGACAAAGGGACGCAGGTCGATGTGTCGTCCCTCGAGATCCCCGTCGCAGAAGGTGGGATGACGCGAGAGCGAGATGACAGGCTGCGCGATGTAGCCGCGCGGATTGGCCCGCACCTTGTCGCGGAAGTCGGCGACCTCCTCCGAGGTCGCAGCCGGTCCGATGAGCATGCCGTAGCCGCCCGCCTCGTCGACCGCCTTGACCACGAGATTGGCCATGTTCTCGATCATGTAGGTGAGTTCGTCAGGACGGCTCCCGAGAAAGGTCTCGATGTTCGGCAGGATGGGTTCCTCGGAAAGGTAAAAGCGAATCATGTCGGGGACATAGGCATAGGTCGCCTTGTCATCCGCCACCCCCGTGCCGATCGCATTGACGAGGGTGACATTGCCGGCGCGGTAGGCCTTCACCAGATCCGGCACGCCCAAAGTCGAGTCGCGGCGAAAAAAGCGCGGGTCGAGGAAGTCGTCGTCGATGCGACGGTAGATCACGTCGACCTGGACGAGTCCGCGCGTCGTGTGCATGTAGACCCGCTCGTTTTCGACGATGAGGTCGCGCCCCTCGACGATCTCGATGCCCATCTGCTGGGCGAGAAAGGTGTGCTCGAAGTAGGCGCTGTTGTATTGCCCCGGCGTCAGCAGCACGCAGACGGGGGTGTCCTGCTGGCGCGGCGAGACCGAGCGCAGCATCCGCAGGAGCTCGCGCGGGTAGTCCGCGACGCGCTCGACATTGAGCTGGCGATAGAGATCGGGAAAGGTCCGCTTCATCGCGAGACGATTTTCGAGCATGTAGGAGACTCCCGAGGGACAGCGCCCGTTGTCCTCGAGGACACAGTAACGACCGTCGTTGTCGCGGATGAGATCCGTACCGCAGATGTGAATGTAAGTGTCGTGAGGGAGCTTCACTCCGGCGAGCTCGGAGCGATTGTGCTTCGAGGTCTTCACGAGTTCCTCGGGCATGATCTTTTCCTTGAGGATGCGGCGGTCCGAATAGATGTCCTTCAGGAAAAGGTTGAGCGCCTTGATCCGCTGTCGCAGGCCGCGATCGATCATACTCCACTCGTCGGCGGGAATGATGCGCGGAAAAGGATCGAAGGGGAAAATCCGCTCCGTCCCCTGCCCGTCCGAGTAAACCGTGAAGGTCACCCCCTGCTTCAGGAAGGTGCGCTCGAGCGAGCGAAGGCTGGACTTCATCCTCTCATCGGAGAGTCCCGAGAAATATTTCACCGCCCCGGCATACATCGGGCGGCACTTGCTGTCCTCCCTTGAAAAGGCTTCGTCGAAGAAACCCTCAACCGCATAATTTTCGAACTGTTCTTTCACCGCTCTACTCATAGCAATTTGAATGCCAAACATTTACCAACCACCGAACTCATCACGACCTTTACAGAAAAGGCGCGCCACCCGGGGCAGGATAGCAGGCGAATCAGAGCGCGGCACGGTAAACTTCCTCCAGAAGCGAGGAAGTCACCGGCACGGGATTGAACTGGGCAGTCCACTGGGCCGCCGCCTCGGTCGCGAGCGTCGGCAGCATCGCCTCATCGACGCCGAGAGCGAGAAGCGGCGCATCCATCGCGCAACGCTCGAGATGAAATCTCACCCGCGCGACGAGATCCCCCTCCCCCGCGAGCGACGCATAGATTGCCGCTGCCTCAGGGTCGCGCCGGTTAAAAGCGATGACATGAGGCAGCATCGTGCCGACGGCCTGACCGTGAACGATGCCAAAATGGGCCGTGAGCGGGTTCGCACAGGAATGAGCGATCCCGAGCATGGAATTTTCAATCGCGGTCCCCGCAAAAGCAGCGCCCAACTGCATGCGAGCCCGCGCGACGATGTTCCCTGGCTCGGCGAGGACCTGCTCGAGCCCCTCGTCGAGGAGCTTCCACGCCGCCGCCGAGTAGGAGGACGAGATCGCTGTGCGTTTGTTGCAGACCGCTGTCTCGAGCGCGTGGGCGAGGGCATCGATCCCGGTGTGGGCCGTCACCGCGAAGGGCATCGTCAGGGTCAGCTCGGGGTCGAGAAGAGCGAGGACCGCCGCCGCCTTCGGATCTCCACAGGCCATCTTCGCATGCGTCTCCGCATCGGCGATAAGGGCAAAACTCTGACACTCACTCCCCGTCCCCGAGGTCGTCGGGATCGCGATAAAGGGCAGCATCGGCAGGGTCGCCTTGCCCACGCCCCAGTAGTCCTGCATGCGACCACCGTTGGTCAGGATAAAGTTACAGCCTTTCGCCGTATCGAGACTCGAGCCACCGCCGAGGCCCACGATCAGATCCGTCTCCGCCGCGCGAGCCGCCGCGACACAGCGGTCGACGTCATCAGTCGTGGGATTCTCCCTGACCTGATCATACACCGTCACGGAGAGACCCGCCGCCTCAATGGACTCCGCCGCCCGGGCCACCGCGCCCGTCCTGGCGATGCCCGGATCGGTCACGATGAGAACCCTTTTCGCGCCCAGCGCGGCGACCTCGTCCCCCAGTATCGCGAGCGTGCCCGGCCCGAAAACGACGCGCCCTCCTGCCGCATGCTCGAAGCCGATCACCCCGTCAGGGAGGTCGAGACCATCGCAGAGAGACTCAATCGAAAGGGGGTCGGTCGGCATCGGGGAGACCGTAGCGTGTCACGCGATCTCCGCAATCTGGAATGAACGGCGCGTATACAGGAACTCAAAGAGGTTGCCTTCGTGCGGCTGATCCCACTTGATTCGGTTCGTCGGCACATTTCCGATATTGAGGCGGTCAATGTGAGGGCAGTCGAAGAGCTGATTGATCCAGTCGATGTCGCGCGTCACTGCCGTCACCACAAGGGAGAAACCGATCTTCCCGAGCATCTCCGCCTGCTGGCACTCGACAACGCTGGCGAAGGGGAAAAGGAATTCCCGGATTGCGAGCTCCTGGTCGAAGGATTCCACCCGAATCAAGGTCGGCTGCAGGTAGTTCATCCCGTCCCGCTGATGGAAACGCTCGCCCTCGCGGAACTCCGCCGTGACGTCGGTCGCTCCGCCGGCCTTGAGCCCCTTTTCAACGGCTTCGTTGATCCACTCGGCGAACATGGGATTGGCAAAACCGGAGAGCTTCGCGTTAGGGTCATCCTGCGCGAGCGGTTTGATCTCGGCAAGGCGCTGCGCCACGGCGCGGGCAATCTCGTCTCCGTACTTCGGCACGACGATGGTCGACGTACAGATACAGCTACGTCCCGAGTTCGCCGAGACGGACTCGACGATCGTGTCGATGTATTTTTCCCAGTTTTCGATCTCATCCTCACCGATGAGGAACTTCGAGTAACCGGTGCCGTGCACCTCGATGCGCTCGTCGTTCTCGTATTGCTTCACCGTCGAATCATCGCCGAAGAGCATGACGCGTCCGGCGCGCCGAATGATTGCTCCCGAGCCATCGTGCTGGGTCGGGTAAAGGCTGAAGGCCTCGGGCGGACAACCCGCCTTGATAAAGGCCTGGATGATACGCCAAGGCGTCCAGGGCTCTTCGCGTCCGGGTTTCAGCAGCACCGGCACCTTCATCGCAATGGACGGAATCCAGAGCGCGTTCACCGCCGGGGAATTGCTCGGCAGGATGACCGCCAGTTCGCTCGTCGTCGCCGAAAAACTCACCGGTGCCCCGCCCTGCTCGCCGTAGCCCTTGTCGAGCACGGCCCAGTCGAGACCGCGGGTGAGACCTCGGAAGATGACGTCGATGTCCGCAAAGATCCCGCCGAGGCGCTTCATGTTCATGCGGATGAGCGCATGCGGCAGCCCGCTCGTCGAGGCGAGCGAGAGCACGTAATCCTCGGGCGACTGCAGGGCGCCCTCGGTGCCAACGGGGAGGTCGTCGTTGAGGAAGATCTCACCGGCCCGCTTCGTGATGTCGACCAGTTCCTGGCAGGAGAACTTTTTGAGCGCGGCCCGTGCCGATCCCATTTTATAGAGGTCGTACTTGATCATGTCCGCGCAGGCGAAACTGATCTCCGCCGCCGGCTCGTCCGTGCCGAGCTTCGGTACGGTCTGCACGTCTAGGCTTTTGTAGACTCGACCTTGTCTGAGAATGGGGATGTGTGGTGCGCTCATGATTGGATGGCAGGTTTTCGGGACTTAATAAACGCCTTCGATCACTTTTCCTGTTAGCGCGCCGAACGGACGCACATCACCCACGCCGTCCCACGCATATTTCGCGTGCGGTTTGCGGCGGATCGCTTCATCGCGTTCAAGAAAGCGAGGCATGAAAAACTCATGGCTCAGCGTCGTGAGTTCAACACGACCGTATTCGCCATATTCCTTCGTGATCTCGGTCTTTTCGGGATCGACGATGCGCAGGACGGCGCGGGGCTGGGGCGCGTAGTAGGTCACGCTGTAGTTGTTGTCCTTGAGCTCTTCGGGAATCGAAACGGCGAGTCCCATGAGGGTGTTGCCATAGGTCGGGACAAACTGCGCCTTGCCTTCGAGCACCTCTTCCTGCAGGAAACGGACATACTCGGGAGTCATAGAGGTGCCGCCGCAGAAGCAGCCCTTGATCCCGTGGCCCGAGATCGAGATGCGCTCACCGATGGACGCGAGAAGCTTCGGCGTCGTGAAGATACAGGAAATGTCGCGGTGTTTGATGATCTCGACCGACTGCTCCATGACGTGGGCCTGGTAGCGTTCGACCTGATCCATCTCCTTGCGCAGAATCAGCTTTTTCACCCAGCGGGGATCGAGATCGACGTGATAGCAACTGCCGCCGCGGAAGTTCGCGAGATGCTCGACAGCAAGACGAAGACGGCGCGGTCCGGTCGGGCCAACCATGATCCAGTTGCCACCTTTGGGGAAAAATTCGTCGCTGAGCTGGTGGGAGAACTGCTCGTAGTCGTGCTTGTAGTCTTCCCATCCGACACGCTGCTTCGGCAAGCCGGTCGTGCCGCCGGTTTCGAAGACGTTGAAAGGGCGCCCCTTGTAGGCATTGGGGACAAAACGCTCGTTCTTTTCGTCGCGCAGCCATTCATCCTGGAAATGGGGGAATTTGACGATGTCGTCGTAAGTTTTCACCTCTTCGCGGGGATCCCAGCCGACGCTTTTTTTCCAGTCGAGCCAGAAGGGGCAACCGGTTTCGTCACTGAAATGCCAGGCCATCATTTCCCGGACACGTTCGTCGAGTTGTGCTTTTGCTTCGTCAGCGGTCATAGTCGTTTTGAGTCAGAGCGGTTGTATTTTTTTGAAAGGGTTCCTCTGCCCTTCGGCCGGCTAAGAGGGTTTGGTCGATTACCTGACAAGGTCCAGTTCCGGGTCTCACCCGATCAGACGAAAAACTTACGTATGATCGCTTCGGATGGTTTCTTTGTGAGAAGAGAAACTACGACGAGCGAGACAGTGGAGATCGCAATAATGATGGCCACAGGCATCATGCCGAAGACGAGCATTTCCTCGTCGCCGACGCCTGCGGGCTTCGCGGCGAGGATGTCATGATAGAAAAGGTATCCCCACGCCAGGGCAGTGGAAAGGATGCAGGCGTAGGCTCCGGGCAGAGTGACCCGCTTCCAGAAGACCGAGGCAAAGACGAGGGGGAAAAGACCGGCAAAACCGCTGAAACACCAGACCCCGAGGTCAAAGACGTGGGCACTGTCCTGCAGGGCAATAGCGAGGAGATAGGTCGCCCCGACGACAAAAAGAATGAAGCCCCGAGCGATCCAGATCTTCTGCCGGTCGGTGAAGCGGTCCGCGCCGTATTTTTTCATCACGATATCGTTCGTGAACATCGTCCCGAGACACATGAACTGCGAGTCGAGCGAAGACATGATCGCTGCGAGCACGCCCGCCCCGACGAGACCGGTGAGGACGGGAGAGTGAACGAGCTGTCCCACCATCCGGCCGAGAACGGAGTTCGGTGACTGCCCCGGATCGAGCGGACCGAGGTAGCCGGCCGCCCAGATCCCGATGAGGACACACGGAACCCAGACGATCATGATGAAAAGAGGAAAGGCCACCACCGTGAGTTTAAAGCTCTTTGCACTTTTGGCGGTGAGCCAGTGCTGGAAGAGGTGCGGGAACATGCCGACGGACAGGGGCACAAAGCAGTAACTGAGGAACTGCAGTTTACTCATCATACCCTCGCGTCCGAGACGCTCGGCCCCGAAGTCGCTCGCGGCGACGGCTTCACTGGCCGCCTTGAGTCCTCCCAGATTCTTCGAGATCATGTAAAACGCGATCACCCCGGTGCCCATGAAGACGATCGTTTGAAAAGTATTCGCCCAGACCGCGCCGCGGAGACCGCCGAAGAAAACGTAAAACAGCACGATAAGACAGATGACTCCCCCGCCGACCGCCGGAGGAATCCCCCCGTTGAGCGGATGCGGATTGCCGTTGGGCAGGTTTGGCATGGGGAACGCCTCGGGAAATAACCCCGCCGTGGTCGGCTGGATGAATTTGCCCGCCGCGATGACCCCGACGAGGAGGTAGGGAATCACGAGCAACACGAGGATGGGAAAGAGAACATAGCCGAGTCTATCGGATTCGAAGCGATCGCGGAAATACTCGCATTGCGTCATATATCCGTAGCGCTTCCCGACCGCCCATAACTTGATTCCCACCGCAAAAAAAACGGCCGAGTGCATCAATCCCGACCACGAGGCCATGAGCCCGTAGACGCCGACGCCGTCAGTGTAGGACTTTGCCGTCGATCCCACGATGGCGAAACCCGTCATCGTCGTTCCGAAGATCGACATCAGGAGCAGGAAGGATCCCACCGAGCGGCTCACCACGAAAAAGTCCGCGCTGGTGCCCTTGAAAAAGCGGTTGCTGAGCAGTCCAAGCCCCATGAGAAGGGCCAGATATCCGACAAGTATATAAAAGGTGGTCATGAGGATCGTGACGAATGACGACGCGATGAAAAGAGGTTCGAGGGAGGCTGCCCCTCACTCGCCTGAGCCCTTTTCGGCCCAGGCTTCGGTCGCATGCGGCCACGCATAACGGGTCACCAGATACCAGAAGATCCCCGCGATCAGAGAATAGGCCACGTGATAAGCGAGACCGGCAGGGAGAAATCCCAGCCAGAGCGAGCGATTATTCCAGTTCCAGACATCGTGATGAAGGATGGCGAAGATAAAAAAGACGACAACGACGACCTTGGAACTCATGACCGGTAGAAAGCGAGGGGCGATAAAAAAGGCACCACTCACTGCGGCGCCCTTCAAAAATGAGCTCAGGGTTTCCCGTAAGCGTAAAGGTGGGTCTGGGTCATCACGTAGAGAGTCCCGTTCGCCACGACGCAGGTGGAGTAGATGGGGGCGGGGTAACCGATCGTCGCGATCTCCTCATACTCCTTGCCGGCCTTGAGGACGACCAACTCACCGTCTTCGTTGCCAAGGAAGACCTTGCCGTCCACGACGAGAGTCGAGCTCCAGATGTGGGAAAGAGTGTCGTGCTCCCAGTACTTCTCACCGGTCTCGGCATCGAGACAGAAAAGACGGCCCGAGTAGTCGGCGATGTAGACAAGACCGTCGGCCACGGAAGGAGTCGAGATGGTGCGGCCGAGCTCCTTGAACTGCCAGACAATGGCGTCGTCGCCATTGCCCTTGGAAGGATCAATACAGGTGATGGCGCCGACACCTTCGCCGTGCTCGGGATCCTGACCGATCGCTATGTAGACCTTGTTCTGGTAAACGACGGGAGTGGAGATAATCTCGGAAGGCCCGGGATAGGTCGCATACTTGATCGGCTCGCCCTTATCGTCGAAACGATACTCTTTGGGGCAGGTGTCCACTTTCCAGAGTTCCTTGAAAAGATTGAACTTCTCTCCGCCGTCTTCCTCGACGTCAAATTCAGAGGCGTGGAAGCCGTAGGTGAATCCATCACCCGCACCGAAAATAACGGTCGGAACACCGTTGATCTCCGCATAGGTGGGCGAGGACCAGTTCGCGTGCATGATGTTCTCACTGATCCCGCTGGCCTCTTCGGCGACGAGTTCACCGGTCTCTTTGTGAACGGCAATAAGACAGGGGGCGGTCGGAGCGGGGATGTTGATGTGCGACCAGTCAACCCCGTTCGAGGTGCTGGCGAAGATGTAGTCACCCGCAAGCACGGCGGAGCTGGAAGTCACGTTGTGGGGGAAGACGCCCAGTTCGGAACGCATGTCATATCCCCAGATGATATCACCACCCTTGGGACCCTTATCGACCGGCTCAGCCTGGTCGAGTTTCTCAAGGCCGCCGACGACATATTTTGCTTCATCCAAAAAGGGCCCGTCGTTACCGTCGCTCAATCCGTAGGTATCAAGACAGATGATCTCGCCGCGGTTGGAGATGATGTAGCCGTGCTTCCCGTCAAGGAGCAGAGATGAGCAGATCCCAAGATACTCCCAGTCAGACACCTTGCCTGCTTCGAGCTTCGGCACACTGAACTGCCAGTTGAGACCGCCGGTCTTCTCGTCGAAGGCCATGACAATGCCGTAGTCACCCTTCACCACATCGATGCGGGGTTCTTCGTTGTTGGTCCCGACAAAGACCTGACCCTGATAAATCGTGGGAGTTCCGTAGGCCTGGGAACCGAGCTTGGCGACCCACCTGGCCCCTTTTGCACCGCTCACTTCGCCGCCTTCACCCACTTCCCCGGAAGTGATATCGATGGCGATATTCTTCGCCGGCGAAAACATGTTCTTGGAACCGTCGCGCCCCCACTGGGGCCACTCGCCCCCGCTGGCGTCATCATCCTCGGCGGCATAGGATCGCGCTTCGACTTTCGCAGCGTCAGGAGTGACCGATGACTCGGCCGGTGCCGGCGCCGCTTCAGGGGCAGCGGGCGTCTCGGGAGCGGCAGGCTCGGAGGCCCGGTCGCAGGATACCGCAAAGAGGGAGCCGGCCGCAGCCAGGGCAATAAGGGTGTCGGATTTTTTCATGGGTAGGTCGGGTGGCAAATGTCAGCAGGACTTGGGCTGGTGATCAGAGATATTATTCGTTGGGGGTCACGGTGAGGTTGTCGATGAAGACACTCTTCTGCGCCTGTGGGGAAAAACCGTAAACACCCGGGGCCCCTTCGGGATAGGCGTGCTGGTGCTTGGTCTCGATCGTCCACGCTTCGGGCTCGGGATCGCCCTTTTGCCAGGCCTTGGCGCGGATGACACCGGAACCGTCTTCGGCAACATCGACGCGCGTTTTGAGCGTGTACCAGACATTGGCCGAGATCGGGAACGGCACACTGTCGCGGAGGTGCTCGTGATTGGAGCTAATCTCAACAACGTTGGAGTTACCGACGAGAGCAATGATATAACGCTGGTTGATCAGCCCCACGACGGACTTGACGCGACGGCTGCCATCAGTCATGACGTCGGCCTGCATCGTGTAGTTCTTTGCGGTCGGCTTCCCGATGAAAGTCAGGCCGCGCTGGAAGAGCACGGAATCAAGGGTCTTCGCGAGAACCTTGTTGCCGTCGAGTTCACGGATATCCCACTTGAGACGCGCCCCGATCCATGGAAGCGGCGGGTGACCGAAGTTTACCTTGTCGACGGGATGAGTCTCGGGCAGTTCGAAGCCCTCAAAGTCCTGCGAATAAGGCAGATTCTTCGAGACACGACCGCGGAGGATCCCGCTGAGCTCCCCGGAGGTGGCTTTCCACGCACCGGCGGACTCTTTCGCCTCGGCACCGGCGGAGATCGTATTGCCTTCGAAAGCGGCGTCCATTTCGGACTTCACCCGCGCCGTCGGCGGAATGAATTTTGCCCACTCGGCGGTCTCGACCGTGCCGATGTGGTTACCGGCGGCGTCAAGAGTGCGGAGCGTCACTTTCTGCGAAGTCCCCGGCATGAGGAGAACATCCGAAGGGACGGGGAGGAGCTTGGCAGGGGGTCCCGGGACGGGACGCTCGTCGGCAGGGGCTTTTGCCCACTTGATTCCCGTATTCTTCAATTCGAAGGCGTAGAGCTTCTCGGAGGTGTGGACGTAAAGACGTCCGCTGCAGATCATGGCGGACCCGTAGCAGTTGCCCTCGAGCTTCACCTTGGCGACTTCTTCAGGCTGGTCACCGGTGACATCGAGAATGATAAGATCGCCGGGCGAGGTCGTGATGTAGAGTTTACCGTCGGCGTAGAGGGGCGAGGAGAAGAGTTGCTCGTTGGCGAGCTTGGCCTCCCAGAGCATCTTGCCGCTCTCGCTGTCGAGACAGACAAGAAGACCCGTTTTGTCCATTTGATAGACCTTGCCGCCCTGAACGAGAGGCGAGCAGTTGAACTGCTCGAAGGGGAATCGCCACGCTTCGATTTCCGGACCGAGCTTCGGCGCCCCGCCCTGGCCTTCCTCGACGGCACCACCGGGAGCATCAAGATCCGTAGGGAAGCGAATCGCAAAAAGACGACCGGTCTCGGTGTTGTCCCAGTTTTCCGCCCCGTGGATGGCGATGAGCCTGTCACCATCGATCACTGGAGTGGCATTGATGCCCCCCTTCGAGACCTGCCAACGCCAGACCGGTGTGCCGTCACCGATATTCACGCAGACGATGTTGCCGCAACCCGTCCCGGCGTAAAAAACGCGACGCCCGTCAACCGTGGCGAGCAGGGGTGTGCTGAAAGAGCTGTCTTTCAAATACGGAGGACCCACTCCCGGAGTCGAGGACCAGAGCAGTTCGCCGGTGTTTTTGTCGAATCCGAAGAAACGGTCGCGGGCCGGGCCATCCGCGCCCCAGTAACTCGTCACCCCGCGGACGATGGCGATGTCGCCATCGACGACAACACAACCGGCGCGGCCGTTGGGAAAGGTGAGACGCCCGAAGCGCTCGACCATCGAATGATACCAGACGATATCACCATCGGGATTGAAGCACATCGCCTCCCCGTAGGTGTTGGCGAGGAAAATGTTGCCGGTCGCCGGATCCACCGTCGGGGAACCCACCGTGTAGCGGCTGTAGGCCGTGTCGGACATGAAATCCTGCGTCTCGCGTTCCCAGATCACCTTGCCGGTTTCCTCCTCGCGGGCCTGGAGCACTTCCATCAGCTCGGAGCCGTTGCCACGATAGCCCCACGAATAGAGGCGGCCGTTGAAAATGACCGGTGTCCCCCGCCCCGAAATGGCGTCAGTCCAGACCGGCGCGGCGTTGAACTCGTAGCCCTCGTAGCTCTCGAGGCTGACCCCGTTCTGCAGGGGGCCGCGCCACGAGGCCCAGTTTCCCTGGTGAATATCCGCTTCCTGCGCGACGGCGGAAGCACCAAGAGCCATGAGAAGGCTGCAAATTCGTGAGGTCAGTGTCATAGGGGAGTTTAAACTGATAATCTTTCCAGCTCGCTGCAAAAATAGAGGGTGTCCCACACGGTGCAAAAGGAATTTGTGGATTAATCGCGTAAATTAGCCAGACTAATTGAGTAAGCCGAATGGAAGTTTTTTCGGCGTGTATACAGCTCATTCAGCGCCGGAACCATTAGTAACACTTATTCATACAACTCCCTTCTGCGGAATCCGGGGCGGGGGTGAAAAATTGTCACAAATCGCTGCGCTCTGGTCAAAAGGGGGCAGGACATGCATCTTCTCCCCATCGATGACCGGCCACAGAACGGTGATCTCGATCCGAGACACCCCGGGGACTTCGCCGCACTGGTGAAGAGGCACCACCGTGACCTGCTCGTTTACGCCGTTGCCCTGACGCGGAACGACGCGACCGCCCGCGACATCGTGCAGGAGTCCTTCATTGTCGCCTACGAGAAAATCGCTCTTTTCGACGTGACCCGCGACTTCGCCACCTGGATGCGCGGCATCTTGCGCAACAAGTGGCGGGAGTGGCTGCGCAAAAACAAGCGCTACGATCTCAACGACAACGAACTCGCCCGCATCGACGCCGACATCGCCCTCTGGCAGAACCGCCGTGTGCAGGAGGACAACTCACTCTTCGACGCCCTCGAGCAGTGCCTCAATCGTCTCCCCGTTAATCTCCGCGAAGTCGTCAACGCCTATTACTACGAAGGGCGCAGCGGCGATGAGGTCGCCGAACTCCTCCAGGTCGCCCCCGCCGCCGTGCGCAAACGGCTGCAGCGCGCCCGTGCCCTCCTCAAACAATGCCTCGATTTAAAATCGGGCCAGACCCTTTCATTACCGGAACCATGAACCCGAACTCCTCTCCGGACGACCAACTCCCCGGCGGCGAACGTTTTGTCGACGCGGCCCTCTCCGAACATGCCCGCCTCGGCAGGGACGGAAGCGACGCGGAGATGATCCACCGCATCCTTCTCGAGACGGTCCATCACCGCCCTGCGATATCGCGAGAAAGAGAGAAACGTCCGGTCATCCAGTGGCGCCCCTGGCTTGCCGGTTCGGCTGCGGCTGCCGCTCTCGTCGCCCTCGGCTTCGTGACGCTGTCCATGCCCGGCACAGGGCGTCAGCCACGCCCGTCCGAGGAACTCCATTTCACCGTTCGCTACCTTGAGATGTCAACGGCAACAAAGAAGACGGCGGCCGACACCGCCGCTCCGCAGGTGACAGCGAAAGCCTACCCCGGGCCCGTGCCCCTGGAGTCCCCCTCCCTCGTGGCGGGTGCCGCACCGGGCATCGCCCCGGCGAATTACGAACTTATCACGACGCTCGGGCCTTCATTTGAGTCACTCCCCGCCGCCGGCGGACGCCAGGAAAACTTCCGCATCACCGCCGATACCTCGTTCGCCTCATCCGAGCGCCGCCTCTATCAGGGCAGCGTAGTCGTCGAGCACGCCCATTACCGCATCGAGGCCGGCGAGGTCAGCGTCCCTGTGTCCGGACGGACACTCGCCATCGACGCCTCTCCCCTCCTCGCGAACAACGTCACGGTGATCCAGGAGTTGCCCCGCCGAGTCGCCCGCGCGAAAAGTCTCCGCTTTGATCCCCTCTCCGGCTCCGTCGTCCTCTCGGGCGTCCAGTCCTTCGAAATCGACGGCGGCAAACTTGGTCGATTCGCGCCCGGCGACCAGCTCATCCTGAACAACGGGAGCTTCTCGGTCGAGAGTGCCCCTGCCGAGAAATACGCCTCGCCTCAGGACATGACCCGCTGAGAAAGCGGATCAGAGTTCGGTGATGCGAATGTTGCGATACCAGGTTTTGTCCTGGTGATCGGTCAACATGATGCGCCCCTTGCCCGGAGCAAAGCCCGCTTTTTCCTTGAACTTGCTCGCGGCTAGATTCGCCTTCCACTCGGCGGAACTCGTGTCCGCCTCACCGACGAGGACACCATTGAGCCAATGCTGCAGTTTGCCGTCTTTCGCGACGACGCGGCTGAGATTCCACTCGCCCGGGGCCTTCACCGGCGTCGTCACGGACGGAGCCTGGATGTCGTAAAAGGAGGCAGTGAGACGCTTCGCCCCGTTCTTCCCGTCGGGGTGCTTCTGATCATCGAGCATCTGATACTCGAGGCCGAGCCATTCTTTCCCGCCCACCTTGGTGACCCAGTATTTTACCCCGTTGTTGCCGCCCTCGGCGAGCTTCCACTCCCACTGGAGATCGAAATTCGTATACTCCTTTTCCGAAAAAAGATTGCCGCCCTTGCCGTCGAGTTGCAGGACACCGTCGATGATGCTCCAGCCCGCACCGGGAGCTTCGCCGTCCTGCCCCGTCCAGCCGTTGAAGGTTTTTCCGTCAAAGAGAGAGACCGGCTCGCCGGCGTGGAGTCCGGCGACGAGAAAGAGCAGGGGGAACAGTTTTTTCATGGGTCCGGAAAATAGGCCGGACGCCCGCCGCCGGTCAAGCGCGCATATCCCGGCAATTCCCGGTCGAGCATTTCACCGTCGCCCCCTTGAACGCGGGAGAAAACGCGTGTTAACTGAGGCCAGTAACGCCCCTCCCGCCATGTCCTCCACCGCCCGCATCCGCCTCGCCGCCCTCGTTCTTTTTCTCGGTATCGCCCTCGGCGCCTTCGGAGCCCACGGCCTCGCCGACCGGCTCGAGGAAACGGGACGGCTCGACAACTGGGAGACAGCGACCCACTACCACCTCCTCCACGGACTCGCCCTCTTCGTTCTCGCGATGCTGCCGGGACGACCGCTCGGCTACTACTGGTTCCTCGCCGGGATCATCATTTTCTCGGGCAGTCTCTACGCCCTTGCCCTCACCGACCTCTCCAGGCTCGGTGCGATCACCCCGATCGGCGGGATCTCTTTCCTCATCGGCTGGGCCCGCTGGATCTTCCACCGCAGCAGCCCCCCCGCCGGAGCCGACCTGTAGAATCCCCCTCTCTCAACCCCCAAAAGAAATCCCATGAAACGCTTGTTTTTCACCCTCTCCGCCTTCATCCTTTCTCTCGTTCCCGCCGCCGCGCAGGATCTCACCTGCTTCGAGCTGCGCACCTATCACGCCGCGCCCGGTAAAGCCGGAGCGATGCACGCACGCTTCCGCGACCACACCGTCGCCCTCTTCAAAAAGCACGGCATGACAAACGTCCTCTACGGCACTCCCCGCACCGAAACCGGAGAAAAAAACGACGAGACCCTCATCTACCTGCTCGGCTACCCTGACAAAGCCGCACGGGAAGCCTCGTGGAAGACCTTTCTCGAAGATCCCGAGTGGGTCGCGGCGAAGTCCGCTTCGGAAAAAGACGGCAAGCTCGTTGCCGGGATGGAGAGCCTCTTCCTCCACCTCACCGATTACTCCCCTGCCCTGCCTATCGCCGCCGCCACCGAACCCCGCCTCATCGAGTTGCGACGCTACACCACCCTGCCCGGCAAACTCGGGGCCCTCGACGCCCGCTTTCGCGACCATACCGTGAAACTCTTCGCCAAACACGGCATGACCAATCTGCCCTATTTCCACCTCGACGAGGGGCAGGATGGCGCCGACGTCACCCTTCTCTACTTCCTCACCCACGCCTCCGCCGAGGCCATGGCTGCGAGCTTCGACGCTTTCCGCAAAGATCCCGACTGGATCACCGCCCGCGACGCTTCGGAAAAGGACGGCAAACTCCTCATCGAAAAAGGAGTTGCCTCCACCGTCCTCGACCCGACCGATTATTCCCCGGTGAAATAAACGTTTGGTGCACCCGTCCCCTCATCCCCTCATCCCCTCATCCCCTC
The DNA here is from genome assembly GCA_002422425.1 of Akkermansiaceae bacterium UBA6138. GTDB lineage: Bacteria > Verrucomicrobiota > Verrucomicrobiia > Verrucomicrobiales > DEV007 > Arctic95D-9. The sequence continues at coordinate 33,507 of DIVG01000028.1, read as the reverse complement.
GCGCCTCAACTCCCGAACCGCCTCCCCGCCTCCCCCTGATGTCCGACCACCCCGAAACCGGCCTCTACCGCGGCGATGTTCCGGCCCTTCTTGCCGCCTTTGAGCGCACCGGGCTCGACACGCCCTCTTATGTCCTCGACCAAACCCTCTTTCGTCGCAACGGCCAGATCCTGAAACGGGTCCAGGACGAGACCGGAGCCAAAATCCTCCTCGCGCAAAAGGCCTTTGCCTGCTTCGGCCTTTACCCGCTCCTGCGCGACTACCTCGTCGGCACGGCCGCGAGCGGACTCCACGAAGCCCGCCTCGGACACGAGGAATTCGGCGGCGAAGTCCATGTCTTCTCCCCCGCCTTCAAACCGGCCGAAATGACCGAGGTCCTCAAGATCGCCGATCACCTCGTCTTCAATTCACTGAGCCAGTGGCATCGCTACCGCGAAGAGGTTCTCGCCGCCGGGCCGCGCGTCTCCGCCGGACTCCGCATCAATCCCGAATACTCCGAAGCCGTCGCCGAGATCTACGATCCCTGCGCCCCCGGGTCCCGCTTCGGCGTCCTCGCCCGCCTCCTCGCAGGAGCCGATCTCGCCGGACTCGAGGGGCTCCACTTCCACACCCTCTGCGAACAGGGCGCCTCCGCTCTCGGCGGCACCCTCCATGCCGTGATGGAGAAATTCGACGCCCAGTTGCAGACCATGAAGTGGCTCAACTTCGGCGGGGGCCACCTCATCACCTCTCCGGGCTACGATGTTGAACTTCTCATTTCCCTCATTCGCGAAGTCCAGGCCCGCTATCCCCATCTTCAGATCTACCTCGAACCCGGCGAAGCGATCGCCGTGGGAACGGGTGTGTTGATCGGCACCGTCATCGACCTCGTCGAAAACGGCATGCCCATCGCCGTGCTCGATCTCTCCGCCACGACCCACATGCCAGACGTCCTCGAGATGCCCTATCGCCCCGTCGTCGAGGGCGCCGCCGCGGCCGGAGAAAAACCCCACGCCTACCGCCTCGGAGGCCCCACCTGTCTCGCCGGCGACGTCATCGGCGACTACAGCTTCGACGCCCCGCTCCAAATCGGAGACCGCATCGTCTTCCACGACATGTCCCACTACACGATGGTGAAAACGACCACCTTCAACGGCGTGCCGCTTCCGTCCATTGCGATTCTGGGCGAGGACGGCGAGATCGGGAGCGTGCGTGAGTTCGGGTATGAGGAGTATCGTCGGCGGTTGGGGTGAGTGGGGACGTAGAACGAATCTCCAGGCCCGTTCCGTTGCGCCCTCATTCCCCGCAATCAGCCCTCTCATTCGTGACCATTCGTGACCATTCGTGGTCGAAAACCCGTCGTCTCGCGCAAACAGAAAAGGTAGCCGCGTCGGTCTGGGGCCGCCTTCGGTCCGGCGCGGGTTGGGTGCGCGAGATGGCGTGGATGTCCAACGGTCGCTCGGGCCGAGCTCCCCTACCTTGGGCAAAGGTAGCCGCGTCGCCCCTCCGCGCCCGTTCCGTTCCGCGCCCATTCTTCCTTCCCTCTCCCTCCCCGCATCACGGAACTAAAAAACAGTTCATATTTAAGGCATCCTGTGCTTTGTATAAACGTGTCAGATGGAACTTGAGAGATGCCCGTGAAGAAAACCACCACCGCAGCCGGAAACGGTAAATCGAAGTCCCTCGAATCCTGAATCTGGGATGCCGCCTGCTCCATTCGCGGGGCCAAGGACGCGCCGAAATACAAGGACTACATTCTCCCCCTCATCTTCACCAAGCGCCTCTGCGATGTCTTCGATGACGAGTTGAACCGCATCGCCGCCGAAGTCGGCTCGCGGAAAAAAGCCTTCCAGCTTGCCAAGGCCGATCACAAGCTCGTCCGCTTTTACCTGCCGCTCGTGCCCGACGATCCCGAGGCGCCGGTCTGGTCCGTCATCCGGCTGCTCTCCGACAGGATCGGCGAGGGCGTGACCAGTCAGATGCGGGCCATCGCCCGGGAGAATCCGCCCCTGCAGGGCATCATCGACCGCGTCGATTTCAATGCCACCACCCACGGCCAGCGCGACCTCGACGACGACCGCCTCTCGAATCTCATCGAAGCCGTCAGCACGAAGCGCCTCGGGCTCGAGGACGTGGAGGCCGACATCATCGGCAAGAGCTACGAGTACCTCATCCGCAAGTTCGCCGGGCAGAGTGCGGGAGAGTTCTACACTCCGCCCGAGGTCGGGACGATCATGGCCCTCGTTCTGGACCCGGCTCCCGGCATGGAGGTATATGATCCCACCTCCGGTTCCGGCGGACTTATCATCAAGTGTCAGAATGTGATGGAGGCGAAACGGAGGGCGGACATTCCTGTCCGCCAATCAAAAGCCAAAGGCGGGTTGGAAAACCGGCCCTCTTTGCCCCCCTCAAGCTCTACGGGCAGGAATACATCGCCGACATCTGGGCGATGGCCTGCATGAACATGATCATCCACGACATGGAAGGTCAGATCGAGATCGGCGACACCTTCAAGAATCCGAAGTTCCGCGACAAACGCGGCAAGCTGCGCACCTTCGACCGGGTCGTCGCCAATCCCATGTGGAATCAGGACTGGTTCACCGAAGCCGATTACGATGCCGACGAGCTCGACCGCTTCCCCGCCGGGGCGGGTTTCCCCGGTAAATCCTCCGCCGACTGGGGTTGGGTCCAGCACATGCACGCCAGCCTTAATGACAAGGGCCGAGGCGCCGTCGTCCTCGATACCGGGGCCGCCTCGCGCGGATCGGGCAATGCCGGCACCAACAAAGAAAAAACCGTCCGCCAGTGGTTCGTCGATCGCGACCTCGTCGAGAGTATCCTCTACCTGCCCGAGAATCTCTTCTACAACACCACCGCCCCCGGCATCGTCCTCTTTCTCAACAAAGCCAAACCGAAGGCGCGTCAGGGCAATGTCTTCCTCGTCAACGCCAGCCAGGTCTTCGAAAAGGGCGATCCGAAGAACTTCATCCCCGAGGCCGGCATCCAGCGCATCGCCGACGTTCTCCTCGAGTGGCAGGAGGAGGAAAAACTCAGCCGCATCGTCGAGCTCGCCGAGCTGAAAAAGAACGACTACAACATTTCCCCGAGCCGCTACATCCACACGAGCGACGCGGAGACCTATCGGCCGATTGCGGAGATCGTGGAGGAATTGAAGGTGATTGAGGCCGAGGCGCGGGAGACGGACAAGGCGCTGAGGGAAATCCTCAAACAACTCGGGATATGAGGACACCGCACCACGATCAGGCTCAGAATTCAGTTATTCGAAGATTTCGAACAACTGCCCCTCGTGCCGACCAAGGGAAAGGAGGCTTCCCATCCACCGCGTCAATGATGAAGCGCGGGCATCCCTGCTCACCCTTAGGCGATCTGCGAGCAGGATGCTCACGCTCTCGGGTGAAGGCACAGACAACTTTCCAGAATCGCATCGTCGTGTTACCGTTCGTGTATACACGGACAAGATGAAAACGATCACTTTGGATGATGAGGCGTATGAACGGCTCAAGGCGTGGAAGCGGGGCTCGAGGGAATCCTTCTCCTCGGTGGTGAAGCGTGTTTTGCCCGACCCGGGCACTTTGGGATCGTTCCTTCAGTTTCTAAACGCAAACCCGACCTCGGAATTCCCGGGAAACGATAAAATGGAGGAAAGTGTCGAAGATCGTTCTTTTTCAAAACACGATCCATGGACCTGATCGCTGACACGAGCTTTCTCATTGGACTCTGGCGGGGTAAGGGTTGGGCAACGTCATTCGCGATGAGCAATCAAGGTAAGTCCCTCGGGATCCCCTGGGTAGTTCTCGGCGAATTCCAGCACGGAGCTACGCGGGCCGGGCATCCACAGGAACGGGTCGATGAATTTCTCGCACTGGGCATCCCGATGATGGACCCGTCGACTGTGGTCCCGGCCTACGCGACACTTTGCGCTTCCATTCAGAGCGAGCCGTGGTGGCGGGAAATGGGACAAAATGATCTCTGGATCGCCGCTTGCGCCCTGTCTGCCGGTCTTCCGCTCGTCACTCGAAATCATCGCCATTTCGGGAAGATTGCCGGGTTGCAAGTGTTGGCTCTCGATAGAACCGTTTGAAAGGAAAAATCGCAAAACGCCCATACGGATCGAGGGATTCGGCTTGTCTCATCATCGGAAGCTCCCTAACTTCCTCACCATGCGAATTCTCCCTGTTTTCACTCTCTTTCTCATCAGCTTCCTCGCCTCATTTCTACAGGCCGAAAAACGCGCCTGGACCTCGGCGGACGGGAAGTCAACTTTCGAGGGCGAGCTGATGGAGTTCTCGGCAACCGAGGTGAGGATCAAGCGGACGGCGGACTTCCAGACCTTCAAGGTGCCGCTCGACAAGCTCTCCGAGACCGATCAGGCCTATGTGAAAGGGCTCCTGCGCGAACAGGCCCGCGACGCGGGGCTCAAGGACGGTCCCCTCGCCCACCTCGTCACGGGTGCCTTTGTCAAAAACGCCTCGCCCGAGGGACTCAACTACCAGCTCTACGGCAATCCCCGGTGGAAGGCGACAGAGCGCTACCCGCTCGTGATCTGGCTGCACGGTGCAGGCCAGAGCGGATCGGACAACGAGGCCCAGATGGGCGGCGCGACGAAGCCCTTCACTGAAGAGGCGAATCAGGAGGAGCGCCCCTGCTTTGTCCTCGCTCCGCAGTGCCCCGACCGGGCCATCGGCTTCCGCAACGAGGTCGCCGCAAATCTGATGAAAGTGATCCGCTCTCTCGCCGACGCGCTCCCCATCGACGAGTCGCGTATTTACCTGACCGGCTCGTCCATGGGCGGATCGGGTTCGTGGTATCTCGGCACGGAAAATCCGGGTGTCTTCGCCGCGATCATTCCTCTCTGCGGCGGCGGTGACCCGTCGAAGGCGGCGGCGCTGAAAGAGACTCCGCTCTGGGCCTTTCACGGCGACAAAGACGAGGATGTTCCCCTCGAACGCTCGACCTCGATGATAGCAGCGATAAAGGCGGCCGGAGGCACGAAGGCGCAGATGACGATCCTTGAAGGCGAAGGCCATCTCATCACCTCGATCGCGTATGTGAAACCCGAGCTCCACGAATGGATCTTTGCGCAAAGACTTGGCGCCCCCCCCACCCCATGAAGACGATCCTAAGGTCGGCGCTCCTTGCCGCGATCCTGACACTGCCGCCACTGCTCGCCGCCGACGATCCCCCCGATCCGGCGAAGGTGATCGCGGCGATGCGCAAGGCGAACGACTTTTACCTTTCGAAACTCGCCTCGCACGGCGGCTACGCCTCAGCCTGGAAGCGCGACCTCAGTGAGGCCATGGTCGAGGGCAAAAAGAGTAAAACGATCATCTCGATCCAGCCTCACGGCACAACGACGGTCGGCCTGGCAATGTTGCAGGCCTGGGAGGCGACGGGCGACGAAGCCTTTCTCGCCGGGGCCAAGGGGGCGGCCAGGGCGCTCATCGATTGCCAGCTCGAGTCGGGCGGATGGTCGGCGGACTTTGATTTTGCTGGCGACGATCCGAAAAACTGGTGGCTACGCAAGGAAGTCCTCGCGGGGGTGACTGAGATCGGCAAACAAAAGAACTCCTCTACCCTCGACGACAACAAGACCCAGTCGGCGCTGCTCCTCCTTCTCGAACTCGCCCACACCGACGCGGGTCGGGCCGACACGGAGCTGCAGGAGTCCGTCACCTACGCCTTTGACCGCATCCTCGCCGCGCAGACGGCGATCGGGTCATGGCCCCAGCAGTTCAGCGCCCCCGCTCCGGCCGACGGCATCGTGAAAAAGGCCACGATGCCCGCGGAATGGCCACGCGAATTCCCCAAGGAGAAATACACCGACTTTCACACCCTCAACGACGGCAATCTCGAGCGACTTGTTTTGCTGATGCTGCGTGCCCACGAACTCACGGGCGAGGCGCGATACCTCGAGGCGGCGAAACGCTGCGGGGATTTTCTCCTCCTTGCCCAGTTCGAGGGCGATCAACCGGCCTGGGCGCAGCAATACAATCAGGAGATGATCCCGGTCTGGGCACGCAAATTCGAGCCGCCCGCGCTGACCTCGACCGAGTCCTTCGGCGCCTGCACGACCCTCTTTGAAATCTGGATTGCAACCGGCGAAGAGAAATACCGCGCCACCATTCCGGCCGCCCTCGACTGGCTCGAAAAGAGCCGCCTTCCCGACGGGCAATGGGCACGCTTTTACGAACTGCACACGAACAAGCCGCTCTACTGCGAGGACAAAACCTACGCCCTCACCTACGACGGTTCGAACACGCCCCCGCACTACGGCTTCAAAATCGATGCCGGCCTGATGGACAAGATCGAACGTCTTCGCGAAGCGCTCGCAAAGCCCCGCGAAGAGGTCCTCGCCTCGCGCAGAAATCCCGAGACCGCCGGGCGCTGGCTCAAGACTGCCCGCAACGTCCGCGGCAAAGTCAAAACGGCTCTCGAAGACCAAAACGAAGATGGCGTCTGGACCGATGACGGCGAAATTTCCGCCGCACTCTTTGTAAGACATCTCAACGCCATGTCGACCTACGTCAACGCCGCCGCAAAAGCAAAACTCAACCCCTGAATCCCTCAACCCCTGAATCCCTCAACCCCTGAATCCCTCAACCCCTGAATCCCTCAACCCCTGAACCCCTCAACCCCTGAACCCCTTCCTCAATGAACCGCCGCCATCTTCTCTCTCTCACCGCCGCCGGCTCGGCCGCCTCGCTTCTCCCCCGCCCCACTCATGCCGCCCCGGCCGTGAAGCTCGAAAAGGGAGCGACGATCCTGTTTCAGGGTGACTCCATCACCGACGCGGGTCGCGACCGGAAGAGCGAAGGCAGCGCGAACAACCCCGCCATGCTCGGTCGAGGTTATCCCTTCCACCTTGCCGGACAGCTCCTCGCCGAGCACGCGTCACTGGGCCTCAGTCTATACAATCGCGGGATCTCCGGGAACAAGGTCCCCGACCTCGAAGCCCGCTGGCAGCACGATTGCCTCGACCTGAAGCCCGCTATACTAAGCATCCTCATCGGAGTGAACGACATCTGGCACAAGCTCAACGGCAACTACGGCGGCACGCCCGAGGTCTATCGTGACGGCTTCGCCGCCCTGCTTGAGCGAACCAAAGCGGCCCTGCCGGGAGTTACGCTCGTCATCTGCGAACCCTTCGTGCTGCGCTGCGGGGCGGTCAATGACACGTGGTTCCCCGAGTTCGAGATACGACGCGCCTTCGCCGAAGAGGTCGCCAGGGGAGCCGGCGCGATCTGGGTGCCCTTTCAGGCGAAATTCGATGAGGTGGTCAAGGCCGGGACCGAACCCGCCTACTGGGCGGCTGACGGCGTCCACCCGAGCCAGGCTGGACACGGACTGATGGCGAAGATCTGGCGCGAGGCGGTCGGGATTTGATGCCGGGAGAGGGGGGAACCGGACCGATTGCCTGTCGCCCAACCCTCTTCACTCTGCTGCTTAACAGAGTTGAGTTGTGACGGGCTGCGCCTACATTCGCGACTCTCCCTCCCCCCATGGCCAATCCCTCGAATCAGAACGACGCGGTCCTCTCCGCCTCAGAACTCCACCTTTCCTTCGGGAACCAGGCCGTCCTCGATGCCGCGACGCTCGCGGTCTACTCGGGGGAAAAGGTCGGTCTGGTCGGTCGGAACGGCTGCGGAAAATCGAGCTTTCTCCGCATCGTCGCAGGCGAGGAAAATGCCGATGCGGGCACGGTCTCGCGCAAGCAGGGCCTCATCATCGGCTACCTGCCGCAGGAGTTCCAGCTCGACGAAGACGCCACCGTCGAGGCGAACATCCGCAACGGCGCCGCCGAGCTCATCGCGATGATCGATCGCTACGAGAACGGGCACGATGAACTGAGCCACGCCGAGACCGACCGGCTCCTCGCCGGGATCGAGCACGGCGACGGCTGGAATCTCGAGAACCGCATCGAGACGCTCATGCGCGAACTCGCCGCTCCCCCGGCCGATCGTATCGTGAGCCAGCTCTCGGGCGGGGAAAAACGCCGCGTCGGTCTTTGTCGCGCCCTCCTCGCTCAGCCCGATCTTTTGATCCTCGACGAACCGACCAACCACCTCGACGCCGGAGCGATCGCGTGGCTCGAGGGCTATCTCGCCGAGTCGAACAGCGCCTGTCTCTTCGTCACCCACGATCGTTACTTTCTCGACCGCATCGCCACCCGCATCGTCGAACTCGCCGACGGACGTTTTTTTTCCCACGACGGCAATTACAGCGATTACCTCATCGCCAAAGAGGAGCGGCAGGAGCGCGACCAGGCCGTGGAGCACAAGCGGCAGCGCTTCCTCAGCCGCGAGATCGAGTGGGTCCGAGCCGGGGTCAAGGCCCGCGGCACTAAGCAGCGCAGCCGCATCGACAACTTTTACGCGGTAAAAGCGCAGAAGGCGCCGGACAAGGATCTCGACATGGAACTCGTCATCCCCCCGCCGCCGAAGCTCGCGAATGTCGTCGTCGATCTCAACGAGGTCGGCTTTTTCTATGATCGGGATCCCCTCTTCCTCGGGATCGATCTCGAGTTCAAAGCGGGCGAGTGCGTCGGCATCGTCGGTCCGAACGGAGCCGGCAAGACGACCCTCATCCGTATCATTCTCGGCACCCTCGATCCCACCACAGGCACGCGGAAGATGGGCAAACGGACCGAGTTCAACTACGTCGATCAGACCCGGCTCGAACTGAACGAGGACAACAGCGTCCTCGAAGAGGTCTCGCAGGGGCTCGACTCGGTGAAATTCGGCGAAGAGTCGATCTCGGTGCGTTCCTACCTGGCTCGCTTTCTCTTCACGAACGAACGCATCAACGACCGCGTCGGCAATCTCTCCGGCGGAGAGAAAAACCGCGTTCTTCTTGCCAAGATCCTGCGCCGGGGCGGCAACTTCCTCGTCCTTGATGAGCCGACCAACGATCTCGATCTCCAGACCCTCCGGGTCCTCGAAGAGGCCCTCATCAACTTTGGCGGCACCGCCCTCGTCGTGAGCCACGACCGCTGGTTCCTCGACCGCGTCTGCGACCGCGTCATCGTCTTTGACGGCAAGGGCGATGTCTCGATCAACGAGGGCAATTACTCCTACTACCTCGAGAAGCGCCGTGCCAGGGACGCCGCCGCTGCCGCTGCGAAACCCAAGCCGGTGAAAAAAGCCCGCACGGAAACGGCTCCCGCCGAAAAACCCCGCAAGTTGAAGTGGAAGGAAGAACGCGAACTCGAGACGATGGAAGAGACCATCTTCGCCGCCGAAGCCGAGATCGCGGGGATCGAGGAGAAGCTGAACGATCCGGCCTTTTTCGTTGAGAACTCCGAAGCCGCACCGGGCATGATCAAAGATCTCGAGACCAAAAAGGCTGCCGTCGCCGCCCTCTACACCCGCTGGGAAGAGCTCGAAGCGATCCGCCTCGCCTCGGCGGAAGGCTGACTCCCCGCCGGACTGCTGCAGCCCTGCTGTCGCATTCCGGGTGTCGGCCCCGCCGGGAGACCCGAAGGTGGACACCATCACGCCACCTACGCCGTCGTGATTGACAATACGCCGCTCACCTCTCTACTCTCGCCCCATGTCGAAGCCGATTTTTAATCTCGTGGTGGAGTCGCCCGGTTCCGCCCCGCGCCATTACCAGCTCAGCGCCCGCTCCATCAGGATCGGGCGGGACGGAAGCAATGCCATCGTCATCGGCGAAGACGCGGTCTCGAGTCGGCATGGAGAGCTGCGCCAACGTGAAAGCGGCTACGACTTCATCGATCTGGGCTCGACGAACGGCACGCGCCTCAACGGCGAAGTCCTCGGGAGCGAACCGCGCGAACTCCACGAAGGCGACATCCTGCTCCTCGGCCTCACCGCGAAAGCGCGCTTCATCCGCGTCATTGAGATCCGGGATCAGGTCGAGGCGACCGCTCCCGCTCAGGGAACAGTGACCAAAAAGCTACTGCGCCAATCCCCGGCCGGTCCGGCGATCAATCCCGTCGCCGCCGCCGTTGCCAAAGCCGCAAGGGCTCGGGTAAAGCCATGATACCAGGCCGGGGATTCGAAACCAAACCGACTCAAGCCCGGCGCAATTGGATATTGACCCTACCCCTCATCGCCAGCAAGCTTAGCTTATCCTACAAAACCCGGATATTTTATGGCAGATCTAGACGACATCAGAGACGGAGACAATTTTGGTCTCACCACTCCCGCAGACACCAGTTCCTTTTACCTCAAAGGCCTGAACAACACTGATTGGGGCATCAAGAACCGCATGGCGCGCATTTTCAACCGGAAATCCGGTCGCACCGTCATGCTGGCCTTTGACCACGGCTTCCTCATGGGCCCCACTTCGGGACTCGAGCGCATCGACCTGAACATTGCCCCCCTTGCCGAGCACGCCGACTGCCTCATGGGGACCCGCGGAATGATCCGTTCCAGCATCCCGGCTGATAACACCAGGCCGATCTGTCTCCGCACTGACACCGGGACCACGATCCTTACGGAAATGAACCACAACGTTCTCATCGCCGAAGCTGACGCGATCTCGATGAACGCCTCTGCCATGGCCGCGATGCTCGCCATTGGAGACGCCGCCACCGAAGCTTCCACAGTGGCGAATTTCAGCCGTCTTGTCGATATCGGGAACAAGTACAGCATCCCCGTCATGGGCGTGACCGCTGTCGGTAAAGACATGGCCCGCGACGCCCGTTACTTCGGCCTCGCCTCGCGCGTCTGCGCCGAGAACGGTGCCAGTATCGTGAAGACCTACTACACCGAAGGATTTGAAAAAGTCGTCGCGGCCTGCCCCGTCCCCGTGGTCATCGCCGGCGGCAAAAAACTGCCGGAACTCGAAGCGCTCGAACTCGCCTACAATGCGATCCAGTGCGGTGCCTCCGGCGTCGATATGGGCCGCAACGTGTTCCAGTCCGAGGCTCCTCTCGCCATGATCAAAGCCGTCGCCGGGGTCGTTCATGACGGGCTCAAGCCACAGGAAGCCTTCGACCTCTTCGAAACGCTCCGGGCTGAGGCGAAATAATCGCTGACAGCCAATCCGTTTTTCAGACACCCTCTCCGGTTCGCGCCGGAGGGGGCTCTTTTTGGAGGGTGTGTTCGCGGGGGCCGGAAAGCGGACCGGATCAACCCCTACTGCCCGGCAAGCTTTTTTGCCTGGGCAACGCTCTCGGGGCTCAAGTCCTGAAGACGAACATCATACGCCCTGCCAGTCTTGAGGAGCAATTTCACCGAGTCGGCGTCGAGGGAAACCAACCTCGCTTCGATCACTTTCCCGGCGGCATTTGTCCAGGAGAGGTACTCGCCCGCAGCCCCATCCACTTTTTTCCCGGTCGGGACCGAGGAGAACTCGGCGGCCCTCTTCTCCTCATCGGGGGACATCGCGGCCCCGTCGATGATGGCACCGGCAGCGATCCAGGCCTCGATCGCTTCGATCTCACGCTTCGCCAGCGGCGAACCTTTCCGGGGCATGAAGTCCGCGTGGGTCTCGTCGAGTTTGAGGCGTTCTACAAAACCGCTCTCGCCGGGCTTGCCGGGGCGGATGATATTATAGGGGCCGATCTGGTCAGCCAGCGTCCCGGGATCGAGATCAACATTGCCCTTCACCTCTTTTTCATTGCTGTGACAATCCCAGCAATTTTTTTTCATGATCGGGAGCACCTCTTTTTTGTAATCGAGGACTTCTGCACCGGAGTCAACAAAGAGGGTGGACAGAAAAAGACAGGGGAGGAGAGCTCGTTTCATCGTTTCAGGATAACGGCTCAGACGGATTCTGTTACGAGCTTTTCGAGGGCCTCATCAAGGTCGAGAGTCTCAAGAGCCTCGCGCGCCCAAGCCTGGCTACCGGTCTGGCGGCGAAGTAGACGCACCGCCAGCACCTGGACCATGGGAATCCCGCTCCATGCCATCTCCGCCAGAATGCGCCAGTGTTCTCCGGGCTGAAAACGCTTCACCTCGGCAGCCTGCCCGCGGCAGCGATCGCAAAGGAGGAGGCAGCGCTCGAAGTCGGGCTCCCGCGGCTCGGGCGGGACTTCGTAGATACCCAGTTTCTCCCCGCCCTTTTCACAAAGTTCACATTTTGATTTCGCCCGGCGGGCGAGATCTTTGCCAAAGGACTGCAACCTTGCCGTCCGTGCATCGTGTTCCTCTCTACCTTTTGCCATTCTGCGACACGCGGTAAGGCCACGCCCGGGCAAAGTCAAGCAGCGGCCCGGGGTTCGGAGCACTCATCCATCGCATTCGACCGCCGCACGCCTTGAGAGATCGTTGAGAAACTCGCGCGCCCGGCGCGCCCGCTCCATGATCTCGTCGGGTGAACCGTGCCCGGCCAACTCGAGAATGAGAGGCCCCTGAAAACGCCATTTGATCAACTGGCAGACGAGTGAGAGCCAGTCAATGTGCCCTTCACCGGGAGGAAGATGATCGTCGCGATGGCCGCGATTATCGTTTGCATGGAGCATACGGAGGTGGCCCGAGAGCTTGTGCACGACGGTGGGCAAGTCGCCCGAAAGCGAGGCATGTCCCGTGTCGAGACAGGTCCCCACATTCGTCTCCCGAATCGCGCCGAGAAGCCAGAGCATATCACTGGCATGGCCGAAGATCAGATGCGGCAGCATGTTTTCCAGCAAAAGGGTCAGCCCCAATTCCCGACAGCGGGTCGCGACCCGGTTAAGCGAGTCCGCCGCATGGTGCATACGCCAGTACCAGTCCGCGGGTGACGGCCGACCTTCCTGCTCCGGTCCGGGGTGTAGCACCAGATATCGGCAACCAAGGGTGGCCGCCGCCTCTGTCGCCCGAAGCAATTCGTGCACCGAGTTGGCCCGTTGCGTCTGATCCCCGCTCGAGATATCAATGTGCTCCGCAAAAGGGGCATGCATCGAATTTGCTTCGATCCCGAGCGAACGCATCATCGCCGCAGCGGCCTCAACTCCCCGTTGATCGTGATAGTCAAGGTGGGCGGGAAATGAACACACCTCGATCAGGGTAAACCCTCCGTCCCGCACCTTCGGGAGCGCCTCGATGATGGGCGTCCGGTAGAAACAACCGGTCGATATGCCGCAGGGCCAGTCACTCATGAGCTTGGATCGGGATGGGGTGGAACCCGGTTATCGGGTGAGGGAATGTCCGGTAGCAAAGCCGCCTGATATGGCGTCAGATCGCAAGGCGGATCACTCTTCCAGCAAAGTCCCTGCGCCTTCATTCCATCGCAATGAAAATCGACGAGTTGATCGAGCTCCACCGCAATCTGACCGGCAAAAAGTCGCACGTAGAAATCAGCTCGAAATGCAGGCGAGTAACCCTCCCAGCATCCCATCCACTCGTGAGCGGGATCTTCAAACTTTGACCGGACCAGCCCGGCGATATGGCGGGGATGCCAGCCCTTGGCGAGGAGACAGCGCGTCACCAGCCTCATGACCGCCGGTTTGAGAAGCAGGTCGTTGGGGAACTGGAGGGAGTGGCGAACGCACCCCGGAAGATCGTTCAGCGGGGTTCGCGCGTAGGTCAGAGGCCAGAGCTCAGGTGCATCGTGCTCAGCCTCGTAGAAGCGCTGATGAAAGGCACGCAGACCGGATCCCAGATATTCCTCAAGGAGTCGCGCGGTGCCCTCTCCTTCATCGGGGATGATGGTGCAACAGCGCTTGGCGAGCGCGACCACGTCCGCCTGATCTTGCCGGAATTTGAGAGCCTGCATCACGTCGATCTCGTGAAGTGGGATACAAACGCAGGGACCGATCTGGTCCTCAAGTCCGAGACGTCGCGCCAGGCCGGTGCTCCAGGGTTTCAGGTAGCGGGTAAAGGGGATCCGGATCGTTCGTGCCGCGAGCGGATCACCATATTCAGAGATATCGATAGAGATCAGCTCCCGCTGCCCCGAACTCCCCGGGAGGACCTGCACCGCCGTGACCTCGACGGGCAATGATGACTCTGCCCCGGCCTCGGCTTTGATCCGAAAAGCGAAAAAATCCATCAAGAGCGCAAGATTCGCGAAGACCTGTTCGCCGCCGTCGCGATAGGCGGACGGAAAAAGATTGGTGATGCGTCTCTCCAGCTCCGAACCGCGCGGAAAACGCCAGACAAAATGGTGTCCTTGCCCGGTTAGAAGATGAAGCGGACGTATTCCCCACCCCGCCAGGAGTTCTTCGATTTTCGCCACGACAGGCTCTTGCAAGCGAAACGCTTTCCACGGGTTCGTGAAGGCCTCGGCCGGTGAGTCGTGGTTAACATATTCGATATCGAGGTGAACAAGAATGGAGTGCGTGTCATAGAGAGAACGGGCGATGCCCCCTCCCCTGCGGAGGAGCCGGTCCAACTCCACCACCGGCCAGCGCTGAAGTTTCGCCGGGTTGAGGGAATCGCAGCTCGCGAGATAGGTGCAGCTGGCTGAGGCGAGGTCACGTCCCCCCAGAAAATCGACGATACGATCGCGCACCGTGCCCTCAAACAGGGGGAAATCGGCATCGGCTTTACCTGTCTCCGGGGAAGAATAGTCCATCGCACCAGCAGCCTGTCACGGCCAGAAAAAAGAACCGCCTGCGCCATTGTCCGGGATTTGTGAGAGAAAGACAAGCAATGTTGGCAGCTATTTATCACCGGCGAGACGATTTCCTCCTTCGGATTGCGGCCTGAACTGATCGGCCCCTAAAAAACGGCGTGAAAAGCCGGTAGGGAAAGCCTTCGTTTCTTTCCGGGAGCTAACACCGACAATAGCCCGCCCGTGAAAATCACGGTAGCTCTTTCATCAGGTAGGCAAAGAGGTCACGCAACTCGGCATCCGTCATCCCTGCAAGGAGCCCCGGCGGCATCAGGGAAATGGGCGATGCCTCGAGCGTCTCCACCTCGGCACGGTCGAGCAGTGAGACCTGCCCCGCGAGATCGCGCAGGGTCACGGTGCGGGGCGACTGCTCCTGCATCAGGCCGATGACCTTGCGACCGTCTTTCATCGAGGCGACGTAATTCAGATACCCTTCGCGCAGTTCGAGACTCGGGTTCACGATGGAGGGGATCCAGAAATCCGGATTCTGTCTCTCGTAGCCGGTCAGGTCCGGCCCGATCTTCATCCCTTCGCCGAAGAGCTCATGACAGTTGGCGCAGCGGGTCGCAAAGTGGACCTTACCGCTCGCCGAATCCCCTTTCCCGCCGCCAAGGACCTCCTTGATCCGCTTCGTTTCCGCCGTTAGGTCGATCCCGCCCGATCCGGCGGCGATGCCAGGCCAGTGTTTCTGAATGCGCGCGTTAAGCGCGGAATCGCGATGCTCCAGCATCAACTGCACGACGTCGGCACCGAGGTCACGGGATTTGATGACCGCCTTGTCGACCTCGTCCATCATCATCATGGCCCATTTGAGACGTCCGGCGAGGACCCGCTCCGCCGTCGAGCGCACCCCGTGCTCGGCGGGCAGGGTGGAGCCGTAGCGCGAGAGGATTCCGTTAGCGACGGCGTCGTCCTCAAAGCGTGCCATGGTCTGCAGAGCGACACGCTTCAGGGCAAACTCCTGCTCGAAGGCGAGGATCTTGTTCATCGTGCCGACAACGGAACGGTCTCCGCTCGCCCCGAGTTGGCGCACGAGCTCGCTGCGGACCGAGCCGGAAAGCCCGGGGTCAAGAACGGCCCGCTGCGCCTCGACAAGGGCTCCGGCTTCGCCGCTCTTGAGCCGCAGGACGAGGCCGCTGTCGCCGAGCGAGGCGGAATATTCCTGCAGGGATTTGGTGAGGGATTCCGGCAGAGTCGGCATGGGCACGCCCTCAAAGGCGGATTGCAGAGCTTCGAGCAAGGCCGACTTTGCCGCCTCGTCAGGAGCCTTTTCGAGCAGGACCGAGCAACTCGCGTAGTTTTCCGCTCCTCCGGCGATGGCGTAGCGCTTCATGAGTCGGCTGGCAAGGACATCGCGAAAAAGGGGCTCTTTCCATGTCTCAACCCGGGCGATCCAGTCGCTTATCCCGTCGCGTCCCTTTTCAGCCTGCGCCTCGAGTGCCCACCAGATCATGAGCGGCTGGTGCGGGTCGGTGAGATCCTCGCGATGGCGGACAAGCCCCTCAATCACCGGAAGCGCCGCGACCGGAGGGAGACGCTTTGCCGAGGCGGCGAGTTGGACGCGGACCTGGACCTCTGTTTCACTCAGGGCGAGATCGGCGAGAGCGGTGGCGAGTGACGCGTCAGCCTCACGCTTGTCGCCGACAAGTCGCACCACCCAGCGGCGCACGTCCGCGTCGGGATGAGTCAGCCATTTTGTCGCGAGCGCGTCGGTGAGCCCCCCGAGAAGATGCAGCGCCCAGAGGGCCTCAAGGGCCGACTGAGGTTCGGCAGCATCGACGAGGCCGATCAGTTCGGGGTTGACCGAGGGGTCGCCCCGCCAGCCCAGTTCAAGCATGGCATGACGCCGCACGACGCGATTGAAGCTCGTGGAGAAAAGGTTGATCAACTCGCCGGAAGGTCGTTTTGTTAGATCACCTTCTTCGTTAACGGGCTTGCTCCCGGCAGGCTGGATTCGGTAAATACGGCCGCTCGTTTTGTGCCAGTCATCGACGGGCCGGACATGGCTGAGACGACTGTCATACCAGTCCGCGATATAGACAGCTCCGTCAGGCCCGAGGCCGGCGTAGACGGGTCGAAACCACCGGTCACCCGTCTCGACCGGATTGGCCTCGTCAACCGTGCGGTAAGTGGAACCGTCCCGCTCAAGTCGGCTCGACCATACCAGATTGTGGAGCGAGTTCGGTGCGATGATGCGACCGGCCAGCTCATCGCCAAAGAGGTCACCCTCATAGATCGAGAAGGCCTGAGCGAAACGCCTCTCGTCGCCCTCGTGTTTCATGTGCTCGAAAAACCCGAATGCGTAGGGATTGGTAAGCGGGCCATGTTTACCCCAGGATTTGCTGCCATAACTCCCCTGGGGATAAAACATGCCTCGCGTCCTGCCTGCGTTGGTGCCCGAGAAAATCTGTCCCTTCCCGTCGATCTCAAGGCTGAAGGTATTCCCGCCGCCCTCGGCGAAAATTTCGAACCGGTTCGTCGGCGGATGGAAGCGCCACACCATCTGCCCCTGCCAGGCCACCTCGACACCGTCGGCCGGATTGATGACCTTGCCGGTGGTTGTGCTACCGTTCACCCCGTAGAGCCATCCGTCCGGCCCCCAGGCGAGGCTGTTCATCACCGCGTGCGTGTCCTCAATTCCGAAGCCCGAAAGCTTCACCACAGGGTCCGAGTCAGGCACGTCGTTACCGTCGGCATCGGGATAAAAAAGCAGGTAGGGGGGATTTGCCACCCAGATTCCCCCGGCCCCGACCGCGACTGAGGTAGCGATATTGAGTCCGGTGATGACGTCTTTTTTCCCTTCAAAAAGGCCGTCACCGTCACGATCCTCGAAGACACTGATAACGTCAGCGCCCTTCTCCCCGTGCGGAGGGGGCAAAGGCAACTTATCAAAACGCGCCCTCAGGTGATTATCATACTCGACGATCTTCAGCCCGGCGGGAAACTGGTATTGTCGATACTGCACCACCCAGAGCCGACCGCGGGCATCCCATGCGAGCGAGAGGGGCTGCTCGACGGCGGGTTCGGCGGCGACGAGGGCCATCTCGAATCCTTCGCGAAGGGTGAAAGCCCTGACCGAAGCCTCCGCCGAAGTCGGAAGCGAGCCGTCTGCGAGAGCACCGCGACCAGCGAAGGTCTTGATCACTTCAGCCGCCTGCTCCGAGCCGGCCACCACGGGCTCCTGCGCCCGCCCGGGCCCCGTGAACGCCAGGAGAAACACGCCGCAGAGACAACTCACTTTCTTCATACCTTGAGGAAGGTGCCAAAGCGCGGCCGGAAGTGAACATAAAAAAAAGCCGTGAACAGGGAAAAGGCGCTCTTTGATGGCGGACAGAGTGGGATTCGAACCCACGGTAGGTTGCCCTACACACGCTTTCCAAGCGTGCTCCTTAAACCGCTCAGACATCTGTCCATTTTATCACTTGGCGGAGGGCTAAGATGTAGGCTTATCGCGCTTTCGCAAGGAAAAAGAGTTTGCCTCGTTTAGACCGCTTCGACGAAGACCCGCCCGGCCACCTGAAACCCGAGCTGGAGGCGCTCGCCCCCGCGTCTCGCCAGTTCAAGCAGACCGGCAGCACGATCGGGGTGGGTGAGACGGAACTCTTCACCTATTCGCAGGCCTTTTTCGTTAAGCCATCCAAGCAGTGCCGGGTCATCATCGGATACGCGCACGACGCGATACTCCCCGGCAGCGACTTCGAGCAGAGGTTGCGCGGTATTCTCGGCAATGACACCGTTGCGATCGGGAATGGGATCCCCGTGCGGGTCATGGGTCGGCTCGCCGAGCATCTTATCCATGCGGTCGAGAAGCCGGTCCGAAATGACATGCTCGAGGATTTCTGCCTCTTCATGGACCTCGGACCAGTCAAGCGACATCACCTCAACGAGAAATGACTCAATGAGCCGATGGCGACGCACCACCTTGAGCGCCTCGACGCGACCGCTTGGGAGGAGGGACAGACCCCGTCGGGGCTCGTAAGAAATGAGACCGCGGTCCTTGAGATGACGCATCATGATAGTCACCGTCCCCGGAGTCACTTCAAGTTCT
Source organism: Akkermansiaceae bacterium UBA6138 (assembly GCA_002422425.1). Taxonomy (GTDB): domain Bacteria; phylum Verrucomicrobiota; class Verrucomicrobiia; order Verrucomicrobiales; family DEV007; genus Arctic95D-9. The sequence goes on along the minus strand of DIVG01000028.1, from coordinate 14,957 downwards.
TTAGCGATCTCCCCCACCGTGGTGCCGCTAGCCCCCTCACCCTGCAAGTGGAGGATCGCTTTTAGGTAATTTTCTACGGTGCTGGAGGCCATGACGTCGCAAGTATAATCTCAACTCTTTAACCGCTCAACCATTTTATCTTGACCAGTCAAGATAACGTTCTAGATTGACTCAACAAGCGCACGGCAAAAATGATGATGACCTCCCTCTCCCGACCTCTCGCTGCCGTGCTTTTCGGCCTGTTTCTCGCCGCCTGCGGACCGGAGGAAAAAGTTCCCGGCGCCCCCCTCGAAGTGGCGGCCACCGTGGGCATGATCGCTGACATCGTTCGCGTCGTTGCCGGAGACCGCGCCTCTGTCAAAGGAATCATTGGCGAAGGCGTCGATCCTCATCTCTACAAACCCACGAGCACCGATGTGAAAGCCCTCCAGGCCGCCGATCTCATCTTTTACAACGGGCTGATGCTTGAGGGGAAAATGGGCGATGTTCTCGTGCGTCTCGCCGGGTCGGGGAAAAAGGTCGTCGCCGTGACCGAGGCCATCCTTGACCAGGGAGACTACGTCATCACCGACGAAACCAAGCATTATGATCCCCACGTCTGGATGGATGTGCAGGGTTGGAAAAAGGCCGTCACCGTGGCCGAACGGGCCCTATCCGATCATGACCCGGCCAACGGCGCCCGCTATCACGATAACGCCTCCGCCTATCAGGAGCAGCTCACGAAACTCGACGATTACGCGAGGGTCGCCATCGCCACCATCCCCGAACCGCAGCGAGTCCTCGTGACCGCCCACGATGCCTTCAACTACCTTTCCCGCGCCTACGGCATCGAAGTGCGCGGTGTCCAGGGCATGAGCACCGAGTCCGAGGCCGGGGTAAAAGACATCGAAACACTCGTCTCCTTTCTCGTATCACGAAAGATCCCCGCTGTCTTCGTGGAGAGTTCCGTCTCCGACAAAAACGTCCGGGCCCTCCTTGAAGGTGCCGCCGCCCAGGGCCATACCGTCGTCATCGGCGGAGAACTCTACTCCGACGCGATGGGACCCGCCGGGACCTACGAGGGCACCTACCTCGGCATGATCGATCACAATATCACCACCATTACCCGCGCCCTCGGCGGCACCGCCCCCGCAAAAGGCTTTCAGGAAAAGCTCTCCTCTTCAAGCCCATGACTCACGATATTTCCCCCCATGACCCGTGACCCCTGACTGCATGCATTCGGAATCACTCAACACCCAGTCCACTTTTCCCGCGAGACAGACCGGGACGCGTCCCGAGCATCCGCCCGGGATCCCCCTCGCGATCCACGACCTCACCGTCGCCTACCACCGCAAGCCAGTCCTCTGGGATATTGAACTGAACATTCCCGAGGGCAAACTGGTCGGCGTGGTCGGACCGAACGGTGCCGGGAAAAGCACCCTTCTCAAAGCCTGCCTCGACCTCGTCCCCCTCACCTCGGGCTGGGCGCATATTTACGGCAAACCCTATCGGAAGAATCGGCACCGCGTCGCTTATGTCCCTCAGCGCGAAAGTGTTGACTGGGATTTTCCCGTCAATGCGCTCGATGTCGTCGCGATGGGATCCTACCGCCGTCTCGGTTGGTTCAGACGCGTCAGCAAGGCTGAAACCGAAAGGGCCATGGACGCCCTCGACCAGGTCGGCATCGGCCATCTCGCTCTGCGGCAAATCAGCCAGCTCTCCGGAGGTCAGCAACAGCGTGTCTTTCTCGCCCGCGCCCTCATGCAGGACGCCGACCTCTACCTCATGGACGAGCCCTTTGCCGCCGTCGATGCCGCCACCGAGGAGGCCATCGTCGATCTCCTCCGCAAACTCAGCGAAAGGGGTAAAACCTGCCTCGTCGTCCATCACGATCTCGCCACCGTCACGACCTACTTTGACTGGCTCGTCCTCATCAACATGCGCGTCGTCGCCGACGGACCGGCCACTGAGACCTTCACCCGCGAGAATTTGCAAAAGACTTACGGAGGCAAGCTCAGCCTTCTCGAAAAGGCGGCCGAGGCCCTGCGTTCCACCCCCCACTGATCCAGCCGCTCATGCCCGACCTAAGAGAAATCGTTGAGGTCCTGCTACTGCAGAACTACAACACCCGTCTCGTCGTCCTGAGCACCACTCTACTCGGGATTGCGGCCGGTCTCGTCGGTTCGTTCCTGCTCCTGCGGAAACGTTCGCTCATGGGCGACGCCCTATCCCACGCGACCCTGCCGGGCGTCGCGATCGCCTTTGCCGCGATGGTCGCCCTCGGTGGCTCGGGAAAATCACTACCGGGGCTCCTCCTCGGCGCGACTCTTTCCGGCATCGCCGGGGTTGCGACGATGCTCGTGATCCGCCACACCACCCGCCTGCGCGACGACGTCGCGATGGGCTTCGTCCTCAGTGTCTTCTTCGGCGTCGGGGTCGCCAGTCTCCGCATGGTCCAGAGCATGCCGGGGGCAAGCGCCGCAGGGCTCGAATCTTTCATCTACGGGAAGACCGCCTCGATGGTCCACGCCGACTTCCTTCTCATCTCCATCGTGGCGGGACTGTCCTCACTCACGTGCCTCGTTTTCCTCAAAGAGTTCCTCCTGCTCTGCTTCGATGACGGCTTCGCCGCTTCGCAGGGATGGCCGACCTTGTTTCTCGACATCCTTCTCCTCACCCTCGTCACCGCCGTCACCGTGATCGGACTGCAATCGGTCGGACTCATCCTCGTGATCGCCTTTCTCATCACCCCGCCGACGGCGGCGAGGTTCTGGACTCAGCGGCTCGTGCCAATGCTGCTCATCGCCGCCCTCATTGGAGGAATGAGCGGCTGGCTTGGCGCCTCTCTCAGCGCCCTGACTCCGCAGCTTCCGGCCGGCGCCGTCATCGTTATCGTCGCGGCGGCCCTCTTCCTCCTCAGCATGCTCTTTGCCCCGGTCCGCGGAGTCATTCCCCGCCGGGTGCAGCAGGGACGGCTGCGACGAAAAGTCGATCGTCAGCATCTCCTCCGCGCCGCCTACGAGATTCTCGAAGTCCAGGCCGGAGATGGACCGGTGGTGAACGAACCTTTTCCGCTCGCCGATCTCCTCGCAAAACGGTCGTGGTCTCCCCTGCAACTCCGCCGCATCCTCAGAATCGCCCGTCACGAGGACCATCTCGAGATCGCCGCTCCGGGCCTGATTCGTCTTTCGGAGTCAGGCTACGGCGAGGCCTCGCGGGCGACGCGAAATCACCGCCTCTGGGAGACCTATCTCATCCAATACGCCGACATCGCGCCCAGCCACGTCGATCGCGACGCGGACATGGTCGAGCACATCCTCGGGGCCAAGCTCGTGCGCCAGCTTGAGACCTACCTCAGCGACCACGACCTCGCTCACCGCGTGCCGCCCAGCCCTCACCCCCTCGAACCTTCCGCCCGCCCATGAACTGGACCGGATTTGACACCTGGATCGTTATCATCGGTGCTCTCTGCGCCGCCGCCTGTGCCCTGCCCGGCTGCTTTCTTGTGCTCCGGAAAATGAGCATGATGGGTGACGCGATCAGCCACGCTGTTCTCCCCGGGCTTGCCATCGCCTTTCTTGTGACCGGGGCCCGTGCGAGCGTTGCCATGTTCATCGGCGCCGCCATCGCCGGAGTTCTCACCGCCCTCTTCACCCAGTGGATCACACGTTTCGGCAATGTCGATCGCGGTGCGGCTATGGGCATCGTCTTCACGACCCTCTTCGCGATCGGCCTTCTCCTCATCCGCCAGGCCGCCGACCACGTCGATCTCGATCCAGGCTGTGTCCTTTATGGAGCTCTCGAACTGACCCCGCTAGACACCGTCACCCTCGGAGGCATCGCCATCCCCCGAGCCGCTCTTGTGAACGGCATCGTCCTGCTCCTGAACCTCGGCATCATCGGACTACTTTACAAAGAATTAAAGCTCACCTCCTTCGACCCGGATCTGGCCGACACCCTCGGCTACTCCTCGCAGTTTCTCCATTACCTCCTCATGACCATGGTCGCGGTCACGACGGTGGCGGCGTTTGAGTCAGTCGGCAGCATCATCGTGATCGCGATGCTCATCGTCCCGCCCGCGACCGCCCTGCTCCTCACCCACGACCTTTTAAAAATGCTTCTCATTTCCGTCGCGGCGGCAGTGCTCGCAGCCGTCTGCGGACACATCGGTGCGCTCATCGTGCCGGGCTGGTTCGGCTTCGAGAGCACCACGACCTCGGGTATGATCGCCCTGGCCTCGGGTCTCATTTTCGCCCTCGCCTGGCTTTTCGGACCCCACGAGGGCATCGTCACCAAATGGCGTCGCGAAGCAGCCATCGTGCCGGAGCCCGCCCCCATCACGAACAACTCCACGACATGAAAGAGACTCTGACATTCCTCCCGCTCCTCGCCGCAGGCGCGCTGACGAACGCCATCGCCGATGCCGGCGAACCGGTCGTCGAGGCGAGCTACTGTGACTAGCGTCGTACATTTTGGTTTGGGGCGCTGCCCCTCTACCACCCCGCCGCTTTCACCTCCGCGTCGATGACCTCGCCGACGCTGCTTTTGTCCATTGCGCAACGGACTTCCTCCGCCCACAGTTCCGGCATGGATGCCACCCCCTCTCTGACCCATCTGCGACCCGACGGCACCGCCGCGATGGTCGATGTCTCGGACAAACCGGTCGTGCGGCGCGAAGCGGTCGCCGAGGGATTCATCGCCCTGCTGCCTGCGACGATTCGTGCGATCACCGACGGCGCGGTGCCCAAGGGCGACGTCCTCGCAGTGGCACGGGTCGCGGGTATCCAGGCCGCGAAGCGCACTGCGGATCTCATTCCGCTCTGCCATCAGTTGCCGCTGACGAAAGTAGCAGTCGATTTCGAAGCGGTCACGGAAGGGATCCGCATCACCTGCCTCGTCCGAACCGACGCGAAAACCGGCGTCGAGATGGAAGCCCTCACCGCCGTCTCCGTCGCCGCCCTCACGATCTACGACATGTGCAAAGCGATCGATCAAATGATGATCGTGCGAGAGATCACACTGAAGGAGAAGACAAAGGGCGAGGCTGCGGGGTAGATTACGCCGAAAAACTCACGTTATTCACTACCTCCTCCCGCCTCCCGCCAGCCATCCTTCGCTCTGCGAGCCGCAGAGGCCGGGCCGCTCACCTCGACCACGCCACCGCCGTCTGCTTCGAACTGCCGAGGCCTTCGATGCCGAGTTCGACGACGTCGCCAGGTTTCATAAATTGCGGCGGCTTGGCTCCCATCCCGACGCCGGGAGGCGTTCCCGTTGAGACGATGTCGCCGGGCTCTAGAGTCATGAATTCGCTGAGGTAACTCACGAGATGCGCAATCCCGAAGATCAGTTTGTTCGAATTGCCGTTCTGCTTCGTCTCGCCGTTCACGGTAAGCCACATCTTCAGATTCTCGGGATCGGCGATCTCGTCGGCTGTGGCCAGGAACGGTCCGATCGGAGCGAACGTGTCACAGCTCTTGCCCTTGACCCACTGCCCGCCGCGCTCGAGCTGATAGGCACGCTCGCTGTAGTCATTGTGCAGGACGTAGCCGGCGACGTAATCGAGGGCTTCCTCTTTCGTGACATAGCTGGCCTTCTTCCCGATGACGAAGGCAAGTTCGACTTCCCAGTCGGTCTTCTCGCTGCCGCGCGGGATCACGACATCGTCGTTGGGACCGACCATCGCGCTGGTCGCTTTGAAAAAGACGATGGGCTCTTTCGGGATGTCCATACCGGCCTCCTCAGCGTGGTCGGAAAAATTCAGCCCGATGCAGATAAGCTTGCCGGGACGCGCCACGGCGGAACCGAGGCGGCTGTCATCGCTGACGCGGGGCGCACTCGCCGCGTGGTTCGAAATCCAGGCCGCGAGCTTGTCGAAATTCGCCGGATCGGCAAAAAAATCATGATTCCAGTCCATCCCGAAGCCCGACGCGTCGATGCGCGTGCCGTCCTCAAGTTGCAAACCGGGTTTCTCGGAGCCCTTTGGGCCAAAGCGGAGCAATTTCATAGGCGGAGACCGTAGCGACCGGCCGGGGGTACGTCAATTGGCTGAACGACGCCGACGGCATTTTCTCACCGTGCCGAGAGGGCGGCACCCGACCTGCTCACACCGGGAACCTTCTTCCAAAGCGTCTCGGAGAAATAATCGGCCCGGGAATGATCCGGCCGGGCCGTGCTGTAGTAGATCTCATCCCGATCGAAAAGCTGCTCAGGCTGATAAAAGGCCGAGGCATCCACGATCGCGGCGAGATCACGGCGCTCGATCTTCTTCTGCAGGGTCGACTCGAGGATGTATTGCCGTTCGCCGAGACGGACGACGACCCAGGCGTGCTGACCGATGTTACCATTCCACCCGATCGCGACGCGTGCATCGAACCCCGCCCCGATGAGAACGTCGGCAAGAAGAATCGAGGTGTCTTCACAATCACCCGCCGCCTCGTTCCATGTCTCCCGTGAGGATTTCCAGACTTCCCCAGGGCCGGGAGCGTCGTCGCCGGGAACTCGGCCGAAAGTCCGATCCTGATCAAGCTGATATTCGCATCGATCGGCAACAATCCCCCAGAGGGCGACGATCCCGTCCTCATCACGCTGGCTTGACGACTTTTTGCCGACCGCCTCGAGGGTAAATCCCTCCAGGTAATCGTTCGCCCTTTTCATGAGCCCTCCGGTGCCGGCGGCGAGGACGTCGAAGGGTAATTCGCAATGCGGACATGAGAGGATGAGGGTCCGCGTTTCCCGATCAAGTTCGAGAGCGTGAATTACCTCACAGTGGGGACAACGGTTGAAAAAGCGCCCTCCTCCCTCGTTCGCCTCGCACAGGGAGAACGGCGGGATGCGCCGCGACATCACCCCGAGAGCACCGAGCCCCCCGCTCGCACGAAAGACGGCTGTGTTAAGGGTGTTGAAATCGGGATTGGCGACCGCATTCCAACCGGTCAGCTTACTGAGGAGTTCATCCCGGTTATTTGAGATGATGAGATTCGCGGCGAGATACTGTGCTCCGGGGAACTCCCTCTGAATTGCGTCAAAGACTTCATCGAGCTCGATCTCCTTAGGATCCGAACGGGAATCGACAAAGGCCTCAAGAAATGACTGAACCGGCTCGTCAACACGCACCTCCCCCGCCGCCGCCGGGACACGGACGCGGTTGATCCGCGACATCGCGTCGGACCGAAACCCGCGCTGGAAGGCAGCATCGACTTCCGGGAGCGGATGAAAAATGCCGAAGAGACCGCCCCTGCCCGACTTTTGCAAGCCGATCAGCAGGACCAGGCCCCCGGCGAGCACAAGGCCACCGAAGCTGAAAAGGCCTCGTAACATTCTTTCTCGGAAAGTGTATCGTGTGTTTTCGCCGGACGTGTCTGCCAGGGACGGCGATCTCACGTTGGAAACAGTAACGCCCGTCACGCGCCGAAGCCATAAATTATTTCAATCCACTCAATCCGGAAAGGTGTTTTTAAAAAATTTCCGACCGCGAGACCGAGACGATGAATCTAAAATTTCAGGGGCCTGCCTGAAATGGATCAATCGCCCGTGCCCCAGCCCTTTATCTCCTGGCCGAAGCCGACCATTTCGACTTCCTCGTTTTCCTCAAGGTCTTCCTGAAGCGGGGCGAACCGTTCGGCGCGAAAACCCAGCTCCTGCTTGATGCTTGAATGCGGATCGTCGGGATTATTCAATTCGACGAGGAGCAGGAGGATGTCGAAGTCCGCTCCGCTGATCGTGAGCTTGGCGTCATCGGTCAGTGAAAATGTCGGATTCGAGCGCCCCGCCCCCATCGAGCGGACCGTGTAGACCTTGTTCCGTTTCGGCAATTCTTTGTAAAGGTCGTAGACCCAGGGATCGAACTGATCATCGATGCAGACTACACGCTGGCCGTTTTGGAACATGACTGGGAGATGGTATTGTGCCGTGAAGGGAGAAAGTCGGGTTTTCGCTTACCACACGAAACCGGGCTTTTCCAGCGGGGATTGGTCGGTCGTACTCTGTTGGGGTGGCAGAGGTGACCCTGTTCAGTGAGGGGTCAAGCGCAGGCAGCGAAGAAGGCAGCGAAGATCGTGAGACCCTCGAGGCCGGATGCCCCGACATCAGTATTACCCCGAAAAACTCACGTTTTTCGCTACGACGAGCTTGTGCAACGAAGGCTGTAGCGAAGGTCGTGAGACCTGCGGAGTTCGTTACCCTATGCCCATTCTCTTCAACAACCCATCACTCCGGAATCGGATCCCCGCGCTTCACGACGGTTCCCTCCCACATAGCCTCGTCAGTGGCGGCATCGTAGGTCAGGACGCGATGGGCGCTGCCGGGGGCGGGATCGAGCTGCACGTTCGGAATCCACTTGCGGTGTTCGGCGATGACGGCGGCGTTGGCGGGATCTCCGGCGAGATTGGTCCATTCGTTAGGATCTTTCTCCATGTCGTAGAGCTCCTCACTGCCGTCGGCGTAGACAATGTAGCGCCATTTCTCGGAGCGAATCCCGTGATTGCCCTTGTTGTGACTCGTCACGGCGGGGCGCTCGCGCGGGGTTGTGGCGTCAGTGAGCTGCGGCCGCAGGCTCAGACCCTCGAGATCGTCCCGCGCCGGCAGACCAGCGAGATCGATAAGGGTCGGGTAGATATCGAGCAACTCGGCCGGCTGCGTGCTGCGGCCTCCGGCGCTCACTCCCGGTCCGGCGAAAATGAGAGGCACGCGGGTGCCGTCGTCCCAGAGGGTGTTTTTCCCGGTAATGGCTTTCTCGCCGAGGTGCCAGCCGTGATCGCCCCACACGACGATAATGGTGTTGTCGGCGAGACCCTTTTTCTCAATAGCTTCGAGGACACGCCCGATCTGGGCATCGACGAAACTGGTGCAGGCGAGGTAGCTGCGGACGAGGTTGCGCCATTGTCCATTTTCCTCGACCCACTTGAGCCTCGGCTCGGGAAGGCTCCAGTGCGGGTACCAGGCGAAACGCGGAATATCCTCACGATCATCACGCTTGATCACAGGGAGCACGCTGTCGTCGTCGGGGTAGAGATCGAACCACTGCTGCGTCGCGTAACAGGGCACATGCGGGAGGAAAAATCCCGCCGCGAGGAAGAACGGCTCCGCGTTTTTCGACGCCTCGATCTGCTCGATCGCCCAGCTCGCGACCTGGTAGTCGCCTTTGACCGTGTCGTCGTTGTCCAATGGCCAGACGCCCCAGTCCATAAGTGGGTGATCACCCATAGGGGCGGGCGGAATGAGCTTTTTCGGAGGGCGAGCGCCAACGTTCGGGCTCGGTCCGCGCACGTCGAATTCAAAGGGCTCAGCGGAAGGAGCGGCTTTGCCTTTCCCCTTCCCTTTTTCTCCTCCGGCACCGCTCCCGGTGCCACCATGGTAGATCTTCCCGGCCGCGAGCGTTTTGTAGCCGTTTGCGGCAAAGTGCTGCGGCAGACTGACGCGATCCTCAAATCCGGGCACATTGCGAAACCAGGGGGAGAGTCCGTAGATGCCCGTCGTCGTGGGCCGCAGTCCGATAAGCAGGCTGGTGCGCGAGGGATTGCAGAGGGGCGCATTGCAATGCGCGTTCAGAAAGGTGGTGCCGCGCTCGGCTAGAGCGTCGAGATGCGGCGTCTTCGCCATCGGATGACCGCCGATGTGTCCGATCCAGTCGTTCTGATCGTCGATCGCGATGAATAGGATGTTGGGCTTTTCAGCTTTCACGATCGGGGCGAGGGCCGCCAACGCGACGAGAGCGAGTGAAGTGAAAATTGGCTTCATGGTTTTTTGAAGGGGGTTTGGGGGATTGGCTCGGGTTCGAAGTCGGATTCATCGACCCAACCGGCGGCTTTACGGTCGAGCTGACCGTTCATGAATCGCTCGTAGAAGTTCCGCGTGTTGCCGTTGTGGATCTCGTATTCATCGAAAAGGTATCCCACTCCGAACATGCGCGGGTCACCCTGCTCCTCGAGACGGGCCGTCATCTCGGACTCGAATCGGGCGATGCGGTCGGCCTGATCCTCACTGCCGCCGAGATTCACCGCACAATCGGGATCCGCCTTGAGGTCGTACAGCTCGACGGCGGGACGCATCCCGAAATTCAGCTGCCAATGGCGGTCATTGCGGTCCCGGCGTCCGCCTTCGAGGAGGGTCGTCTTCGTCGCGCCAGCATCGGTGTCGAGATAGCCGGTCTCGGGATTGCCGGCGGGCCAGCGGTCGGGCTCGTAGTTCCGCAGGTAGAGAAAGTCGTCGCGGATGATGCCGCGGATAGGGTAACCCCAATCGTAGGGACGCCCGATGTCGGTGCGCTCTTTGCCGACGAGGACGTGGTCACGCCACTCTTCGACCCGGCCGGAGCGATCACTCTCAAGGATGCCCCGCCAGCTCCGCCCCGTGATCGCTGCCATGCCGCTCTTTTCCTGAGGGATCCCGGCGAGGTCAAGAATAGTCGGGGCGATCTCGGTGAAATTGACGAAGTCATCGACGACCCGACCGTGCGTGCCGATTCCGGCGGGCCAGCGGATCGCGAGGGGGATGTGATTCGAGTCATGATAGGCGTATCCTTTCACCCGCGGGAAGGGCATGCCGTGGTCCGAAGTGACGATGATGACGGTGTTGTCGAGTTCGCCGCGTCGCTCGAGTTCCTCTATCATGCGCACGAGATGGTGGTCAGTGTGCTCGACCTCAAGAGCGTAGTCGAGGATGTCGTGACGGACCGTCTCGTTGTCGGGCCAGTAATCGGGGACGCGATCAATGTCGCTGAGTTTCTTGCCGCCCTTGTTGACGCCTGACTGGTGTTCGTATCCGCGATGCGGTTCGGTCGAGCCATACCAGAAACACCAGGGCGCATCGGCCGGGGCAACCTTTAGGAAGTCGATAAAGTTCGCCGCGTAGTCGTTCTTCGAGATCGCCTCGGTGAGCGGCTCGAGTTTGTGTTTGTTAAAGGGCTTGCCCGTGATCAGTCGCTGTTTTCCGTCGGCGTCATTGGCGATGCCGGGGCCCCAGCCTTTTCCGGTAATACCGACATGCCAGCCCTGCTGCATCAGAGTCTCGGGCCAGCTCCGGAACTTCGGGGGAAAAACGGCCATATGATTTCCCGCCTCTTCGAGCTGCCAGGCATGGCGTCCGGTCAGGACGATGGCACGCGAGGGTGCGCACTTCGCGACCGGGGTGTAGGCGCGGGTGAAGAGGACGCCTTCTTTCGCGATGCGGTCAAAGCCCGGCGTCTTCACCCAGGGAGTTCCGTAGACTCCGGCGTGGGCGCCCCAGTCGTCGGCGATGGCAAAGAGGATGTTGGGCGGGCGTTCGGAAGAATTTTCAAGAGCTTCCGACTGAAAGCACGAGAGCAGAGCCGCCGAACTGAGCAATAAAAAAAATTTCATCAGAATGAGGAGATGAGCTCCGCAGGGTGTAGTCTGAGAGTCAGCTGAGAACGTTTCAACAGCGTATTTACGATTTAATTCGGGCTCTCAGCGATAGCCTGCCAAACGCAGTCCGGGAACCCGCCGGAAATGCGCCGTATTTGCCGTGACAAGGATCATCTCATTCGCGATTGCTGTGGCGGCGATCCAAAGATCGTTGCTGCTGATAAGCTGTCCGTTTTTCTGAAGGTGTCGGAACGCGGTCCCGTATTGCCAATCGACCTCTGCGGTCCAGGGCAGAAGCCGGAAAGGCCGGACAAAAGCATCCCACCGGGCGCGATCCGCAAGGGACAATCCGGCGGCCAGTTCCCCGCAAATGGTGTGCGTGAGGTAGAGCGGCGACCCAGCGTGCGCTTTAAGAAAACGAACCGCAGGACCCGCCCCGCGAATTTTCTCCCGTTCGAGATCGATTAGAAATGTCGTTTCGAGGATCAGTTTGGGCTCCATTTGTCCTTAGGAATGTCATCCGTAGCGCTCCTCGCTGTTTCAAGCGAATCCAATTCCGATTCGTTAAATATAGGGGGAGAGTTTTTCCATTCCTCCAGCAATTCGGCAGCCGTCACCGTTTCGCCGTCCCAACGGGCGCGCATCACGATCTGACTGAAAGAATCGCCGACTCCGATCCGGTTTCGATTCAGCCGCTCATAGGCTTCAACACTCAAGGAGATCGTTTTAGACGCCATACATAGACTGTGCATTGTCTGTGCATGATTTCAAGCTCGAAATCGAATCATCGCTGCACTCCTACCCCACCCGATTCTCCCCGCGGTTTTCTGTCTGATGAATCGTGAGCGGCCAGCCGGGGAATTGATTGTCCGCTTTTCCATCGGTGGCATCGATGAGAAACTTGAAGGCCTCGCAGTGGTAGGTCTTCGCCTCGAGGTCGATCGTGACGAAGCCGAAGCCGCTCGCTTTTTCGTGCGCCTTATCGTAGCGATGCGGTGCCTTGCCGAGCTCGGGATTGCCGACGGCGTAGACGTAGTTTTTGTTGCCAAACCCATCCAGGTATTCGCCGGTCTGCTCGAGTCCATGAGCAGGACGATTCTCGTGCGCCATGCCGACTTCGTCGGGCCGCCACCAGCGCGGATAACCGACCGCGATCGCCGGGGTGCAGAAGGACCAGTTGCTGTCACGCTGCTTCTCGACGCCATACTGAATCATCGTCGCGAGGTGCTGATCGCCGTTGATATGCAGAGCCATGGACTTGCGCAGGAGGGTGACAGCCCGGTTTCGCGGGGTCTGGGGCCAACCGCCGGAATCGAGGTCGGCTTTGAGATAGCCGTCGTAGCTTCCGTGATGCGTCGCGGCATTGGCAAAAAGGGTCTGACTCAGGAGCACCTTCATGGTGTGGCCGCGCCAGTCGTCGGCCCAGGCCTCGAGGAATTTTTCCTGCCGCTCACCCAAAAGGACCAGGCCGGGCTTGTCGAGCGAGGCGGTGTCGAAGTCCTTCCCGACGACATGATCAGCCCTCGGGCCATCGACGGAGACGTGCTCGGGCCCGCTCTTGAATTGACGATCACCGAGGATGGCGAAGCCGACACCACCGTAAACCATGTCCCCGTAGTAAACGCTCATGTCCTGCTCGATCGTGGTCGGATCGTAAATGTCGGGATGATGAGAGGTGTTTGTCTTGTGCACGACATTGACCATCTTGACCGGCTGGATGTAGCCGCCCTTCGACGAGGCACCGCGGTCCTCTTCGGATCGCACCATCGCCTTGCCGCCCTCGCCCCAATAGTTGCCGTGGAAGACGTCGTGATCGTCGGGGATGCAGATCGTCGGGGCGTTGCGCATCGCCTCGCGGAAAGCCCAGCCGTGCTGGTAGAATTTGCGCAGGTAGTTCAGAATCGCCTGATCGGCGGGCGAACGAATGATGCCGAAGCCGCCGTGGCTTTCGTAGAGCTGGTCGCCCGAGAAATAGAGCAGATCGGGGTCGAGCTTGACGAGGTTGTCCGCGACAGGCGCATAGGGAAAGGCGTAGTCGTTCTGGCAGGTCAGCGCGCCGATGCGGAGGGGGCGCCCTGCCGGATTGGCCTTGATCGTGCCGCTCCACTCATCGACCACTTCGCTACCGTCTTTCAGTTTTTCGTGGTAGACGACCTTGTAGGGGGTCTCGCTCTTTTCGTCCCAGTTCGGAATACGGAAGGTCCCCACCCAGGCATCGGTGTCGAGCACGGCCTCACCGAGAGACTGCCAGGCGCCGCCCGTGTCGACAAGGAGCTCGACCTTTTCCCCGCCATCGATCGCAAGAGGGCCGGTCAGAGCGGTCAGTTTCAGCACAAAATCCTCGTCGCTGCGGGAATCGCTCAGGGAATACATCGTCCAGAGGATGGGGCCGAAGCGCTGTTCAGTCTTGACCGAGAGCGCATCGCCCGAAGCCCGCCAGTCGGTGAAGCGCCACGAGGCGGACTCCTCCCGACCTTTGGGCTGAGCGTGAAACTGGCTCACGAGCGCGATGTTGCCGGTCACGAACTGCTTTTGCGCGGAAAACTTCAGTGAACCCACCTCGGTCCCGTCGGGCGAATGGGCAGTGAGTTCGAGATTGTAGCGCGGTCCTTCGGCGGGCGAACCCTTGAGCACGAGGAGACATTCCCCCGACGGAAACGGGACCGTGAGCGGACCCGCCTCGCGTCCGAGGACGAGTTGTCCCCCGGTGATGCCGGCGACGAGTCCGCTACTGGCGAAGCAGTTACTTTTCACTTCGTTGAGATCGCTGCGCACGCCGATTTTGAATCCGGCACCGGCTTCGTCGGGGAGTCCGACCGGCTTCGCAAGACGGACCGAGAGGGTGAAGGCTCCCTCCGCGTTTCCGAGCTGATGCGTGAGTGAGTGGATACTGCGATTACCCGAACGGACAAGGCACTCGGCCCAGCCGTCCCTGAGGTGCCAGTCCTCCATCGGATTTGCCCAGAAATCGCCTCCTAGAAAAACCCGATCACCAGTGCGGTCCCAGCGGTCGAGTCGGTCGGTGGAATCCTGAGCCAGTGCCTCGCGTTTGGGGACAAGGCCGAGAACAGCGAGAGAGGAAAGGAACTTGAGGCTGAGGCGGCGCGAGATTTTACGGAGCATGAATGGAAAAAGGAAAGCGGATGAGGGGTGGATTGGCAATAGGAAACCCCGGCGGATGAGATTCGATGTCACGGGAATGCGTATGATGGAATGGGGCTACCACAGAGGGCACAGAGTGGCACAGAGTTTTTTTCCTTTGCTTTGCTTTCCAGATTTTCCGTGTCTCTCCGATTCAACCACGCCCTCTGTCGATGTTACCATCANNNNGACTGCTCACGCCTTCCCCAACAACTCCCGCATCCCCGCGCTCATCGCGTCGTCGGTATCCGGGGCACTGTTCGCGACACTCACTTCATACCCGCCCTGCGGAAACGCCTCTTTTGTCGGGACATACCAAGTCCCGCCGTCTCCATACGCCGCCGTCGCGACAAAGCGTCCCGGGGCGAGCGACTGGGCACGGAGCTGGTATTCGACGAAACTCTCCGCCGGCAAGTGCAGCAGGGTGATCCCGTCCAGGTGCAGGGCACTCAGGATGATGGGCTGCTTTGCGGCGACCCGGCGGATCCAACTCACCCGCATCGCGGGACGGATGCG
>DIVG01000044.1:5969-7070 GCA_002422425.1 Akkermansiaceae bacterium UBA6138 | reverse complement strand
CGCTCACTTCGGCCACCTCGCCGTTTTCAACCGGCGGAGCAGCGACGATCTCCCTCGCGGCCTCGAGATCACCCTCGTCGATCTGCACTCTCACCCCGCCGATAGCACTGGAATAGAGCCAGTTCATCTGCACCATATTCTCATCTTGAACATAAGCATCAACACCGCCCGCTCCGAGCCGCAGCCTCAGGAGATGGGCGTCCTCGGGCTTGCTGAAGGTGGCGACGGTGATCATGGCATCGGGAGAAATCCTCCCTGTTTTACCGGACATCGGGCCCTGTGACCAGCCCGGTTGTTCCCCGACTCAGGATCTTACGCCCCGCGAACGCGTGATTGTCCCTCTTTTGCGAAAAACCTATACTCTCTCGTCATTCATCAGCCGCCCCGGGGCTTTTCACACCCTGCGCCTCTCTCTCTGCGTCTTCCGACCATGCGAACCGCCCTTCGTCATCTCCTCCTGCTTCCCTGCGCCATCTCCTCATCCGCCTTCGCGGCCGGGCCAAAAGGCGACGCGATACCTGATAAGGTGAGCTACTATGAGCACATTCGCCCGATGTTCCAGGCGAAGTGCCAGGGCTGTCATCAGCCGGCCAAGGCGAAGTCGGACTACATCATGACCGAAGTCGCTTCCCTCATCGCCGGCGGTGAAAACGGTGCCGCGATCGTCCCGGGCAAGCCGGATGAGAGTTACCTCCTCGAACTCATCGTGACCCAGGCCGGAGAAAAGCGTCCCGAGATGCCGCCGAAAGAAGAGCCGCTCTCCGATTACGAAATCTCTCTCGTGAAAAAGTGGGTCGAGCAGGGTGCCACCGACGACACGCCCGAAAATGCGAAACAGCGATACACGCAGGAAAATCCGCCGCGCTATTCGGTCCTGCCGAATCTGACCTCACTCGACTACTCGCCCGACGGCAGCCTCATCGCCATCGCTGGCTTTCATGAAGTGCTCATCCACAAAGCCGACGGCTCGGGCTTGCTGCAGCGGCTCGTCGGCCTTTCCGAACGCATCGAATCGGCCCGCTTTTCACCCGACGGCAAACGCATCGCCATTGCGGGCGGTCTCCCCGGTCGCATGGGGGAAATCCAGGTTTGGGATCTGCT
>DIVG01000044.1:0-5930 GCA_002422425.1 Akkermansiaceae bacterium UBA6138 | reverse complement strand
GACAACGGCGAACAGGTCCTCTTCATGGGCAGCCACAACGACTGGGTTCTCGACACCGACTGGTCCGTCACCGGCGATCACCTCGTCTCGGTCGGACGCGACATGACCGCGAAATTAACGGAGACAGAATCCGAACGTTTCATCGACAACATCACCTCCATCACCCCCGGCGCGCTCGCCGGTGGGCTCAGTGCGATCGACCGCCATCCGACTCAGGATCACATTCTCGTCGGCGGCTCTGACGGCATCCCGCAGATCTACCGCATGAAGCGCGAAACCGTTCGCAAGATCGGCGACAACGCCAACCTCATCCGCAAATACCCCGCGATGAAAGGCCGCCTCTGGGACGTCGCCTTTGCTCCCGACGGCAAAACCTTCGCCGCCGTCTCGAGTCTCAACGGCGAGGGACAGCTCCACCTTTTCCGTTCAGAGTATGATGCCACGATCACGCCCGAGCTGAAGGCGCTCTTTGAGACTGCCCGGAGCAGCCCCGATGGCGGCACACCCGACCCGAAGATCGAGGAATTCCAGACCCGCGGAGCTGAACTCATTAAGGGCATCGATCTGAAAACGGCGATCTACTCCGTCGCCTTCTCCCCCGATGGCAAAACCCTCGTCGCCGGCGGAGCCGACGGTCTCGTGCGACTGCTCGATGCGACCACCCTCGCCGAGAAAAAGACCTTTGCCCCCGTCGCCCTCGACGCCGCCCTCACCGAGGTGAAGCCCGATCCCGCCCTCATTGACCGGAAGAAGGCCAAACATCAGGAGGGCACCGCCCTCCTTCCCGAGGGCCGCACCGTGACCGCTCTCGCCATTTCCCCCGCCGACGTCACCCTCGACTCGCCCGAACTCTATCGTCAGATGCTCGTCACCGGCACCCTCGACGACGGAACCAGCGCCGACCTCACCGGTCTTGTGAAATGGAGCTTCAGCGCCCCCGTCGCGACGATCACCGAGCGCGGGATCCTGCGTCCTGCCACCGCGGGCGACGCCGTTCTCACCGCCGCGATGGGCGACAAAACGGCAACGGTCCCTGTGAAGTTCGTCCCGAGTGGAGCCGAGGTGAAACTCGACTTCGTGCAGGATGTCAATCCCGTCATCACCCGTCTCGGCTGCAACATGGGCACCTGCCACGGAGCCAAGGACGGCAAAGGCGGCTTCAAGCTCAGCCTGCGCGGCTACGATCCGATCTACGATGTGCGCGGCTTCAGCGATGACCACACCGCACGCCGCCTCAACTCGGCCTCTCCCGACGACTCACTCATGCTCCTGAAGGCGACCGGTGCCGTCCCGCACGAGGCCGGCATGTTGACCGATCACGACTCCCGATACTACCACATTATCCGCCAGTGGATCGCCGACGGGGCGAAGCTCGATGTCACCAAACCCAGGGTCGCCTCCATCGAGATTTTTCCGAAAAACCCCGTCGTCCAGAATGTCGGCGGCCGCCAGCAGTTCCGCGTCATGGCCCGCTACACCGACGGGAAAACGCGCGACGTCACCCTCGAATCCTTCATTGAGTCGGGCAACGCCGATGTCGCCGGGCACGATGACTTCGGCCTCATCAGCACCGCCCGCCGCGGCGAAGCTCCCATCCTCGCCCGCTACGAAGGCGCCTACGCCGCCACCACCCTGACCGTGATGGGCGATCGCGCCGGATTCACTTGGAAAGAGCCCGAGACCTGGCGCGAGATCGACAAGCTCGTCGCCGCAAAGTGGAACCGCATGAAGATCGCCCCGAGCGAACTCTGCACCGACGAAGAGTTCGTCCGTCGTATTCATCTCGATCTCACCGGTCTGCCTCCTGCCGCCGCAACAGTAATGGCCTTCGTCACCGACAAGCGCCCCGCCCGGGAAAAACGCGACGCCCTCGTCGACGAACTGCTGCAGTCGCCCGAGTACACCGATCACTGGACGAACAAATGGAGCGACATGCTGCAGGTGAATTCCAAATTTCTTGGCACCGAGGGCTCGCGCCTTTTCCGTGACTGGATCCGCGCCGAGATCGCAGCGAACACCCCCTACGACCAATTCGCCTACAAGATTCTCACCGCGACCGGATCGAACAAGGAGAACCCCGCCGCGTCCTATTACAAGATCCTTCGCGATCCCTCCGAGATCATGGAAAACACGACGCACCTCTTCCTTGCGACGCGTTTCAACTGCAACAAGTGCCACGATCACCCCTTCGAAAAATGGACCCAGGATCAATACTACGAGACCGCCGCCTTCTTTGCACAGACTACCCTCGCCCGTGATGGAAAAAACGCGCCCACCCAGAACATCGGCGGCTCGGCTGTCGAAGGCGCCAAGCCGCTCTACGAACTCATCACCGACAAGCCCGAGGGTGAGCTGAAGCACGATCGCACCGGCGCGCTCCAACCGCCCGCCTTCCCCTACGAGGCCCCGCTGGCCAAAGTCGCCTTCACCGATCCGAAACAGCCGACGCGCCGCGAGCAACTCGGTGCCTGGATCACCAGCCCGGAGAATCCCTACTTCGCCTCCAGCTACGCGAATCGTGTCTGGGGATACCTGCTCGGCACCGGCATCATTGAGCCGCTCGACGACATTCGAGCCGGCAATCCCCCGAGCAACCCGCAGTTGCTGGATCATCTCGCCTCCAGCTTTGTAAAATCGGGATTCGACATCCGCGCCCTCACTGCCGAGATTTGCAAGTCGCGCACCTATCAGCTCTCCATCCAGACCAATGAATGGAACGAGAGCGACGAGATCAATTTCTCCCATGCCAAGGCTCGCCGTCTCCCCGCCGAGGTGCTCTACGATGCCGTCTACTTCGTCACCGGGGCGACCCCCGATATCCCGGGTGCCGGCAGAGGCGTTCGGGCGAGCCAGTTGCCAGACGCCAAACTCGATCTAAAGAGCGGCTTCCTCGCCAACCTCGGCCGCCCCGTGCGTGAAAGTGCCTGCGAGTGCGAGCGGTCCGACGAGCTCCAGATGAGCGCGGTCATGGCCTTTCTCTCAGGGCCAGCCATCGCCGATGCCCTCAGTGCGCCGGACAGCGAACTGACCACACTCGTTGCCTCCCAGCCTGATGATCGCAAGCTCGTCGAGGACATCTATTACCGTGTCCTCGCCCGGGCGCCGGCCCCCTCTGAGGTTGATGCGGCCCTCTCCGTCATCGCCGACATCGAGTCCGACCACGAAGCCCTCACCGCCAAACTCGCCAAAGCCGAAGCGGACTGGATCCCCCTGCGCAGCACCCGCGAGATCGAGCGCTACAAGCGCATCCGCCAGGCCGAAATCGATCTGAAAAAATACCAGCCCGAAGCCGCCGCGAAAAAAGCAAAAGCCGAAGCCGATCAGAAAGCCCTCATCGCCGCCGCCGCAAAAGCCATCGAAGACCACGACGCGACCGTCCCGGCGAGGCTGGCCGAGTGGGAAAAGAGCCTGACACTATCCCATTTCTGGCATCCATGGAATCTTCTCACCCCCGCCACCGCCGCGGCTGACGATCCGAGCGGGATCAAGCTCACGACCGAACCCGACGGCAGCCTCTTCGCGAGCGGAGCACCAAAGCCTGTCGTCTACACTATGACCATTCCCGTGAAATCGACCACCCAGCTCACCGGGCTTATGATCGAGGCCCTTCCCGACGAGCGACTCCCCGACTACGGTCCCGGATTGAGCGCCAACGGCAACTTTGTCGTGAGCGAGTTCGACGCCTCCTTCGTCGCGACGGGCGGAGACGCGAAAAAACCGCTCGTGATCAATTTCAACGATGCCAAAACGGACTTTATTCAACAGGGCTTCGACGTGAAAAAATCCTTCGACGGCAAGACCGACCGCTCAGTTCAGGGCTGGGCCGTCGGCGGCAACGAACGTCAGCCGAACTGGGCCCGCTTCCAGCTCGACAAGCCGCTTTTGATCGATGAAAAGGGCGGCACCCTCACCCTGACGATTCACTGCCAGTATGGCGGCGGCGAGTATCCGCTGGGCAAGTTCCGTCTCTGGGCGACGAACTCCCCCGCCCCGCTCGAACTCGGCCTGCCGAAAGATGTTACGACCGCCCTCCAGATCGCCCCGCCTTCGCGCAGCAAGGAGCAGCAGGCCCTCATCGCCGCCTTTTACCAGAGCCGCAACAAGGACAGACATGCCCTCCTTTACACACACTTCAGCGGGAAAAAGCCCCTCCCCGCCGATGCGCAGCTCGTCGCCTTCGAGACCGCTCTCAAGAACGCGCAGGCCCCCATCCTCGAAGATTCCAAACTAATCGAGCTGCGCGAAAACATGGACTACTCGACCCGCCAATCCGCCGACCGCCGCCTCACCGCCGCTCAGGACCTCACCTGGGCGCTGATAAACAGTCCTTCGTTTCTATTTAATAGGTAAGCTATTTAGCTTTTTTCGAATTTCCATTAGATCGCCAAATCCCTCGTTATCAGTATCAACCAAGCTAAACAGCTAAACAGCAAATAGTTAAACAGCTCCCCCGCCATGATCAGACTCCCCGGAGAAATCGCCAAAGACCTCTGTGATTCCCACCTGAAACCCGGACGACGCGACTTTTTGCGAGTCGGCGGGGCCGGAATGCTCGGGATGACGCTGAACAACATTCTCGCGGTACAGAACGCCAGCGCAGCCTCCAGTTCGGTCGGCCGCCCCGGCTGGGGAAAAGCCAAATCTGTTATCATGGTCTACCTCCAGGGTGGGCCCAGCCACATCGATCTCTTTGATCCCAAGCCCGAAGCGCCCGACAACGTGCGCTCCATCTTCAAGCCTCTCAACACCAAGACCGACGGACTGCAGTATACCGAGCTCATCCCGAGACTCGCGAAGGTAACGGACAAGTTCACCACGGTNNAGCCCCTCGGGTCAGCTTGAGCCGCCTTCGCCTAAAGATTTCCCGAACTTCGGTTCTAACATCATTCGCCTGAAGCCCTCCGAAGAGCCCATGATCCCCTTCGTCGTGATGCCTCGCCCCATTCAGGAGTCCAACGTCATCAACAAAGGGGGCACTGCCGGCTTCCTGGGCAAGGCCTACGATCCCTACTACCTCTTCCCCGACGGGGACGACATGGACATGAACAAAATGACGGAGATCCGGGTCGACGACCTGCAGCTCCGTCCCGATGTCTTTTCTCTGCGCCTCCAGCGCCGCGCCAAACTGCGCGACGCCCTCACCAACCAGATGCCGGTCATCGAGAAAGCGGTCGAGAGTTACAACCTCGACGAATACTACAGCAAGGCCCTCAACCTCATCGTCTCGGGACGTGCCCGCGACGCCTTCAACCTCGATTCCGAAGATCCCAAGCTTCGCGACGCCTACGGCCGCAACACCTTCGGCCAGAGCTGTCTTCTCGCCCGCCGTCTCGTCGAGGCGGGGACCAAGGTCGTCGAAGTGATCTGGCCCAAAGTCGCGAACTCGGACAACCACAGCTGGGACCACCACACCGGTCTGCCCAAGCGCATGAAAGACCAGTCCGCGCCTATGCTCGACGCCGGTCTCTCGACGCTTTTTGAAGACCTCGACCAGCGCGGGCTCCTTGACGAAACCCTCGTCGTCGCGATCGGAGAATTCGGACGCAGCCCCGAGATGGGCGTCTCCACCAGCGGCAACAACAACAGCGCCGACGGACGCGACCACTGGCCCTACTGCTACACCAGCATCATCGGCGGAGCCGGAGTCAAACGCGGCTACGTTCACGGCAAATCCGACAAGACCGGATCCGCCCCGCTCGAAGATCCCGTCCACCCCATGGAAATCCTCGCCACGATCTACCACGCCATGGCGATCGATCCGCAAACCATCGTCTACAACCACCTCAATCAGCCGAGGGAACTCGTGAAGGCCGAGATGGTGGAGCGATTGTTTTCGTGAGGGGGCAGATAAAGAAACGAATATTCCCCGGTAGGGCGAGGCGTCCCTGCCGAGCCGGTTCGATTCCCGCCCACTGTCCGCCCACTGTCCG
>DIVG01000048.1 GCA_002422425.1 Akkermansiaceae bacterium UBA6138 | reverse complement strand
CCGGGACGTCATGAAGGTGATTCGGTTCAGGCTGGCTCGAATTCCGCCTCAGCTGGTAGCCGCCGCATCGACGCCATCGTTTTTTCTTTTTTCTGCGGCACTGTCCGGCTAGCCTTGAGATCATGCCCGCAGAGCCACCCGAATATCTCCATCCCCGCCCCGGAGGCTTCACCCGCCGGGATCTTCTCCGCAGCAGTGCCTTCGTCGGCGGAGTCGCCGCCGGTCTCACCGGGCTCAATGCAGTCGCACAAGAGCCAGCCACCGCCGCAAAACCCGACGATCGGCGGGCCTCGCCGAAGGCGTATCCGAAGATCAAAAAATCGATTAATCTCTGGGCCTTTCCCTATCCCGACCGCATGAGCCTGCGGGAGTGTCTGCAACTCGCCAAAGATGCCGGCTTCGACGCGGTCGAGCTCAACTACGATCTTGAGAGCGAACTTTCCCCGAAGTCCGGCCCTGCCGAGTATGCCGCGATCAGGAAAATGGCGGACGAAATCGGGATCGCAATCAGCGGGCTCTGCAGCTTCCTTTTCTGGCCCTATCCGCTCACGAGCAATGATCCCGTGAAACGCGCCCGCGGGCTCGAACTGGCGGGGATGATAGGCAAAGCGGCGGCCGATCTCGGGGTCGCCGATGTCCTCGTTGTGCCCGGTGCAGTCACGATCCCGTGGCGTGATGATCATGATCCGGTCTCGAACGATGTCTGCGAGACACGGGCACGCGAGGCAGTCGGCAATCTTCTCCTCGACGCGGAAAAGCTCGGCGTCTCGCTCAACATGGAGAACATCTTTTTCAACGGCTTCCTCATGACTCCGGCCGAGATGAATGCCTTCGTTGATTCCTTCGGCAGCGAGCATTGCCGCATCCACTTCGACACGGGAAACATCATGCAGTATCAGCAACCCGAGCACTGGATCCCGCAACTCGGAGGCCGTATCAAGAACGTGCATCTCAAGGAATTCCATCGCGCCGGGACCGACCACTCCCTTGAGTGCTTCCGTCCGCTCCTCGACGGCAGTGTCGATTGGCCAGCCGTCGTCGCAGCGCTTGATGCAACGGGTTACGAGGGCTACCTGACCTTTGAATATTTCCGCCCGTGGCGACACTACCCCGAGGCTCTCGTCTATCAAACCAGTGACGCGCTCGACCGCATCCTCGGTCGGGTCTGATCACGTCCTGCCGGTTGACAGAGGCCTCACCCGACGGAAACATCATGACGATGAGCACCAAACCCGATCCCGCGAGCCTCCCCTGCGGCCTACTCGACGAAACCGCCGGCCTGAAGTATTTCCCCCGCATGGTGGGTAAGATACGGCTCATGGAGCAGGGCCTGCTTTGGGACGAACTGCAAGACAACCTCGGCAAGGGCGCCGACGGCTGGCTCACCGAATTCCTCCGCCTCGACTACGGGGCGTTGCGCGAGCGGGTTCTCGAAGGCGGGAGCGATGAGGAAATCCTCGCCTGGTGCGAAGCCAACGGACGTCCCCTCAATGACTCGGACCGCCTCGTCTGGAATGCCTTTATTTCGAAGCTCGGCTGGAACGATCACATCTCGGCCACCCTCGAAAAACGCAAGGCCGAGGGCGGTCTCGCCCATCGCGATGACATTCGCACGATCCCCGACTACGTCGATGTCGATGAGGGACGGCGCGAGTGAGTTTCGTGATGAAGCGTCTCCCGGTTTTCACTCTCCTTTGTCTCGCCCTAACGTGGACACTCGCGCACTCCGCTGACAAGACTCTCGACGATTTCGGGCATCTCGTGACGAACGGGGCCTGGGAGGAACTTTGGCCCGATGCCGCCGGGGCGATGGAAGTTCGCCCGGTCACGGCGGAGCTCTGGACGGCGGCGATGCAGGCCGTGATCGATGCCGCAGGTGCGCTGCACATTCCCGCCCGCGAGCTGCCCTACTACCTCGACGGACCACTCATTCTCTCGTCGGGTCAGCGTCTCACCGCCGATCCCGGAGCCGAGATGCGACTGCGTCCGGGGACAAATACCTGCATGGTGCGGAACCGGAACCTCGTTGGATTTCCCGAAGGTCCCGTGCCTGCCGAAACGCAGCCCGATCGCGACATCACCATCGAGGGCGGAGTCTGGACGACTCTCTCAACCGCTCCGCGCGAATCGAACGGAAACCTCCGAGGTGCCTCTGCCGGAAAGAACGCCGTGCCGGGAACGCATGGGGTCATCCTGCTGCAAAACGTGCGTGGCATCACGGTGCGGAGCCTCACCGTTCGCGAGAGCCGCGCCTTTGCCGTGCACCTCGCGAATGTCGAGGATTTTACGGTCGACGGGCTCACTCTCGAAAACCATCGACGCGACGGAGTCCATGTGAACGGACCGGCGCGGCGCGGACTGATTCGCCATGTCAGCGGTGACTCACATGACGACACCGTGGCACTCAATGCGTGGGAATGGAAAAACTACGCTCCCAGCTATGGTGCCATTCACGACATCGTCATCGAAGATATCAGCGGGGCTCCCGAGGGGATGCCCTCAGCCAATTCGATCCGCTTTTTGCCGGGGGGAAAAAAATTTGCCGACGGCACTTTACTCGATTGTCCGATCCACGATGTCACCGTGCGACGCGTCTCGGGCATCACCGAGTTCAAGCTCTACGATCAGCCGAACCTCGAACTCGGGAGGGACAAGGATTTCAGCGTTAGCCTTGGCAGCTTGAGAAACCTGCGCTTTGAGGACATCGACCTGCCTCATGCCGCCCGCCTCGAGATCCACGCCGAACTCGACGGGCTCGTTCTCGATCAGGTCGCCCTCGACTCGGACGAGCCCTTTGTCCTCATCGGGCCGAAGTCGCAGACCTATCGCTCCGGAAACGATCCCTCCAAATGGGTCGAGATCTTCTCCCCCGACCTCAACTGCACGGCGCGGAATATCAGCGTTGCCGGGGTCCGAGTGCGCGGGAATGAAAGGGAACTCGGGCTCGGGCAGGTCGTGCGCGAGATCGAGCAGACGGTGAATCCCAAGTATCCCGCGACGACCCCGCGCGGCGGAACGGGGAAGGGGACGTGGGCGCGATAGGGGTGGGAACTCATGAGTTAACGGATAAATCGGCCCATCCGTAAGCTTACCCGCTTCGTGTCGTCCAGTTACCCTCGAGATACAAATACTCCTCCCCCATGAGCACCAAAGCCTACGCCGCCCTCTCCGCCACCGACTCTCTCGCCCCTTTCTCCCTGACCCGGCGCGAGCCACTCGCGAAGGATGTCGTAATCGAGATCCTCTATTGCGGCGTCTGCCACTCGGATCTCCACCAGGCGCGCAACGAATGGCACAACACCGTTTTCCCCTGTGTCCCCGGTCACGAGATCGTCGGACGCGTCTCCCGTGTCGGAGCCGAGGTCACGAAGTTCAAAGAGGGCGACCTCGCCGCAGTGGGATGTCTCGTCGATTCGTGCGGCACTTGTCCGAACTGCCACGAGGGCTATGAGCAATACTGCGAGAACGGGCAGACTTTCACCTACAACAGTCCCGATCCGGTCGGGAGCGGCCACACCTTCGGCGGTTATTCCGAGCAGATCGTGGTGACCGAAGACTTCGTCCTGCGAGTGCCGGAAAATCTTGATCCCGCCGCCGTGGCCCCGCTCCTCTGTGCCGGGATCACGACCTACTCGCCTCTACGTCACTGGAAAGTCGGCCAAGGGAAAAAAGTCGGCATCGTCGGGCTCGGCGGACTGGGACATATGGGGCTGAAATTCGCCCATTCTTTCGGAGCCCACACCGTCCTTTTCACGACCTCACCGCACAAGCGCGAAGACGCTCTCCGCCTCGGCGCCGATGAGGTGGTCCTCTCGAAAGACGCCAGCGAAATGCAACGGCATGCGAACAGCTTCGACTTCATCCTCGATGCTGTCTCGGCCGAGCACGACATCAACGCCTACCTGAATCTCCTGAAGCGCGACGGCACTCTCACCCTCGTGGGAGCTCCCGAACAGCCGCTCCCGGTCGCGGCCTTCAACCTCATTTTCAAGCGCCGCCAGTTCGCCGGCTCTCTCATCGGCGGCATCGCCGAGACCCAGGAAATGCTCGACTACTGCGGCACGCACGGCATCACCAGCGATGTCGAAATGATCGCGATCCAGCAGGTTAACGAGGCGTATGAGCGACTGCTGTGCAGCGATGTGAAGTATCGCTTCGTGATCGATATGGCTTCGTTACGGAACGGGTGAAAAGTGGCTGCGGCTTTAGCCGCAGGTTCGACTTCCCCGAATCACTCACTGCCAAGCCACTCCGCCAGATCCCCCTCAGCTTTTTCGCCTTCCCCTTCGAGCCGCAGCGGAAGATCGCCGTTGAGCGTGATCAGACCGGGGAGGTCGAGATACTTTGCCCCGCCAGGGAGGAAGTTCGGATCACGGTAGTCGAGCACTTTTCCAAAGCGGAACCCGCCCGTCTCGACGGCGGCGCGATCAACTGCAGCTCCGGCGAGGGCGCGGGCGGCGAGGGCGATGGGTCCGGTTTGACCGCGGGCCACGATAGAGACTTGATCGGGACTCGGATGCGTCCCGACTTTCGTGTTCCGCAGAAAGGTCACGATCGTCATAACATCGTGAACGCGCTGCGCGAAGAGGGCGTGGTTGTATCCGTGGGTGTAGCCAGCGAACTCGCGCGGGTTCTCGACGACCCGGGTTTGCGGATTCGGCCCCGGTCCTTGAAAGAGAAGAGTGGCGCCGAGTATTGCGGTCCCCTTCGTTATTGCGATCTCACGTGCTGCCAGATCAATCGTGGCACCGCCCAAACCGTCGAGCCAAACAAGGACGCGGCCATTCCAGTTCTTTGGATAGATCCAAGTCACCGCCACTTCTTCATTATGCGTTCTGTTTAGGAGCCGTCCGCTCATCTCGATGGTTTCGCCCCGATCCTGTTTGTCATCGAGCTCCCAATCAACCGTCCCGGCCTTCGCGTAGGGGCGTCCGATCACCGTTTCAACAGCAGGACGCAGCACCGTCTCAAGCCCTTCGGGCGTCGCGGCTGCCTCCGCTAATTGTTTGTTAGCGTCGTCGGTGAGCCACTTCAGAAGACCGCGTTCAAAGTCCGGGTCGGCCGCTTTCGGAGCGGGATGTTCCTCGTTCCACACGGTGAGCTGCTCAGGGGCGAGAGGTTCGAAATCCTGCTCAATCACGGGTGCTTCGAGGCCGAGCTTGAAGTGCTTGTTCACGAAAGTGTAAAAGGCGCTCCGCGTCACGGCGTTGTAGTTGTGTTTGAAATGCTCGCCGCGCAGCAGGAAGACGTTGTCCTTTTTCCCGTGCAGCTCATAGAGCGCCTCCAGCTCGGGGAAGCCTTTGGTGGAAAGCTCGCGGGTCCAGTCATCGGCGGTGTTCATGCCCTGCGGCTTCGGCGCGAAGAGTCCGGCGAATTCGATGTTGCCGGTGTTGATGCGGAGCAAGCTCGAGTTCTCGCAGGTGCAGCCGCCCTGCATCGCGGTGCTGACCATGACGCAGGGAAAGGAGAGCTTGATCCTGTCATCGATCGCCGCGAGCAGCATCGTCTGGGTGCCGCCTCCGCTCGCTCCGGTGATCGCGGTGCGCTCGGGATCGACCTCGGGCAGGGTGAGGAGAAAGTCGAGACCGCGCACCGCGTTGAGCGTTTGCAGGCCCATGATGGATTGCAGGTGCGACTCGGCCGGAGCGCTGTAGAGGCCCCAGTTTTCGACGGTATTCATTTCGGGCCGCTGTTTCGCGAAGCGGTGAACGACCTCGTCGGAAAACTGGATCGAATCCGAGTCGCTCAGCATGTCCCACTGCCACACGACACAGCCCATGCGTGCGAGCTGGACACAGAGGGACTGGAAGATGCTACGACCGCCGTTTTCAAAACGCTCCGCCCCGATGGCGATCTCCTGCCTCACCTTGCCGGGTTCGTCGATGGAGAGGCGGGCGTCTTTCCAGTGACCGTGGGCAAACATCACGGCGGGCACTTTGCCCTTTGGATTGAGAGGTCGGTAGAGGTTGCCGGTCACAAAAAAACCGGGGACGCTCTCGAAGTAAACTTTCTCGACCGAGTAGCCGTCGCGCTCGATCCGGCCGTGGATGACGGCGTTGAGGGGCGTTTTTGTCGGCATGGGCCAGAGCCCCTGCGAGACGAGGATCTGGCGGCGCACCCATTGTTTGCGCTCTTCCCAGTCGCTCAGGCTGGC
>DIVG01000025.1 GCA_002422425.1 Akkermansiaceae bacterium UBA6138 | reverse complement strand
CCGCGCTTGGGCGTCGGCCTCGTTGCGCGCCACGTAGACCCGGCCGTCCTCGTCGTACCAGGCCGGGATCTGGTGGCCCCAACAGAGCTGGCGGCTGATGCACCAGTCCTGGATGCCCTCCATCCAGTGGGCGAAGGTCTTCTTCCACCGGTCCGGGCGGAAGTGGATCTCGTCGTTGGCAACGGCGGCGGCGGCCTCTTCGACGCAGGGGTATTTCAAAAACCACTGCATGGAAATGCGCGGCTCGATCGGGACATCGGCGCGCTCGCTGAAGCCGACGCTGTTTTCGTAGTCCTCGACCTTCACGAGCTGTCCCATCGCCTCGAGTTTTTCCGCCGCTTTGACGCGGGCCTCGAAGCGGTCCATGCCCTCGAACTCGGGTCCGGCGAAGGCATTGAGGGTGCCGTCGGGATGGAAAACATCGATGATTTCGAGATTGTTCTTAAGGCCGATCGCAAAGTCGTTTTTGTCATGCGCCGGGGTCACCTTGAGCACGCCCGTCCCGAACTCGGGATCGATGTGGTCGTCGGCGACGACGGGGATCTCAGCCTCGGGGAAAGGACGGATGACCATCTTCCCGACGAGATCAGCGTAGCGTTTGTCTTTCGGATTCACCGCCACGGCCGTGTCGCCCATGAGCGTCTCGGGCCGGGTCGTCGCGATCTCGACCCAGCGGTCGGGCTCACCGGCCACGCGGTAGCGCATGTAGTAGAGCTTCGACTTCTGGGGTTTCATGATGACCTCTTCATCACTCAGGGCGGTGAGCGACTTCGGGCACCAGTTCACCATGCGCTTGCCGCGGTAGATGAGCCCCTCGTTGAAAAGATCGACAAAGACCTTCGAGATCCAGCGGCTGTAGTCCGCGTCCATCGTGAAGCGCTCGCGCTCCCAGTCGCAGGAGCATCCGAGGCGCTTGAGCTGCTGGATGATGATGTCGCCGTGCTCTTCCTTCCATTCCCAAACCTTCTCGAGAAAGGCCTCGCGGCCCACATCACGGCGGGTCTTCCCTTCCTCTTTGCGGAGCTTCTGCTCGACCTTCGACTGGGTCGCGATGCCGGCGTGATCGGTCCCGGGGAGCCAGAGTACGTCCTTGCCCTCCATGCGGGCGCGGCGGGCGAGGACATCCTGGATGGTGTTATTGAGGACGTGACCGAGGTGGAGAATCCCCGTGACATTCGGCGGGGGGATGACGATGGAGTAAGCGGGCTTCTCCCCGTTCTCATCACCACGAAAACATCCGGCGTCGATCCAGCGGCTGTACCACTGAGTCTCGACATCACCGGGCTGATAGCCTTTTGAGAGTTCTTCCGCCATAATTTCTGCCACCAACAAGGGGGGCGGAACTATTTGTCCCTTGCGCCTCTTTGTAAAACTGAATTCCCATTTCGCAGATTGCGCAGGATGTGGTAAGAGATTAATATTTCCGTCCTAATTCCGAAGCGCCGATCCCTGTATATCGACTTTCCTCATGCGATCCCACGCGAGACAGCACCGCCCCAACCCGTCCCTCGTGGTCCTGGCGCTGTCCTTCCTGCTTTTCGCAAGTGCTTCGTTTGCTCTCTCCAAAGACTGGGACGTCTACAGCCTGGGGGGACGGGAATACGTTTCGGATGAGAACGTGGCGAAATTTTACCAGTTCGAGCGTTTTGCGAAGCAAGATAAGGATCGGATCTTCAAACATCCCAGCCTCATCATGACCTGGAAGATCGGCTCCGAGTCGATCTACGTGAACAACATCAAGTTCAACCTCAGCTTCCCCGTCATTGAAAACGGCGGTATGGCGATGCTCTCAACCGTGGATCTCGCCAAGCTCGTCGACCCCGTGGTGCGGCCCAGTTACATCCGCAAGCCGATTCTCTTCGACACCGTCGTCCTCGACGCCGGACACGGCGCCCATGATACCGGCGCAAAAGGTCCCTACGGTCGGGAGAAAGATTACGCCCTCGACATGGTCCTGCGTCTCGAAAAGGAATTGCAGGCGCGGGGGTTCAAAACCCTCCTGACACGTCGTGAGGATGTTTTTCTGACGCTCGGCCAGCGTGTCGAGATCGCCAACCGGGAGAAAAACGCTATTTTTATCAGTATGCACTTCAACTCCTCGGGCGCGAAGACTGCGAACGGGATCGAGACCTACGCGCTGGCCCCCCAGGGGACCAGTTCGACCGATGGCAGCAGTCCGTGGAATTCCCTCCTTACCGGAAACGTGCGCGACGCCGAGAACATCGCCCTCGCCACCGCTGTCCATGCCCATGTTATCTCCGAGTTGAAGTCCGTCGATCGCGGCATTAAACGCGCCCGTTTTAACGTGCTCCGTGGAATTAACAAGCCCGCCATTCTTTTCGAAGGCGGCTTTGTCACCAGCCCGAGTGAAGGCAAGCTCATCAATGATCCCGAGCATCGCCAGCGTATCGCCGTCTCGATCGCGGATGCGGTGGTGCGATTTAAGACGGCGGTGGGGAAAAGGTGACGTGCCCGATAGGCCACAGGCCTGTTCCTTGATTTTGCTCAGACCACTTTTCCGCGAATGCGGATGTCAGAACCGACCGTGGTCACCTCGACGTCCCGGAGCCGTCCCGCGATACCCTCCCGACGAATGAGCCGGTTCTCCCCGCCGCCGAGGACGGGAGCGAGGTAAAGAATCATCTCGTCGATAAGTCCTTCGTCAAGGGCGTGGGTAAGGAGGCGTCCACCTGATTCGAGCATGACCGAGGTGATACCCTGAGCCCCGAGCCTGATGATTGACTCGCGCAGGCTGAGTCCTTCGTGGACGATGGTCCGGTTCGAGTGGAAATCGGTGAAAAGCCGGTGTGTCTCGGGGAGATCAGGGTCCGAACTCAGGACAACCCGCCAGGGCTGAACGCGGCCCTCGGCCCATTTCCCCCGAAGGGTCAGCGACGGATTATCGCGGCGGAAGGTTTCGCCTCCGACCATGATGGCGTCGCACTGGCGTCGCCAGAACTGGACATCGTCACGCGCCTCCGGCGAGGTGATCCACTGCCCGTCTCCCGCAGGCAAGGTCGTGTGACCGTCGAGCGTCATCGCGGTCTTCGCGAGCACCCAGGGCAACCCCGTCGTAATGTGGCGGGCGAAAAAGCGAATCAGCTCGCAGGATTCGCTCTCAAGAACCCCGTCGCTCACCTCTATCCCCGCCGCCCGCAGGAGATCGAGTCCTTTTCCCGCATGGAGAGGATTCGGATCGGTCGTGCCGACGACGACTCGCTTTATCCCGGCCGCGAGGATCGCTCCGGTGCAGGCCGGGGTGCGCCCCTGAGTGGAGCAGGGTTCAAGTGTCACGTAGAGAGTCGCGCCCTGTGCCGCGCCGGGCCCATGCTGCCTCGCGGCATCGCCGAGGGCGAGGATTTCGGCGTGCGGACCTCCGGCCTGTTCGTGCCAGCCGCGCCCGATGATCTCCCCGTCTCTGACGACGACGGCACCGACGGGCGGATTGGGACTGGTCGCGCCGAGACCTTTGCGACCCTCGTTGAGCGCTTCGCGGAGGTATCCTTCGTCAGCCGGTTTCACGGTGTCCATTTCCGCACAGTCTACACGGAAAGCGCCGATCCGCCACCACGAGCGTGTGAAATCCTAACAAAACCTTACTCCTCGACCCGGTAGAGATGGGTCTTCGTCCGCAGGATGAGGGCGTCCCCGCTGGCGGCGGGGGAAGCCATGAAACCTTCTTCAAAGCGATTCTCGGCGAGGACTTCGTAGGTCGGGGCGGCTTTGACGACGGTGCAGAGTCCGACTTCGTCAAAGCAATAGACCCGGTCTCCCGCCGCGATGATCGAGGCCGAGTATTCGCCGCCGGCTCGTTCGGCCCATCGGGACTCGCCCGTTTTCGCATCGACGCAACTGAGGACGCCGTCATTGGCCATGAAGAGGAGTCCATTCACGATCACCGGCGAGGAGCGCTTCGGCGTCCGCTGGAAAAAGGACCACGCCACGTGGCTTTTACTGATGTCGCCTTTCATCTCCGGCTCGAGCCGGATCGCCCAGATCTCCGCTTTGCCGAGGCCGGTGTTGATGTAGACCATCCCGGTCGATTCGCTGTAGACACAGCGTGACGAGGGAGAATGGGTCTCGTAGGGAACGTGCCAGATTTCATCCCCGGTTTTCACGTCGTAGGCGGCGCAGGCCTTGGACCCGTTGACAATCATCTGCACGACATCGCCGACGGGGACGAAAATCGGAGTGCTGTAGGCCTTGCGCATGTCGCCGCTGTTTGCGGGGATGCCGTCTTTTTCATCATGGTAGGCGGTCGCCCGGTCGCGGCGCCAGAGGGTCTCGCCGGTCGTCTTGTCGAGGGCGGTGAAATACTGCTGATCGGCGCCTTCCATCGTCAGAATGATCATGTGTTCCCATTTGGCGAGCGATGAGGCGGGCCCGCGCCAGTGACTACAGGTGAGATCGCGGCGCTCCCAGACGGTTTCGAAGGTCTTCGTGTCGAGGCAGATCGTGCCGTAGCTGCCGAAGCTGAACCAGGCTCGCCCGGGCTCGATCACGCCGGTGGGCGAGGCGTAGGTGTTGAGATTGTTCGCGAGTGGTTCGGGGTTGTCACTGGTAATAAAAACGCGGTCGAGGAGGACTTCGCCGGACTTTTCATCGAGGCAGAGAATGGACATCTGGTGCCCTTTTTCCGTCGCGGTCGTGATCCAGATCTTCCCCTCAAGGACCAGCGGTGTCGACCAGCCGAGCCCGTGAATCTCCCTGCGCCAGGTCACATTTTTATCGACTCCCCACTCCGTCGGGAGATTGCCGGGGGCGATGCCGTCCTGTGTCGGTCCGCGGAACTCGGTCCATTCGGCGGAGGCCGTGAGAAAAAGGGCGGAGAGGCCCAGGCAGAGGAAAATCGATTTCATCAGGGTAGAGTCGCGAAAAAGGGAGCGTCGGTCAACCGCCTCAATACGGGAAAGAGAGGATCAGGGCTTCGGGCTGAAGTCCCATGGTTCCGTCGGCATGCCCATGGCCTTGAGAAACGCGCCGGAGGAGAAGGCAATAAAAAGGCTGTCTGCGCCGCTGAGGTGACGGTTCTGGAGGTAGAGCGTCTCCATCACGGGGAGGAGCGCCTGCGCTTTTGCCCCGAGCAGCTCGACGGCACGACAGGCCTGCAGGGAGGTCCACCAGTTTTCACTGTTGAGCTCGCGGCCAATCACCTGAATGGCTTCTTCACGGTGTTTTTCCGAGACATCGGCCATCCAGGCGGCCATCTCGAGACGGACCGCGACGGAGATATCGTCCATGGAGTCGTAGAGTTCCTCAAGCAGGTCCTGATCCCCCGTGAAGGCGTGGCGCAGGCCGATGATGCCCCAGAAACGGATCGTATCGTCGCCGGACTCAACGAGATCGAGAAGCTCTTCGCGGCTGCCTTTTCCGACGAGATCGGCCGCCGCCCACATCGCCTCAAGGTCGGGACGGTGATCAGACTGACCGGTCGTGATCTCGCGGATGGGACGCATCTCTTCGAGAATGTAATCGGCCATGATGTTCTCGGGGAGGACACCGAGGTCGAGGATCTCGGTCCGCTTTTTCAGGAAGGCGGCACGGTGCGCCTCGAGGGCGGCCTCCTGTGCGGGGCTGCGTTCGGCGGCGGCGAGGTTCACAAGATTCTGAGGGTCGGCCGTGACGTCGTAGAACTCCTCGGCCGGACGGGTCGAACCGGCGTAGGCGAGCTGCGGCGGGGTGAGCTTGTCGGCGTTGGCGACGGCGTAGCGGGCGATCTCCTGCTGGATCTCGCCGAGGTCGGAGTAGACACTGCGCTGCGCCCACGAGTAATGGGGCAGGTAATTGCGGATGTAGAGATACTGATCGCTGCGGACCGAGCGGGAGAGATCGAAGACCTCGTCGACGCGGTCGCGGAAGCCATAGACATACCCGGGTTCGGTTGAGGCGTCGGGTCCGAGGAAGACCTCGCCCTGCATGTTTTCCGGCACGGGCAGCCCGAGGAGCGAGAGCATCGTTGGTCCGAAATCAACGAAGCTCACCAAACGATCGACCGTCTCCCCTGCCGCTGCCGGAGCGAGATGTTTGTATTTTTCCGGGAAACGGATTAAAAGCGGGACCTTCATCCCCGAGTCGTGGAGAAGCCGTTTGTGCCGCGGCATGCCCGAGCCGTGGTCGGAGTAGAAAAAAACGATCGTGTTTCCGGCGAGGCCGTCCTCTTCGAGCTGCGCGAGGACACGACCGACCTCACTGTCCATTACGGTGACGCAGTCGTAATAGCGCGCGATCTCGCGGCGGACCAATTCGGTATCAGGATAATACGGCGGCACGACGACCTTTGCCGGATTGTGCACTTCGTTGGCGGAGAGCCTGGACTGCACGTTCTCTTTAAAGACCGCGTAGGGCCAGACCATGGTCCGGGACTGGTGCGAGACCATCTGGTTAAAGACGGCAAAAAAGGGCTGGCCCTCTTTTCGCGCTTCGCTGCGCCAGTGGGCGCTGCCGCTGCTCTCGTCCCACGATTCCTTGATGAGGCGTGCCTCGTCGGCGGTGTTATAGTCGGTTTTTTCGTTGTTGGTCGTGAAGTAACCGGCCTCGCGGAGATAGGTCGGGAATCCTTTCACCGAGATGGGCAGCGGGTAGGCCGAGCGCATCTGGCTCGTCCCGAGACTGGGCGCCCACATCCCCGTGATCAGCGTCGACCGCGAGGGCGAGCAAACCGGAGCGGCGGCGAAGGCGTTGGTGTAGCGCACGCTCTCTTTGGCAAAAGCATCAAGGTTCGGGGTGGTCGCGTAGGTGTCACCGTAGGCGCCGAGGGTCGGGCTCATGTCCTCGGCCGTGATCCAGAGAAGGTTGGGCCTCTCTTCGCCGGGAGCGGAGACGGTGAGGAAAAAAGCCGGGATGAGAGCAAGGACGGCGCGGGGGTTCATGGCGGAAACTGTCGCCGCTCGGCACCGGCTTGAAAAGCGGAAAGGGTTCACCCCAATCGCGTCTCGACAAGCTGGAATCTCGGATCAAACCGTCCTCCGGCATGAGTGCGGCAGCATTGATAACAGGCCACCCGGCGCGAGAGGCGGCGCACCCGATCGATCACGGCGCGGCAGTGCGGGCAGGTGTAGGCATACTTCCGGGCGAGGCGGCGGGGCTTGAAATCGAGGGCATGACAACGGTCTTCACCGGGGATGCCGAGATCGTGACAGGCCTGCCGCCACTCGATTCCGTGGGGCTGGATGCGGCGCCGCCCCGCCCGCGCAAAGGCGATGAGGTGGGCGAGCTCGTGGAGAAAAGTGTTGCGCAACTCCAACTCGCGCTGGTCGTCGGGGAGATCCTGAAGACGCGGATTGAGCTCGATGCGGGAGTCTTTCGTGAAGGCCCGCCCCGCCGCCGTGCGCAGGCGGGGATTCCAGGCCACGCTCACGGCATCGGCAAGGGCGTTGAGGCCTTTTCCCCGGACGAGATCGGCGGCGACGAGGGCGAGGGCGGGGTCGGGACCCGAGCGCGGATGCCGATAGGGACGCGGAGCAGGAGTGGGCGGCTCCGCCATGTCGCCGAAAAGATCTTCCTGCCCTGCCATCGGCTCCGCCATCCGGTCAGGAATCGTTGCCCGAGTCGACCGGCTCGACCGATTCCCCGGTGATTTTGTTAAACAGGTTCAACTTTTCCCCCACGTTCGTGACGAACGAGTCGGGCGGGACGCTCTCGCGGAGAAAGACATTCGCCCCGATCGTGGAGCGCTCGCCGATCACGGTTTTGCCGCCGAGGACGGTGGCGTGGGGATAAATCACGACGTGGTCCTCGACATTGGGATGGCGTTTGTTGCCCTTGACGATGCGGCCGTTTTCGTCCTTGGGGAAATTGCGGGCCCCGAGGGTGACGCCGTGGTAGAGCTTGACGTGGTTGCCGATCACCGAAGTCTCGCCGATGACAACGCCGGTCCCGTGATCAATGAAAAAGTGCGTGCCGATCGCGGCACCGGGATGGATGTCGATTCCGGTAAGATTGTGGGCATACTCCGTCATAATGCGCGGAATGAGCGGGACATCGAGCTCGTAGAGGGCATGGGCGCAGCGCTGAATCGCGATGGCTTCGATGCACGGGTAGGCGAGGATGATCTCGTCAAAATTCTTTGCCGCCGGGTCGCCCTCGTAGGCGGCTTCGACGTCGGTCTGGAGGAGTCGGCGTATCGCCGGCAGCTCGCGCAGAAACCGGCAGACGAGCTCCCTGGCCTGTTGACGGTAGCCGCGGTGCTGCTCGCCGGTCTCGTCGTCACGCAGCCGCAGAGTCTTGGCGACTTCGACCACGAGGGTTTCCACAAGAACGGCGATCCGTTCGGCGGTGATCATCTCAAGCTCGTCCGCAGGGATGGGCTCCTCGTCGTGAAAACCGGGGAAAAGGAGCTGCATCAACTTTTCGCAAGTCGCTGTAACGGTACGCTTCGAGGGGAGATTGGCGCTGTCGAGGTGATTGATCCCGCCGATTTCGTGGTAGGATTCGACGAGCGCGTTCACAATGTTTCTTTGGTCGCAGTCCATTGAGAGTGGAAACGGGAAGGTATGCAGGCTGGCGCGCTTTCCAAGAGAAAGCTTACGCTCATTTTGAGGCCTGATGCCGGTGAAAAGCCAGCGGCAGCACCCGAAAGCGTTCGAACTCCGCCGTTTTCGCCTATTCACGGTTCCCCTGCCGCCACGGCCCTTGTTCCGACAAACCATTTGAAACCCCCCGCTTTTCTGTCATCCTCCCAAGGCCCTTTTTGCAAGCCGGGTCGTGTGGCGTATGGGTAGAGAAAGGAAAAAAGCAATCCTCGCGCTCGAGGACGGGACTGTGTTTCACGGCATTTCGTTCGGTGCCGCGACGACGCAGACTGGTGAAATCTGTTTCAACACCTCGATGACGGGTTATCAGGAGATTCTTACCGATCCCTCCTACCGCGGTCAGTTTGTCACGATGACCTGTCCGCTCATCGGGAACTACGGGGTCAGCAAAGCCGATGCCGAGAGCAGTGCTATCCATGTCCGCGGTTTTGTCATTGAAGAGCTTTGCGATGTCCCGAGCAACTGGCGCAGCGAGATGTCGCTTCATCATTACCTGCTTGAGTCCGGAATTCCAGGGATCGAGGGGATCGACACCCGGGCACTCACGAAGCGTCTTCGGGTCGCCGGGGCGATGCGAGCCACACTCTGCACCGACGGCAGCCTCGACGCCGACGGCGCGGTCGCTGCCGCCCGCCAGGCCCCGCCGATGGAAGGTTCGGACTTTGTCAAAGAAGTCACCACGGCCGAGTCCTATCAGTGGGATCCCGCCGGGATTGAGAGTCGCCGCTGGACCATCGTGAACCCCTCGCTCAGGGAGGTCCTCGAGGAGCACGAAGGCCAGGTTTATCACCCTCTCGGTGAGACGAAATACCGCATTGTCGCCTACGATTTTGGCATTAAGCGCAACATTCTGAGGAGCTTGCGTCAGAAAGGATTTGAGATCGAAGTGGTCAATTCGCGCACCCCGGCGTCCGAAGTCCTCGCCCGTAATCCCGATGGTATTTTCCTCTCCAACGGTCCCGGCGATCCGGCCGCGCTCGATTATATCCACAGCGAGATCAAACAAATCGTCGGGAAAAAGCCCGTTTTCGGGATCTGTCTCGGCCATCAGGTGCTCGCCCACGCGCTCGGCGGCACCACTTTCAAACTGAAATTCGGCCACCGCGGCGGGAACCACCCGGTCAAAGATCTGCGCACGGGAAAAATCGCGATCACCTCACAGAATCATGGTTTTGCCGCCGACGGTGACTCCCTTCCCTCCCACGTCGAGGTCACCCACATTAATCTCAACGACGGCACCGTCGAGGGGATGAGGCATCGCGATCACCCCGTTTTTTCGGTCCAGTATCACCCCGAGGCGGCCCCCGGACCGAACGACGCCTCCTACTTCTTCGAAGAATTTGCTAATCTGATTGATCAATCCCGTTAATCCGTAGTAAAACCAGTCCCGCTATGGCAACTCTCACTATTTACGTCCCCGATCAGGAACCCTTCGAGCTCGCCCTTGACGGATACGAGCAGGTCTCCATCGGGCGCGGCCCCGACAATGACATCGTTCTCGACCACGGCTCCATGTCGGGTTCCCATGCCATCATTTATAATAGTGGCGGCATCTTTCAGGTTCAGGACCTCGGTTCCACCAACGGCACTTTCCTTAACGGCGAAGCCGTCTCCGAGGGCGTTCTTGGCAATGGTGCCCGGATCAATTTCGGCAGCGTCGAGGCCGTCTTCCAGGATGAGAATGCCGCTGAGGCGGATACCTTCGGCGCTTCCTCAGGCGGGAGCGGCTATGCCAGCGGACACGTTGCTGAAATCGCCGAGGTCTCGAATCGTCCTGCTGATTTCGGAGACCTCTCCCCTATCGAAAAAGTGGTGACAAAGAACACCCTCGGCCAAGTTGCGGTCGGCTTTGGCGTCATCGCCATTCTCGCCGCCATCGCCGTGGTCGTGCTCGCCACGATGATGGAAGCGGCCTGAATTTGATGACTTTCACTCGCCGTTGAACTCGTCTATGCTCCTTCCCGGCTCAGCCGCGCCGGCTCAATCGTCCTCGTGATCGATTGTGAATTTGCTCCGCCGGGCTTTTCCGGCAGGCCCTGCGGGCCGCCCCTCTCTGTCCCGAACTCTGTTTACTCATGTCGAATACCATCGTGATTGGCGCCCAGTGGGGCGATGAAGGAAAAGGTAAGATCGTGGATCTCCTCACCGAGAAGACCGACGTTGTCGTACGCCCCCAGGGCGGGAATAACGCCGGGCACACCGTCATTAGTGAGGGCGTGCAATACATCCTCCACCTCATCCCCTCCGGTATTCTCTGGCCCGGAAAACTCTGTGTCATCGGCAATGGCGTCGTGATGGACCCGATCGCCCTGCTCAAGGAAATCGACGGCCTCATCGAAAAAGGGATCGCCGTTTCGCCGCAGAACCTCCAGATCTCGAATCGCGCCCACCTCGTGATGCCCTTTCACCGCGAAATGGACGCCTATCGCGAAACGAGCCGCGGCGCCGCCAAGATCGGCACAACCAAACGCGGGATCGGCCCGACCTACGGGGACAAAATCGACCGCATCGGCTTCCGCCTCCACGATCTCGTGGGAGATCCGGTCAACTTCACCGAGCGCCTCTACGCCCGCGTCGCCGAGTGCAATGTGCTCTTCGAATCCGTCGGGATGGACAAACTTGACGCCGAAGCCATCGGCAAAGAGCTCCTCGCTGCCGCCGAGCGCCTCGCTCCCTACTGCACCGACACCGTCGAGACCCTGCACCGCGCCATGAAAGAGGGCCGCTCCCTCCTTTTTGAAGGGGCCCAGGGCACCTACCTCGATATCGACCAGGGCACTTACCCCTACGTGACCTCGTCGAACACGACCTCGGGCGGGGCCTGCACCGGATCGGGCGTGCCGCCGCAAAAGATCGATCGCGTCGTCGGCGTGACCAAGGCCTACACCACCCGTGTCGGTGAAGGCCCTTTCCCGACCCAGAACGACACCCTCGCCGACCGTTTCCACAAGATGGGCCGCGAATTCGGTGCCACGACCGGACGCAAGCGCCGCTGCGGATGGCTCGACCTCGTTCTCGTGCGCTATGCCGCGATGGTGAACGGCTTCAGCGAACTCGCCATTACCATCCTCGACGGGCTCGATGACTGCGCCGAGATTCCCGTCTGCACGCACTACGAACTCGACGGGAAAAAGCTTCTCCTCCCGCCTGCTTCAGCGAAGGACTTCCAGCGTGTCGTCCCCGTTTACGAAAATCTCCCCGGCTGGCAGTGCGACATCACCGGCGTGACCCGCTACGAGGATCTCCCCGCCAACGCCCTTGCCTACCTCGCCCGGATCGAACTCGAAACCGAAACGCCGGTGAGCATGGTCGGCGTGGGTCCCTCCCGCGACCAGACCATCATTCGCTGAGCGCCTCTGCCGCTCTCCCACCCATGGCTGCGCCCGATCCCGAAAAAGAGATCCCGCAGCACATCGCCATCATCATGGATGGCAATGGACGCTGGGCCGCAGCGAGGAATCTGCCTCGGCGCGACGGGCATCGCGCCGGCGCCGAATCGGTCGAGGAATGCCTCAAGGCCTGCGGGGAACTCGGGGTCAAGTACCTGACTCTCTACGCCTTCAGCTCCGAAAACTGGAAACGCCCCGAGGCTGAAGTGACCGCGCTGATGGGCCTGCTCGCCCGGTTTTTGAAAGAGAAAACGCCGAGCCTGATGCGCAACAACATCCGGCTTCAGGTCATCGGTCACCTCGCGAGACTGCCCGAGAGAAATCAAAAGCAACTCCGCGAAGCCATCACCAAAACATCGAACAACGATGGACTCACCCTCGTCGTCGCCCTTAGTTACAGTGCGCGCGAAGAGATCGTCGACGCGGCAAAGAGGCTCATGGAAGAAGCGAAGGCCGGAACGATCCATCCCGACGACCTCGATACCGAGACCTTTTCCCGATACCTTTACACCGCCGCGATCCCCGACCCCGACCTCCTCATCCGCACGAGCGGGGAATGCCGTGTCTCGAATTTTCTCCTCTGGCAGATCAGCTACGCCGAAATCGTCATTACCGAAACGCTCTGGCCCGATTTCCGAAGAGAGCATCTTGAGGACGCCATCGCCGAATACCAGCGCCGGCACCGGCGGTTTGGGGGGCTGTGATCGCACTCCGCGCGCGGTTGGCTGACTGCGAAGCGAGAGGGAAGGGTCTCATTCCCATCCAATGGCGAGACCTCCTCACTTCTTCCCGAAGGCCTCGCTCTCGACAAGAGCCTGGATGAAGCCCCGGATCGCGTAGTCCTCCTCCTTCGCCCGCGCCACGATGTAAGAGGCCAACGCGTCGTCGGTGAAGCCATAGGGACGGCCGAGTCCGTACTCGATGAGGGCCTCGGTGAAGCCGCGCGCGAAGTCTCCCTCGCGCGCCGCGATGAGATCTCGCAGCTCGAAGTAATCGTTGAAAGCCGGTCCGTTGTGGAAGGCACCCGCCGGATCGATGGGCCATTCCTTCTTCGTCTTCGGATCGTAATCGACCTCGCGCCATTTGCCGGCGGCGTTGAAGTTTTCCAACCCGAAGCCGATCGGATCGATCTTGCGGTGGCACTGGGCGCACTGGGCTTCTTCCATGTGGGCGGCGAGGCGCTCGCGGGGACTGACGGGCTTGCCATCGAGCCGGTCGAGCTGGGGCACGTTCGGCGGGGCGGGCGGGGGCGGATTGTGGAGGAGATAACGCAGCACCCAGGTGCCGCGCTCGACGGGACTGGTGCGCTCGCCGTTGCTGCCCATCGCGAGGACCGCGGCCATCCCTAACAAACCGCCACGCGGTGACCCCGCCGGCACTTTCACGGGACGGAACTCGTCGCCGCTGACGCCCTCGATGCCGTAGTAGGTGGCGAGCAGGCCGTTGACGTGGACCTCGTCGCTCTTGAGGAGGCGGGAGAGGCTGCCGCCATGGCGGAGGAGGTGGGCGAAGGTCTCGTAGACCTCGCGTCGCGCCGCGGCCTTGGCGCTCTCGTCGAAGTCGCGGAACTGCTTCGTGTCGAACTGGAAGAAATCGAGCCGGTCGAGGTGCAGCCACTGGTGGACGAAGCCGCTCACGAACTCGTCGGCTTTGGGGCTGGCGATGAGTCGATCGACTTCGCGGGCAAGGATGACGGGATCGGTGAGGTCGGCCTTGAGAAGCGCGTCGTCGGGAGGTGCGCTCCAGAGAAGGTAGGAGAGGCGGGAGG
>DIVG01000049.1 GCA_002422425.1 Akkermansiaceae bacterium UBA6138 | reverse complement strand
GTCGCCCAGGTCTCCTGGTATAAGCAGCCCTACATCGCCGCGACGCGGCTCCTCGCGCAGGTGCGTCACGATCCCAAAAGCGACAAGGTCGATGTCCTCGTCGACGAGCTCATGAAACTCCGCGAACCGCAGGACGGATGGGGCAGCACCTACTCGAACGCCTGGCCGCTCATCGCCCTCGCCGCCTACGGAGAGACGACCGCTGACACTCTCTCGGGAAACCAAGTCGAGGTGACCTTTGACGGGGGAAATCGCCGCGTCGAGCTCCCCGTCGAGCCGGGCAGCGCGGTCCTCTCCTTCGACTTCGAAGGCAGCAATCCGGCCCGGGCCCTTTCGCTCAAAACCGGCAGTGACAGCCCCGTCTACGGCAGTCTCCAGATCGCGACCCGCCCCGCCCTGATGCCGCTAGAGCCCGAAAAAAAAGGCTTTGCGATCAGCCGCAGCTACCGCAAAGTCGAGAGCGACGGCACCATCGTCCCCGCCGATGACCTGCGCGTTGGCGACCTCATCCTCGTCACCCTCGACATGAACATCCCGAACGAACGCGAGACCTACCTCGCGATCGACGACCCGCTTCCCGCGATCTTCGAGGCCGTCAATCCGACCTTCAAAACGCAGGAAACCCAGCGCGTCAACGCCGACCGCGAGGCGCGGGCTCTCTACACCAGCTTCCGAGAGATTCGGAAAGACCGCGTTCTTTTCTTCGCCGACGGCGTTTTCGGAGCGGGGGACTATCGTCTCCAGTATCTCGCCCGCATCGTCGCGCCCGGTCAGGTCACCGCCCCGCCCGCGAAAATCGAGGCCATGTATGAGCCACAGCGCTTCGGCCTCAGCGGCACCGGTCGCATCGCCGCCGCCGCCCGCCCGCTCGAACCGGGTAAGGTCGCGGGGAACGGAAGCGGCCTCGGCAGGGATGCTATTTTAGCCCGTTAGACAGGCTGTAAATGATCGGCTTTTTTCGTCCCCTCTTCACTTTCCCCCGGGGATCTTGTCGCAGATGATGTGGATATCCTCACATGAAAGTGGTTTTCCGAAGTCTGATTCTCTGCGGCCTCTTCTCCGCCGTTCTGCCCGCCGGTTGCAAGCGGGCGGAACCGCCGCTGAAAAAGGAGTCACCTAACCTGCCCCGCCTGCGCGAACTGGACTTCGCGCCCTTTGCGAAAGCCTTGACCTCGGTCGGGAAGAGGCGCCTCGTCGCCGTGGACCGTCACGTGCGCGGAGGTGACATCGATTCGGTCGGCGCAGCGATGGCGGAGGGAAAGGTGAATTCGGAGGAACTGACGCTCTATTTTCTCGATCGAATCCGCCGGAACGACGAGACCCTCCGCAGTTACCTTGAGCTGAATCCGGCCGCGCTTGAGGAAGCCCGAGCGGCGGATCGTGAGCGGACCGCAGGGAAGGTGAGGGGAAAGCTCCACGGCATCCCTGTGAATTTGAAGGATAACATCGCTACGGTTGCCCCGCTCCATACGACGGCGGGGGCGGAGATCCTCCTCGACCACTCGCCGGCGGCCGATGCGGCGGTGGTGAAAAAATTGCGCGATGCGGGAGCGGTCATCCTCGGAAAGGCAAGCCTTTCGGAACTCGCCGGCACGCTCACGACGGAGCCGCCCGGCTACAATGCGATCAGCGGCATGGGGGTGAATCCCTACCGGGCCGACCTGCCGGTATCGGGATCGAGCAGCGGTTCGGCGATCTCGACGAGCGCTTTTCTCACGATGGCGAGTGTCGG
Organism: Akkermansiaceae bacterium UBA6138; assembly: GCA_002422425.1. Taxonomy (GTDB): domain Bacteria; phylum Verrucomicrobiota; class Verrucomicrobiia; order Verrucomicrobiales; family DEV007; genus Arctic95D-9. The sequence continues at coordinate 84,767 of DIVG01000049.1, read as the reverse complement.
CACCGAGACATCCGGATCGCTCATTGCTCCGGGAGCGAGTAATGGCGTTGTGGCGATGATGCCGGGGCCGGGAGTGGTGAGCGGGGAGGGGATCGTGCCGCTGATCCGCTTTCAGGACTCGGCCGGTCCGATTGCCCGCTCGGTGCGCGATGCCGCCTTGCTCCTCGCGGTGATGGACGAAGCTGAAACAGATTACGTGGCGGCGCTTGATCGCGCCGCGCTCAAGGGGGTCGCGGCAGGCGTCCTGCGAAAGGGGATTCTCGCAAACAAAGGGGAAGACGGAACTCACTTCTGGCTTGTTCGCATCGGCGATGGACTGAAAAAAGCAGGAGCCTCACCGCGTGATCTCGACGAAACATTCGCGGACAAGCCGTCCCTGCTCCCCGTCATCTTTCTTGGCCTCTCGATCGACACGGTTGGCTATCTCACGGCGGCGGGGGCTCCGGTGAAGAGTCTCGCCGACCTCCATCGTTACCACCTCGCCGACCCGGCGCGGCGCATCCCGCAGGGGCAGAATATGGTGGATTTTGCGTTGCGGGTTCTTCCGGAGCTCGTTAATGAGGGCGGCCCGGCCGCGACGACCCTCTACGAAGAGGCGGCGCGTTTCACGCGGACGGGAGCGGCCGACCGGCTTGCGGCGACCTTCGCGGCAGGGGAGGTTGAACTCCTCGTCAGCCTCGCCAACACGCATTCGGACGTCTATGCCACGGCCGGTTATCCCGCGATCACCGTGCCCCTCGGACTTGACGGGGCGGGCGCGCCGAACGGGGTCACTTTTATCGGAAAGCCCGGCGAGGAAACACGCCTGCTCTCTTTTGCCTATGCTTTTGAGCAGGCGACCGGCTACCGCCGCGCCCCGTCTGATCGTGCAGAATGACCGTGATCTCCGGCGCCGGGGGCGTGATTTTTTCCGAGTCCGCTATTGCCGCCGGGTTCGAGCCTGCGTAGGTTTCCAATCCCATGGATGATCCCGAGACCGACTCATTCCCCTCGCGTGGCGCGGCGTTCCCTGCGAAAAAATCCCGACTTTTTACCGACGGGCGGAGAGTTGGCCTGATGCCCGAGAAAGGCTGGGCCATGCGAAACTATCGTTTTCTCAGCAGCAGTGTCCTCCCCGCGCTGATGAGAAAGCGCGAGCCGACCGGCAGCCCTCACCCACCCGAATTCCCCGCTCTCGCGGCCCACGAGGTCGAGGTCGTCTGGATCGGGCACGCCAGTTTTCTCGTGAGGACGGCGGGGTTCAATATTCTCATTGATCCGGTCTGGGCGAAGTGGATGGGACCGCTGAAGCGTCATCGCGACCCGGGCATCGACATCGAGCATCTCCCGCCGATTGATCTTGTCCTCATCACCCACGCCCATTTCGACCATCTCTGCCGCATGACCCTCAAGCGCATCGTCGACGGGTCGCAGACCGTCATTGTCCCGCATGGCGTCTCCCCGGTCGTTCGTAAGCTGAATATTGATCGCGTTGAGGAGATGACGGACTGGGATTGTCTCACTTTTCGCGAGGCGGAAATTCATTTCACTCCCGCCCATCACTGGGGAGCCCGCTATATTCACGACACGAAAAAGGGATTCGGCGGTTTTGTCATCAAGCTTCCCGAGCACACCGTTTATCATTCGGGAGATTCCGCCTACTTCGACGGATTTGCGGAAATCGGGGAGCGTTATGACATCCATACCGCCCTTCTTCCCATCGGTGCTTACGATTGTCCGAGCGGTCGTGAGGTGCACATGAATCCCGAAGAGGCAGTTCAGGCTTTTTTTGATCTCAAAGCGCATCGGATGATCCCGATGCATCATGCCACTTTTCCGATCAGTAACGAGCACCCGTCCGAGCCGCTTCGTCGTCTCCACGAGGCGGTCTCGATGAATCACCTCGGCAAACGGGTCCTCTCGCCCCGCGAGGGACAGCAGCTTATCCTCTCGTCACGCGATTTCGGGGCGGCACCGTTTGAGTCAATTCTCTGAAGGCCCCGGCGGCACGGCTTCGCCGGCAAGGCTTCTCTCGCTCACCCGGCCGGTCGGCATGGCGTGGTAGAGGGTTGCTTCGGTGAGCCTCTCTCCGGCCTCGAGTGAGTCTTTGCGCCAGTCGATCCCGCGCCCTTCAGCGATCCGTTTCCATTCCTCAAGGGTTCGCAGGCCCTCCCCGGCGGCGGCAGTATCGCGGAAAGCGTGTGCCTTCATGGCTGCTTTGAAAGATTTTTCGGCGTCGATGACGTTCCCGTGGCGCAGGTGATGCTCGGCCTCGGCGAGAAGGAGATTACCGTAGCCGGGCGCCATTTTGAGGGCTTCGCGGAGCCGATCGCGGGCATGCTCCCGCCTCCCCAGCTGGTCGAGGACGGAGGCATGGCCGATCGCGGCAAAGACATCCTGCGGGTAGAGCTCGCGGGCTTTGCTGAAGTAGTAATCGGCCTGTTCAAGAACCTGCCGACGTTCCGGATCGGTCATCGACGGGGTGATTCCGGCCACCTGAGCCCGGGCGCTCAGGGCAAAAAGGAACGGGTTTTTTGAGTCGATTTCGCGAGCCGCCTTGAGATGTCGAAAATGCCGGTAACCGCCCGGATCGGCTTCGAAGGATAAGTGCGCCATCCTGCAGTGAAACTCGCTCCGTGAGAAGACGAGCCCGAATGCCAGCATCGCGATCCCGCAACCGAAAGCGAAGGAGCGATTTATAAACATCGGGATACCTCCGGGGAGGAGAGATTCACCACCGGGTTTAAGGGCAGCGGCCATCGGATCGGGAGCTGCGAGAACGGCGAGGAATACTGCGGTGACGACAGAAAAGACGGGCAGATGCATCGTGAAGTCGAAAAAAGAAAGTGCCCCGATGGCCGAGAGGCTCGACATGGCCCCGAGAGCGAAAGCGAGGTGATCGGACTGAGGCAGCAGTCTTCCTGGTGCACAGCCGAAACCTGCATAGGCGCGAACGAAGCTCAACCCTGAAGACCCATGCAACGTGAGGGTAATGAAGAGAAGGGCAAGACCGGCAAGGCCGTAGTCGGCTAGCATCTGAAGATACTCGTTATGGACGAATCCCGGCTCGGTAGGGGAGCTTCCGAGTGCCTCGTCGCGAAAGAGGCGACCGTAGATCGGGGAGCTGCGGCTTCCGGTGCCGAGAACGGGGGCCTCCAGCGCCTGCTGTATCCCCGCCTTCCAAATCAGCACCAGGCTGCTCCCCTCTTCGTTCGTGAGGAGGGCCCGTTTGAGCGGCGCACCGTGCGATCCGGCCATGGTGAGCCCCGCCCCTGTCAGGGCGGCCAGGGCCAGTCCTGTGACAAGAAGGAGAGACCGCTTCCGGGCACCGGGGGTGAGCTTGCGATAAAGGATAGCCCCTGTGAGCAGCGCGAAAGTGCCGAGCCCGAAGAAGAGGGCAAGGTATCCGGTGGCGTTGCCGGGGTAAAGAGCCGCCAGAAGAGACAACACGGCCAGTCCGGCGAAGAAGCGGCGGACCCCGACTCTCTGGCGACCGTAGAGGCTCATGGCCAAAAGGACCGGAACAAGGGCACCGATGAAGCCGGCAAAATGGTCCGGATGATTGAAGAGCCCCCCGACCCGGTTGGTAAAGGTCCGTTCGTAGCCAGGGATCAGCGACAGGGTGGGGGCGAAAACTGCCTGAACGAAGGCGAAGACGAGGTTCACCGCGACGAGCGCGGCGAGTGCGTAGAGAAGCCGGTTTCGCCAGTTTCCCGTCGAGACAAGTGAAAGGAAGAGGCAATAGCAGAGGAAGGCGGTGATAATCAGAGCGGCGTCCTCACGGGCGAAGTAGGCAACCGGGGAGTTCGCGGCGCGGATAAGAAGATAAGCGGTCAGGGAAACCACTGCGAGGGTGCTCCAGCGAGGCAGGGAGAAACCTACCTTTTTGAAAAGAAGACCGATTGAGAGGGCTCCGGCCAGACCGAGAAGGGCGTAGGCAGGCCAGATGAAGGTCATCGAGGTGGAGGTGCCAAGCAATCCGAGTAGGAAAAAGCTTCCCAGAAATACCCCCATGACCACAAATCTCCAGCTCTCTTTCATTTATCAAAACCCGGTTAGCGGAAATTTTCAAATTCTAATGCATTTCCATAAAAACTAAACTCTTAATTTTATTAAATACTTGATAATTTAAACTGATTTTCGCGAGAAGCCGTGTTGAGGTAGGCGTGCAGGCGAGGAGATTGGCATTGCATTCGAAGGGGAATTCTCCGAAAATGGGGTTTCTCCGGAATCTTTGCTGTTCCGGCATCTTCCTTCCCTGCGCTAGCCCGGCGCTGCTGCACCGGTTTATTATGAGACGAGTCCCCGCCATCGCCCTCCTCCTCCTCTTCGGGCTCCTTCTGTCCGGAACCGCTTCCGCCCAGATCATTGTCGATTTGAAACTCGACCGCACTCTCTACCTTGCCGACGAGCCGATCACGGGAGAGCTTTCTATTGTCAATCGGGCCGGGCAGGATCTCATCTTCGGTGATGCCGACGGTCTGAGCTGGCTCGATTTCACCGTGACCGATGGCAGGGGAAATTTGATTACCCCGAGCCGGGACGAGCTTAATGAGCGCCCCATCGTGCTCTCCGCCGGCCAGAGTTACAAGCACAAGGTCACGATTAACCGGCGCTATTCGATGTCCAGTGTTGGGACTTATCGGGTGAAGGCGAGTGTGACGTTCCCTCAGATCAACCGGGTTTTTCAGACGAGGACGATCACGGTGCAGGTGACGCAGGGGCAGCCGATGTGGAGCCAGATTATCGGGGTTCCCAAAGGCCACCCTGACGCCGGGACTTATCGGGAGTATGCGCTCATGACTTATTATCACGGAGCCCGTTCCAAGGCACTTTACTTCAGGCTGAAGCAAAGTGATTCGGGTTACGTCTATCGCACCTACCCCATCGGCGATTACATGAGTCTGCGCCCGCCAGCTCATGCGATCGATTCGCAGAATCAGCTGCACGTCCTCCATATGACCGGCCCTCAGGCCTACAAATATACCGTCATCAACATTGACGGAGAGCCGGTTCACCAGCAGAAAATTTTTGAAAAAGGCACCAACCGTCCTGAGTTGAAGACGACCAGTCACGGCGATGTCTCTCTCGTCGGCGGAATTACCGCAGATGAAGTGAAGTCGCCCTACGAGCAGGCCGAGTTCCATCGGCTCTCCGAGCGCCCTCCCGGGCTCCCGAATTACTGATCGCTTTGCCGGACGTTTTACCGGGAAAAGAGCTTTCATTCCTTTTCGGGAACCGGACATCTAAAAGCCGAATTGGCGCTATTTTCCCTAATTGCCTCATCATCAACGTAAAAGGGGGCTTTGTGATGATTTCCCATCTTTCGAATTTTTCATAAATTCGCGAAAAATTACTTTGAACAATAATGTTCAAAGTAATACTGATAAGGTGAAGACTTGTATTTCTTAACTACTCGGAAAAGTGATGAACTCTCGGCTGACCTCTCAACCTCACCATTCCATGCCGGCGATGGTGCCGCCGGTGAACTGTTTTACGATTCTAGTCATCGACGACCTGGTCCCCAATCGGGTGCTACTCAGAAAAGTGCTCGAGGGGGCCGGTTATGCTGTCCTCGAAGCAAGTAACGGCATCGAGGCTCTTGAACTGCTGCGCGACCGGAGCCTCAACCCCGATCTTATCGTCACCGATATCGAGATGCCTGCGATGGATGGCATCGCGATGATCGAGCGGGTGCGTTTGCTGGACCATCCGATGGCCCGGGTTCCCATCATTGCGGCCTCCGGGAATGCCGACGAGAGCATGCGCCGCAGCGCTCTCGGTGCCGGTTCCGATGTCTTTCTGACGAAGCCTTTCGATCTCGGCATGCTTCGCCGCGAAATTGCCAGGCTCATTACAAGCCGTCGGCAGGTTCCGCCAGCCCGTTCCCAGGCAAATCTTCTCGCAAGACCACTGAACCGCGTCGCTAGTCCGGTCAAAGAAGTAAATTGATCTCGGGCGGATCCGGGATCGGTCCGTCGAAGGTTCCGCTTTCTCTTTGGCCATTCGGGGGTATTCTGGCACTCACCCCCGCTTCGAAGATTGTCTCTTCGCAGTTAACAGCGGGGGCATCAAATTGCCCGTCTTTACTGTGAATCATCCCACTTTTGCCCAACTTGGCCTCCCCGAAGCCCTTTTAGCCGCCGTCGAACAACTCGGTTACGAGGAACCGTCGCATATTCAGGTCGCCTCCATTCCGCTGGCGCTCTCAGGAAAAGACATCATCGGTCTCTCCGAAACCGGATCCGGTAAAACAGCCGCCTTCGGCCTTTCCGGCCTCGCTCGCATCGACTGGGATAATCCCGATCCGCAGATGCTTGTGATCTGTCCGACGCGCGAACTCGCCGTCCAGGTTTGTGCCGAACTTCAGCGCCTCGGTTCAAAACTTCCCCGTCTCCGGGCGCTCGCCGTTTATGGAGGGGCCCCCATCGATCGTCAGATCCGCGCCCTCCGTCAGGGCACTCAGGTGATTGTCGGCACCCCCGGTCGTCTCATTGACCATGTCGAGCGCGGCACTCTCAATCTCGATTCGGTCAGGATCACCGTCCTCGATGAAGCCGATCGCATGCTTGACATGGGTTTTGCCGACGAGATGGAATCCCTCCTCCGGGCGCTCCCGCCCGAGCGGCAGACGATGTTTTTCTCGGCGACGATGAACGATGCCGTCAGCCGTATTATCAAGCGCTACGGCAACGAGCCCCAACTTATCGAGATCGAGCGTGAGAGTCTCACCGTCGATTCGATTGAGCAGGTGTGTTATGAGGCGAGACAGCGTTCCCGTATCGAGCTTGTTTCCCGCATCATCGATCTTGAGCAACCCCGTCTTACCATCATCTTTTGCAACACGAAGCGGGCGGTTGATGAATGCACCGAGGAGCTTCTCGCCCGCGGTTACTCCGCCGACCGCCTCCACGGAGATATTGCCCAGACCATGCGCGAGCGGGTTCTCCGGCTTTTCCGCGAGGGGACCGTTGAGATCCTTGTGGCCACGGATGTCGCCGCCCGCGGTATCGATGTGAATGATGTGGATATCGTTTTCAACTACGAGCTGCCGCAGGATCCCGAGGACTACGTCCACCGAATCGGGAGAACCGGTCGCGCCGGGCGGTCCGGGAAGGCCGTTTCCTTCATCCACGGCCGTGACATTTATCGCATCAAAACAATCGAGCGATACACCCGCCAGCTTATCGTGCGCGCCGAAATTCCCTCGGCGGAAGCTGTCGAGAGCCGACTCGCCGAGCAGCTCATCGAGACCGTCTCCGGACGTATCAAAGAGGGAAATTTTGAAAAAGCCATTGCCGCGCTGCAACCCTTGAAAGACGCCGGTCACGAGTGGGAACAGATCGCGGGGGTGCTCATGACGCTCATGCGCGAGTCCACCGGTCGTGAAGGTGAAGAAATCGCCGAAGATCGTTCCGTCACCCCCAGCGACCGTCGGGAACGTGAGCCGAGAGAGCCGAGAGAACCGCGCCAGCAGGGCGGCGAACGGCGCGAGTTCAAACCGCGGGCTCAGCGCGATGATGTCGCTGAGCCCGGCATGGTGAAACTCTTCCTCAGTCTCGGCAAAAATCACCGTGTCAGCCCCGGCGATATCGTCGGGATGCTGCACAACGAGTGCCATCTCGAAAGCGGCACGGTGGGCCGCATCCATCTTTTCCCCAACTTCAGTCTCGTTGAAGTCGCCGAGGGTGAAGCCGCCCATGCCATCGAGCAGGCGAGCCGGGCTCAGTTGCGCGGGCAGACTTTCAAGCTCGACTATGATCGCGGTCGTCCCGAGGGCGGCGGCAGCGAGGGGGGGGCACCTCCCCGCGGGAATTACGGGGGCGGCGGTTCCGGCGGCGGCGGGAAACGTGCCGACCGTCAGGGCGGCGGCTACGGGGGCGGCGGTCGTTCCCGCGATGATCGTCCCCGCAGCGGAGGCGGCTATGGTGGCGGGGGTAAATCCTCAAACCGTGACAGCTACGATCGCGGGCGGCGGGACCGCTGATCGGGAAGTTCCCTGTTACTTCCGCTTTCCGCGTCGTTTCGCCCGTGAGGCAGTGGTGCGCTGTTTTTCTCCTTTGCCGGGCTGACGCCAGCCGCGGAGGGGGATTTCCCGCGCCTCGTTTCTCGCGCTTGCGGTTTTTTCCCCGGTTTTCGCCGGAGGCGATTCCCACATCGCGGGATCGATCGGATAGGCGAGTTCCAGTTCCCGGGCAATCCTCGAGATTTTCCGCGGACGCGGTGTTTCCGGTTTGCAGCCGGCGGCCTTGAGGGCAGTCTTCCATGAGGTGAAGACGCGGCGGGCCGTATCGTAGAGTTCTTTACCCTCCGATTCCCGACGAATCCAGCGGAGGCGCAGCGTTTTCCCGAGGCGTTGGCGCTCCCGGATCGCCTCGATCACGGCCTTTTCCCGTTCTTCGCGCGCCGTGCTCCGCAGCTGACGAGCCGGAGAGGTCCGCCTCGCCGCTTTTACGGGCCGGTGTTTTTCGATCCAGGCGGAATCATTCGTCTGCGGCCATTCAAAACCGGCGGCAAGTACGGCATTTTTCCAGTTCCTGAAGGCGGCTTTTGCCCGGTTATAGACGGCCCGTCCGGCAGGTGTGTAGATCATCGCGCGAGACGTCAGAGGTTGCCCGGTTTGCTGCAGCTCCCGAATCTCCGCGAGGATTTCTTTCCTGATCGGGATCTCCTTGTCCGCCATTTCAACCGGTAGGCCGGCGGCGGCGAGGGTTTTCTCCCAGTTTCCAAAAGCGGAGGAGCACTTCCGATAAAGGGCTTTGCTCTCTTCCTCCCGCCTCATCGCCTGACGGTCGAGCGGTCCTCCCGCCTGGTGTCGGTGTCTCACTTGTTCGAGGAGGCCCTCCCGGCGGTCGCGGGCGCGGGAGATGGCGTGGTGCTCGGGAATGAGTCCGGCCGCTTCCATCAGGCGGGGCCAGTTCTCGAAATGGTAGCGGGCCGATCTGAGGAGCGTCCGGTCGGCATCGGACCCGCGTTTCATACCCTTGATGGTAAACGGTTTCCCTTGTGCCGCCTGGTTTTGAAATGTGGCAATGACCTCTTCGCGTGTGTGGCGGGGTTTTGCCCGCCGCAGGGGCGGTTTCGCGATCCCGAGTTCCTTGCGGACGGCAGGGTAGCCTCCCATCCGCTCGATGGCGTGGTGGAGATCCCGGCGGTCCAATGTCGACCTGATCCCCCGGGCGGTGACGGGGTGCCCGTCGGCAGCCAGTTGTCGCAGCTCTTCGAAGACGGCTTCAGCAGAAAACTCCCGTCGCCGGTGAGAAGGTCCCGGCGGGCGAGGGAGTCCGGCTGCTTCGAGGGCTTCGTCATAGCTGCCGAAATGACGCCCGACGCCGGTCATGAGAGGATGGTGTCGCTTCGCCAGGTGGGTGATCCTCGGTGTGGTCCCTTCTTCCCGGGCGACTTGTCGCAGGCCTTCGAGGACTGCCTCACGGGTGAGGCGGGGCGGCCGCGGCGGAAGATCGTGCGTGTAGGGAATACCGAGGCCGGTGACAAAAGATTCCCACGTGATACCCTGTCGATGGACCTGCTGCCAGAGATTGTGGTCGTGTTCGCAGACCCAGGTCGTGCGCAGTCGGTGTCCCATGCGGTGGTAGCGATAGGTCCGGTCCATCATATACTCTTCCGAGTAGATAGGTTCCCAGTGGGGAAGCAGGTTTTTTCCCCCTTCCCTTCTCATTCGGGCGCGTCGCAGTTCACTGGCGATGGCGGCATCGGGAAACTGTTTGAGGTAGTCGCCGCCCGTCATCTCGTGACGCGCCTTGAGGTGTGTATGGAGCTGGGCACCTTCGTAGCCGCAGAGTTGACAGGTGACATTCTCCTCGAGTTGAACCTTAAGGCACTCGTAGTCCAGTCCGGCATCCGTGATCGCCTGCCACCATCCCCAGAAAGGGCGACACTCGTAGACGCGTTTCAGGAGGTCGGGCCGCCGCCGTTTGACGGCATGGATATTCAGGGCGCGCCCGGCGGCGTGCTCGGCCCGGATCCAGTCGAGGATGTCCTGTTTTCCTTTTTCGGTCATGAGTCGGGAAGGGGGCGGCCCCGCCGCTCGCGCGACAGGAGTGATGTAAAATAATGGAACTTCTGCGACAACGGCCCGATCGCAAGAAAAAGCAGGCCGGGGTTTTCCCCGCTCACTCCCCTATCGACTCCAGCATCGTTTCGATCTTGTTGGTCGGCACCTTGCAGGCGAACTGGCGACAGACGTAGGCGGTCGCCTTGCCGTTCAGGCTCAACTGCGTTTCCGTGTAGGGCGCGAGCTTCGCGAGGGCTTCGGCGTTTTCGGGCGTGCGGAGGAGGATGACCTGATTCGGGCGGAACTCTTTCCGCAGCGCGGCTATCATCGCGCGGGTGTCCACGCCGTCTTTCTCTCCGCTGATGACGATCTCATGGGCGGGGCCGAAGGTGAAATCCAATCCGCAGAGCGCCACCGGGTAGACCATTGGCTGCTGCCCGATCTCGCCGGAAAACGCGCGGATGAGCTCGTCGTTCCGCTTCGCGTAGTCGGGGTTGCCCGTCATGCGGTAGAGGCGCGAGAGGTTGCTGATGGAGACAGCGTTGCCGCTCGGGATGGCCCCGCCGTAGAGCTTCTTTGCCCGCACGATGAGCTGTTCAGCATCCTCCGCCACCGTGAAATAACCGCCCTTTTCCGTGTCGCGAAAAAACTCGTCGACGATGGCCTGCAGGGCGATCGCCTCCGCGAGGTGGCGCACCTCGAAGTTCGTTTCGTAGAGGTCGAGCAGCCCGCAGATCATGAAAGCGTAGTCCTCGATGGGCGCGGTCAGTCCCGACTCGCCCTGGCGGTAGCGTTTCAAGAGACGGCCGTCCTCGTCGCGCAGTTCGGTGAGGACGAAGTCAGCTGCCTTTGCCGCCGTCGCCGCATAGGCTTCGTCTCCGAGGATCTTCGCGGCCTTGGCATAGGCGCTGATCATGAGGCCGTTCCAGTCCGTGAGGATCTTGTCGTCCTTGAAAGGGTGGACGCGTTTTTCGCGCGCCTCATAGAGTTTTACCCGCAGTCCCTCGACTCGCTCGCGCGCTTCGTCGAGGAGCTCTTCTTTCAAATGCGGGATGTTCGCCCCCGTCCGCACCTGCGTCGCCTCTTCGAGGAAGTTGCCCTCTTCGGTGAGATGAAAGGTCTCGATGTAAAAGTCGCCGTCCTCCTCGCCCAGCACCTCGCGGATCTCCGCGTTCGTCCAGACGTAGAACTTGCCCTCGACCCCTTCGCTGTCGGCGTCTTCCGCCGAGTAGAATCCCCCCGTGACCGACTTCATGTCGCGGTCCACGTAGGCGAGGATCTCGCGGGCGGTGCGGGCGTAGAATTCCTTCCCCGTGATCTGGTAGGCCTCGAGGTAGGCGACCGCGCCGAGAGCCTGATCATAGAGCATCTTTTCAAAATGCGGGACGAGCCACTCCCGGTCGGTCGAGTAGCGGTGCATCCCGAAGCCGACCTGATCGTAGATCCCGCCGCGCCGCATCTCCGTCAGGGTCTTCTCGACCATCTCGAGAGCCCCCGGATTGCCGCTCCGCCGGTGATAGCGCATCAGAAAGTTCAGGTTCGGCGGCACGGGGAATTTCGGACGCATCGCGAAGCCGCCCAGCTTCGCGTCATACTGCGCGGCGAACTGCTCGTAGGCCGTGTCGAAGATCGCGACATCGAGATCCCCGCCCGGCGAACCGGCCATCATGCTGCCGAGCTGCTCCGAGATCGCCGTCGCGGTCGACTCGACCTCGTCGCGTTTCTCCGTCCAGGCCTTGTGCATCTCGGTGATCAGCAACTTGATGCCCGGACGTCCCGCGAGCGACTCTTTCGGGAAATAAGTGCCCGCGAAAAAGGGGTGTTTGTCAGGCGTCATCATCACCGTCATGGGCCATCCGCCGCTGCCCGTCATCGCCTGGGTCACCTGCATGTAGACATCGTCGATGTCGGGCCGCTCCTCGCGGTCGACCTTGATCGCGATGAAACGCTCGTTGATGAGCGCGGCGACCTCCTCGTCCTCGAAGGACTCGTGCTCCATCACGTGGCACCAGTGACAGGTCGCGTAGCCGACACTTAGGAAGACCGGTTTGTCGAGACGCTTCGCCTCGGCAAACGCCTCCTCGCTCCAGGGCCACCAGTCAATTGGATTGCGGGCGTGCTGTAGCAGGTAGGGGCTCTTTTCAAAGACGAGCCGGTTGAATTTGTCGCCGCCGTCGGCGGGCAGGGCGGCGACTTCTTCGGGGGTGGGGAGGGGCCTGCGGGCGCGGTCTGCTTCGGCGGAGATCATCGGGACAGAGTGGAGGAGAAAGAGGCCGGTGACGACCACTAAACTCAAAAAGTCATTTCGCATCGTTCAGATTCGCATGGAATCCGGATCCGTGCGAGGTGCCTCTTCAGGCCTTTTTCACCCGAACATCGCCCGACAGATCACGACCGCCGCGATCACTCCCGCGAGGTCCGCACAGAGACCCGCCGCGAGGGCGTGGCGGGTGCGGCGCACTGCGACCGAGCCGAAGTAAACGGCGAGCACGTAGAAAGTCGTCTCGGTCGAGCCGAACATCGTCGCGGCCGTATACTTGAGCGTTTCCGAGATGCCCTCGTTCGTGAGGATCTCGACGAGGACCCCCTGACTGCCGCTGCCGCTGAGCGGTCGCATCAGAGCCATCGGGAGCAGTTCGACAGGGAATTTCACGAACTCCAGGACCGGTCGCAGCAGATTCTGGAAAAGCAGGAGCGCTCCCGAATTCCGCAGGATCGCGAGCGCCGCCAGCATCGCCACGATGAAGGGCATGATGCGCACCGCCACCGCCCAGCCTTCCTTGGCGCCTTCGACGAACTCCTCGTAGACGGGGATGCGCTTCAGCGCGGCGAAGACGATGAAGAAAACGAGGACAAAGGGGATCGCCGCCACCGAAAAAGCCGAGATCGTGCGCTGCCAGACCGGATCGGTATCCGAGGCCGGCTTTTCCGTGAGCGTCGGTTTTTCCGCCTCCATCTGCAGGACCGCCTCGCGCAGGCCTATCGCCTCCTGCAGGGCGACGCGCCGGTCTGGGAACGTCTCCAGATAAATGATCGCGGCGAAGAGCGCGAGAACGAGCGCGAGGATGACCTTACCCCTCCCCGAGAGGCGGCGGGTCGCGGCCTCATCGACCACCCTACCCTCTTCGGTCACCGACTCAACAGGTTCAGGCCTGCGCCGGTTGAACACCGCCATGTTCTGGAACAGCTTCACCGCAAGGATTGCGACCGCCGTCGAAACCAGCGTCGCCCCTATCGTCGTGCCGACGATGGCGTAGGGCTCGGCGATGCCCTGGGCGGCGAGGAGGCCGATCGCCGTCGCGGGAATGAGCGTGACAGAGCTCGTATTGATCGCGAGAAAGGTACACATCGAGTTGGTCGCAGTGCCTTTGTCAGGATTCAGCTCATCGAGGTGCTGCATCGCCTTGAGCCCCAGCGGCGTCGCCGCGTTGCCGAGGCCGAGCATGTTCGCCGCGAGATTCATGACGATCGCGCTCATCGCGGGATGATCGGCCGGGACCTCGGGGAAAAGCCGCTGGGTGAGCGGACGGAAAAAGCGCGCGACTCCGTGGATCATTCCCGACTTCTCCGCGAGGCGCATGATCCCCAGCCACAGCATCATGATCGCGCTGAGCGGGATGACGATGCTGACGACCCCCGTCTTGATCATGGAGAACATTCCCTCCACGATCCCGTCGTCGCCTTTCATTTGGCCCATCAGCGCCGCCACGACGACACCGATGACAATCATTCCCATCCAGATCCAGTTCAGCATGACCCGTAATTAACGACGGAACGGGGGGATCAGGCAATGGGAAAACCGCGGGGATAGAGTGCTTTGCGAAGCCGCGACTTTGCGGCGCATCGGCGAGTCGTCGCGAATCTTCCCGGCAAACTTTTAGCGGAACACGCCGCTGCCTGCGGACCCACCCGCCAGCCTTATGCCCCTCGTTCGCTCACGACCGGCACCCCGAGGCCGAATAAATGGCTGGAGCTGATTCCCCGATGTATCGCCATGCCTGTTGCCATGCCTTTTTAGCCACTTGACAGGGTATTAAATTGCACTAAAGGTCAATAACTGGAAGGTCAATCTATATAAAAATCATTGAGTTTTAATATAAATTAAGTAAATTCAATGAGAAAGACGTTTTCCACTGCTGTGTTCGTACTTTTCCTGGCCTTCTGTGGCCTTTCTTCCCGTGCTCGGGCTCAGGGGATTCCGCCTCTTCACTACGAGTTCGCGACGATCGATCCGGCAGCGGATATATCTACGGTCCCGGGCAAGGGACTGGACGGTCTCGGGGGCCGCGCCGGGTATTATCGGGCGCGGTCCGGTTCGATGACCTGGGGCCTGGCAGTTGTTCGGTTTTACAAATTCGGAGAATTTGACACCGTGGCGGCGACAAACGGCTACAACGCGCCGGATAGCGGTTTTTTCACGACGTGGGCGAGTTCGAATGCCGAACGGGCGGTGGCCGTTGAATATGATCCCGGTGCCTCGACGATAACGGATTTTACGGTCGAGGTGATTCAGTTGGCCGGTGTTAACGAGACCCGAATCATTACGACTGCTCTCGGGCCGGAGGATCCCACCGAGTTGGTCAATGCTGGTAATTCCTTTACTTTCACAATAGTCGGTCAGGACGGCGTGGAAACGGTGTTGGTTTTCGACGATCCGATGAATCCGGGAACCTCCGGCGGGGCAACTTTGCAAAGTATTGTCGATCGGATCAATAATGCAGATCTTGGACTCACGGCGGCGATCGTCACCCCTGACCTTAGCGACCCGGATGTTCCCGCGGACGCGAAGCCGGGGATGTCGGTTCAGGGTGCCGACGGGGACGCTCGTGATTTCTCCCTAGCGATCTCTTCCGGGGCTGGGCCTTTGCCTGATTTCACCTTTAGTGAGATAGCGGACAACACCGAATCTGTTGAGGCTCAATATCGAATTAACGGCGGTGCCGTTCTTACCGCCGAGAATAATGTAATTGTCGTTGGCGATGAGGTTACGATCCAGTTGGCGTCTCTCGGTGAAGTGACTTTTTCCTCCCAGCAGGCAAATGCAGGGGTCTCACCGGGTGTTTCAGGAAACGCGGGGGCGCATGGCAATGCGCTGGCATACTCAAGCGGGGTTCTCGATCTATTCACGTTCGGGGAAGGTGACGTGGTTTTCGACCTTACTACCATCGGGGGGAACGCCGGTCAGGCTGGACCTGGCGGAATGGGAGGCTCCGGTGGTATGGGTGGCGAGGCGACAACGGGAACCGTTCCGAGGTTAAATGCGGTCATCTTTCCGCCGCTCGTGATTCCGACTTCGAGTTCCTTCGGTATTATCGGTGGAATCGGAGGGGCCGGTGCCATCGGTGGAACCGCCGGAGCCGGGCAGACGGGTGGCAGTGGCGGCGGTATAACCATGGACGTTCAAGGCGCAGGAGGTCAGGCGGGTGTCATTCTGAAAACGCTGACCCAGGGCGGCCTGGGGGGTCAAGGCGGCCAGGGCGGTCAGGGCGGTCAGGGCGGTCAGGGCGGCAACGCGGCCGCTAAAGTTGAGTCGAACAGTCTTCTCCCGGCCATGGAGACGGCGGCCGCGAACAGTGGGGGCCTCGGCGGTATCGGGGGCTACGCCGGTGTCGGGGGATCGGGTGGCGATGGCGGGGGGACCTTAATTGACTTTGAAATGGCGACGGTTTTTGCGATTACCGGTCTAGATGTGCGCGGCGTCGGTGGCCAGGGCGGCCAGGGCGGTCAAGGCGGGCAAGGCGGGCAAGGCGGGCAAGGCGGAGAAGGCCGAACCCTTAACGGCGTGCTGCTTGGGGATGGGTCGCAACCCGGTGCCGGCGGGGGCCTTGGCGGACTTGGCCAGGGCGGCGCTGCCGGAGGGATGGGTGGTCTCGGAGGTGCCATCGAGGTTAACACTGCCATTACGGACATGCTTGCTCAGAACGGGCTCGTGATCATTAGCCAGGGCGGCCAGGGTGGACAGGGTGGACAGGGTGGACAGGGCGGACAGGGTGGCACGGGCGGTCAGGGTGACAGGTCGAGTATTGCGGGGATCGACGGGGTTGTTTCCAACGGAGGTAACGGCGGCAATGGATTTACCGGAGGTAACGGCGGTCTTGGAGGGCGCGGTGGGAGTGGTGGATCAGTGGTTGTTCGAAATAACGGGACGGGGGCGATGTTGACCGTTTCGACGGCGATTCATGCCGCGAGCCTAGGCGGCTTGGGCGGTGTGGGTGGCATCGGTGGGACGGGCGGTAGCGGAGGCACCGGTGGGTTGCCAGGCACGGTGCGTCCCATAGCGGGTTTCGGGGCTGTAGGTTACGACGGGATCGCCGCTTTATCCGGAGCTGGTGCTAATGGCGGCAACGGTGGTGACGGTGGTGATGGTGGTGATGGCGGGAGTGGCGGCAGCGTCCATGTCGAAAACGCACAAGTGCTGCGGACCAGTGGAGAAGCTTATGCGAATGCGATTCTCGCGGAAAGCCTGGGGGCAATCGGTGGTCAGGGCGGCCTCGGCGGCCTCGCCGGCCTCGCCGGCACGGGTGGAGCAGGGGGCAGTCTCTCTAGTTCCACGGATCTCATCATAATCGAATTTGATCGTATCCTCACTTGGGAGGAAGGGGCTTCCGGGCAGGCCGGGCTTGCCTCCGAGGTGTCGGGACTGGCCTCAAATTCCGGCGGCAGCGGGGGAAGCGTCTTCGTCTCCAACTCGGCCATCGCCGAGACGTCCGGGATTTCGTCCAGCGCCATTCTCGGGATTAGCATGGGCGGGGTGCACGGCCTTGAAAGCTACAATCCAAATCTTGTTTACCGCAACGGGGCCCCCGGCGGAACGCAGACGGGCGCCGGCGGTTCCGTAACCTTGCAGAATGAGGGCGCTTTGCGGACCGTTGGAGACTATTCGGTAGGAATGCTTGGCTTGAGCTTCGGCTCCGGGGCGAGTGCCGGAGCCGTCAATCTAGTCAGCAGCGGCTATCTTGAGACCTACGGCAGAGAAGCACACGGCGTGGTGGCGGCGAGCCGCAGCCTTGCCATGGCTGGAATCGACCCCGCCAGTGCCGGAGCCGTTTCAGTTGATACCTCGGAGTCCTTTTTGTATGTGAGCGGTGAGAACGCCTCAGGCATTCTGGCGGAGAGCTCTTCGACCAACGGCAGTGCGGACTCGGTCCAGGTGACTAACCGGAACTCCTCCCTCCTGCTCGATAACGAGGCCGCTGCCTACGCGATTCGCGCTTTGAGTAGCGCAAGTGGCGTCGGCGGTGACGCCGGTAACGTGATGATCGATAATCGGGGGAGCGAGGTGATTTCCTCCAGCCGCAGCGGCGGGCCGGTGATCGAGGGCCTCAGTCTGAGCCTGAATGGTTCGGCCGGTAATATCAGCTTCGACAACACCGGTGGATACATTCTTGGCTCTACCTCCGGCAGCGTTGTCTTACTCTCATCCCGCGCCGCCGCCGCCGCCGGCAATGTTGCGGCTCTTAACCGCAGTTCAATTATTGCGACGGAAGACGGGGCCACTGCCTTGACCCTTGAAAGTAGCGGCGAGACCGAGGGAGATCTTACGGTTGGGAATGGCGGTCTCATTGAGGGGGGCGCGGGTGGTGCGGCAATCGCCCTGCTTGGGGGTGTGAACAACGAGATTCTTAACGACGGCGACCTTGATCCGAACGATGAGGCCCGGATTCAGACCGCTGGCGGCGTCCTCGACACCGTCATTACCGGGACTTCGGGGAACGACAACATCATCAATCGCAACGGTGCCTATATTCTCGGTTCGGTGGCGTTAGGTGACGGCGTGAACAATTTCCTCAATGAGAGCGGGGCACTCTATGATGCTGGAACCCTCATCGGCCTCGGCGGTGGCACGTTCACGAACAACGCCTTTCTCTCCATCGGGGGCCTCGGGTCCATCATGAACGAACTGCTGCCCGGTGACAGTGTCCGTGAGATTCCTCACTACGGGAGCACCCGCCTGGAGGGGGATTTTGTTCAGGGCGCAAGCGGGCATCTGCTCGCTAATGTCAACTTCACGACGGGTGGCTCGCTTGTTGACTACGCGGATTTGTTCCACGTCACGGGAACTGCTACGCTGAATGGTTTTGTCACGCTGGCACCGTCCAGCGGCGCGGCGAAGCCCGGAGCCTTTTCGATCAGGCTGCTCAAAGCCGATAGCATCACGGATCAAGGCATTCAGATTTATCACACTTTCACATCGGGGACGCCTTCAAGGACCATCGTTTTCAAGCCTGAGCTGAGAATTGACGATGAAAGTCCGCTTCCTCAGAGCGAATTCGATTTTGCTCCTCAATCGGTCAGCGACGACCTTCTTCTCGAATACGACGTCAATTACTCTCCTGACGGGCTTTCGAATAACCAGTCTAATTATTCGTCGATGGTGAACGATATTCAGACACAGGGCATGCCAAGCTTTGAGCCAATCGCCTCCGCCCTCTTCCACATAGCGGACGAAACGGAATACCGCCGGGCCCTTGATTCTTTGACCGGTGAGGCGATCACCCAGGCGCAAAGCATTGCCCTGGAAAGCCGTTCGCGACACAAAATCGAAGCGATGGCTCAACATCGCCGATTTGTGGACCGCAGACCTGACGATTTCCGGGACGACGTCTCCCATCCAACGAGTTCGTTCTGGGTCAGCGGCACCGGCTGGCGCGGAGCCCACGAAGGGGGCTACGAGAGCCCCTCTTTGCATGATTACGACGCGGCCTCAAGCCGGTGGAATTACGCGGGGGTGGCTTTTGGTTCCGGATACAAATTCGACAATGATTTCGACTTGTCCTGGATGTTTGATCACGGGCAGATAGACTATGCGGTGCCGGATCGCTTTTCAAAGGGACACGTCAATCAATCGAATCTCTCTGTCGCGCTCTCCCGGTTTTTCGGCAAAAACCTTTACCTCCAGGGGCTTTCTTCGGCCAGTTACGAGACAGGCAGTCAGGATCGGTTCGCCTTGGGCGAGCCTGTGTCAGGGGATTTTGATGCCTACGCCTACGGGGGCGCGTTTGAGATGGGTTTTGTTCATCAGGGGCGTGTAAATTTCTATACCGCCTTTCACATGGACCGACATACCCGCGGGGCTTTTTCAGAAGATGACGTTACCTGGGGCAATCATTACTACCGGCAAACGGCGTTGAGTCAGCAGGCAATGTTGGGGGTTCGGTTCCACGAGGCGGTGGAAACGCGGTCCGGGAATCAGCTCGCGGTTTACGGTAATGTGTCTGGAATCATTGAATTTGAGACCGCGCGGGAAATGTCGGCGACGCCGCTGGCTGCGCCGGGATTTTCTTATGACAATAAAGGGCTCTCCGCACCGGGAAGGCGTTTTTCGGCGGGGGTAGGGATCGCTTATAATCTGACTGACATGTCCGTGTTTTCGGCGGAAATAAACGCTATCGAAAGCGGAATCAGCGAGCAGTGGCTCGCGATTTTCGGCGTTCACACGAAGTTCTGAGTCGCCGGATTCCGGCGTTAACCCCCCGGGTCTGTTCGGCGCTTCTGTATGATGGCAGGGGGAACGGTTCGTTGACTCGATCATTGTCGTCTTTTTGCGACCGCAGGCTGGACGATTAAGTGAATGGAAACAGGCCAGCGGGTTCCGGCCCTCCTGTGTTGGCCGCGAATAATCTCGCTGGGGTGTTCGTCCATGGGTATGATAAAAGGATCCCGCGCCTGCCCCTCGCGAAGGGGCGGGGTTCCGGGAAAAACTGCCTTCTCGTGATCCTTGAAAAAGCTTTCTCAACTCCAAGGCCGCCGTCGCTTTCACCCGGTCGTCCGACTTGCCCTCGCCGCCGCGATTCTCTACGGTGTCGGCCTCTACCTCGTGCCCTTCCTTTTCCCGCTCCCTCCCGGTCTGGAGACTCGTGCACCGGGGGGCTTGCTCTTTCTGGATCGTGAGGACAGGCCGGTGCGCCGGCTCCTCGACGGAGACTTGCGGGCCGACGAGCCGGCGGGCTTTGACGAGTTTTCGAAGAACCTCATCAGTGCGACGATCGCGGCGGAGGATTCCCGCTTTTACTCGCACAACGGCCTCGATTACCCCGGGACGATGCGGGCGCTGCGCGACGCCCTCCTCTACCGCAAATTCGTCTCCGGTGCCTCGACGATCAGCCAGCAGACGGTGAAACTGTATTCGCCTCCGCGAACGCGCAGCTTCGCGACCAAGTTCATCGAGGCCTTCAGCGCGCGGCGTCTGGAGATGACGTCGGATAAGGAGACCATCCTCACCGCCTATCTCAATTCGCTGCCCTACGGCAATCAGTTCACGGGAGCCCGCGCCGCCGTGCGCGGCTACTTCGGCAAACCGCTCGGTGATCTCTCCATCGCCGAGTCCGCTCTCCTCGCCGGACTCCCTAACAAGCCCACTCGGCTGAACCCGTGGAAGAATTTCGAGGGGGCGAAAAGACGGCAGCTCTGGATTCTCGGGCGCATGAAGGAGGAAAAGCTCATCAGCGAAGCCGAGTTTGCGAGCGCTCTGATCGAGGATCTCAAGGTGCTCGAGGGGCCGACGCAGGTCTTTCATGCTCCCCATTTCATCGAGCTTGCGATGGATCAAGAGGTCGAGGCCATCGCCGCAGCGGAGGCGTGGTCGGCTCCGGTGCGGACGACGCTCGACCTCGACTTGCAGCAGTTCGTCGAGTGCACGGTCTCGGCGGAGTTGGTGCGGCTCAGTCACCAGGCGGGGGAGGACAACGACCTCCAGTCCGCCGTTGTCGTGATCGACAATGCCACGGGGGACGTCCTCGCTCTGAGCGGGTCGCGATCCTACTTCGGTTCGTCGGCGGGGCAGATCAACGGCGCGTGGCAGCCGAGGTCGGCCGGCTCGACTCTGAAGCCCTTCACCTACCTCCTCGCGCTGCAACGCGGTTCCACCGCCGCGTCCATCCTTGCGGACACGCCGATCGAGTATGTGACCTCGACGGGAGCCTACGAGCCGGTCAACTTTGACCGCCGTTTTCGAGGGCCTGTCCCGTTGCGTCATGCCCTCGCGAATTCGCTCAATGTCCCGGCGGTGAAGTTGCTCGACGAGATCGGTGGTCCTCCTGTGCTGCATCGTTGCTTGCGCGACGATCTCCATTTCACCAGTCTTGCAACCGAGGCGACGGAGTATGGGCTGGGGCTCACCCTGGGGAATGCGGAGGTGCGGCTGCTCGAACTGACGAACGGCTATGCCACCCTCGCGCGGCTCGGCTCTTATCTTCCCTATCGCCTCGTCGCCGGACCTGAGCGGGTTGAGTCACCGACCAAAGCGGGTCAGGTCTTCGATCCGGATGGTGCCTGGGTCATCGCGGATATGCTCGCGGATGCGCGGGCGCGAGCGGTGGGGTTCGGGCTGAATTCGCCGCTGAATCTGCCGTTTCGCGTCGCGGTGAAGACGGGCACCTCGACAGACTTTCGCGACAGTTGGACGGTGGGTTACACGCCCGATTTCACGGTCGGCGTCTGGGTGGGGCGTTTTAACAATCGTCCGCTCAACCGCGTCTCGGGAGCGATGGGGGCAGCTCCGATTTTTCATCAGGTCATGGTGCGACTCCATCGCGAGCGCGAACCGCGCTGGTATGACACGCCGATCGGCGCGGTCGAGGTGACGATAGACCGTCTCAACGGAAAACGCCCTCCCGGGGGAACAACCCTGCCGGAAACCCGGCTGCGGCGCGAGTGGTTTGTGAAAGGCCGTCTCCCCACCCTTGCTACGGCGGCGGATTACGATGCGGAATCGCGCACGCGTCTGCCGCTCACCTACGCGACCTGGTGGCGCAGTGAGGCGAATCAGCTCAAGGGCGACGCGGTCCTCGAGGAACTCGCCACCGCGGCTGCGGCACCCGATTTTCGCATCGTCAGTCCGCTGGAGGGGACGGTCGCCTTTATCGATCCGGATCTCCCCGGAGAGGGGGCGCGCTTTCCGTTGAAGATCGCCGGGAGCGGTCGGGAGGAGATCGAGTGGTCGAGCAGCAGCCTTGCGATCGAGAAAGACGGGGCGGAAAGCTGGATCGTTCTTGAGCCGGGCGAACACGAGGTCGCCGCCCTCGACCGCAAGTCGGGACGCCGCGTCACGGCGCGCCTGACAGTGCGGGGGCTGTGACCTGAATCAGAGCACGACGGTGGTGGCACTCTGGATCCCGGGGATGGCCTCGATCTTTTTCAAGGTCGCGGCATCGACGGCGGAGTCGACGTTGAGAATGCTGAGGGCCTGGCCGCCGACTTTGTTGCGGCTGAGGGACATGTTGGCGATGTTGATCTTTCCTTCGCCGAGGACACGCCCGATCGCACCGACGACGCCGGGGGCGTCGGTGTTTTCAAAGATGAGGAGGTGGCCATCGGGAGTGGCGTCGATGTTGTGTTCCTGAATCCTCACGATGCGGGGCTGGCTGCCGAAGAAGGTCCCGGCGACGATGACGTTTTCTTTGGCGTTTCCAACGGTCACAGAGATGAGGTCGGTGAACTCGCAATCTTCGGCGGGGCGGCTCTCGGTCACGCGGATGCCGCGGCCTTCAGCGAGTGAGGTCGCATTAAGGTAGTTGGCCGAGCCCGAGGTCGCGCCGGTCTCGAGGAATCCTTTGAGGGCCGAGCGGGTCACGAGGGTGGTATCGACCTCGCTGACTTTACCGGTGTATTCGATGCGGAAGAAGTCGGACTGGTTTGGCGCGATCTGGCTGGCGAGCTTGCCGAGCACTTCGGAAAGGCTGAGATAGGGACCGATGAGCTTCAGGGTGGATTCGTCGAGGTTGGGCATATTCACCGCGTTGATGACCTCCCCGCGGAGGAGGCGATTCGTGATGGCCTCGGCGATCTCGATGCCGACGTTTTCCTGGGCTTCCTCGGTGGAGGCGCCAAGGTGGGGGGTGAAGACCATCTCGGGCCGGGTGAGGAGTTCGTAATCATCCGCAGGCGGCTCGATCTCGAAGACGTCGAGGGCGGCTCCGGCGACTTTCCCTGACTTGATCCCCTCAAGGAGAGCGGCCTCGTCGATGAGACCGCCGCGGGCGCAGTTGATGAGGCGGACGCCGGGCTTCATCAGCTTGATCCGGGCCTCGTTGATGAGGTGGGTCGTCTCGGGCGTCTTGGGCATGTGGAGGGTAATAAAATCGGCCTGGGCGACGGCCTCGTCGACGGTCTCGTAAAGCTCGACGCGCATGGCCTTGGCCTTGCTCGCGGCGAGGTAGGGATCATAGGCGACGACGCGCATCCCGAAACCCATGGCGCGGCGGGCGAATTCCCCCCCGATGCGGCCCATCCCCAGAATGGCGAGGGTTTTGTTGTAGAGCTCGACCCCGGCGTAGGCCTTGCGGCCTTCTTTGAAACGGCCTTCGACGACGGACTGGTGCGCCTGCGGGATGTGGCGGGCGAGCGACATCATGAGGGTGAAGGCGTGCTCGGCGGTGGAAATGGTGTTGCCCGCGGGGGTGTTCATGACGACGACCCCGTGCTTTGTCGCGGCGGGGATGTCGATGTTGTCCACCCCGACCCCGGCCCGGCCGATGGCGCGCAGGACCCCGGCCCCGGCTTCGATGACGGGGGCGGTGATCTTGACGCCGGAACGCACGATGATGCCTTCGTAATTCGGTGCGAGGGCGACCAGTTCGGCTTCGCTGAGGCCGAGCTTGACGTCCACTGCGAGGCCGGAGGACTTGAGGTGCTCAATACCTTTTTCGGAAATGGGATCGGCGACGAGGACTCTGCGTTGGCTCATGGTGGTCTTTTCTAATTTGAAGGCGGGAAGTTAGGGGCGCTGGGCGGGGACGCAAGGCCGAACTCGCTGCGGAATCGGGAAAGGTCGTTCGGTGAAAGACGCCTTTTCGCTTGCGGTTCGCGGCTGAAATGATCTCTGATGCATGATGCTTCGCCTCATTTCCGCGCTGACCGCCGCTTTTCCCCTCTGGATCGTGCTTTGCAGCGGTATGGCTCTTTTCGTGCCGGAGTGGTTCACCTGGTTCAGGGGGCCTTTTACGGTCTGGGGGTTGGGGGTGATCATGCTGGGGATGGGGCTGACGCTGACCTTCGAGGATTTCAAAGGCGTCCTCACGATGCCAAAGGCGGGCTTCATCGGGGTGGGATGCCAGTTTGTGATCATGCCTCTGATGGGCTGGGGGGTGGCGAGTCAGTTGCGCCTCTCCGAGATCGATCCGCTCCTGTCAGTAGGTCTCATCCTCGTGGCCTGCTGTCCGGGCGGGACAGCGTCAAATGTGGTCGCCTTTCTCGCCCGGGCGAACGTCGCGCTCTCGGTCATGATGACGGTGCTCTCGACCTTCGCCGCGATCCTTTTCACTCCCATCCTCACGAAATGGCTCGCGGGCACCCTCGTGGAGGTGGACGCGTGGGCGCTCTGTCTGAGCACGGTGCAGGTGGTGCTGGTCCCGGTGCTGCTCGGGCTCCTGATCAATCGATATCTGCCGGCGATGAGTCGACGGATCGTTCCGGTCTCGCCGCTGATCTCGGTCATCGCCATCGTCCTCATCGTGGCGAGTGCGATCGGGCAAAACCGCGAAATTGTGCTCGAGGCTGGCTGGCGTCTCCTCGCGGCACCGGCGCTGCTGCATCTTGGCGGATTCGGGCTCGGTTACGGCGCGGCGCGGCTCTTCCGCCTCTCCGAGGAAAGCAGCCGCACGATCTCAATCGAGGTGGGGATGCAGAACTCGGGGCTCGGGACCCACCTCGCGGCGAAACATTTCCCCGGCACCGTCGCGCCGGTTCCCTGCGCGATCAGTGCGGTCTATCACTGTATCATCGGCAGTCTCCTTGCGGGCTACTGGCGGATGAAGGGCTTGCCCGGGCGGATTTTGGATCAACCGCCCGAGTGACCGATCGTCTGGAGTTCGGCGGGGAGGGCCTGGCGGAAGCGGGATTTATCGATCGCCTTCATGTAGGCCTCGAGAGGCGAGACCTGACCGGCGAGCATCTTCTGCCAGATCGCGTCGTCCATGAACTGCATCCCGTATTCTTTGCCTCCGGTGATGATGTCGTAGAGCTTCTGGGTGGCTCCCTCGCGGATGACGGAGGTGACGGCGGGGGTGGAAACGAGGATCTCGTTGACCGCGACGCGCCCTTCCTGATCGTCGCGCTTCAGGAGAAGCTGGGCGACGACGCCGCGAAGCGAGCCGGCGAGCATGGTGCGCACCTGCGACTGCTGATCGGAGGGGAACACATCGACGAGACGGTCGACGGTCTTGCGGGCGTTGTTGGTGTGGAGGGTCCCGAAGACGAGCAGGCCGGTCTCCGCCGCGGTGAGGGCGAGAGAGATGGTCTCGAGGTCGCGCATCTCACCCACGAGAACGATGTCGGCGTCTTCGCGAAGGGAGGCGCGGAGTCCGTCGGCGAAGGAGGGGCAGTGGATCGGCACTTCGCGCTGGGAGATGGTGCTTTTTTTGTTGTTGTGCACGAACTCGATCGGTTCTTCCACGGTGATGATGTGGCGGGCGTAGGTGCGGTTGATGTAATCAATGATGGCCGCGAGGGTTGTCGATTTTCCCGATCCGGTCGGGCCGGTCACGAGGACGAGTCCGCTCCGCATGTCGCCGAAGCTCTCAATCGTTTTCGGCACACCGAGGTCATCGATCGTTTTGATCTTGGTGGGGATGAGACGGAAGACGGCCCCGAGTCCGTTGTTCTGCTTGAAGTAGTTGCAGCGGAAACGCGACTGCACGTCCATCTCGTAAGCGAAGTCGAGGTCCCCTTTCCGGAGAAACCGCTCGTAAGCGCCTTCGTCGCAGATCTCACGAAGCATGTAGTCGAGCGTGGCATGCTCGAGGATGCCGTCGGCAATGGGTGAGATTGCCCCGTGGGCCCGCATTTTCGGCGGCTGTCCTTCGCTGAGGTGGAGGTCGGATCCGCCGGTGGCGACGAGGTGTTGAAAGTATTGGTCAATGACTGCCATGGGAAAAAGGGGAAATGAGAAATGGAAATGGGTGACTCTTAGCCGAGAACCGTCTTGAGATTGCCGCGATCGATGGCCCGGCCGAGCGCCTCTTCTTTGGAGATGGCTCCTTCGTGATAGAGTTTCGCTAGAGCATCATCCATCATAATCATGCCGACGTTTTTGCCTGTCTGCATGACACCCGGCAGCATGAAGGTCTTGCCGTCGCGGATGAGGGAGGACACGGCCGGGGTGTTGACAAGCAATTCAAGGGCAAGCTCGCGACCGGTCCCGTCTTTTTTCGGAACGAGTTGTTGCGAGATGACGCCGCGGAGCGATTCGCCGACCATGATGCGGATCTGCTCGCGTTGCTCGGTCGGGAAGACGTCGAGGATACGGTCGAGGGTCCGGGCAGCGCTCCCGGTGTGGAGGGTCGCGAGGACGAGGTGACCCGTCTCCGCCGCCGTGATCGCAAGGGAGATGGTCTCGAGGTCGCGCATTTCCCCCACCATGATGATGTCGGGGTCTTCCCGCAGGGCGGCGCGGAGGGCCTGGGAGAAACTCTCGGTGTGGGTGTGGACCTCGCGCTGGTTCACATGGCAGCCCTTGGATTCGATGACGTATTCGATGGGGTCTTCAAGGGTGATAATGTGATCATTGCGGTGCGTATTGATCTCGTTAATAAGCGCCGCAAGGGTCGTCGATTTGCCCGAGCCGACGGCTCCGGTGACAAGGACGAGGCCGTTGTGATATTCGAGGAGCGGCTTGATCGCATCGGGCAGTCCGAGTTCGTCCATCGTTTTCAGCTGGGTGCTGATGACGCGGAAGACCATTTCCCATCCGAGGCGGGTCTTCACGACCGAGGCGCGGAATCGACCGATGGCGGGCGCATAGGCAAAGTCGACATCGCCTTTTTCATCGAGGCGGCGCATCTCGGTTTCGGGGAGATACTGGCGGGCGAGCTTTTCGGTATCTTCGGCGGTGAGAAGCGCGGAGTTTTCCCAGATCGGCTGGAGCAGGCCGAAGCGTCGCCATTTGGGAGGGGCATTCGGGGCGAGGTGGACATCAGAGACATCGTAATCCTGCGCGAGCTTCAGGTATTCATCGACGTGGCCTAGGACTTGAACTAATTCGGACATGGTAAGTGGAGAAAGGGAGTCTGTCGGGAGGTTAAAGGCAGTATTTCAGGGGCGGGAGCGAGGCTCGGGCCCGCGGCACCCCATCGCAAGCGGAGTATTCTGATTAGAGAGAAGACAGGCAAGCGAAAAAGCATGGTTTGCGTCCTTTCGTTAGCTCCTTGACCGCATTGCGGAGCGGATTTTTTCTTGCGGAAGCACTCTGTATCTGACAAGTCTACCGGGTGAAATACGCAGGCGGTCTTCTCATTTTTCTGGTGGTCTTTATCGCAGTGGGAATTGCGATGCATGTAGGCTTCTATGGTAAACCCGGCATCTTTGTCTGGTCAATCGACGACGATCCGGCTTCCGGGACGTCGGCTTTGGGGCGAACCACGATAGCGGTCCCGGGTAGCGCCGAGGAGATTTCGCTCGAGACGGTGCCTTCCCCGGTCGACCCGGTTGCGGCGCCTCCGGAGCCGGTGATCGCGGAGAACGAAAAAGGAGAAGATGCCAAGGAACTCCCCCTTTTCGATGGCAAAACGCTGGGGGCGTGGGAGAAAACCCAGTTCGGCGGGGAAGGTGATGTCTTTGTGAATGAAGAGGGGAACCTGGAGTTCGGCTTCGGGGCGGTTATCACCGGCGTTCACTGGAAAGGAGCGGTCCCCGCGACCTCGGGATACGAGATCTCGCTCGAGGCGATGAAGCTTGACGGGAATGATTTTTTTCTCGCACTCACCTTCCCGGTCAAAGAGAGCCACGCCACTTTCGTGGTCGGCGGGTGGGGCGGCGGGGTCGTGGGAATTTCCAGCGTGGATGATCTCAATGCCTCGGAGAACGAGACGATGGCTATCGAAGGCTTTGAAAAAGACGTTTGGCACCGGATCCGCGTCAGGGTCACGGATGACAAACTGGAGGCATGGATCGGTGACGAACAGAAGGTTGACCTGGACCTCGCCGGGAAAAAGATCAGCCTCCTTCCTGGCGACATCGAGCTTTCCGTTCCGATCGGGATCGCCGCCTATCAGACGCGGGCTCAATATCGCCGGATCCTGTGGCGAAATCTCGAAGTGGCGGAGTGATCGTGGCGGGCCTCCCTTCAATTCACCGGGGGAAAATGGGCGGTTTAGTAATGGAAATTATAAAATTGTCAAAAATTAAAATTATGAGGTCCTTAATTATCAACTTTTTGAACGAAACGCTTGACCCTTCGTCAATATGTTGTCTGGATTATTAAAAATTGTGAGGGCCTCTTTCTGAACCTATCAATTTTTGACGATCCTCAACTCATCTGCCCACTCATTATTTATGAATCTCCGCGACCAACTGAAAGAAATTCTTCCCGATATCCTTCCCCGGAATCCCGCTCAGGCCATCAAGGGGACGGAGTTGATTGAGTTGGTCAAGCATCGCCTCAAGCAGGATTATTCGGATGCCACGCTGCGTTACCATTTTTCGATCATGTCCTGTGATCCTTCGTCGCCGATCGCCAAGGTCGAGCAGGGCCAGGGTTATTATCTTCGGACCGCGACGATTCATACGATGAACAGTGCCCGCAATCTTTTCCGCCCCGGGGATGGCGGTAACGGCAGCGGAGCTCCCATGGGGGTGGCGGAGATGGATGCGGCGCTCGGACGAGCCTCGAAGTTCCGGGCCGTGGTGCAGCGTTACCTTGAGTCGTTGCAGCAGTTCCCCTTCGCTTTTGAGGAATCTTTTTCCGTCAACGCCGAAGCGAACCGCTGGCGCGTCCCGGATCTAGCCGTCGTTGACTGGCTCACCGCCGACGGATCAGATGAATCCGTCACGATGGACAAACGCAAGCTTGAGATTCACCGCCGCATGGGAGAGTCCCCCCTTCGGATTTCGAGTGTGAAGCTCCGCCTCGAGCTGAACCACGACACGCTCCTCGAAGATCTTTACCAGTGTCTCTCCGCCTCCGAGTGGGCGAATGCAGGTGAACTGCTCGTGGCTGATTCAATCGAAGATCAGCACCTTCTGGAAGAGGTGAGCCGCTTTGCCGCCCGTCACGGGATCGGGGTGATCAGTTTCGGCCTTGATGCCGATATGCTCGACGACATGCCCGAGCCGGCCGCGATTGAGAACCTGCTCCCGCGGGAGTTCGAATCCATCATCAGTCTCCTGCGAGTTCGTCGTCACAGCACGCCGACCCCGGGGCGTGACCACGACTGGCAGCACATTTCGGCAGCAGCGGCGGGAAATGCGGATTTTGCCCGATTCGAGAGCTGGATTTCCCGCAGTCTTCTTGAAGAGCGCATTATCACCGCCCGTGAGTTTGATGACCTCGGGCGCCTCGCGGCGAGGGCCGCCCGCGAGTATGTGGCCTGATTTATCTCCTTCGCCCCGGTAAAACGGGGCGCCCGCGCGTCGCGTCTTCACGCGAGAATCTTCTTCGCCACTTCGCCGTGGACGTCGGTGAGGCGGAAGTCGCGGCCCGCGTAGCGGTAAGTGAGGCGTTCGTGGTCGAGGCCGAGCAGATGCAGCATGGTGGCGTGCCAGTCGTGGATGTGCATGGGGTCCTCGACCGCCTTGTAGCCGTGGTCGTCGGTGGCACCGTAACGCAGCCCGCCTTTGACCCCGCCGCCTGCCATCCAGATGGAGTAGCCCTGGTTGTTGTGGTCGCGCCCGTTTGAGGTCTGTCCGTGCGGGGTGCGGCCGAATTCACCGGCCCAGACCACGAGGGTGTCTTTGAGCATGTCGCGCTGCTTCAAGTCCTCAAGAAGCCCGGCGATGGGGCGATCGATTTCGGCGCAGTTCTGCTCGAGGCCCTCCTTAAGGTTGCGGTGGTGGTCCCAGTTCCCGTGGTTCACCTGAATGAAACGCACCCCGGCCTCGGCGAGGCGCCGGGCACTGAGGCATTGCCGGGCAAAGGCACCGGTGTTGTCGTCGTCGAGACCGTAGAGTTTTTTGATTGACTCGGGCTCGCTTGAGAGGTCGAGGACCCTGGGGACCTCATCCTGCATGCGGAAGGCCAGTTCAAAGGATTCGATCACCCCCTCGACTTCGGGCTGGTGGCGTTCGCGCTCCAACTTGGCCCGGTTGAGGCTGTTGACGAAGTCGAGCTGGGTTCGCTGCAGCTCCGGGGCGAGTCGGGCGTTACTGATGTTGCTGACGGGCGGGCCGCTCGCGGCCTCGCGCGAGAAGCGGTTGCGCGTCTCACGGCCCACGGGGGTGCCCTGGTAGATCGCGGGTAGGAAGGCACTGCCGTAGTTCTGCGCCCCCGGCCCCGGGGAAAGGGTGATAAAACCGGGCAGGCTCTCGTTTTCCGAGCCGAGTCCGTAGAGGGTCCAGGCTCCGAGGGAGGGACGCACGAACTGGAAGTTGCCGGTGTGCATCTGGGTGGTGGCCTGGGGATGGTTCGGCAAATCGGTGTGCATGCTGTTGATGAGGCAGAGCTCGTCGGCCTGGGCGGCGAGATGCGGGAAGAGCGACGAGATCGGGAGGCCGCTTTCCCCCCTCGGCTGAAATTCGAAAGGAGAGCCGAGAAGCGCGGCCGCGCCGCGTCCCTGCTTGCCCTGGTCGCGCTGAAGGAAGGGCTTGTAGTCGAAGGTATCGACGTGGGAGGGGCCGCCCTGCATCGCGAGGAAGATGACGCGTTTGGCGCGGGGCGCGAAATGGCCCTGGCGCGGGGTGAGGGGGTTGGCGGCTTTTTCCGCCGCGAGGGTGCTGAGAGCGGAAAAGGCGAGGTAGCCAAAGCCGCCGGAGAGGGTCTGGAGGGTTTGGCGCCGGGTAAGGAGAGTCGGGTTCATAGCGGGTGGTTAGTTGAGAAAGCGGAATTCGGCGCTGCAGAGGAGCGATTGGCAGAAGCCGGCTAGGGCAAGGAGGCGGGCCTCGTCGTCGGGAAGACCCTGATCTTTTGCGACGGTTAGGAAGCGTCCGATGAAGGCCGCGGTCTCGAGTGACTCGGCCTCGGTGGGGGGACGGGAGAAGGCCTGGAGAAAGGCTTCGCGAATGAGTTCGGGGCCGCGCAGGCCACGTTCGCTGAACAACCGCGAGGCAAAGCGGTCGGCCGCTGTCGCCACAAAAGGCGAGTTCATGAGAAAGAGGGCTTGCGAGGGAACGTTGGTGTTCTCGCGCTTGCCTGAGGGCAGGCTCGGATCGGCGAAGTCGAAGAGGGCAAGGGACTCAGGCACGGCCCCGCGCACGACCGGTAGATAAACCGAACGGTTCAGCGTTTCGACGGAGAAGCTGGTTTCGGGGATGGTTCGTCCCACGAAGCCGGGCCCGACTTCGGCGACGACGGAGCCCGGGGGCCGCTCCAGGTCGAGCTGGCCGCTCACCGCAAGGATCGCGTCGCGCGTCGCCTCCGCGTCGAGGCGGCGTGGCCGCGCTCTCCAGAGGAAGCGGTTTTCGGGATCTTTCTCCTCATTGACGGCGTCGTAGGTGGTGGCCATGCGGTAGGTCCGGCTCGCGGTGATTTCGCGGATGAGGTCCTTGATCGACCAGTCCAGTTCGACGAGCCGCCCCGCGAGATGGTCAAGTAACTCGGGGTGCCCGGGCGCTTCGCCGGTGGTGCCGAAGTTGTCGACTGTGGGCACGATACCTTCGCCGAAGAGCCAGAGCCAGATCCGGTTGGCGATGACCCGGGCCGTGAGGGGGTTTTCCGGCGAGGCCATCCATTGCGCCAGTTGGAGGCGTCCGCTCTGGTCGGAGGGAATGGGCCGGGCGTCGTTGGTGTTGATCACCTGGAGGAAGCCGCGCCCTACCCGCTGGTCGATGGCCAGGTCCTCCTCTCCGCGGAGGAGGATCTGGGAATCGAAGGGCTCCCTGCTGTCCCGCATTCCCATGGCGAGGTCGCGTGCGGTTCCGTCCGCCTCATGGGAGTCGAGGCGGGCTTCGACAATACCGAGCTGGGTACGCTGGAATTGCGCGCGCAGGTTTGGCCTGAGGGGATCGCCGCCGCTGCGGCGGGCTTCGAGTGCCTCCGCTTCGAGTTCGTTGATCGATTCGAGCAATGTTTCCCGCTGGAAGGCGAGGTCGATCGATTCGGCGAGCGGAATACCGGGGAGGGATGTTACCGATCCCTTCGGCAGTTTGATCAGGTCGGTGGCGCGCCGCGTCTGCTGCCCGTTGCTACCGCCGTAGAGCGTCTCGCTGCTCAGGAAGATCCCGGCGAGGGCGTAGTAATCCGCCATCGGGATGGGATCGAATTTGTGGTCGTGACAGCGGGCGCAGGCCGCCGTGGTTGCCAGGAAGGCCTGGGTCGTGGTGTCGATCTGCTCATCGACGAGATCGAAGCGGAACTGGCGGGAATTCGCTTCGTTGAGCCCCTTGGTGCCGAGGGCAAGGAAGCCCGTCGCAATGAGTTGTTCGGCCCGTTGGGCATCTGACTGCGCCGGAAGGAGGTCTCCGGCGATCTGTTCGATGAGAAAGCGGTCAAAAGGCTTGTTAGAGTTAAAGGCGTCGATGACGTAGTCGCGGTAGCGCCAGGCCTGGGGAAAGGTCGCGTTGACCTCCTTGCCCGAGGACTCGGCGTAGCGGGCCACGTCGAGCCAGTGGCGACCCCAGCGCTCACCGAAGCGCGCGGAGGCGAGGAGGCGGGCCACTGTTTCGCTCACGGCAGAATCCGGATTTTCCAGGTAAGCGCGCTCGAATTCGGCTGCTTCGTCCGGCTGCGGGGGCAGTCCGACGAGGTCGAAATAGAGCCGTCGTAGGAGGTCGCGCGGCGCGGCATCGCCGGCGGGGGAGAGACCCTCTCTTTGGTGGGCCGCCGAGACAAAGCTGTCGATGGCGTTACGGCTCCAGGCGGGGTCTGCCCCGGCGGGTATAGCGGTTTTTTTCGGAGCCTGGTAGGCCCAGTGCTCGCGCCCTTTCGTGATGTCGATGGTGTTGGTGTAGGTTTGTGGCAGGGCGACCCCGGACGTTTTCTCGCGCGGGTCGGGCGCGCCCATGGCGATCCACCTCTCAAAGTCAGTCACGAGGTCGGCGTCGAGCTGGTATTTCGGCGGCATCGCCGTATCAGGATCGTCGTGGCGGATCGCCGCGAGGAGAAGGCTCGCCCCGGGCTGGAAGGGAACCACGGCAGGGCCCGTGTCCCCCCCCGCACGAGAGGCCTCGCGAGTGTCGAGAAGGAGCCCGCCCCGGACCTTGGCGCTGTCGCTGGAATGGCAGTCGTAGCAGTGTTTCACGAGGGCGGGCCGAATCGTTTTTTCGAAAAAGGCGATCTGTTCCTCGCTCGGTGCCGCCTCTGCGGAGGAAGGGGCCATCTCCTGCGCGATGACCGATGAAGGAAGGGGCGCCCCGAGTGAGAATATCAACGGGAGGAGGACGGAGGGGCGGGATGGTCTGGGAGTCATGGCCGGAGGGTTCTCGTGAATAACCCCCCCCGGCGGAGAAGGTTGCGTCAAAAGTTGAACTGGTGTGACGGTGACGAGCTTGAATTGCCCGCGTTTTTCGTTCTCGGCGAACTGAGGGCCGGATTTGTAGCAGGAACTCGCAATGACGAGAACCTGGCGATTCTCAAACCTTTTCTGCGGAGTCCGAGCGTTTTGATCCTCTTTCCTGACGAGGAGATCAAGATCTCTCTCCCCTCACCGCCCCGCCGCCTCTTCCACCGCCTCGGCTTCCTGTGCTTCGTCCTCCTCCTCATCGTGGAAGTATTCCACCGGGCGATAGAGTTTTGCGACAATGAGGAAGAGAAAAGCGGCGACGAGCATGAGCCCGCTGAAGAACCAGAAGTAGGCGGCGCCTTCGAGTTTGATCTGGCCTCCGACAAAGTATTCGCGGGAGATCGCGGGTCCCCTCGCGGCGGCTTCGGCCTCGGTGGGCAGCCCGAGCTTTTGTCGTCGCTGATCGAGCCAGGTCTGTTCGGGGTGGAAGTGGTCAAAAAATCGGGCCATGGCCGAGGGCTCGCGCACCACCGGTCGATCGATCACGAGGATGGCGCCCTGATCCCACGGGGTGGTCAGCTTTTCGTCGGGCCCCGAGCTCCAGATGCGGAGTCGATTGCGGTTGATGAGGCGGTAGTGATAGGGATTGCCCCAGGGATCGAGGACGGCGGCGGCGATTTCTTTTCCCTCGGACCGGGACGGGGCGGTGAATTGATTCGCCTCGATCTGCAGCGAGACCCGGCCGAGCAGTTCGTCGAGCTGTTCGCGTCCGCGGAAACGCAGATCGGTCCGTTTGCCCTCGGCGTCGAAGGTTAAGAGGATGTCATCGTCGGTCCCGACCCGTCCGTCGAATCCGCCGTGCGAGGCTTCGCTCCCGGTGGCAGAGACTCCGGCGATGGGATTCTCGACCTGAATGACCCGATTGATCTGCGCGGTGACCTGATTGCCGAAGGAA
Organism: Akkermansiaceae bacterium UBA6138; assembly: GCA_002422425.1. Lineage (GTDB taxonomy): Bacteria > Verrucomicrobiota > Verrucomicrobiia > Verrucomicrobiales > DEV007 > Arctic95D-9. Next base: position 50,512 of record DIVG01000049.1, on the reverse strand, counting down.
ACACCGATGAGCCAGAGCGACATGATGACCGACTTCATCGCCCTGGGGGCCTGGGTGTAGCTGAACTCGAGGCTGACGATCGCGACCATCACTTCGGCGGCGGTGAGCGCGATATACCCCACCAGCTGCCATGAAATCGAGGGCGTCTCACCGGCGTCGATCTTCATCTGGGCAATCGCGACAAGGACGAAGGAAATCACCATGATGAAAAGACCGATCGCGATTTTGCGCAGTGGCGTGAGCGGGAAAAACCGGTCGATGAGGGGATAGACGACGTAGGAGAAAAGCGGGATGAAGGTCAGGATGAGGATGGGATTGAGCGCCTGGATCTGACTGGGGAGCCACTCCACCCCGAGGAAGTTCAGGTCCATGTTTTCCGCCTGGAGCACCCACGAGGAGCCGCTCTGGTCAAAGAGCGCCCAGAAGATCGCGACGAAGAGGTAGATCGTGCAGAGTTTCGCGATGGCCTTGAGGCCGGGGCCGCTTGCGAGTTCGCGGATAAAGGATCCGCCCCGTGCGGGGATATGGACAAATTTCCAGCGCCCCATCCAGAAGACGAGGGTGGCGAGGGCCATGAGGAATCCGGGCACGCCGAAAGCCCAATGCGGGCCATACCACTCCAGCAGCCAGGGCGTGAGCAGAGTCGAGACGAAGGCCCCGAGATTGATGGACCAGTAGAACCAGTTGAAAATGCGGGGAATGAGATCGCGGTTGAGTCGGCCGAACTGGTCGCCGACGTGGGCTGAGACACAGGGCTTGATCCCGCCGGACCCGATCGCGATGAGCCACAGGCCCGCCACCAGCCAGGTGCCCGCCTCACCCGCGAGGCCCATCAGGGCGAGGGCCCCGTGGCCGAGGCAGTAGACGATCGAGAGCGCCATGATGACGCGGTATTTTCCGAAGAAAAGATCCGCGAGGAGGGCGCCGACGATGGGGGTGAGGTAGACGAGAGAGACGAACTGATGAAAATGCTCGGTCGCCTCGGTATCGCTCATGCGCTCGCCGACCGAGTTCCCCATGAGCCAGAGGTAGTTCACCATGAAGACCGTGAGAATGGTCCGCATGCCGTAGAAGCTGAAACGCTCCGCCGCCTCGTTGCCGATAATGTAGGGAATACCCGGAGGCATTCCGGTGGTCTGAATCGCGGTGGAGGCGTAGGGGCGGTTCATGGGGCAAAAATCGAAGCGCAGCGGAGATAGATGGAGTGAAACGAAGTCAATCACGGGTCACGGGAAATCAACTGAGCCATCGTTTCATTCGCTCTTTGGCATCTTTGTGGGACACGATTCGGCCTGCCTGGATGGCCTGCTCGCCTCTGAAAATCCCTTCGGGAATCGTGACACTCTGCTCGATTTTCTCGTGCGTAGGGAGAGGTTCGAGCTTTACCCGGCTCAGATCCGATTTTTGTTGGCGATTGGTTTTCGGATCCATCATTTGGGAAAAAAAATTACCTCCTCACCCCTCGATCGTCTTCCTCGCCCAGGCGGCGGAACCCATGACGCCGGCGTCTTCTTCGAGCTCGGCGGTGACGATCTTGAAGCTCTTTTTGTAGGGGCCGAGAACACGATCCTGAGCGGATTTTCTGACGGTCTCAAGGTAGAGTTCGGGCATGGCCTCGACGAGGCCGCCGCCGAGGACGATGACGTCGGGAGCGAGGAGGTGGACGACGGTGGCGACACCGCAGCCGAGGAGGGTCGCGGCGCGGCGGACGATGTCTTCGATGGCGGTGTCACCGGCTTCGATCGCTTTGGCGAGGGCGCCGCTGGTGATGTTGGAAATGTCGGTCCCGCAGGCCTTGAGCAGGTGAGGGGCCTGGCCCCGGTAGGCGGCCCGGGCGGCCTCGGCGGCGATCTTGAGACGCGAGCATTCGGTCTCGAGGGTGGTGCCGTCTTCACCCTTCCCCGAGGTCTCGGGGAAAAGCGGGATATGGCCGAGCTCCATGCAGGAGAGAGAGGCCCCCTGGAGGAGGCGTCCGCGGATGACGGCTCCGGCACCGATGCCGGTTCCGGGAAAAATGCCGACGGCGCAGCGGGCTCCACGGGCGGCCCCTTCGGTGTATTCGGCGTAGACGCCGGCATCGACGTCGTTGCAGATCACGGCGCGACAGCCGAAGGCCTTGCCGAGATGGGCCTCGACGGGGACTTTGCTCCACCCGAGATTGGGGGCTTCAACGATTTCGCCTTTTTCCGGATTAACGGGGCCGGGGCAGCCTACGCCGATTCCGGCAATCTGGCCGGGCTGGACTCCGGCATCGGCGAGGGCTTCCTCGATCAGGGTGACGATGCGGGCGAGGCCGGTCTTGGATCCTTTTGCGCCAAGTGTCTTCTGTTTGGCCCGACCGAGGGTCTGGTAGTCATCGTTGAAGACTTTGGCGAGCATCTTGGTGCCGCCGAGGTCGAATCCAACCCAGACGCGGCCGGGGTAGGGTGCCTTTTTTTTGATCATGAGAGGAGTCCTTGCGCGGTTCGGCGGGCCCAGAGATCGGCTTCGATGATATCATCCAACCCGGGTTGGTTCAGCGAGCGATGACGGGACATCGTCTCAGCGACGGTGTTCCAGATTCCCGGAAAGCTCAAGTGACGTTCCAGAAAAGCGCTCACGGCGACTTCGTTGGCCGCATTTAAAACGGCGGGGAGGGTGCCGCCGGTCTCGCCCGCTTCCTTCGCGAGCCGCAGAGCGGGGAAGTCGTCCCAGCGCGGGGCTTCGAAGTCGAGCCGGGCGAGCTGCGCAAAATCGAGCGGCGGAAGGGTGTTGGTGACCCGCTCGGGCCAGGTCACGGCATACTGGATGGGGAAGCACATGTCCGTCGTGCTGAGTTGCGCGAGAATGGATCCGTCGATGAATTCGACCATGCTGTGGACGATGCTCTGGGGGTGGACGATGACATCGACGCGTCCCATCTCGATGTCGAAAAGCCAGCGTGCCTCGATCATTTCGAGGCCTTTGTTGAAGAGGGTGGCCGAGTCGATCGTGATCTTGCGACCCATCTCCCAGGTCGGGTGTTTGAGAGCCCGTTCCACCGTGACGTGGGGCAGATCCGCCGCGGGCAGTTCGCGAAAGGGGCCTCCTGAAGCGGTGAGAATAAGCCGCGAGACGGCTTTCGCCTCGTGGCCCTCGAGACACTGGAAAATGGCGTTGTGCTCGGAATCGACGGGAAGCACCTTCACCCCCTTGCGCCGCGCCGCCGACATGACAGCCTCGCCGGCCATGACAAGAATCTCCTTGCTCGCCACGGCGATGTCTTTGCCCGCCTCGATCGCGGCGAGGGCGGGGCGGAGGCCGGCGACTCCGACGATGGCGATAAGGACGAGGTCGGCCTCGGGCAGCGTCGCGAGCTCGATGAGACCGGCTTCGCCGCCGTGCAGAGTGACGTCCGACGGCACCCCTGATCTGAGGCGATCCAACCCGTTTGAATCATAAAGACAACCCTGTTTGACCCCGAATTCATTGATCTGGTTCGCGAGAGAAGCGACGCTGCTGTTCGCGGCGAGACCGATCAGGGTCATGCGATCGGGAAGATCCCGGGCTACTTTCAGAGAGCTTTCCCCGATCGATCCGGTTGAGCCGAGCACCACCACTTTTTTGGGTCGGGAAAATTCAGACATCTGGGTGCGCCCGAAGGGCTCAGTTGAAAAGAAGGAGGTAAAAATAAAAGACCGGTGCCGTGAAAATGACCGAGTCAATGAGGTCGAGAAATCCGCCGATGCCCGGCATAACGTGGCCGCTGTCTTTCACGGCGAGACTCCGCTTGATGATGGATTCGGCGAGATCGCCCAGCACGGCGACGAGTGCGATGAGCAGCCCGAGAACCCCGGCATGGACTGCCGTGATGATAGGGATCCGGTCGCCCGCGACGAAATAGAAGACGTAACTGCCGACCACCGCAAAGAAAAGTGCTCCCCAGAAACCCTGCCACGTCTTTCCCGGGCTGATCTGGGGGACGAGTTTGTCTTTTCCAATGGCCGAGCCGACGAGGTAGGCTCCCATGTCAGTGAGCTTGGTCACGGCGACGAGGTAGACGAGGTAGACGACCGAGTCCGAACCAAGTGCAGGGAGAAGGAGAATCTTCGGCACAAAGCTGAAAAGAAGGACGCAATAGGCGAAGCCGAAGAGGGTCGCGGCGATCTCGTCGAAGGACCGGTAGCCTTCGAGGGGCGCGCGCAGGCGTGTCAGGACCATCAGAATCGTGAGAAGGGCCAGGAAGATGCCGTCGATCTGGCCGAGCCAGTCGCCTCTGAAGCCCCAGAGCGGCGAATAAAGCAGGGCGAGGTATCCGCCCGCCCCGAGGAAGGCGAGCCAGCGAAAGCGCCGGAAGCCGGGGTGGGGGAAAAGGCGGAAATACTCGATGAGGCCGCCGAAGGAAAGAATCGTGAAGAGCACGAGGAAGATCCAGACCTCCGAGAACCAGAGGGCGACGGCGACCAGCCCGATGAGAAATGCCGTGCTGGCGGAGCGGTTCAGGAGGGTGCGCCGCTTCGAGGAAGCGTTTTGGCCTGGGGCCGGGGAGTCAGGCGAATCGGCGGCGGGTCTATCCGGCATACAATGGTCTGGTTCTGACCGACCATAAAACAGGCAAGGAATCCTCTTGGCAATCACTAAATGGCGGATTCACCGGTTACCGAATCGCGCAAGGGTGAAGGCTCATCCGGTAAATTCGGCCCACGAGCTCGATGTTTCCCAGACTTTCACCGAGGCAACACGAACGGTATCGCGAAGGGGGAAGTCGGGGGCCGCTCCGGCGCGGTAGCTGTCGAGTGACGTGCTCAGGTGATGGAAAATGTCTCTGGCGAGGATTTCGGTGGTGGGGTCCTCGGATTTGTAGCCGATAACCCTGTCGCCGTAGCGTGCCTTGAACTCCTCATAGGCCGGATCGTCGGTATTCATGCACATGGCATGGTCGAAGCGATCGAGGTAGTCGCCGAGGATGAGTTTCAGCACCTTGAAATCAGAGACCATTTCACGCGCGTCGAGGTCGGGTGCTTCGAGGACACACTCGACCCGGCGCGAGTGGCCGTGGGGAAAGCGGCACTTGTCAGGATGCTTGCTGAGCATGTGCCCATTTTCGATTTCAAAGATTCTGCAGATGCGATAGGGCATGGCTCTTGAGAGGAAGGGGAATCCTCTCGCATGGACGGGGGTAAACGCAAGCGGGGAAGTGGGTTTCGCGGGCGCACGCGCTTGAAATCGGGGGAATGCGGTGGCACCATCGTATTCTCTTTTTTCATCCCGCCATGAAAACGGTCTTTCGCCTCATCCCGCTCATCGCTCTGATATCTCCGCTTTTGGCCGAAGACCCCGTCACCTGCGACCTTCTCGTCTACGGAGGCACTCCCGGCGGAATTGCCGCAGCGGTGGCGGCGGCGGATGAGGGGCGCCGTGTCGTAATCGTCGAGCCTTTTTCCTTCGTCGGGGGACTTGTCAGCAACGGGCTCACCCACACCGATCTGCGTTCGCTTGAGTCGACCAGCGGGGTGTGGCGCGAGTTTACGGGACGGGTGAAGAAGTACTACGCCGACACCTACGGTCCCGAATCGGATCAGGTCAAAGCCTGCTTCGAGGGAAACTTCGCCGAACCGAAGGTGAATCGGCTTGTCTTTGAAAAGATGCTCGCGGAGCGAAAGGGGATACGCGTTTTTACCCGCTACGAGCTTGAAAATGTCGCGAGCAACCGGGCGATGCCCTCGGCCATACTCGCGGCGGTTTTCCGGAAAGAGGGCGAGGAAAAGCCGCTCACGGTTCGTGCCCGGGTCTACGTCGACGGCACTTACGAAGGCGACCTCATGGCAAAAGCGGGGGTAAAATACACGATCGGTCGCGAAGAGGCGGCAACCTATGGCGAGTCGATTGCGGGGAACGTCCCGGCCGGAGGCGACGGGCAGGTGCAGGGCTACAATTACCGCTGGTGCGTGACGAATGCCCCTGACCGCCTCCCTGCGCCGAGGCCGGCGGGATATGACCGGGCGGAGTTTCTTCCGCTCCTCGGGCTCTTTGCGAGCGGTGCGGTCACAAACGCCTTCGGGATCCAGAGCGCGAACGGCATGACCCTGCCGGAAGGGATGCCACCGGTCACGAGCAGGGCGGTCTACAAGCTGCAGCCGCCCCTGCTTCCGAACGGCAAGGCCGATATCAACGACATGTCACATGGCGTCGTGCGTCTCTCCATGCCTGATCGCAACGACGGTTATCCGGCGGCGTCAAAGGAGGAACGTCGGCGTATCGTCGATGAGCACACGCGCTACCAGGTCGGGATGCTCCATTTTTTGCAGCACGATGAAGCGGTCCCCGCATCGATTCGCCAAGACGCGCTCTCGTGGGGTTTTTGTCAGGATGAGTGGCCCGATCACGGACACCTGCCCGAGCAGCTCTACGTGAGGGAGGCCCGGCGCATGGTGGGCATGCATGTTTTCACTCAGAACGATACCCGCCTGACGCCGCACGATGTGCGCCTCCCGCCGGTCGCCGACAGCATTGCGATCGGGGACTACTCCCATAACTGCCACGGCACGGGCCGGACGGGAACCCGCTTTGACGGGAAACACAGCGGCGAATTTTACGTCGCGAACGCGCCTTTTCAGGTGGCTTACGGGACTCTCGTGCCGAACGAAGTGACCAATCTGCTCGTCCCGGTCGCGGTGAGTGCGAGTCATGTCGGCTTCGGGGCGCTGCGGCTCGAACCGGTCTGGTCCGCGCTGGGGCAGGCGGCGGGATTGGCGGCGCATCTGGCGCTTGCGATGGAAAATCCCCGGGTTCAGGAGGTCGAGGTGAGGACGCTTCAGGATCTCCTCCACCGGCAGGGTGCGGCGACGCTCTATTTCAGCGATGTCACTCCGGAAGATCCTGATTTTGTTGCGGTGCAGTGGCTCGGCACGCTGGGCGGATGGCACGGACTGAAGAAGCCGGAGGAAGGAACGAAGGTAAGGTGGGCCTCGACTTTCGGCCAGTATGCGGAGGCGTATCCCGACCACGACGCCTCACTCGCGGAGCCGATCGACGAAGCGCTTCTCGCTCGCTGGCTTGAGCTCGTCCCTGCCGTAATCCGGGAAAAAGCGAAGGATCTCAAGGCCGACAGCGGCCTCACTCGCAGGGAAGTGGTGCGGTCTCTCTACGGCTGGCGTTGAGCGCCCTGCCGCTTTATCCGGGCCGGGTTTCGCCTTGAGGAAAAGCCGGGGGGCGGCTCCTGGGGGCGGGTAGCCCGTTCCGGCGTCGGGGCGGGACTTCCGGCGCGTGGCGAATATACGCTTTTCGTTTCGCTGTTGCCGGTTTTTCTATCGGGAAGGCACGGGACGTGCGACCGTGACGCTTCGAGTCCTTCCGAGTCGGGCGGGAAACTTTTTGTGAGCAAGTATGAGTCAGTTTTTAGAAGACAGAGTGGGATTCAAGGGTGAAGCGCCTCAACCCGGTCGGGCCGATGAACGCCGGGCACGGGATTATATCAATCTCAAGCTCGCGGCCCGCGGTTATCCCATCGTCGGCGATGAGGCAGACTTCCCCTTTCTCGAGATGGGGCGTTCGCTCCTCCTGAATTTTCAGGAGCGTTTGCGACTTCTCAAAAGTCACCGAGCCCCCGTCGATCGGCACATCTCCGACTGGCTCGACCGATATCTCGCCGATACCGGCGTCTTTGCCGAGGGCGAGGCCAAGCTTCCCGATCCCCTCATTCTTGAGCGCCACGGGCTTGCCCGGCTCCTCTCCCTGCCGTCAAACGGCGACCGGTTCGAATCGTCCATCGTCTCGAGTTACCGGACATGGCAAGGGGTCTGCCATAATCCGGCCAAGGACCGCCGCACCACCAAGGGGGTTTTCCACGTGACCGAAGGAGGGCTCCCTGTCGCCGCTGACAAGCTCACCGTGCCGAAGGTGACCTTTGCCCGCCTCCTCAAGGCCGCTCTCAATCCCCCCGCCGAACTCCTCACCCTGCCCTTCACCAGCGAGGAACCCGAGCCTGTTCGCGCCTTTGTTTCGCTGCTGCTCCGCCCTCTCGTCAGTCCCGAGGTTCCCGGCTTTTCAAAGGAGAAAACGATGGAGACCCGCTTTTTTGCTCCGGGCAATCTCGTGAGCAATCTCGACTTCGTGGAGTCTATTTTCGGAAATGCCGGTGATCCCTTTCTCCCGGAGAACGATGCCCGTCTCGACGTGGAGCACTGGTCGGGCCACACCGGCTGTGTCATCCTCGCTCCCCATCTCACCACGATGCGAAAAAAAGACGTCGGTCTGCCTCACGTCTCCGGGGCGACCGACTTGCAGAAGCGGGACGGAATGTGCTGGTCCGATGAGGATGAGCTCTACAACAACGGCTCCGCCTTCAAAGTCACGGCGCGCGATGCCGGGGGAGTCATCGTCACACTGATTGCAGACAATTATTTCGGTTATTGCAAGAAGGAGGTGAAGACCCAGATCAGCTACGCCGCGAATCTCTACGGTCTTGTCGAGGAGGAACATGCCGGTGGCGCGCTCGTCTTCCCCAGCTTCGATCTGGGGGAGGATTTCCAGCTCGATCCCTATCGTCGTGACGCTGATCATACCTTCGGCGAAATGACGGCGCTGCTCGGTGATCTCGTTGAAGTGAAGGCCGAAGGCTACGCGGTGGACCGCGCCTACCCGGACATCATCTTCATTCCCGAGGACTCCGATCTGGATCTCACGACACAGACGGTCACGTGGCAAAAAGACGGTGTCGAGGAGACGCTGCCGCTTCAGCCGAACCGCACTTATGTGCTGCCGTCAGGCTACAAGGTGGAGATGCGAAAACCGTCGTCGGGACAGCGCTGGCGCCTCGTCGGGACGAATGCCGAGGGCACCTTCTGTCACAAGCCGTGCACCGTCTCGGGCGGCGGCAAGTCCGAGATATCCAAGTCTCTCGCCGATGCGATGGAGGAGGGTCCTGTCATCATGCCGAGGTTTGAGCAGGACATGGCCCTCGTCGAACAGCTCCTCGCCCGCGACTACGGCGACCGGGCCAAAAATCCGCGTGTCCCCGGGGCAAAGAGCCGCTCCATCCTCGATCCCGGGCGTTCCCTCGGCTCGGTCATGCGGCTTTTTTCCCCGAGCGACGAGTTCACCGACGAATACAACGAGTTTATCGCGACGATTCCGCGCACCGTCAAGGATTTCATCCTTACCCTGAAGCGATACTGGAAGGAGGACTGGGGGACCGACTGGCGCAGCCGCTTCCGCGTCGACCGCATCAATGGAGAGCAGGGCTACCTGCTGAAGTATCGTCTTGCCACGGTCATGACCCGCTATCTGCGCGTCGGTTTCGACCTAGACGGCTCGTGGCGCATGTTCGGGCTGCGCAAGGATTTCTCTCCCGCAACGAAGCTGCAGCGCGAGGACGATATTACCGCGTCGATAACCGTTCCGGCGGCTCTCCTCGATCGTTCCCTGATGCATCCGGAGGTGGATTTTCCGAGTTATAAATTTGCGCAGAACTGCGAGTATCGCCTTTTCCAGCGTCCCGACGATGCGATCCATCGGGGCTACGACAAACAGACCGAGCTCGATTTTTCCCGCGGCGGGAACTTTTTTTCGAACTACGAACCGAAAACCCGCGAAGAGGTCACGAGCCTGATCTCGGACGCGATCCGATTCGATTATTTCACCCCTCCGCTGAAAAAGACGCTGCTTGATTTCGCCGCAGCGGAAGGCAGCCCCGGTTACGCGATCAGCTCCGCCCATCCGCGCCTGGTCGACGGTTCCCCGAGTGAGAATCCGCGCTACCTCCAGAACCGACCCGATCTGGAAAATCCCCGGGCCGAATACCTTGGCGAGTTGGGCGCGAGACTTTACCGTCGCATTCCCGCCGGGAAGCCGGTTCTCAATCCGGTTCACGCCGTCCTTCCCGGCCGTCGTAACAACCCGCCCGATCACGCCGCCGGGATCGGAGCTCTCGCGGTTTACGGGCCGATCCATTACCAGGAGCTGCCCGAGCTCTTTATGGACTTCATCGCTAGCCTGACCGGGAAGTCCCCCTCGACCACGGGCGCGGGATCCGAGGGAGCCCTGACAAAGGGACCTTTCAACGCGTTGCTGCCCATCATCGACCTGAACGCCGCCCTCATGAGCTACCTGCTCACCGGCTACGAGGGCTTCAGCACGGCGGCCGGCTATGTCGGTCCGAAATACAAGGTCGCCCACGATGTCAGCCTCATCGTCCCCGAAGTCTGGAGCCGCATGTTCCTTAACGAGCGGAAGCCGAAGTGGCTCATCTCGGAAGGCTATCTTGAGCCGCTCAAGGACTTTGAAGAGAACGGAGAACTCATCGCGGCAAGCCGTCTCGGTTACCGCATCACCCTGAAGTTCGTCGAGACCTTCTTTGGTCGCGTCTTTGCCGAGCCCCGCAGTGTTTTCACTGAAGAGATGTTGAAGCCCGAACTCCAGGGGCGGGAGGATTATCTCGCGGGTATTCGCAACATCACCCAGACTCAGAAAAGTGTCGCGCTCAGCTATTTCGAAGACGGGGGGATCGACCTCGCGATCCCCCCGCTCAAGGCGCTCCTGCACCTCATGGCCCACGGCACTTACGAGGGGAAAACGATTCATGATCCCGGGGTGCGCGGTCTTTTCGAGCGGGAGGCGGTCCTCGCGAGCGACTGGTATCGCGAGCGGCTCGTTGCGAAGAAAGATCTCCGCATCCGGGTCATCAAGCAGCACATCGTCTGTCTTGAGGATTTTCTCGAGAAGAAGAACTACGAGAAAGAGGCCGTCCGACTCAGGCTCGCGGACCGGCTTGTGCAGACGACAGCCGCCCTCGAAGCACTCCTGAATGATCAGGATTCCTACATCGACAGCATTCGCGGAACGATCGGGCTTGATCCGTCGATCTTCAGGTGAAGTCACCGCTTTTTCCGATAATAGCGGATCAGCCCCGAAGTCACCCCGTCGGCATATTCCTGATAGATGTTCTTCCGGTAGATCCCGTTGATCTCGCGGAGTCCTTCGTAGGGTCCCTCCTGGACGCGCAGGTGGGTCTCGCGGTGGTTCATGCAGAAGGGTTCGAAGAAAAGTACGGGGCACGAAAAGACCCGGTTCGCGAGGAGGTTGCGCGCCCAGACCAGTTCGTTGTCGTTGACCGACATCCCGCTTTTGCCGTCATAGTGAAAGGCGGGGAGGCGGGTCTCTTTCTGCATGGTTTTCGAGACGACATCGGAGAGGGCGAGTTCTTCGTAGTAAATCCGCTGGAGGATGCGAAGCGTCATTTCGAAGCGGGTGTCGTCCTCGGCGATTTCACCGCGCGAGTAACAGCCGTTGATGAGGAGGTGAAGGTGATTCGGCGAGCGAAAGGCGGGTTTCCCTCCCCACGGGGAAGCATCAAAGTGCAGGCAGAGGGCGAGGTCGGGGCGGATGCTCTCGTTAAGGATCACCCCGCGCGAGCGAATTTCGCTGGAGATCGCGAACATCGCCTTTGCCGTGCTTGCGATGAGACCGGGCGAGGGGATCTGCCCCCGACGGGTGAGGTAAGCGCGCGCCTCCTCCTGCAGCGTTTCGACCCGCTCGGAGGTCGTGGGATTGTTTGATTCACGGGTTAAATAGACCGTCGCGCCGAGGAGGCTGAGGTCCCGTTCGAGGAGACGGGCGACGATCAGAGTCATCTCCCCTTCCTTCACGGGGATGGTGTCTTTTCCCAAAAGAAAATGGCGGTCATCCCAGGTGACCCATTTGCCTCCGATATGGCCCGGATCGATCGCGATGCGCAGTCCCTCCAGTGGTTTGGTGGAGTTGGCGGGGAGATCATCGATCTCGGTCGGGCGGCGCCAGAAACGCGGGCCGTCGGTGGAGAGATCGTCCTCGGTGCGAAAGCGCAGATCATACCAGCCGCGTTCGGGGAAGTTCGATTGCTTGAGAATCAGCGCCCGATCCGTCTGGATACGGATGCAGTCGGCGGCGTCTTCGGGGCGGCGCGCGTAGCAGTGATTGAGCAGGTAAGTAAATTCCTCGCGGGTGATCGTGCCCTGATAGGCGTCGAGGGCCGACCAGTCAGGGACCTGACCGAGGCGGGCGATGACGGGAAAGGGCGCGGTGAAGTCCGTCTCCTCCTGCGTGACGGTTTCGGCGGGGCTGCCGGGGGAGCAGAGAAAAAAAAAGACGCCTGCGAGCAGCGGGAGCGCGCGGCGCGGGAAAAAACGGTGAATTTCTTGGACGGCGTTCAAGAGAGTGAAACTTTTCGGTTTCCCCGGGAGGAAAGCAGGCAGAATAAGTGAAGCATGCTCAGAATTCTATTTCTAGGAGATATTGTCGGGGAACCGGGGCGAAAAGCGGTTATTTCGCGACTTCCCTTCATTAAAACGGAGGAGGAGATCGACTTTATCATCGCCAACGGGGAAAACGCGGCCGGCGGTCGCGGGATCACGCCGAAGATTTCGATCGACCTTCTCAGGGCCGGTATTGCCGTGATCACAACAGGTGACCATGTCTGGGATCAGTCCGAGATCATGGATTTTATGGAAATGGAACCCCGGGTGTTGCGGCCGATTAACTATCCTCCCGGTGTCCCCGGGGGCGGCTCCATTGTCCTTGAGACGGCCAAGGGAAAGGTCGCCGTGATGAATGCCCAGGGGCGCAGTTTTATGCAGCCACCGCTGGAGAACCCTTTTCTTGCGGTCGAGGCCGAGGTGGCGAGGCTAAGAACCGACGAGGGGGTGAAAGTCATTTTTCTCGATTTTCACGCCGAGGCGACCAGTGAGAAGATCGCCCTCGGGCGAGCCCTCGACGGGACCGTTTCCGCCGTCGTCGGCACCCATACTCACGTGCAGACGGCCGACGAGCAGATTTTCCCCGGGGGCACCGCTTTTCTCTGCGACGCGGGGATGTGCGGACCGCTGCACTCCATCCTCGGTCGGGAGGTGGAGCCTGTCATCGACCGTTTTCGCACCTCTACCCCGAGCCGGTTCCCGGTGGCGAAGGGGGGGGTTGGATTGCGCGGCGTCATCATCGATATCGACGAGGCTACCGGAAACGCCCTCGCGATCCGTCGTTTTGCCGCGGATGTGCCCGAGTAAAAGGGGGATGGGGGCTTTTTTAAACGAATTCGGAATAATTTTTTGACAGACGCGGCGGGTCGAGTAGCTTTCGCCCCTAAATCTGCCAGTCCGGCCATTGGCCTCGGTGCTCGCCCCCGCAAGGGAAAGGCAGCCGGGGCTTTATTGCCTTTCAGGGAGAGTTAGAAGCCTGAGTTACTGGATCACCTGGTCCTTGCAGCTCAAGGTGCTGAAAGGCTCTTGTAGCTCAGGGGTAGAGCACTTCCTTGGTAAGGAAGAGGTCATGGGTTCAATTCCCATCAAGAGCTCCACTTGAGTTAGTAGAGAACGATATCACAGAGCGATTCCGCAGCGGTAGCTTTTTAAGAGTCCGTGCAGGACGGTCATCTTTAAGAAAAACCAACAAAAAAACCAAACGACAATGGCTAAAGCAGCATTCGAACGCACCAAGCCTCACGTGAACGTGGGCACGATCGGTCACGTTGACCACGGCAAAACCACCCTCACCGCAGCGATCACGGCAACTCTTGCTGATCTCGGACTGGCGGAGAAGCGTGCGTATGATGAAATCGACGGCGCTCCCGAAGAGCGCGAGCGCGGTATCACTATCTCCACCGCTCACGTTGAGTACCAGACCGCCAATCGTCACTACGCTCACGTGGATTGCCCCGGTCACGCTGACTATGTGAAGAACATGATTACCGGTGCGGCTCAGATGGACGGTGGTATCCTCGTTGTTTCCGCTGCCGACGGTCCGATGCCCCAGACCCGTGAGCATATCCTCCTCGCGCGTCAGGTCGGTGTGCCGGCTCTGGTTGTTTTCCTCAATAAGGTCGATCAGGTCGATGACGAAGAGCTTCTTGATCTCGTTGAAATGGAAATTCGGGAACTTCTTTCACAATATGAGTTCCCCGGTGATGATATTCCGATCGTCCGCGGTTCCGCTCTCAAGGCCCTTGAGGGCGACGCGACCCACCGCGCCAACATCATGAAGCTCATGGAAGCTGTTGATGAATACATTCCGCTTCCGGAGCGTCCGGTCGATGGTGACTTCCTTATGCCGGTTGAGGATGTGTTCTCGATCGAAGGTCGCGGCACCGTTGCCACTGGTCGTATCGAGCGCGGTATCATCAAGAAGATGTCCGAAGTCGAGATCGTTGGTATCCGTGACACGCAGAAGACGACCGTGACCGATATCGAAATGTTCCGNNGTGATTGCGAAGATCGGTTCGATCAAGCCTCACAAGAAGTTCAAGGCCGAGGTCTACGTTCTCAGCAAGGATGAGGGCGGCCGTCACACTCCTTTCTTTGACAACTACCGTCCCCAGTTCTACTTCCGCACGACGGATGTGACCGGTTCGGTCAAGCTTCCCGCCGGCGTCGAGATGGTCATGCCTGGTGACAACGTCGCCATCGAGGTTGAGCTTCTCACCCCTATCGCCATGGAGAAGACGATCCGCTTCGCTATTCGTGAAGGTGGTCGCACTGTTGGTGCCGGACGTGTCTCCGATATCGTCGAGTAAGAACTGAAATTTTTCGGGGGGCTGCGGGTGATATCACCCGCAGCTCACTTCCGAAAAGCCTGGAGGGGACCCGAGTTGTCGGCTCCCCTCTTTCCGCCACTAAGTAACATTTTAAAGAGGGCAGTAGCTCAATTGGTAGAGTAGCGGTCTCCAAAACCGTTGGTTGCGAGTTCGAGTCTCGCCTGCCCTGCCATTCAAAGAGGCCGGGGTCCCTGATGACCGTTATCGACATGAAAATAGGAAAATACCTTGGCGAAGTGAGGGGTGAGCTAAAGAAAGCCACCTGGCCCTGGGACCCGAAAGAAAAGGGTCTCAAGAAATACAAGCAGCTCATTGACTCCACTATTGTCGTTCTCATTGCGATGGTCCTTCTCGGTGCTTTTGTTGCGACGATTGATTTTGCGATGCACCACGTCATGTCCTTTTTGACGACCGGCTTCTAGCCTGCCGGTCAACCCGAATCTCCAAACGATCGATGCCTACTATCCCCGCAGCCCAAGACCAGTGGTATGTCATTCACGTTCTCTCCGGGCAGGAGTTGAAGGTGCGCGACAACATCGAGCGCCGTCGCGAGTCCGAGGAGATGAGTGACCTCATTTTTGAAGTGCTCGTGCCGCAGGAGCGCATCTCCGAAGTTAAGGGAGGTCAGAAGCGCGAAGCGAACCGAAAGTTCTATCCCGGATACATCATCATCAATATGCACCTCCTCAACGAGGATAATACGCTCGTTGACCGGACCTGGTACTTTATCCAGGAGACGGACGGAATCATCAATTTTGCCGGCACCAAGGGCAATCCGATGCCGATGCCGAAGCACGAGGTGGACAGCATGCTGGCGCAAATCAAAGAGCGCGAGGGCAGTGTCAAGCCGGCCGTCTCTCACGAGGTGGGCGATTCGGTCGTGGTCTCGGACGGTCCTTTTCAGGGGCAGGCCGGGGTTATTGCCGAAATTAACGAAGCGAAGGGCGAGCTCATGGTCTCGGTCAACATTTTCGGACGCGAGACACTCGTTCCCCTGGAATACTGGCAGGTCGAACTGGGCTGAGAGGGTCCTCACTGATACACATTTCAACAAAGAAGCACGATGGCTAAAGAAGTAGTAAAACTAATCAAGCTGCAGATTACTGCAGGCAAGGCGAACCCTTCCCCTCCGGTTGGTCCGGCGCTCGGTCAGGCCGGGGTGAATATTATGGAGTTCTGCAAGCAGTTCAATGCGCAGACCCAGGGTAGCGAAGGTGATATTCTCCCCGTCGTCATCAGTGTCTACGCGGACAAGAGCTTCACTTTTATTACGAAGAAGTCTCCCGCTGCGGTGCTTCTGAAAAAAGCGGCCAACATCGCGTCCGGTTCCAACGAGCCGCACAAGAAGAAAGTCGGCAAGTTGACCCGCGCGCAGCTTCTCGAAGTGGCCCGCAACAAGATGGAAGACATGAATACCAGCGATGAGGAGATGGCCTGCCGCATCCTCGCCGGGACCGCCCGTCAGATGGGTCTCGAAATCGTTGACTGATTTTTGAAAAACAAAAACGCAGGAGGGTGAAAAACACCCGCTCGCACTGCACTCCGAACATGGCAAAAAAAAGAAGCAAACGATACAGGGCTGCCGCTGAAATGGTGGACAGCATGGCGATCTACTCGATCGAAGACGCGGTGTCCCTCGTGAAGAAATTCCCGGCCCCGAAATTCGATCAGACCGTGACTCTCACCTTCCGCATGGGGGTTGATCCCCGTCAGTCCGATCAGATGGTCCGCGGTACCTGCCCTCTTCCTCACGGAAGCGGTAAAGACGTCCGCGTTCTCGTTTTCGCCGAAGGGGAAGCAGCGGCCGAGGCCAAGGCAGCCGGTGCCGAGCATGTCGGCTTCGAGGCGCTCATCAAGGAGGTCATGGGTGGTTTCATGGACTTCGACGCGGTTATCGCGACGCCCTCCGCCATGTCTGAGGTCCGGAAGTTGGGTCGTCAACTCGGGCCGCGCGGCCTCATGCCGAACCCGAAGACAGGTACGGTGACAGATGACACCGCCGGTGCGGTGAAGGCCGTCAAGGCCGGCCGGATTGACTTCAAGCTTGACAAGAACGGGAATATTTCGGTCCCGATCGGGAAGCTTTCCTTTGACGAGGTCGCTCTCGTTGAGAACGGAAAAGCGGTCGCCGATTCGATCACGAACGCCCGGCCTGCGACGGCGAAGGGGATCTTCCTTCAGAAGGGGGCTCTCACCGCCACGATGGTGCCCGGAATCCGTGTTGACGTCTCTCCATGGCATTGATCCCCGGAGGCATTACCCATTTTAATCCCCCCCCATTTCCGAAACGATGAAAGCATTAAAAAAAGTCGTCATCGACGACATTCTGAGCACCATCAACGATTCACCCTTCCTTATCGTCATTGATTATGCCGGGATGAAGGTCGCCCAGTTCCAGGAACTCCGGAAGCGACTTGCTGCCACCGGTGCCAAGCTCCAGGTTGCCAAGAACACTTTTGTGAAGCAGGCCGCAAATTCCGCGGACTACCCTTCCGAACTTGCCGGCCACCTTAACGGGCAGACGGCGATCGTGACCGGTGCGGCTGAGGTGTGCGCTTCGGCCAAGGTTCTTAAGACCTACGGCAAAGAAATCAACAAGCTCGCGATCCGTTGTGGGGTGCTCGACGGTGCCTTTCTGGAGGACGCAAAAGTCATCGCCCTGGCGGATCTTCCGTCCATGGATGTCCTTCGCTCGCAGTTGCTTGGAGTCTTCTCCTCTCCTGCCCAGAAGCTGGTTACGGTGCTCAACGAGCCCGGTTCCGCTCTGGCCCGCGTCCTTCAGGCGAAAGCCGATCAGGGTTGATTTTACTCTCTCTTTATCCGGGTGCTCCCGATGGAGCGGTCCGGAAAACCAAAAAACAAAACCGGGTTCCTTTCCGAATGCTGAGCGCAGCATGTTAATTGTCGGAGCGCTTTTCGACGCGGAGACACCCACCCAAAAATATGGCAGATACAAACGCATTAGTTGATCAGTTGAGCGGACTCACCGTCCTCGAAGTCGCGGACCTCGTGAAAGCTCTTGAAGAAAAGTGGGGCGTCAGCGCGGCGGCTCCCGTGGCAATGATGGCCGGACCGGCCGCCGGCGCGGGTGAGCCCGTCGAAGAGAAAACCGCTTTCGACGTCATCCTGACCTCGTTCGGCGACAACAAGATCGCCGTGATCAAAGCTGTCCGCGAGGCGGTTTCCGGTCTCGGTCTTGCAGAAGCCAAGAAACTCGTTGAGAGCGCACCGATTCCGGTTAAGGAAGGCGCTACCAAGGACGAGGCGGCAGCAATCAAGGCCAAGCTTGAAGAAGCCGGTGCCAAGATCGACGTCAAGTAAGTTACCTTTCACTGTCCCGGCCCGTTCGCGGGCCGGGACAACTTTTTTCACTTTTTGTTAAGAAAGTCCTTGCATCAATCGTAGACAATCAAGAGAAAGTGGATTCTTCCTTACCGCAAATTTGAAGTGACGCCGAATTCCGGATGTTTCGTAAAGCATTCGGACTTCGTCGTCTTTTCATTTGACGACCTGTTCTCGGGTTCCGGCGAAGGTGCGTGTGCAGCTGCAGGGCTGCATCGTGGTTTTGTCGCCGGGAATTCAGAAAGAGACGACCCCTAGACCAACCTATCAGCGCCCATATGTCAGCACGACCCGAAAAACTTGAACGTTTGTACTTTGGCAAGATTGAGGAGGCGATCGAAACGCCCAATCTGATCGAAGTGCAGCTCGACTCCTACAAGGAGTTCCTGCAACAGGATGTTGCCCCTGAAAATCGGGTCTCGACCGGTCTGCAGTCCGTTTTTCAGGAAGTGTTCCCGATTCAGAGCTACGACGAAAAATTTACGCTCAACTTTTCGAGATATGAGGTTGGCGAGCCCAAGTTGACCGCCCTTGAGGCGCTCCGTGACGGTGAGACCTTCAGTGCGCCTCTTTATGTCACTTTCGCTCTTACCGATGAGTCGGGCACCAAGGAAGAGCGCGTCTACATGGGTGAGCTTCCCATGATGACGCTGCGCGGGACCTTCGTCATCAACGGGGCCGAGCGTGTCATCGTGAGTCAGTTGCACCGTTCCCCCGGGGTTTGCTTCGAGACGAACCTCCATCTCAACGGCAAGACTCTTTATGGATTCCGCATCATCCCCGACCGCGGCACCTGGATGGAGGTCCAGTTCGATACGAACGACCTTCTCTACGTCTACCTCGACCGCCGCCGCCGTCGTCGCAAGTTCCTCGCGACGACATTCCTCCGCGCGATCGGCTATCCGACCGATGAGGATATCATCCAGCAGTTCTACGATTTCGAGAAGTTGAAGATTGATCCCTCGATTGATGAAGCCGAACTGGCCAACAAGGTCATCTTTAACGACGTTCTCGACGGTGACATGGTCGTCGCAAAGGCATACGAGCCCCTTACTCTCGCGACGATCACCCAACTTCACTCTCTCGGCGTGAAGTCCGTGCCGGTTATCACCGCCTCGCACGATGACCTCCTCATTAAGTCACTTCGCAAAGACCCCGCGAAAAACGAGGAGGAAGCGCTCAAGGACATCTACCGTCGACTCCGCCCCGGTGACCCGCCGACCGTGGCCAATGCCCGCGCTCTCCTGAAACGCCTCTTCTTCGACGCCAAGAAATATGATCTGACCCGGGTAGGTCGTTACAAGATCAATCAGAAGCTTGGTCTCGACGTTGACGACAACGAGCGTGTCATTACCGCAGACGATTTCCTCATTTCGATGGATTATCTCTTCGGGCTCCGCCGGGGAGAAGGGGTTCTCGATGATATCGATCACCTCGGCAGCCGCCGTATCCGCGCTGTGGGTGAGCTTCTCGCGAATCAGTGCCGCGTCGGTCTCGCCCGGACCGAACGCCTCGTCAAAGAGCGCATGACTCTTTTTGACATCAATCTCGACGGCATGACCCCGTCTAAGCTCGTCAATCCCAAGGCCCTCGCTGCCGTGGTGCGCGACTTCTTCGGTCGTTCGCAGCTCAGTCAGTTCATGGATCAGATTAATCCGCTCTCGGAACTGACCCACAAGCGCCGTCTTTCCGCTCTTGGGCCGGGCGGTCTCAACCGTGACCGCGCCGGATTCGAAGTCCGCGATGTTCATCCCTCGCACTACGGCCGTATCTGTCCGATCGAGACCCCGGAAGGTCCGAATATCGGTCTCATCAACTCGATGAGCTGTTATGCACGGATCAACGAGTTCGGGTTCATTGAAACTCCCTATCGCCGCATCGTGAAGGGTAAGGTTTCGAAAAAGATCGATTACCTCACCGCCGACCAGGAGGAAAGCTACCTCATCGCCCAGGCTAATAACCCGATTGATGACAAAGGCAACTTCCTCACTGAGAAGATCACCGTTCGTCACCTCGGTGAATTCATCGAAGTGGACCCGACCGAAGCGACTTACATGGACGTCTCGCCGAAGCAGCTCGTTTCGGTGGCGGCCTCGCTCATTCCCTTCCTTGAGCACGATGATGCGAACCGGGCTCTCATGGGTTCGAACATGCAGCGCCAGGGGGTGCCGCTTCTTGTGTCCGAGTCTCCCTATGTGGGCACCGGGATGGAAGGCAAAGTTGCCCGTGATTCACGCGCTGTCGTCGTGGCGGAGGGTAACGGGATCGTAGCCGCCGCTACCGCCGAGATTGTCATCATCACCAAAGACGGTGAACTGCCCTGTTCCGAGGCTCAGTTCATGACCAATCCCTTCAAGCTGAAGAGCGACAAGGAAAACGGCACTTACGTTTACCCGTTGCGCAAGTTTATGCGTTCCAATGCCGGGACTTGCATCAACCAGAAGCCCATCGTTCGCCGCGGCGAGAAGATCAAGGCTGGTCAGGTTCTCGCAGACGGCCCGAACACCGAGCACGGCGAACTCGCCCTCGGTCGGAACGTGCTTGTCGCCTTCATGCCGTGGAACGGTTACAACTTCGAGGATGCCATCGTCATTTCCGAGCGCATCGTGAAAGAGGATGTCTACACCTCGATCCACATCGATGAGTTCGATATCGGTGCCCGTGACACAAAGCTCGGTCCTGAAGAAATCACTCGTGACATCCCGAATGTCGGCGAGGAAGCCCTCAAGGATCTCGGGCCGGACGGCGTCATTCGCGTCGGGGCGGAAGTGAAGCCCGGAGATATTCTCGTCGGCAAGATTACGCCGAAGAGCGAAACCGAACTGGCTCCCGAGGAGCGCCTCCTGCGCGCTATTTTCGGGGAAAAGGCCGCTGATGTGAAGGATACTTCTCTCCGCGTTCCGTCGGGTTGTGTCGGCATCGTGATGGATGTTCGCGTCTCTTCGCGCAACGCCTCAAGCAAGGAAAAGCTCGATCCGAAAGAGCAGCAAAAGCAACAGAAGCAGATCATCGACGAGCACAAGCGCCGCCACGAGGAGCTCACCGAACAGCTCACCGAGAAGCTCTCCGACATTCTTCTGGGTGAGAAAATCCCGCTTGATGTGGTGAACGGGCGCACCGGCGAGATCATCGTCCCGGCGAACCGCAAGATCACCAAGACGATCCTGCGGAAGCTTGCCGACAACTACTCCAACATCGAGATTGATCCGAGTCCGATCCGTAACAAGATTTTTGACATCGTTGCCAGTTACGAGACCAAGTTCGCCGACGTCGATATGGAGCGGGAACGCCAGCTCGACCGCATCGAGTCCGGTGATGAAGTTGATCCCGGTGTCATCAAGCAGGTCAAGGTCTACGTCGCGAAGAAGCGCAAGCTCTCCGTCGGTGACAAAATGGCCGGTCGTCACGGGAACAAAGGGGTCGTCGCGACGATCGTCCCCGAGGAGGACATGCCTTTCCTCGAAGACGGGACGCCGATCGATATCTGTCTTAACCCTCTCGGGGTGCCGAGCCGGATGAACGTCGGTCAGGTGCTTGAGACCCACCTGGGGGTAGCCGCGAAGGCACTCGGTTTCAAAGTCGCCACTCCTGTTTTCGACGGTATTCCGGAATCGAAGATCGTCGAGTATCTCGAGGAAGCTCAGAAGGTTAAAGGCTTTGAGTGGATCGGGACCAACGGGAAATCCCAGCTTTATGACGGCAGGACGGGGGATCCCTTCTACCAGACGGTCGTGGTTGGAACCATTTACATGCTTAAGCTCGGTCACCTCGTGCAGGATAAAATCCACGCACGTGCGGTCGGGCCTTACTCCCTCGTCACCCAGCAGCCGCTCGGTGGTAAGGCGCAGTATGGTGGTCAGCGATTCGGGGAAATGGAAGTCTGGGCTCTCGAAGCCTACGGGGCTGCCTACACCCTGCAGGAGCTTCTCACCGTTAAATCCGATGACGTCCAGGGACGTACCCGGATTTACGAATCCATCGTCAAAGGCGACAACACGCTGGACGCCGGCACTCCCGAGTCGTTTAACGTGTTGATCAAGGAAATGCAGAGTCTGGGTCTCGACGTGCGCGTCGGTTCCTCGGACCGCTCGCCCGAGGAAATCCTCACCGACAGTCTCGCGATTATCTGATCGTCGCGACCCCGGAATCCTTCGTCTTCTTCGAACCTCAGCTTCTTCCCATCATGTCAGTCCCATCCCTCAGCTCTGAATCCCACCTCGACGAAATCTTCGGCCTTGAGCGCAAGTCCGACAGCTTCGACCACGTTCGCATCACTGTTGCCAACCCCGACACGATCCGTTCGTGGAGCCGCGGCGAGGTAAAGAATCCGGAAACGATCAACTACCGGACCTTTAAGCCTGAAAAGGGCGGTCTCTTCTGTGAGCGCATTTTCGGTCCGACGAAGGACTGGGAATGTGCCTGCGGCAAGTACAAGCGCATCAAGCACAAGGGCACCGTGTGTGACCGTTGCGGCGTCGAGGTGACCCTCTCCCGCGTCCGTCGCGAGCGCATGGGCCATATTGAGCTCGCTGTCGCCGTTTCTCACATCTGGTTTTATAAGTGCATGCCCTCGCGCATCGGCCTCATGCTCGACATGAGCGCCCGCCAGCTCGAGCGCGTCATTTATTACGAGGATTACATCGTTATCGACCCGGGCAACACCCCGCTCGAGGCCGGTCAGCTCCTCACTGAGCTCGAGTTCCGCGATGCCCAGGACGAGTATGGTGTCGAAGGCTTCCAGGCCGGCATGGGTGCCGAAGCGGTTCGCGACCTCCTCGCCCGCATCGATCTGCCCTCCATCATCGTCGATCTTGAGGAAGCGATGGGCAAGACCCGTTCCAAGCAGGTCCGCAAGAAGCTCGCCAAGCGCCTCAAGCTGGCTCAGGGGTTTCACAACTCGAAGACCCGTCCCGAGTGGATGATTCTCGAAGTGCTCCCCGTCATCCCTCCGGACCTCCGTCCCCTCGTGCCGCTCGAAGGCGGGCGTTTCGCGACTTCGGATTTGAACGACCTTTACCGTCGTGTCATCAACCGGAACAACCGTCTCAAGAACCTGCTCCAGCTCAAGACCCCGGACGTCATCATCCGGAACGAAAAGCGCATGCTTCAGGAGGCCGTCGACGCTCTTTTCGACAACGGGCGTCACGGTCGCGCCGTCACCGGTGCCGGCAACCGCGCCCTCAAGTCGCTCTCCGACATGCTCAAGGGTAAGGGTGGCCGTTTCCGTCAGAACCTTCTCGGCAAGCGGGTCGATTACTCGGGTCGTTCCGTCATCGTGATCGGCCCCGACCTCAAACTCCACCAATGCGGTCTTCCCAAGAAGATGGCGCTCGTCCTTTTCGAGCCCTTCATCATCCGCCGTCTCAAAGAACTCGGCTACGTGCACACCGTGCGCAGCGCCAAGAAGCTGATCGAGCGCAAGACCTCCGAAGTGTGGGACATCCTCGAGGAGGTGACGAAGGGTCACCCCGTCCTCCTCAATCGTGCGCCCACTCTGCACCGTCTCTCGATTCAGGCCTTCGAGCCCGTCCTCATCGAAGGATCGGCGATCCGGGTTCACCCCCTCGTTTGTACGGCTTACAATGCCGACTTCGATGGTGACCAGATGGCCGTTCACGTCCCGCTCTCGGTCGAAGCCCAGTTGGAGGCGCGCATGCTCATGCTCGCGCCGAACAACATCTTCACCCCTTCGAGCGGCAAGCCCATCACGGTGCCTTCGCAGGATATCATTCTCGGGGTTTACTTCCTCACCTACTGCCGCCAGATCCCGCTTCGCGACCCCGAACTTGAGCGCACCCTGCCGCTCTTTGCCGATACCTCAGAGGTGGAGTTCGCCGTCGCAAGCCGCCGCATCGACATGCACGACCCTATCCGCATGCGCAACCCCGACTTCGGTTCGAGCGGTCGCATTTACGGAGACAAGGAACGCAAGATCCTTATTACCACCGCCGGTCGCGTTCGTTTCAACGAAATCTGGCCCGAAGAGCTCGGTTTCTTCAACGCCACTGTCGCGAAAAAGCAGATCTCGGACATTATCTGGCGTTGCTACCAGGTCTCCGGCCAGGAAGGCACCGTGAAGTCGCTCGACGCGCTGAAGTCACTCGGCTTCCGCGAGGCGACCCGTTCCGGCACTTCCGTGGGGATCTTTGACATGCTCATCCCCGCCGAGAAGGCGACCGAGGTCGAGCAGGCCACCGCCGAAGTCAAGAAGGCCAACGATCAGTATCGTTCCGGTGTGATCACCAACAAGGAACGTTACAACAAGATCGTTGATATCTGGACCCACGCCGGTGACGAGATCACCAAGGCGCTCTTCCGCACGATTGAGCACAACGAAGGCAAAAATCTGCCGAGTCCGCTCTTCATGATGGTCGACTCCGGCGCCCGTGGTAACCGCCAGCAGATCAAGCAGCTGTCCGGGATGCGCGGTCTGATGGCCAAGCCCTCCGGCGAGATCATTGAGCGCCCCATTATTTCGAACTTCCGTTCGGGTCTCTCCGTGCTCGAGTATTTCATCTCCACTCACGGGGCGCGTAAAGGCCTTGCCGATACCGCGCTGAAGACAGCTGACTCGGGCTACATGACCCGTAAACTCGTCGACGTGGCTCAGGATGTTATCATCACCGAGCAGGATTGCGGCACCGCCAACGGCATCGTCGTCAAGTCCATCTACGAAGGGGATGAAGAGGTCGTTGACCTCAAAACGAGGATCTACGGCCGTGTCTCCGCCGAGAAGGTGGTCAACGGTGCCGAGACCGTGGTCAATCCCGGCGACATGATCAACGAGGCCATCGCCCTGCGTCTCAACGACATCGGGCACGAGCAGCTCAAAATCCGTTCCGTCCTCACCTGTGAGAGCCGTCGCGGTTGCTGTGCGAAGTGTTACGGTATGAACCTTTCCTCCAACGTCATGGCGAAGATAGGTGAAGCCGTCGGGATCGTCGCGGCGCAGTCCATCGGGGAACCCGGAACGCAGCTCACGATGCGTACTTTCCACGTCGGCGGGGTTGCTTCGGGAACCTTCAAGCAGCCCATCATCAAGGCCAAGGCAAAGGGGACGATTCACTACAACAACCTCCGCGTGGTTGAGACGCCCGACAAAATGTTCGTCGCGCTGAACAAAAACGGCACCATCTCGATTCACGAGAAAGACGGCCGCGAGCTCGAGTCTTACAACATCGTCAGTGGTTCGGTGATTCGTTTCGCCGACAATAGCGAGATCAAAAAGGGCGACACCCTCGCGACCTGGGATCCCTACTCCGTTCCGGTCATCACCGAGAAGAGCGGGAAGATCAAGTTCCGCGACATGATCCAGGGCATTACCCTCGACACCGAGATCGACAAGGAGACCAACACGAAAGGCCTCGTCGTTATCGAGCACAAGGAAGACCTCCACCCGCAGATCCTCATCGTTGATCCCAAGACCGGCGACGAGCTCTCGGCCTACTCCATCCCGACCGGAGCCCACCTTTCGGTGAAAGAAGGTCAGGCCGTGACCGGTGGTGATCAGCTTGCCAAGACGCCGCGGAAAGTGTCCGAAACGAAGGACATCACCGGTGGTCTTCCCCGGGTGGCCGAGCTTTTCGAAGCCCGTAAACCGAAAGAAGTCGCCGAGATCGCCAAGATCAACGGTGAAGTCTCCATCGGTGGAACGATCCGCGCGAAGCGCAAGCTTATCGTCACTGACACCGAGACCGGCGAGCAGGAGGAGCACCTCATCCCTCTCGGCAAGCACTACCTTGTGCAGCCTGGTGACTCCGTTCACAAAGGCCAGAAGTTGACCGAAGGTGCCGTGATTCCTCACGATATTCTGGAGATCCTCGGCCCCCACGCGCTCATGGAGCACCTCGTCAGCGAGGTCCAGGACGTGTATCGCCTCCAGGGGGTGGAGATCAATGACAAGCACATTGAAATCATCATTCGTCAGATGCTCCGCAAGGTCCGCATCACCGATCCCGGCGATACCCAGTTCCTCTGGGGTGACCAGATCGAGAAGACGACCTTCGAAGCGATCAATGCCGACATGATCGAGCAGGGTGGTAAGGCAGCCGAAGGCGAGCCCGTCCTCCTCGGGATCACGAAAGCATCGCTCGAGACGGACAGCTTTATCTCGGCGGCCTCGTTCCAGGACACCACCCGTGTCCTTACCGAAGCCTCCACTCTGGGACGTATCGATTACCTTCGCGGGTTCAAAGAGAACGTCATCATGGGTCACCTCATCCCCGCCGGTACCGGCTTCCATACGACCCGGAATCTCGGCGTCGTCGAGCACGCCCAGCCCGAAGATATCTTCAACGATGTTTCGGAAGAGGACGAAGAGAACCCCCTCGATATCCTCAGCGAACTCGCCTGAGATCGTGGAGAAAGCTTTAACACCGGGGTGCAGGCAGGAGTCTGCGCCCCGGCTTTTCCCTTGATTTTAAGATTTTCAGCGGTTTAGTGCCGCCCGCTCCTGTCCATCCTCTAAAAAACTGAAAAGCGAATGCCCGAAACGGCAGGGAGCCTTGAAAAAGATGGCGCTTTTCAAATCAAATCCGGTCTCCTGCCACAAGGAACCACTTCTATTATGTCAATCGAACTCATCACTGAACTCGTCGAAGCCGGCGTTCATTTCGGACACCAGTCCCGCAAGTGGAACCCGAAAATGCGTCCCTACATCCTCGGGGAGCGCCACAACGTCCACGTCATCAACCTCGAGAAGACGGCCGAGCAGCTCGACAGCGCCTCCTCATTCCTCCGCGATCTCGTTTCCAAAGGAAAGCGTGTCCTCTTCGTCGGCTGTAAGCGCCAGGCGCAGGATGCCGTCCGCGAGGCCGCCGAGGCGACCGGTCAGTATTACGTGAATCACCGCTGGCTCGGTGGCACGCTCACCAACCTTCCCACCGTGCGCCGCAGTGTCGGGCGCATGGAGTCGCTTGAGAATCTCCAGAAGTCACCCGATTTCAAGAAGATGAGCAAGAAGG
Organism: Akkermansiaceae bacterium UBA6138; assembly: GCA_002422425.1. Taxonomy (GTDB): domain Bacteria; phylum Verrucomicrobiota; class Verrucomicrobiia; order Verrucomicrobiales; family DEV007; genus Arctic95D-9. Next base: position 23,689 of record DIVG01000049.1, on the reverse strand, counting down.
AAATTGCCTCGCTCAATCGTGAGAAAGACAAGCTCCACCTCCGTCTTTCCGGCATCCGTAAAATGGACCGCCTTCCTGACGCCATGGTCATCGTTGACTCGGCCCGTGAATACAACGCCATCAACGAGGCCCGCAAGCTCCGCATCCCCATCGTGGCGATGGTTGACTCCAACGCCGATCCGGATGTGATCGATTACCCCATCGTCGCGAACGATGACGCGATCCGCTCGATCCGAGTGGTTTTGAAGAAGCTGATCGACCCGGTTGTTTCCGTGGTCTGATCCATGCGGGCGGGTTCATGATGGACCCGCCTCTCTGTTTCCCGGGCCTGCGTTTGCGCCCGCGGGAAATCCTCCAAAATTGACACGGAACCCTCATTGCGGGTTCCTCCGCTACGCTTAACTAAAACGCACTACATACTATGGCTGAAATCACTGTTGAACTGATCAAAACCCTCCGCGACAAGACCAACGCGGGCATGATGGACTGCAAGGCCGCTCTCGTGGAAGCCCAGGGAGACCTCGCCGCCGCCGAGACCGTTCTTCGCAAGAAGGGCATTGCCGACGCCGACAAGAAGGCCGGTCGTGCCGCCAAAGAAGGTGTCATCGCCTCGCGCCTCGTTGAGGGAGGGAAAACCGGCATCCTTGTCGAAGTGAACTGCGAGACTGACTTCGTCGCGAAAAACGACAATTTCCGCGACTTTGTCGAGGCGATCATCGATCACATCGCTTCGAGCGAAAGCGTCGACTCCGTCGCCGCGCTTCAGGCCCAGCCCCTCGCGCAGGACCCCTCCCAGACGCTCGAAGTGTTCATCAAGGCCAAGGTCGGCCAGCTCGGTGAAAACATGGGGCTCAACCGCTTCGCGAAGTATGAACTCGCCGGTGAAGGCGTTGTCGGTTCCTACATCCACATGCAGGGTCGCGTCGGTGTCCTCGTCGAAGTGAACTGCTCCAAGGCGGGCACTGCGGCGACCGAAGCTTTCGGCACTTTCGTGAAAGACCTCACTCTCCACATCGCGGCCGCCCAGCCCATCTGTGTGAATCGTGACCAGGTCCCGACCGAGAAGGTCGAAGCCGAGCGCGACATCTTCCGCGAGCAGATGAAAGGCAAGCCCGCCGAGATCATCGAGAAAATCATCGACGGCAAGCTTGGCAAGTTCTACGCCACCAACTGTCTCCTCGACCAGCCCTTCATCAAGGACAACGACACGACGATCCAGGGGCTCCTCGACGCCCTCGGCAAAGCGACCGGCGACACCGTCACGATCTCGCGTTTCGCCCGCTACGCTGTCGGTCAGGAAGCCTGATCGCTCGATCCTTTCGCCAGTTAGGATCTTTTCGAAAAGCCCGTGCCTGTAAAGGCATGGGCTTTTTGTTATTCACCACCCGTTGCCGTGTGCGAAAAGTAGCGTGGGCCTACTGTCCGAGCCATCGACGGGAAAGACGATGGAAGGAGACCGCCGCTCCCTTCGCTGAAAAGGCGGCGCTGTTTCAGCGAGCAAAGGGTCTAAGGGCCCCGAAATACCTCGGCGTCGAACCCGGCTGCATTGGCTGGAAGCCTACGCTACTTTTCCAGGGCACGCTCACTCGACCCCGGTGATTTTGCACCCGACGGCTTCGGTCCGCGGCGTCGGGACGGGCACGCCGGCCTTGATCGCGGCCAGCGCATCACGCAGATCGTGCACCTTCACCTCGCGTTGGCGTTTCGTGGGGCCGAGGTAAAGATCGTTGAGGCGCCCCTGATAGAGAAGCGTCCCCGCCGGATCGAGCACGATGACTTCCGGGGTGATTTTTGCTCCGAGTTTTTTCGCGAGGACCTGGGCCGTGTCGTCGAGGACGGGGCTTTCGAAGCCCATCATCGAAGCGTGTTGCAGGATGTCAGCCGCCTTGACCGAGGAGTCCGAGTGGAGATAGCGAAAGGCGAAGTCAGCCGCGAAGTCATCCTCGATCCCCTTCATTTCAGGACCGAAGTTGTTTGAGGTGGGGCAGTAGGGGGATACAAAAAAGAGAACTACCGCCTTCTTGCCCTCTGTCGCGAGGACCTCGACCGGCTTGCCGTCAAGCCCTTTCAGTGAGAGAGGCGCACGCGCGTCCTGCGCGAGGGTGATCGCGGCGAAGGCGGAAAGGGCGAAGCTGACGAGTTTGAGAAGGCGTGGAATCATCATGGCGAAACTGCCTACCGCCTCGGTATAGCCGATGCAAGCCCGCATTGCGGGCCAATGATCGCCCCCGCGCCCTTTTCCCCCGTGTCGCACTAGTGCGGGAGAATCCCGCGAGGTCGGGTAAAGGCCTATTTGTCTTTATCGAGATAATCACACACCGCCGCCGCCATCACTGCGACGCCGGTTTTGAGGCATTCTTCATCCACATCGAAGGCGGGCGTGTGGATCTCGCCGGTGATGCCGCGTTCCTCGTTCGCGACGCCGAGCCGGAAGTAAAAGCCGGGGCTCACCTGCGCGAAAAAAGAGAAATCCTCCCCACCCATCCCCGGCGTCATCTCGATGACATTCTCTTCCCCGAGGAGCCGTTGAAAGGCGGGCAGGGTCCGTTTCACGAGCGCCGCGTCATTGATCACACTGGGGTAGCCTTTCCGATAATCGAGTTCGTAGGTTGCCCCGTGCGCCGCCGTCACTCCGCCGAGGATCTGTTTCATCATCTCCACGACGGTGTCGCGGAAGGCGGCGTCGCAGGTGCGCACCGTGCCGGCGAGCCGGACCGAGTCGGCGATAATGTTGTGGCGCTGCCCGCCCTCGATCACTCCGATGCTGAGCACGAGCGGCTGGCGTGTGTTCGTGCGGCGGCTGCGTATTGTCTGGAGGGCCGTGACTGCTTCGGCCGCGACGACGACGGCATCGACGCCCCGCTGCGGAGCCGAGCCGTGGGCCATCGTGCCCCTGATCGTGATTTCGAAAGTGTCGCTGTTCGCGCTGTCGGGACCGATCGCGTAGGCGACCTGACCGGCTTTGAGAAATTCGGTCTTTTCATCGAGCGATCCCGCCCGGGAAATCGTAGGGCGGCAGTGCAGGGCAAAGACCGCCTCGGGCCGCGGATTATCCATTGCTCCCTCGGCCACCATCAGCTTCGCGCCCCAGTCCTTGTCATAGCTGACCGGCATGCCCTCCTCAGCCGGTTGGAAAAGAAACTTCACGGTGCCCCGAACGTCGTCACGGTGCCGGGAGAGCAATTCGGCGAGACCAAGCGCGACGGCGGTGTGGACGTCATGGCCGCAGGCATGCATCACCCCTGGATTACGCGATCGGTAGGGTAGGCTGCGGAGCTGGGTCACAGGGAGTGCATCCATGTCCGCGCGGACGGCGACACAGGGACCTTCTTCTGTTCCCTTCAGTAAGGCGACAATCCCGTGGCCGGCCACTCCTGTTCGCACTTCCAGGCCGAGTTCGGTGAGCCGGTCCGCGACGTAGGCGGCCGTCTTTTCCTCCTCGTTGGAGAGTTCGGGATTCGCGTGGAGATGGCGTCGCGTCTCGACCAGCTTTGGGAAAAGCGTCTGAATCGTCCCGGCAAAGACTTCGTCACGTTCCGCTGCTCCGGGTGATGAAGGAATTGAGGCAAGGGCGATGGCGAAGAGAGGGAGGGGCAGCTTCATGCCGGGGAGCATAGGAAACCCCCGCCGCAAGGGCAAGACGGAAACCTGAGAGGGTTAGGTCAGTGAGTAGACCCTGTTGGGTTTCCAAACGAATTTGGAGGAAAGGGCAAGGGAATGGAGGGCAGAGGAATGGTTCTGAATTCCTCTGCCCCCATTCCTTTGCCCCCCGCTTCATTTGATCGGGGCTGAGAACTCGATGTCCGCTCCCGTCGGCGCGAAGTCGTCTTTCGAGAGGCTTGACCAATGGCAGTACGATCCCGATTCTGGGTGCTTATGCGACGACTTCTTTTTGCTCTTTCCCTCCTGTTGCCCTCTGCGTTCCTGACCGCAAACGAGGTGCCCGTGCCGGCGAAGGAAAATTTTCATCTCTTCCTCCTCGTCGGTCAGTCGAACATGGCTGGACGTGGCGAGGTTTCGCCCGACGATCAGCAGCCCGACCCTCGCGTGCTCATGCTCGACAAGGAAGGTCGCTGGGTGCCGGCGGTGGATCCGATGCACTTCGACAAACCGGCTGTTGTCGGCGTCGGCCTTGGACGAACCTTCGGCCTTGAGATCGCGAAGGCGACTCCGGGAGTTACGATCGGACTGATCCCCTGTGCCGTCGGCGGTTCACCCATCGAGACCTGGGAGCCGGGTGCTTTTGACGAGGCGACGAAGACGCATCCCTGGGACGATGCGATGGCGCGGGCTCGTCTGGCGCTGCCGGCGGGCACGCTCAAGGGCATCCTCTGGCATCAGGGCGAGTCGGACAGCGCGCCCGCGCGGGCCGGCCTTTACGCGGAGCGACTGCACGCGCTCATCGCCCGCTTTCGCGCCGAACTCGCGGCTCCGGCGGTTCCCTTCATCGCCGGGCAGATGGGGATTTTCCCGGAGAGCCCGTGGAGCGCGGAGAAAACGCTCGTTGATCGCGTGCATCAGGATCTGCCCGCGCAGGTCAAAGGCACCGCTTTCGTCTCGGCCGCGGGGCTCACGCACAGGGGCGACAAGGTCCACTTCGACGCGGCCTCGTATCGCGAACTGGGGAAACGCTACGCCGCCGCTTTCCTCGCGATGAAACCCTGACCAAAAGGGCATTCGGATCAGGGGATCACTTCACCCGTTCTTCCGTCACGTGCCCACCCACATAGCCGACGATGCGTTTCCCATTAAAATCAAGCGGGTGCTCGAGGACGACGGCGCCCTGATCTGCCGAGGTGTAGCCGGGGTGGTAGAGGACGGGCACCTTGGAGCCGTTGTTGTCGGGCGCGAGATGAAAGTCTTTCAGATCGATGTAGTCAGGGTAAAGGCTCTCGAGTGACGGCGGATAAATTTCTCCTTCGTGGTCGGCCGCGTAGGCGCGGCAGGCGAGGAGAAGGCTCTTCACTCGATTCAGTTCACGGGTATGCGGCGAACGCTCGGAGATGCCGCCCCCGTATGGAACCAACGTGGCACCAATCAGAACTGCAACGATGAAGAGCCAGAAATACGTGAGCTTCACCTTTCGTCCGGGCTGGTGGCTCATGGTACCTTCTCTTCAGCTTTTCTCACGGTGCCGTCGCCTGGATCTTCAAATTAGTGCTCGAGACGAGGGTCGAGCCCGAGGGGCCGGTCACGGTTTCGATGCGGATATGGTTGACCATCCAGACGTCGTCGAATTTCTTTCCGCTGAGGACCTCGAATCGCCGGATCGGGCGATCGCCTTTGTCGCGCCCTATCATTTTCACCATGCCGCCGCTCATCTTGTCGATCCAGACATCGACGCTGGCGTAGGCACCGGCTCCGTCGGGATTCGGGACGGAGAGGAGGATGCAGTTGCGTCCCTTCAGCTTTTCCTCGCGCACGATCTTCGCATTGGGCCAGTAGAGAAACCGCATCGAGAGATCGTCGTAGGTGACGTCGGTACCGCGAATCTTCTCGTCGAACTTTGACGGGCTCACGGGTTTCATGGGAGCGCCGCCGATTCCTTCAAGCAGGGTGAAGCTGCGGTTCTTGGTCTCGAGAAAAATGATCTGGGCGGGATCGTCGAAGAGGTAGCTGATCGAGTCGGGCTTGAGACCGAGATGGAATCCGACCTTCTTCGTCACTCCCATGCGCAGCTCGCCGGTGAAGTTGCGATTGTAGGTCGTGTAGCTGTAGCGGACGAGCTGGAGGACCTCGTCCGCATTCAGTTCGGAGATAGGTTTGCCCGCGAAGGAGGACTCATCGACGGGAGGAACCTCGCTGCCTCCTCCCTGGGAGAAGGCGCGCGGGGCGGTGAGAAATAGCAGGCAAAGGCCGAGGACGGGGGCGGATCGAAACATGCGTCACTTTACCGCGATTTTGCCCCCGTGTCACTGCATCAACTCGGCCAGCTTGGGGCTGATCGCGTCGGCCCAGATCTGGTAGCCGGCGGGGGAGAGATGGAGAAAGTCGGGCATGACCTCCTTGGTGAGGGCGCCGTCGACGAGGGGGAACTTCCGTCCGATGTCGAGAAAGTGGATGTTCTTGCCGTCGTCGAGCTTGGCGATGATAGCGTTGACCGCGATCAGCTTCTCATTGGCCGCGCCGAGTTTGCCGTCGGGCTTGTCGCCGCGGGGGAAGACCGCGAGCAGGAGAATTTTCGACTGGGGCTGTTTCTCGCGAATCGTCTCGACGATCACCGTGACGCCTTTGGCGATCTCTTCCGCGGTGTTGCTGCTGACGTTGTTGGTCCCGATCATGAGTACGACGGCCTTGGGCTTGATCCCGTCGAGTTCGCCGTTGGTGATGCGCCAGAGGACATGCTGGGTGCGGTCGCCGCCGATCCCGAAGTTGACCGGAGAGTAGGCCCCGAAGGCCTTGTCCCAGATCTCTTTCTGACCTCCCCATCCCGCCGTGATCGAGTCGCCGAGAAAGACGAGTTGCGCCGTGCCTTCCTGCGCCTGCTTCACGAAGCGTTCGTGGGCCTGGAGGAAATTCGGGTTCACCTTGCCGTCGGGACCGTATTTCTCCGCCGCGACGTCGGCTTTCTGCGGAGGTAGCGCGACCTTCGGTGCCGCAGTCGTCTGGGCCAGCGCGGAGAGCGAGGTGGAAAGCAGGAGAGCCAGCAACAAGGGGGTTCGTTTCATGCGTCGATTCTGAAGGCGGCGACGAGGCCGGGCAACTGAAAAGAAAGGACCGGTCCTTACGTGATCTCGGCGTGTCTACGGCGTCACGGAGCTTCGTGATCGGGGTAGCAGGAGATATATCTTGTCGTATCTGAATCATGAAACTGCTCAGCCTTTTCTCCTTCCTCACGGTGATTACTCTCACTTTTTCCTCTGCCGCTGCGGAAAATCCTGAACGGCTTCCGTTGTGGCCGTCGTCGGCTCCGGTGGGCGATGGATCGGTCGATTCGGAAAATGCCTTCCTCACGATTCATCCGGCGCCGAAGCCGAACGGAGCGGCCGTGATCATTTGTCCGGGCGGCGGTTACGGAGGTCTCGTCACCGGTGCCGAGGGACACGGCATCGCCGCCTGGTTCAACGGGCACGGCATCGGCGGCATCGTGCTCGAGTATCGTCTTCCCAAAGGCAGATCCGAAGTTCCTCTGCTCGACGCGCAGCGCGCCCTGCGCACGATACGTTACCGGGCGAAGGAGCTCGGTCTGGACCCGAATCGTCTCGGCATCATCGGCTTTTCCGCCGGAGGCCACCTCGCCTCCACCGCAGGCACTCACTTCGATGCCGGTGACGCCCAGTCGACCGATCCCATCGAGCGGATGAGCAGCCGACCCGATTTCATGATCCTCGTCTATCCGGTCATCACGATGGACGCCTCCACTCACGGAGGATCACGGACCAATCTCCTCGGCAAAGAGCCGACGCCGGAGTTGGTCGAGCGTTTTTCCAACGAAAAGCAGGTCACCGCGCAAACGCCGCCCACGTTCCTCACTCATGCCGCCGATGACAAGGTCGTCGTTCCTGACAACAGCCTGCATTTTTACGAAGCCCTTCTCGCGAAAAATGTCCCCGCAAAATACCTCGTCCTGCCCTCGGGCGGTCATGGTCTCAACGGATACAAGGGCCCGATGTGGGACGCCTGGCAAAAGCAATCGATCGAATGGCTTGCGGTGATGGAGATGATCCCGGGGGAATGAGGGGAATTCTCGTCGTCATCGCGGCCTTGTCGAAGGGGCGGGTGACAGGCTACTTTCTTCGCGATCGACTTTTCGTCATGCGCCCCGCCTTTTTTGCCATCGTCTTCTCCGCCCTGCTCTTTCCGCGTTCCGAGGGGCGCGCGCAGGCGTTCAATGACTTCCAGGTGCCGCCGCATGATTACGGAGCGATTGAGGGCCGTGACGCGATGAGCCGACTTGTGGCGAGGGCGGCGAAGGGTGAGCGTGATTTCGGCACCGTGACGGGTCTGCCCCTGCTGCGCGAACTGCTCGCCGAGCTCACCATTCCCGAATCATCTCAGGTGCTGCTCTTTTCAAAGACGAGTCTTCAGCGTGAATACATCACCCCGAAGACACCGCGGGCGATCTATTTCAACGAGAACGGTTATGTCTCGTGGGTGCCCGATGGTCTCATCGAAGTGCTGATGTTCGATCCCGACGCGGGTGGCTTGTTCTTCCTTGAGGAGATGCCCGAAGAGCGTCCCGATCTGAAAACGGCTTTCGTGAAGGGACGCGGCTGCACCGGATGCCACAGCGGATCGGCGACCAATTTCCTGCCCGGGCCGATGGCGCGCTCGGCTTATGTGGCGGATGACGGTCGTCGTATCGGCGCGGTTCCCGGTCACACCCGCATGCACCACGGCGTCCCCTTTGCGGATCGATGGGGCGGGTATTATGTGAGCGGTGCTCCGCCCTCACTCGGTCATCTCGCGAATGCCTTTGCCAGTCGCGAGGGCGGAGAGACAAAACTGACCCGGCCCGGGATCTTCTTCGATTCCGGCAAATATCCGATCCCCGAGGCGAATGTGCTGCCGCTGATGCTCTTTGATCACCAGATCGAGGGGCATAATCTGCTGATGGAGGTGCGCTACCGCTGGCGTCTAGCAGAATACGAAAAAGCGAAGCCGGGCGGGGAGATTTCGACGGGGACCCGTCTCGGGCTGGAGCGCGGGCTGGAGCGTCTCGTTCGGTATTTCCTTTTTGCGAACGAGGCCGCTCTCGATGGGGCTGAAATGGTCGTCTCAACCGCCTATCGCGAAGACTTCCTGCGGGAGAGACGGACGGACGGCGAGGGGCGCAGCCTCAAGGATCTCGATCTCACGAGCCGCCTTTTCAGAAACCGCCTCAGTTACCTCATTTATGCACAGGCTTTTGAAGAGGCTCCTTTAGGGATGCGGGAAGCGGTCTTCGAGCGGCTCCACACCATCCTGACTCCGCCCGAGCCGCCCGAGGATTACGCGTATTTCGATACAGGGGAAAGGGAGCGTATCGTCTCGATTCTCCGGGCGACCCGGAACGATTTGCCCGCTGTCTGGATTCCGGGGAATTGATGGGATCATTCCGTTTTCAACCGCCAGTTCTCGTCGAAGAAGCCGGCTGTGATGACTTTGCCGGGCCATTTTCCGTCAACCGGGGTGTTGATGTCGATGATGGCCCAGTCGGGAATCTTCGGGATCTGCTGGGAGTTGTTGAGGAGGGCGTCTTCCCGGAAGGTCGGGCCGCTGTTGAGGACGATGTATTTTTCAGGATTGAGCGGGTTCGGGAAAATAAGGATAGGCATGGCGGCCCCGGCGGTGTATTCACGTCCGCCTAAGACGATCCGCGCGGCATCCCAGGTGAGAGGTAATTGTGGCAGGATTTTTTTCAGCACGGCATTGGAGGCAGGATCGCCCCAGAGAATGAGATTCGAGGCGGCGATATCGGCGTCGGCGATGGCGCTGTCATCCTTCACTGGTGCCTCGCCGCGAAAGACCTTGCGCCAGAAGCTGATTGCGTGATCGAGCTCACTCGCGGCCCAGGCACCGGTTTTTTCGTGATAGCCTGAGCCGGTAGGCCGGACAAAGACAAACGAGGACATGAAGGCGTGATCGACCGGCCCGCAGATTGATGGTGTTTTTGTCAGGTATTCGCCGTTGGCAGGAGAGGGACCTGCAACCCAGTTCCCGCCACTTCGATGAAAGGCGAGCACGGAATCGTTGCCGGAGACGCTGAAATCGGCCCCATCGAGCTCGACGGATTTGATGGCCGTGTCGGGCGAGAAGCGCAGGGCGGTGACGTTACTGGTCGAGGCGACGATTTTGCCGGCGGTGATCTCTGCCCTGACCTCGCTGCGTTCCCATTGTTTATTGAGTCCTTCGACTCTGATCCAGGCGAGTTCGGGATAGATGAGGGTGTAGGTGACAAAGCGAACTTTCCGGTGCGAACTCTCCCGTTTCGCGAGGGCGGCATCGATGAGGGATTCGATTTCCGGCTTTGCTTCGGGGGCGATCTTGTGAGGTGTCTGCGTTCCGATAACGTGGTAGAAGGCGAGGTCGGGCGAGGTGCCGGCGACGCGGGCCTCACCTGCTCTCGCGGAGCCGTCGCCGGGATTGACCGTGTTCGGCTCGGCGGCGGGCGGGCTGGGTTGGTCGGCCTCGCGACGGGCGTAGCGGATCATGATGTCAGTCGCCTGCTTCTGTCCGTCGATCTCGCCCGAGTAGGCGATGGTAGTGGTGTTGGCGAGGTTGGTGACATAGTCGGTAGCATCATACCAGCGATAGAGGGTCTCTTCCCACGAGGTTGGAGGTGTTTTGCCCTCGGCGTAGACTTTGTTGAATTCGCGTGTCTCGGCGAATCCGGCCCCCGGCTGGACTGCGGCCCACATCCCCGCGTAGTGGGTCCCGAACTGCCAGACGGCGGCTCCGCCCATGGAAAAGCCGCGCATCACGAGCCGGTTTTCATCGATATTATAATGCTGTCGGGCGTGGTCGAGGGCTTCGAAGAGATCGACTTCGCCGGCGAACTTGTTGGCATTGCAGTAGCGCCCGTAGAGGTGCAGGGTGAATGCCCCGGGCGGGTTGAATTCGCCGATGCTGTTGAGCCGCTGATGGATGAAGTCGAGCTCGCTGAGTTTTTCCCCGCGTCCGTGTGCCCAGAAGTCAAGGCGGCGCCGGCAGTCCTCGCCGGGTTTCCAGTCTTCGGGAATGACCATGCCGTAGGGTTGCACCGAGCCATCGATTCCCGAGCGGTAGCCCCGTACCACAAGCCCCGAAGCACTCAGCCACGAGGGGGAACCCGCCGCGAGCTCGTCCGCGCGTGTGTGACCGATTTCGAGGAATGTGCCGGCAATCCCGATTTGTTTCGCTTCGAAAAATTCATCGTAGCGTAGCGCCCAGTCGACGGCCTTGTGGAAAATTTCGACGTCGGGAAGGAGGGCGAGACGGTCGGTGTGCCCGGCGAATTCCCCGCGGAGAGACTCGATCTTTTGGCCGAGGGCGGCGGCTCCCGTTTCGAGTTCGGCACGATCGTTTTCCGGGATCGTGATACCGGGCTGGGGGATGCGTTTGATCCCGAGATGATCGACTGCCGACGGTGGAGGGGTCGGTTTTGCGGTGGTTGCCGCGCGGGAGGCTTCCTGGGCGAAGACAGCGGTGCTGAGGAGAGAGGCAGCGGGAACGAGGAGCTTGAGAACGCGGAGGGGATACGGGGACATGAGGGGGAGGTTTTGGTCGAACGTTTGTCCTACCAGCCCACGCCGCTCAAAGCAATGTCGAATCATCCCGCCCTTTGAGCTGAATGAGTTTTTTCTTGATGACCTCAAGCTCGATCGTGAGCTGGTAAGATGCCTTGACGATCTCGCCCGTGGTGGTCTCGTCGCCGAGATGGCGAGCAGCGGGGGTGATTTTCATCATTTCGAGGGCGATCGTTTTGCAGGCCCCTTCGATTCGGGTAATGGCTTCTTCGCGTGTCATCGTTCGGGTGGTTGAAGAGACTGACCGGGGACGATGTCGCCGGGAATGACCTGCCGCCGAGCTGTCCCGGCGAGAAGAGGCGGAAGAGAATTAGCGGAAGAGGCGCTTAATCCGGGAATCACGACCGCGCTCAAGAGGGTCGGTGGTGCGCACCGGGGAAGTCTTTTTCACCGTCGGGGCGGCATAGTTGCGCTTGTCGGTGATGAGCTCAAAAACGACGGGGCCTGACTGGTTCTCATGGCTGATGATGGCGGGATCGGGCTTGTAGGGAGCGGGCTCATCCTGAAGCTTCGCTCCGTCGGCGATCCAGGCGGGGACACCGCCCATGGAGAACCGGTCGGCCGATGAGTTGGAAGTGCAAGCCGGGAGAAAAGCGGCCATGCCGAGAGAGAGAGCGGTGAGGATCGGTCGGTTCATTGGGGGAGAGTGTGTTTCAGCAGTGCGTTTAACTCGTGAGCGGCAAAGCCTAGACGCACTTTTAACAAATTCTATTCGAAATACGTGTCGTCGTGGGAATACGGGGGAGCGCAACAACAGAGAAACCGCAATGCGCTCGTTTCGGTTGCGCGGATTTGATGCCAATCACCGGGAGGAATCAGGATGGCGTCCCCCCTCGTGACATCGCGTGTTTCCCCGTTGATTTCGATGCAGGCTTCTCCTTCCAGGATGAAATAAATTTCTTCACTAAGGCGGTGGTAATGCCTTGTCGTGGCACTGCCGGGCTCAAGAGCGGCTTCGGCAAGGCTCTGCCGGACTACCGGGGCATTCGTCCGGTCGAGAAGACTTTTTATCGTCGATCCGTCCGCCGTGGTGAAGGCTCTTTGCTCCGTTAGTTGATTGACGATCATTTCGGTCTATAAGTATTTTGGGCGGTCACCATCTACCTTGTAAGCCATGAACGACAAGCAGGAGTTTTTCGACGTACCGGGAAAGGGGGGGGGCGGCCGATCCGCGCGGAAGCGCGGCGGGAGCGGTTTTTTTGCCCATCTCTTCTGGTTCGTGGGGCTGGGAGGCATCACTCTGCTGATTGCCCTCGCCATCGTCAAAGTCAGCGGTAAAGGCCCTGCGGTGCGCAAGACGGCTATTGCCATGCTTGGAGGCGGCTCTGTCGCCGTGCCGCCCCCTGCGGCGAAGGCGGATCCTCTCGTCGTTGAAAAGGTCATTGAGATCCCGGTTGAGAAGGTGGTGGAAAAAGTCGTCGAGAAGATCGTAGAGGTTCCCCCACCGATGCCTTCAGGCTACGTCTCGTGGAAAAAAGTCGATGTCGCGAAGCTCTGGAGCGATATCCCCGTAAAGACGGAAGTCGTCACCACTCAGGGGGGAACGGCGGTGACGGAACGGGTTCGGGAGGAGAGCTATCAGCTAGAGATGAAGCTCAAGCTCACCGTGCCGAAACCGAATCAGTCCGCCGGGGAACTCACTTCGATTAATGAGCATCTTCCCCGGTTGCTGAAAGATTTCGAAAAACTCGTCGAAGTCGCCGAAGTCTCCCCTTTCTATCATCACCTGTACGAACTCAAAACCTCGCGTATTCAACAAAATATCACCCGAATCGAGGAAATTCTCTCCCGTCACAATCTCTACGATCTTGAGACGGTTCTGCAGATCAGGCATCCAGGGACGGGGCGCAAGCTTCTTCTCGCCCAGGGCGAGATGGACGTCGTCTCGGACGGATCGGACGGCGACCGTTGGCCTGAACTCGATGATTATATCTCCATGTCGCAGTTTTATCAGCCCTTTACGAGCTACGGATGGGGGAAAAGAACCCGCGTCCCGAATCCGCTACTGCCACGGTGGGAAGCCAAGTTGAAAGAGTTTGAGGACGAGTTTGCCAAGCCCGGCCTCGGGATTGAGCGGAATCGGTTCCTCCGTGAGAATATCGATACCTACAAGCGTCAGATCTCCGACCTGCGGGCGCGCAGCTATCTTATTGCCGAGGCGGATCCTTTCATCGTCATCCCCCTGTCCTTTCTCGGAAGGCGGAGTGAAAATGAATTCGGACCTGCGATCGGCGACTATGCGGTTGTCGTTTACGGTGACCAGCTCTTCCCTGCCATCGCCGGAGACGCCGGACCAAGCTGGAAGTTCGGCGAAGCCTCCCTGCGAATTGCCCGCCAGCTGAATGAAAAGGCCTCGCCATACAATCGTCCCGTGAGCGAACTGGAGGTGACTTATCTCATTTTCCCCGGAAGTGCGGATGAGGTAAAAGGACCGCCTGATCTTGAGAAATGGCACCAGAAATGCGGTCAGCTCCTCGAAGAGATCGGCGGGATTGGCGAGGGCTATGCATTGCATCGGTGGGAAGATCTCATCGCGAAAAAACAAGCCGCGGAAGAGGCGGTGACAGCGCCTCCTGCCGCGTCTCCGTCGGTTTCGGCTGAGGAGGCGCCCGCTCTCACCCGGCCCGGTGATCCGACAGGTGGCGCGCCCGCGCCCGTCAGCGGCACCCAGGAGGCCGCCAAGCAGGTTCCGGAGTAAGTCAGCCCGCTGAAAGAAAGGCTGGATATTTCCTGTCAAACTCTTATATGGTTCCGCTATGCCGAATCTCAATAAAGTTCAGTTGATGGGCAACATCACCCGCGACCCCGAGGTGCGTTACACGCCGAAGGGCACCGCAGTGACCGATATTTCCCTCGCGATCAATCGCAGCTTCAATTCCGACGAGGGAGAGCGCCGCGAAGAAACGACCTTTGTCGATATCACCTTCTGGGGCCGGCAGGCCGAAGTCATTGGTGAATACATGAAAAAAGGCCGTCCCCTCTACGTCGAGGGGCGTCTCCAACTCGATTCTTGGGAGGATAAAACCACCGGTCAGCAGCGCTCGCGCCTGAAAGTCGTCGGCGAAAATTTCCAGTTTCTCGGCGGCCGCGAGGATGGGGGTGGCGGCGGTCAGCCCCGTGGCGCCGGTCAGGCATCCTATAGCGGCGGCGGGGCAGGCTCCAATGAAGAATATCAGGATAGCCGCAGTGATTCGGCGTCCCAGTCGGCCCCGCGTCAGGCTTATTCCGAGCCTCCGCGCCAGAGCGCCCCTCCTCAGCATAACGGCCCGATCGAGGAGGACGACGATATCCCGTTTTGAGTATCGCCTGACAATCGGCAAAATCCTCAAAACTCCTGCGCGGTCTCGGCATTGAAGTTGCTTTCTTCCGTTACGGTTCCGTCACCCGGTGCCGCCACGTTTTGAGCATTTCACGATCCCCCTCGCTCACCTCCGCTACCGTCAACAGTCCGGCCGACGACCTCGCCGATTTTGTCGAGATCCTGCAGGGGCTCGTCCGCGAGCCTTCCGTTGTCGGGACCGAGGACTCCTTTTTTCGCGTTCTCCGGCGCGAGCTCGAGGAGGTCGATGTCACGGTCGAGCGCCACATGGGTGTTCTGGTGGCGCGCGGCCGCGCGCCCGAGAGTATCGTCCTCAGTGCCCATATTGACCGGCACGGGCTGCTTTGCACCGGGCCGAACGAGTTCCAGTATGCCGCCTTTATCGCGGGGAATCAGGGCGAACTCTTCGGGGACTCGGTTTCCGAGCAGATGATGGCCTCCATCGCCGGCCGCTTCACCGGGCAGCGCGTCCAGGCGCACCTGCCCTACACCGGTACCTACCTGGGCCAGGGCACGATTTCTTCGGGGCGGCTTTGCGAGTATCGCCGCAACCTGATTTTTGAAATCGGCGGGCTTGAATTTCTCCAGCCGGGAACGCCGATCTCGTTTCTCGACCGGCTTCGTGTTACTGATACCCATCTTTCCGCCCAACTCGACAATGTGCTCAGTGTCGCGCTGATCGTTTATCTTTTCCGGAACGGTTTCACCGGCACCGCCCTCTTCACCGCGCAGGAAGAGGCGGGTAAAAGCTGGCGTTACGCCCTCTCGTGGATGCTGCGCGAGGGAATTTCGACGAGTCGTCTCCTCGTCCTCGACACCAGTCCCTATCCCTCGACCGAGGCGGCCGGGGCACAGGAGCTCGTCTTGCGGCAAAAGGATGCCTCGGCTCAGTTTGACCCGGTCTTTACCCGGGAGATTGAGGGAAAATGTCTCGATCTCGGGATTCGCTATTCCTACAAAGATCGCTGGATCGGGTCGGAAAATCTCACGCGCACGAAGCCCATGTCTCTCGGCCGCACCGAGCTCGGTCGTCTCGTCGCCGCGACCGCCGGGCGTATCACCGGCACGACCCTGCAGATCCCCACGACCGGCTACCACACCGCCGAAGAGACCGCCTCACTTGATTCCGTAAGGGCTGCAATCCGTTTGCTCTCCAGTTTTTGAAGGGCTTAATTTCTCCGGCCCCGTCCGGGAGGCCCGCTTCCCGGCGGGGTGCGATCGTCGCCGAAGTATTTTTCACTCCGGTAGCGCAGCCAGACTCTCAGCACCTGTGGGATCTGATCTTTCTCGGTCGGGGTGAGGCGTTCGTAGAGGGCGAGGGCGCGGGTGCGCTCGAGCCGGCAGGCTCCGTTGCGGTGGGCGTCCCAGTGCGTCCGCGCCAGTCGAATCCGGCGCGCCGCCTCTTTCACCAGAGCGGGACCGCTGAGGTCGTCATCATTGACTTTTCGCTTGGGGGGCATGCGGCTGGGGGTAAAAGAATACACCCGTTTTGCGCGACCGCGACGGGATCATGCGAGAATCGGGCACCTGCCAAAAGCCGTCGAAGAGGGCCCGTTATGCTGGCCCGGCTGCTCCTGATTCGCGTCGCGGGGACGTGTCGCTCCGGCATCGTCGGAGCGACAAAGGCGTTTTTGATAACCCCTTACAGGCAGGTCGATTGTTGAAAGCATCGACCCCGGCGTGAAACCGTGAGTGGTCCGGGGCGGTCGGCCTAGGAATAGCGCTTGCGCGAGCTTCAAAATGGAGAGAGGGCAGGAGAATGAATGATCCCGAGATAGAACCGGTGGAGGTGGCCCATCTTACCGAGGTGGAGATCAAGGACGCCCAGGTGATTTTTACCTCGGTGTGGAAGGGGCTCGTCGATGAGTTCGGGCTGGAGAATCTCCGTTTTCCCAAGGAGATCATCCTGCTCGGCGGCGCGCCGGGTTCGGGAAAGGGGACAAACACGGCCTTCATCATGAAGGCGCGCGGGTTCACCTGCCCGCCGATTATTGTGAGTTCGCTCCTCGACAGCCCCGAAGCGCGGGCGCTGAAAGACCGCGGTATGCTCGTGGGGGACCGCGAGGTCATGGGGATCCTGCTGCGCAAGATGCTCGAATCCGAGTTCCGCGACGGAGCCATCCTCGACGGATTCCCCCGCACGAAGGTCCAGGTCGAGTGCATGAAGCTGCTCGTGAAAAAGATCGGGGCGCTCCATCGCAAGTATGCCGAGACAGCGCTCGCGAGTCACTTCCGCCGACCGACGATTCATGTCATGGTCCTCTTCGTCGATGAAAAGACGAGTGTGGAGCGCCAGCTCTTCCGCGGCCGCCAGATCGCACGGCACAACGAAGAGGTCGAGGCGACCGGCATCGGCGAACTCCAGGAATTGCGCGCGACCGACCTTGATATCGAGGCGGCGAAGCACCGCTATCGTATTTTCAAAGAAAACACCTGGGAAGCACTACAGTCACTTCGTGAGGTTTTCTTCTACCACCTTATCAACGCCCAGGGGCCCGTCAGCGAGGTTGAGCAAAACATCATCAAGGAGCTGAAATACCAGAGTTCGCTTGAACTTGAGCCGGCCACTTTCGAAATCGTCCGGGGTATCCCGCTTGCGCACGAGATCATTGTCCATGCGCGGCAGGAGCTGGTGCGCCGCCTCGACGGCTATGCGCGCGAACATCGCGACCTTTTCAAGCGCGTCGCCGAACTGATCAATGCGAAGTTCATCCCCATCATCGAGCGTCACGCGATTTCGGGGCGGGCGGTTATCAACAATGAGGATGGGGTTCTCGCCGATCCGCTTGCGCTGGCGATGCTCATTGATATTTTCTCCGACCGCGGTTACCACGCGGTCGTCGATAAGCAACTCACGAAAATCCCCGAGCGGGTCAATGTGCAGACGGGCGAGATCGAGTTCCGCCCGAATACGACCTACCGCATCCGCATTTACTTCGAAGGGTCCGAGATCCGCGCCGGGGGGCGTTGAACCCCCGCAGCGGCGGGAATCGCACGGTGCTTGATAGCGGCCTACTCGATCTCGATCTCGATCGCTTCGGTCTTGGTGAACTTCTCACGCGAATCGCGCGGGCGCACGAGCGAAGCCCAGTAGCCCTCCCACGGCTCGATATCGGGACGACCCGAACCGCCTGAGAGGAGGATCTTGCTGCTCGTGGTGCGGGCGCGAAACTTTCTCTGACCGAAGGAAGGTCCCTGAACGACGAGATCACGAATGCCGTTGGGAAGGCGACGAATCAGTTCGTTGTATTTTTTGGTATTGTAACCCATCTGGAAGCCGGTCTGGGCCCATTGCACGGCGTAGTCCTCGCGCTCAGCGCGGGGGAGGTTGAAGATGACCTCATTCTCTTTCACTGCCTGTCGCACCTGGTCTAGCTTGATCCCTTCTTTCGGGAAATCGTGCCCGTAGTATCTATCCTTGCTCTCGGTTGCAAGCGCGGGAAGGCGGAAATAGATGTGGGCCGAGTCGTAAGTGCCGTCTTTGGGAGGATCGGCGACGTAAGTCGCGTTCATGCCCTTGCGCCCGAGGTAGAGGTGGACGCGGAATTTCAGTTCGTCTTCAAGGACCATTTTCCAGATGATTTCCTTGCCGTCGAAGCTGGGTTCCTCTTCGAGGCGGAGGAATTTACGGTGGCGGAGACGGGCCCGCGGATCCGGGTGATCGGGGATCTCCTTCCAGCTGTGATAGAAGAACGTGATGGGGTTCTGAATATATTGACCTTCGGCGTCCTTCAGGAAAATCATGACGCGGGCTTCGGGGCCGTAGAAAATAGCGTCATACTCGGGCTCGGAGAGACGGTGGATCTCCTTCCATGCCGGATCGACCCGGAAGGTCGTGGGAATGTCGCTGGAGATCTCGGCTCGCGGGGTCGCGAGCTTGATGTTCATCTTTGCGAGTTCCTCCAGATCGGCCTTTTTCTGATTGGCCATCAGCGAAGTCACCTCGGTCTCCTCGTTGCCGCGGAGCAGCGAGACGAGCGAGGGCATCTGACGGCCGAGGGTCTTGTTCGCGACTTTTTTCGTCATCACGTCGAGGAACTCGGTCCCCCTCTCTGCCGGTTGCAGGTAGGTGCGGATCTTACGGCGACCGAGGAGCTGGCCCAGCTGGGCCGCGATGTCTTCATCCACAAAGTCCTCAAAGTCAGAGAAGATGTAGAGCGAGTCCACTTTCTGTTCGAGGAGAAAGTTGATCGCCGCGTCGGTTCCGGCCCCTTCCCATGTCCCGACGGTGATGAACTGATTGGGCCGCGTCTTGAAGGTCTCAATAAGACGGTCGACGTAGCGCTGCGGGGCTTTGCGGGGAAGGTCGTGCCAAAGGAACCAGTAGGGGGTATGGGTTTTGTGAATCGGGTCAAAGGGGACTACCTCCTCGGCGATGATGGAGCGCACTTCACCGTCGCGATTCTGACTGTTCACGAGCATATTCCGCACATAAACGACGGGGGAGTCCTTGAAGCTCTTGTCGACCTCACGGACGACAGCGGGGAGGAACTCGGCCATGGAACCGGAGACGTCGAGAATGACCCCGAGGACTTTTCCTTCCATGGGCTGCCCGAACATCATCTTTGATTCGGTCGAGGTCGGCATGCCGAGGCTCATCGAGGGGTTGAACTCCATTCCCGTCTCGACCGCCACATCCGAGACGGTGACGTCAGCCTTGGATACTGAAAACGAGGAAGTCGTGCTGACCGAGATGATATCGGCGATGGCCGAATTCACCGCCGAGGTCGGTGCGAGCGTGGGTTTATTGAGTTTCACGTTCTCGATTACCTCCTCGGGCTGGGGCGGAGAGGCTGAGGCCACAATCTGCGGTGGAACGCTTGGCGGGACCTGCGTGACGACAAGCGTGAGCGCGAGCACGATCGCGACGTGGATGAGTACGGTGATCGTGAGGGAATTCAGTTTGTCGCGGCGGATGACCTGGGCGCGGCGCTTGTCGACAGCCTCTTTGGCCTCCTGGAGAGCCTCGATTTCGTTGCTGGAAAAAGCGACCTTTGGCAGCGTCATGGGAGACCCGTCACCGGACCTTTTGATGAGGGCGATGGTGGGCTCGTGCGTCACTCGTTGCAGGGTGATCTCTTCGTCGAGGTCGTCGGCAGTGAGGGAGACGACGGCGGGAATGGAGGCGCGCAGCTCAGCCTGATAAAGCTTAGCAGGCTCGTAGTCGGGATCAATCTCAAGAGCCGAGGCGACGAGTCCCCTGGCCTGTTCAATGGCTCCGACGGCGGCGTAGGTTTTTGCGGCGGCGAGCCACGGACCGGGCTCGTGCGGAATCGCTTCGCCTTCATTGACCACCGCGACGGCGGCATCGTGGCGATCATCCGCGACAAGTGCCTGGACGAGGGAGAGTCGCAGCTCCCAGTTGCCGGGATCGGCGGCGAGCGAGGTGGTAAGTTCCGGGATGGTCATGGTCTTGGAAGTCTGATGTTTCGTTTCGGCACTATTTCGCTTACTCTTGGCGAAGGCCAGCCCAAAATGTGACATCCGGATTACGCAATCCCCTCCCTCGGGGCGTCTGAGATACCGTCCGGCCGGAATCACCGCCGGAGTCGGTTATTCCGGCGCGGTCTCAGCTGGTGAAAAAAAAACAAGCCGAAGGGGGGAATTGAACCCCCGACCCACGCATTACGAATGCGTTCAAGCGCCTTGGTATTCAATGGGTTACGGCGGGTTGGGGGGATTTTCGCGTCACTGCGTGATCGTGCGCGGTGATTCGCCGGCTGAAACTGCTCAAAATCTGCTCACTGAGGGGCCTTCCCTGCTGGCGGAGTTGTTTCCAACTGCCGAACGATTACTGCGCCGCCTGTCCTCAAGGAACTCGCCCTTCAATCGGAATGCCGCGTCATCGATCGTCCCGAAGACAACGCGGCCGATAACCGCCTGATCCCACATCCACCTCCACCCCCGACGCAATGTGCGGTTCTCCATCAATCCTGATCAGCTACCCATCGTAGAGACTTCGACCGGTCTATATTCTTGATTTCCATATCCAAAATGATTTCTGTATCTGGGGCGATAGGTGATAATCCGTCCCAAACACTTTCGTGAACGACTTCAAGAAGTTGACGCTCTCGTCCCTCACACCAAATTCGTGCGCGGACCCTATTTTTGTTGTAACTCGTTGACTGTCAGTTCGGGAGCTCGATACACAAGCCGTGTCTCGTCCGAACGATGGTTTGTATGTGCTTTATACTCAATCACTTGCAAAGGCAGCTCGATACACGTGGTGTATCTTAGAGGCCTATTTAAGATACACCAGAGCCATTTCTTGGAGCGCACGCCTGCTCTGCCCAGCTCCTCAGGGGTTCGTGCCAGTGGTGATCCACGCACTGGTAAGCTCCGTAGCACGCCAGCTTGTTCCACTGATGGGACTCGTTCAGCAGTGGGACCGCGAGGTTTTCAACGAGGGAGGTGTTGCTGTTGCGGTCCTCCATCGCGGCTTGCCCGTAGGCATGCAGGAGGTCATTGAATGTGTTCAAATCCATAATTGTGGTGGCCTGGGAAAACAGTGTTTGGCGCGGCGTGAAAAAATCTCACACTCTTGCGCCTCACACCAAATTCGTGCGCGGACCCTAGTTTTGTTGTAACTCTTTGGCAATCAACGCCCTATTGTGACACGCAAGCCGTTTTCCCAAAAGACGTTGTTTTGTAATCCGTTGATGGTTATGCACTTGCAAAGGCAGCTTGACACGCACTGCGTGTCAAAGAGGCCGTTTTTTGACACGCAAAGCCCCTATCTTGGAGCGCACGCTCCCTCTGCCCAGCTCCTCAGGGGGATGGGAGCGACGCCGCCAGCGTTGTTGTAGGCTCCGTAGCACAGCCGTTCGTTGCGTTGCTCCGGGAGATCGGTCTTGGGGACCAGAGGTGTCTCTCCGTTCGATGCTTCCACTACACAGCCCCACGATGGCAGGTTTCGGCCACGCCGTTTCCATTCTGGAGGAATCGTGGGCTATCAGGTGAGCTTCACCAAATTGATGAAATGCCTCGGTGATTGACAGTTTCTCTTGCCAAGCGGTCGGGATTCTGGTTCCTACAAACTAGGATGCCACGAGAAGAGCTCACTGGGGCCGAGATCAAGGCCTGGAGGGAAGCAATCGGCCAGCCACGCAGGTGGCTTGCCGACCAGCTCGGGGTATCCGCCAAAACGGTCGAGTCGTGGGAATACGGGGTCCGGAACCCCGGTGGCCCCGCCTTGCGACTGATCGAGCAGTTGATGGCAAAGAATTCAAAGAAGCCACATGACAGACCCTGAACTGACCTTCTCCTTTTCGACACATTTCTCGGACCGGCACCCCGCCACTGTCCCACCCCGTGTGGTACCCTGATCCAATTTCCCCGGGCGTGAACCCAGCCTCCGCAACCTTTCTTTGCCTCCTTTCGCTCCTTCCTTCCCCCGCATGACCCGCGACAAAATCACCCTTTCCCAGCTCGAGAACTTCCTCTTCAAGTCCGCCGACATCCTGCGGGGCAAGATGGATGCGTCGGAGTTCAAGGAATTCATCTTCGGCCTGCTCTTCCTGAAGCGGCTATCCGACGAGTTCGACCGGAAGCGCGAGGCCATCCGGCGCGACTACTCCCATCTACGCGACCAGCCCGAGTTGCTCGCCGAGCTGCTCGAGGACAAGGCCACCTACGGCGAGACCTTCTTCGTGCCGCCCCGCGCCCGATGGAACGAATCCTGGATCGACGAGAACGGCGACGAGGTCCCGGCAATCAAGGACCTGAAGCACGACATCGGCAACATGCTGAACAAGGCCATCGCCGCTGTCGAGGACGAGAACGACGCCCTCGCCGGGGTGCTGAAAAACAACATCGACTTCAACGCGGTGAAGGGGAAGACCCGCATCCCCGACCAGAAATGGAAGGACCTGCTCGACCACTTCAGCCAGCCCGGCTTTGTGCTGGTGAATGACAACTTCGAGTTCCCCGACCTGCTCGGCGCCGCCTACGAATACCTCATCAAGTTCTTCGCCGACAGCGCCGGCAAGAAGGGCGGCGAGTTCTACACCCCCGCCGAGGTCGTGCGGCTGCTCGTGCAGATCGTGAAGCCCCGGGCCGGTCACGAGGTCTACGACCCCACGATGGGTTCGGGCGGTTTCCTCATCCAGAGCCACCAGAGCGTCGAAGAGCAGGGGGAGAACGCGAACGACCTCGCCCTCTTCGGGCAGGACTCGAACGGCACCGTCTGGTCGATCTGTGTGATGAACATGATCCTCCACAACATCACCCGCTTCACGATCGAGAACGGGGACACGCTTGAGGATCCCCAGATCCTCGACGGCGGCACCGTCCGCAAGTTCGACCGTATCCTCGCCAACCCGCCCTTTTCGCAGAACTACAGCCGCGCCACCCTGAAGTTCCCTTCGCGCTTCCGCGAGTGGTGCCCCGAGACCGGGAAAAAGGCCGACCTCATGTTCGTGCAGCACATGCTCGCGAGCCTGAAGCCCCACGGGCTCGCCGCCACCATCATGCCTCACGGCGTCCTTTTTCGCGGCGGGAAGGAAAAGCTGATCCGCGAGCTGCTGATCAACGACGACGTCATCGAGGCCATCATCAGCCTGCCTCCCGGGCTCTTCTACGGCACCGGCATCCCCGCCTGCGTCATCGTGCTGAACAAAAGCAAGCCCGACACCCTGAGCGACCGGGTCCTCTTCATCAATGCCGACCGCGAGTTTGCCGAGGGCAAGAACCAGAACCGGCTCCGCCCTGAGGACATCGAGAAGATCGACTACGTCTTCACCGAAAAGCTCGAGCTGCCCAAATACAGCCGCCTCGTCGAGAAGGAGGAGATCGTCGGGAAACACGACTACAACCTCAACATCCGCCGCTACATCGACAACACCCCCGATCCCGAGCCGGAGGACGTGCAGGCCCACCTCATCGGGGGCATCCCGGTGGGGGAGGTTGCCAGTTCCAGGTTTCAGGTTTTGTGCGGGAAGTTCGGGGTGGCGACGGAGACGCTCTTCCGCCACGAGCGGGAAGGCTATCTCGCCTTTGTCGATGCGATTGAGCGCAAGGCGGCGATCAAGCCCCTGATCGAGGGCGAGAATTCCGTGCAGCGCACCCTGACGCGCCATCGCGAGGAGTTGGAGGCCTGGTGGCAACTTGCCCGCGACGACTTCGCCCGGCTCCGCGAGGGGAAAAAGATGCCCGAGGTGCGGCT
>DIVG01000014.1 GCA_002422425.1 Akkermansiaceae bacterium UBA6138 | reverse complement strand
CGGACCCGATGGCGGCATCTACTGGCAGAGCGGCGTCTTCATGCAGCACAATCACGAGCATCCCTGGGGACCGTCCCTCGAGTCCGGCGCTTCGGGCATGTATCGATTTGATCCCCGCCGCTACACCATCGCCTTCCACGCGGTGAACTCGCCCAACCCGCACGGCACCGCCTTCGACGAGTGGGGCTACCACTACGCGAACGACGGCACCGGAGGCCGCAGCTTCCAGGTCGTGCCCGATGAGAAAGGCTTTAAGATGCGCGAGCTTCTCACCAAAGAAGTGCGTCCCGTCACCGCCGACGAGATCGTCTCGAGCACCCATTTCCCCGATGAGATGCAGGGGAACTTCCTCGTCTGCAACACGATCGGATTCCTCGGGATCAAGCAGTACAAGCTCCATCGCGATGGCTTTAAGGAAGACGACAAGGAGTTTAAAATCGGTGAAGTCTGGGGCACCCCGACCGAGGAGATGCTGAGCAGCGCCGACAAAAACTTCCGCCCCACCGACGCCATCTTCGGCAAAGACGGGGCGCTCTATGTCTCCGACTGGCAGAACGTCATCATCGGGCACATGCAGCACAATATCCGCGACCCCAATCGTGACAAAAAACACGGCCGCGTCTACCGCATCACGCACGAGAGCCGTCCGCTCGAGAAGCCCGTTGCGATCGATGGCGAGCCTGTCGCCGCCCTCTTGAAAAATTTCGCGCATCCGACGCTGGGGGTGCGCCACCGTACTCGCGTCGAGCTGAGCGAGCGCAAGACGGACGAAGTCATCGCCGAAACGAAGAAGTGGGTCGCCGCCCTCGATCCGAAGAAAAAAGAAGACGCCCGTTTGTTACTCGAGGCGCTCTGGATTCACCAGCAGCACAACGTGCGTGACCGCGATCTGTTGAATGCGGTGCTGGTATCTCCCGAGCCGCACGCGGTCATTGCAGCAAAGACGGTGCAGCATCACTGGGACGTCGCTGATCCGGCGAAGAATGTCGTGACCGGGCGCATCGAACAGACCGAGGAAAAGGTCGAGGTGAAAATACCCGCTCATTTCACTGCGACCGAGGCCGAAGTCTACAAGCTCGGATCCGAGGTCTTCCATCGCGAGGCGCACTGCGTCACCTGCCATCAGGGTAGCGGACTCGGGATGCAGAACATTTATCCGCCGCTCGTGAGCAGCTCCTGGGTCACCGGCAGTGAGGAGCGGCTCATCAAGCTGACCCTGCACGGACTCTGGGGGCCCATGGAGGTGAACGGAGTGCTCTACGATCCCGCCAAAGGCGTCCCGCCGATGACCGCCTTCAAAGCGATTTTGAACGATAAGGAAATCGCCGCCGTCCTCACCTACGTGCGCAATACCTGGGGCAACAAAGCCTCCGTCGTGACGCCCGAGAAAGTGAAGGCGGTCAGGGAAGCGACCAAGGACACGCAAATGTTTATCAAGCCCGAGGATTTGCTGAAAGAGTATCCGTTGGAGAAGTGAGTGCGAAGGATGGGGGCAAGGAGAGGGGGCTTGCCAAGCCCCCCACGCGGAGCCAGAGAAGACGAGGCTTAGCAAGCCCCGCTCCTTGAGCACGTGCAAAGAACAAGGAAGGGGGCTTGCCAAGCCCCCCCCACGGAGCAGTCAGAGAAGACGGGGCTTAGCAAGCCCCGTTCCTTGAGCACGAGCAAAGACCGGGGAAGGGGTTTTCACACGACATCCTTGGCAATCTCACTTTCCCACAATCGATACCGCTTCGCCCCCAGTCTGGCCTTCTCTGGATTTCGACGAATATATCGAATCACGTTCTCGAAATGCGACCGATCCCTGATTAGCCGATCAAAGTAGTCCGGCATCCAGACCGGACCCGACGTCCCGCGATGCTGATTGATGCTCCCCGCTGTGCGGCGTTTCCAGGTAAAAATGATTTTTTCCAGCTTCCAGTCCGGATGGAGAATGAGGCAGACATGAAGGTGATTCGGCATGATGACCCATGAGGCCAGCTCGTAGCGATCCCGGTCAAAATGGCAAAGGGCGTCGGTGACGATTTCCTGAACGGACGGAGACGCCAGCAGACAATCACCGTGTCCCGCATCGAGCCATTGGTCAATTTTGGAAGAAAATAGCCGGTGATATTCAGCCTCATCCCCGGAGGAAAGAGGGGTAGGGCGGAGCTTCAGCCACGCTTCTCTCTCGTCGCGCCAGGCCTCGAGAAGAGATTTCGGAAGGGAATCCGCGAGGCGGAACGTCAGAAAATAAGTGGCGGCCGCTTGCTGCCAGTGAGGAAGCCGGTTCTGAGTCACGTGAATCTCGGAGTAAGGATCGAAGAATTTCACGGGAACAGAAGGGAGCAAAAATCGGGGAAGGCAATGCGTTAGATTGAGGAAAAAGACGGGGCTTAGGCAAGCCCCGTTCCTTGAGCGGACCAAGGAAGGGGGCTTGCCAAGCCCCCTGCGGAGCGCAGTGCCACGGGGCTTAGGCAAGCCCCGCCCCACTTCCCTCCCCTCAGCTATGCATCACCTGACCGCCGTCGATATTCAGCGTTTGCCCGGTCACATTCTTCCCAAACTCACTCGCTAAAAAGACCGCCATCGCCCCGAACTCTTCCGCCTCCTGCCAGCGGCCGAGGGGGGAGACGCGCTTGATTTTTTCCTCTGCCCACGCTTCGTAGCTCATCGTTACGGACTCCTTCGAAGACTCGAAAACGGCCCGGTTCAGGCTCGTTTTAACCATGCCGGGGGACAGTGCGTTGACGCGTATCCCGTAGGGAGCGAAGTCCTTCGCCGCGAGCTGGGCAAAGTTAATCGTGGCGGCCTTGGCGGCGCTGTAGGGCGGGTCAGTCTGCGAGCCGATCTGACCGGCGACGGAGGCGAGGAGCAGCACTGACTTTCGCTTCGTCTCTCCCGCGAGCAGCGCCGGGACGCAGGCGTGCACGGTGTTGACCGTTCCCATCAGGGAGATGTCGAGGACGCGCGTCCAGTCGGTCGGCTCGAGATTCCAGAAGGGAAATCCCATTTTTCCCGATCCGACTGCGGCGGCGCAGACGAGATGGTCGATCTCGTGTCCGGCGAGGGCGGATGAGAGGACGGCGTAGTCCGCCACATTGACCGCGATCGTCTCGATGCGGTCCGGCGCGGTCGCGTGGAACTCGGCGAGGGCCTCGGCATCGAGGTCGATCGCGATGACTTTCGCTCCGGCTTCAAGAAAGGATCGGGCGATGGCGAGTCCGATGCCTTTGGCTCCGCCGGTGACGGCGACGGTGTGGTCGGTGAGAGAGATCGTCATTTTAAAAAGAGAATAAGGTAAATCCAGTTCGTCGTCAGCACGGCAAGTGCGATCAGGGCGATCCGCTTGATGCGCCGGTTTTGTTCGGGAACGGAGAGCGGTGCTTTTCCGCGGCGATAGTTCCAGATTCCGGCAACCGCCCAGAGCGCACTAACAAGTACACCGATCGCTACCGCCGGATTATAGCGGACCGCCTCAAACGGCCTCCCCGAGACGAGCGCCATCATTGCCCGGGTGCCCCCGCATCCGACGCAGGGGAGGCCGAGAACGGTTCTGAATCCGCAGGACGGAGCCTGAAACGGAAGTCTCTCGTAATAGCGCGCCGCGATCAATAAGCCGACGACTGCCGCAAAAGTCACGAGGGGAGCCACGAGCACTTCGACGCGCCGCCTGCGGGAAGGCCCATCACTCATCACGGCGCGGGGACGGGGACGAGCCTAAGAAAGGCCTTGGCTTTTTCACCCGCAGGAAGCTCTTTCGCGAGATCGGGGAGGAAGCGATCCGCCGGGATCCCGCCCGGAGAGGTGAGTCCTTTTTTTACCGCCGCGATCTGGTGCACGACGCCGGCGAGGTCGGCCGTCAGGATCTCGAGCTGGAAGCGCGGCTTCGGCAGGCCGGACTCGCGGCAGACGATGTCGTAGTCGGCGGCGAGACGACGCATGCGATCGATGTGGACGTAACCGCCATCGAGATCGACGGTGAAAAGATCGGTCGCGTCGAGGTCGGCGCGGATCGCCGAGGTGCGGCTCTCGGTGAGGTTGACGAGATGATCGAATTTCAGCTC
>DIVG01000008.1:4231-7413 GCA_002422425.1 Akkermansiaceae bacterium UBA6138 | reverse complement strand
AACGGCGAGGTGGCCGAAGTGAGCGAGGCGGGGTTTACCGCCTGTCCCGGATGTTCCTCCACCAAGACCGAGCCCGACGAATGTCCGCGACGCCTGGCGTTTCTTTCGATGATTTTCTCGATGGTAACGTTCGGAGTCGCTTTTCCCTTCGCCTTCCTCCGTCGTCGCTGGAAATGTGCCGACTGCGGGTGCCTTTGGCGGGCGGGGAAGGGGTAAGAACCGCCGAATGGGCTCGTTAATTGCTTAACGGGAACCATTGGCATCTTCCGCTGCTGGAAGAAAACTTGGCGGCGAACCCTCACGTCACCACAAAATCCCGCACGTAATCTCTCACGATCTCTTTGAGGGGCTTCGGCTCGGGGACGCCGATTTTCAGGGCGCGGGTGCCGTTGGTCGCGGTCGGCCAGGTGTCTACGATGCTTTGGATCGCGGGATTCGGATCGTCGATGACGAGCCCGGGCTGGATCCCGAACTCGGCCGCGACCTGTTCCATCACGGTGAGAGCCTCGGCGACGCTAATGCGGTGACTGGGCAAGCCGAAGGCACGGTCATCGCCGATCAGAGCAGGGTCGGCCTCGTGCAGGGCAATGAAGGAATCGATCACATCGTGATAGCCGAGGACCGGATGGCACTGGTCGCGATGGACCGGAAGGTAGCAGGGCTCGCCGTTGAGCGGTTCGCGGAACATGCCGCTGGCCCAGCTTGAGGCGGCCGCATTAGGCTTGCCCGGCCGAATGATGATCGTCGGGAGACGCGCCGAGCGCCCGTCGAGGAAACCTTTGCGCGAGTAGTCGTTGATCATGAGTTCACCGATTACTTTCGTCATGCCGTAGGTGGTCTGCGGAGTGCATTTGGTCGAGTCGGTCACACAGTCGGGCATGACCTCGCCGCCGAAGGCCGCGACACTGCTCGCGAAAACGAGGCGAGGTTTTCCCTCGCGCTCGCGCAGGGCTTCGAGGAGGTAGCGGCCCCCGTCGAGATTTGCCCGCAGGGCGTCGTCGAAGCGCTGCTCGCATTCGCCGCTGACCATCGAGGCAAGATGAAAAACGGCAAGGTCGTCCCGGTCGATGACGCTGAAGACGGCATCGCGGTCGCCCATGTCGCCACTCAGAAGGGCCAGATCGACCGCTGCCCCCTCTTCGGTCTGCATTGCCTCGATCGGCAGGGAAAAATGGGCGTCAAAGAGGGTGATGGAATCGATCGGCTCGGGAGCACCGGATGGCCCGATGAGGTTGCCGCGTTCGATGAGTTTGAGGGCGAGCTGGCTGCCGAGAAATCCGCCTCCGCCAGTGATGACAACTTTCATTCGTGTTCTTGTTCCTGATTTGAAAAGGGGTAGCGTGCGAACATGAGCGAAACTCTCGAAGCTTACAAGATTGGATTCATCGGACTCGGCACTATGGGATGGCCCATGGCCGGCCATCTCGGGAATGCCGGTGCGGACTTGACCGTATGGAATCGCAGCGAGGCTCCGATGCGGCGGGCGGCAGAGCGGGGGATGGCAGTCGCGGCCGACCCTGCGGCGGTGGCGGAGGCGGCCGGGGACGGAGCCATTTGCCTCAATCTCACCCATACCGATGTCGTCGCCGGGATCGTTGATCGGATCATGTCCGCCCTCGTTCCGGGAGTAACGGTGATCGATTTCGGCACGACCGGCTACGCCGAAACCCTCGATTTTGCGCGTGCCGTCGAGGCCTGCGGAGGGCGCTGGATCGATGCGCCGGTGTCGGGCGGCCAGGTTGGGGCCGAGGCGGGGAATCTCACGATCATGGCCGGCGGCGAGAAGGCTGCTTTTGAAAAAGTGCTCCCGATTCTGGAGGCCGTCGGCGGCAAAGTCACGCACATGGGCGGGCAGGGAGCGGGACAGGTCACGAAGCTTGCGAATCAGCTCATCGTCGCCCAGACCATCGACGCGGTTGCGCAGGCCCTGCGGATGGCCGAACTCGCCGGCGTTGATGCCGGACTCGTGCGCGAGGCGTTGCGGGGCGGATTTGCCGAAAGCCGCATCCTCGAACTGCACGGGGATCGCATGGTGCGGCGTGATTTTGCCCCGGGCGGACGCAGCGAGCTGCAGTTGAAAGACGTGCGGCTGATGAGCGAGCTCGCGGAGCGGGTCGGTCTGCAATCCTCGACACTCGAAAACTCGCGGGCGCTCTGGGAGCATTTTGTGCACGGGCTCGGGCACGGGGACCTTGACCATTCCGGCCTTTTCAAGCTCTATGAGCAGGCTTGACGCTGTCGCGGAAACAGCGACTTTGGCGGTATGAGCCAGATGCATCAGATGCAGCTTTCCTACGTTTCGACGGAAGATCGTCTCCTTTTTCGTATTAACACGAAGGCGCGTCAGGAGTTCCGGTTCTGGATGACGCGGCGGTATGTCATGATCCTCTGGCATTCCCTTAATCAGCTCCTCGCGAAAGGGGAACCTGCGGCGGCGGTGACCGTTCCCGAGACTGCGGTGCCCACCCTCGTTGATCCGCTCGTCGAGGCGGCAAAGAAGGAGATCAAACACCAGGAGTTCGTCTCGCAGGCCGACTTCAAAACCGAGTATCAGGGGAGCACCTACCTGCCGCTCGGGGAAAGGCCGGCGCTGCTCTTCAGTGTCGGGATCAAACCTGCGGCTAACGGGGCGGCGATGCTCTGCCTGAATCCGGAAGAGGGACAGGGGATCGAGATGGTGCTCAATGAGCAGATTCTCCACTCGCTCTGCCAGCTCATTATCGACACTACGACCAAGGCCGGCTGGTGTCTGAACTTCGCTTTTCTCCCGCGCAGCGGGAACCCCGGTCCTGCGGCCGAGGGGCCGCCTCAGGGGCTAAATTGAAAGACTGGTAGGGACGGTTCGACGAACCGTCCGCCGATTGAGGGTTAAACATCGCGGCGGAGGCCCCGGCGGTGCGTCCTTATCCTGACTCCGAACCTCCAGGCTTTAAAAAACCGCCTTACTTCGTCCCATTCTGGTCTGGCGCGAATCTCGCGTCCTGAAGCTGGCCCCAATGAGTCGCGTCGGCGACTTGACTGAGCAGTCGCAATTGGGAAGGTAGGCGGGTGATTCGTCCCTTTGCCAGCCTCCTGTTTTTGATCAGCGTTTTTCCTGCCGCCGCGTCGGATCTGGAAACGGCAGTGTGGCCCTTTCTCGAAAAACACTGCGTCGTCTGCCATGACGACGATGTCAGCAAAGG
>DIVG01000008.1:3752-4099 GCA_002422425.1 Akkermansiaceae bacterium UBA6138 | reverse complement strand
CCCGAGGATCAGTCATCGGGCGGTTTTGACAATAACGGAGGGGCCCTCGCGATCTCGACGGAACTCATCGAGCGCTACCTCGAGGCGGCGCGCCGGGCTCTTGACGAAGCGATCCGGACCGGACCGCAGCCGATGCCGGAGACCTTCACGGTTGATTCACTCCATGAAGTCGAACGCTACCTCGGGAAGCAGTATGCGCTGATCGATGGCCGCGTCACGACCTTCACGACCGAGCGCACCGAGTATTCGAAGATCTCGACCCGGGCAAAACGCCTCCCCGAGCGCGGGCGCTACCGGTTTCGCTTCACGGCGGCGGCGGTGCACTCGGACGAGCCTGTTGCCTTTTC
>DIVG01000008.1:0-3613 GCA_002422425.1 Akkermansiaceae bacterium UBA6138 | reverse complement strand
CGAAGCCGGGGAGATCCTGCGCCGCTTTTTACCGCGGGCCTACCGGCGTCCCGTGAGTGAGGAAGAAGTGGCGCGCCCGCTGAAACTCGTCGCGGACGCTCTTGCTTCGGGTCGGCCCTTTCTCCCGAGTCTGCGGGTCGGGCTCGAGGCGGTGCTGTGTTCGCCGAACTTTCTTTTCCTCCGCGAAGACATCGGAGGGGAATCGATCAGCCATCATGAGCTCGCCTCGCGACTCTCGTATTTCCTCTGGAGCTCGATGCCGGACGAGCGGCTCTTTTCCCTCGCTGCGAACGGATCGCTCGCCGATGCGAAGGTGCTCGCGGCCGAGGTCGAGAGACTCATCGACGACCCGAAAAGTGAGCGTTTTGTCAGAAATTTCACGGGTCAGTGGCTGCACCTGCGCCGCATTGAGGATACCACGCCCGATGCGAAGCTCTATCCGGCTTTCGATGAATTGCTCCAGGTCAGCATGGTCGACGAGTCGCGCGCCTTTTTCGAAAAAATCCTCTTTGACGATCTGCCGATCACGAATTTTATCGATTCGGACTTCACGATGCTGAACCGCCGTCTCGCCCGCCATTACGGTATAGCCGGGGTGAGCGGGCTGCCCATGCAGGCGGTCACCCTGCCGGCCGAGAGTGTGCGCGGCGGAGTCATGACGCAGGCGGCGGTGCTCAAGGTCACCGCCAACGGCACGAACACTTCCCCGGTGATGCGGGGATTGTGGGTGCTTGAGAATCTCTTCGGCAAGCATGTCCCGCCTCCGCCGCCGAACACGGCCGGGATCGAACCCGACATACGCGAGGCCACGACGATACGGGAGCAGCTCGATCTGCATCGCGACGCGGAAAGCTGCGCGGGCTGTCATCAGTACATCGATCCGCCCGGCTTTGCCCTCGAGAGCTTTGATCCGATCGGGGCCTATCGGGAGCAATACCTCCAGTTCAAAGTCAATCAGGAGCACGCTGATAAAGGATGGGGCACGGTCGTTAAAGCGAAGCCGGTTGATCCCTCGGGCGAACTGGCGACGGGGGAAACGTTTGCCACGATCGCCGAATTCAAAGCGCTGCTCCTCGCCGATGCGGACCGCTTTGCCCGCTGCCTCACCGACCGTCTCGCGACCTATGCTCTCGGCCGAGAACTTGGCTTTTCCGATCGCGACGAGATCGCCGCTCTCGTCGAAGGGGGCGCCGCTGCGACGGGGCTGCGCACCCTCATCACGCAGATCGTCCTCAGTCCGCTTTTTACCAGACCATGAATGCGCTGCAATCCTCTTTCAGTCGTCGTCGCTTCCTCCGCGGGGCCGGGGTCACCCTCGCGCTGCCGTCACTCGAGTCCTTCGGCGCCTCTCCCGAACCGGTGCGGCGACTCGTCGCGATCAATATCCCGCTCGGGTTTTACGGACCGAACTTTTTCCCCGCCGTGAGCGGGCGGGACTACATCACGAGCGATTACCTCAAACCGGCCGATCATCTTCGTGATCAGTTCACGATCATCTCGGGCACGAGTCACCCCGGCGTCGACGGAGGACATGCCGCGGAGAAATCCTTCCTCACCGCCGCGCCCCACCCCGGCGCGCGGGGATTCCGCAACACGATCTCGCTCGACCAACTCGTCGCCGCACAAATCGGCGAGGCGACCCGCTTTGCCTCGCTCACGGTCGGGGAGCAGAGTCTCTCGTGGACTGCGAACGGAGTCCCCGTGCCGCAGGAGAAATCACCGGCGAAGCTCTTTGCGAAGCTCTTCATCGCGGGCACGGGCGCGGACGTTGCCGGTCAGAAAGAGCGACTCAAAGACGGCCACAGCATCCTTGACTCTGTGCTCGAAGAGGCCGGGGCGATGCAGAGCCGGGTCACCGCAGCCGACCGGGAAAAGCTCGATCAATTTTTCACCGCCGTTCGGGAGACCGAGGATCGACTCGCGAAATCCGGACGCTGGCTCGAGACTCCGCGCCCCGTCGTCGAGGCGAAGGCGCCCGCCGAAGTCGGATCGGGTGATATCGTGAACTGGCTGAGGTCGCATTTTGACGTCGTGCGCCTCGCTCTCGCGACCGACTCCACCCGTGTCGTTGCCCTGAGCGGAGCTAACCACAGTCTCGTGCCGCCGCTCCCGGGTGTCTCGATGGGGTATCACGGACTCTCGCATCACGGGAAAAATCCCGAGATGATTCGCCAGCTCGAGATCATTGATCGGGGGACTATCGGCGCTTGGGTGGCCTTCCTCAAGAGTCTCAGGGATACGCCGGACGGTGGCGGCACGCTCCTCGACCACACCCAGGTTCTCCTCGGGAGTAATCTTGGAAATGCGAGCGGCCATCTCACCACAAACCTGCCCATCGTCCTCGCCGGTGGCGGATATCAGCATGGCCAGCACCTCGCCTTTGACAACAAAGACAATTACCCGCTCCCGAATCTCTTTGTCAGCATGATACAGCGACTCGGGCTCGAAGCGGATGCGTTCGCCTCGGGCAAGGGAACGATGACCGGTCTTCTGTGAGTTCACTTCAAAAACGGTTCCCAGTCCGGGATCGCATGCACGTTTTTGAGCAACATCGTCGCGGGCAGTTCAGGGGGAGCGGTCGGGAGTTTTTTCAAGACCAGACCTGCCTCTTCGGGCGTGCGGTCGGCCTTGCGATTGTTGATTTCGCGCGCCGAGAGGACACAGTTTTCCCAGCTCGTCGTGCCGCCGCGCGAACGGGGGATAACATGGTCGATATTGCCCTCGCCGGGGCGCAGTTCACGTCCGGTATACTGGCAACGTCCCCCGTCCCGCGCCCATAGGTTTCGGGCATTGAACTTGGGCCGCTTCATCGGCACTCGTGAAAAGCGCGCGAGCACCGCCACCGTTGGGACCCGGATCGGCCCGCGGGCCGTGCCGATGCTGAGATCACCCTCGCGGACGGGGAGCTTCATCCAGTCATCCCATTTCGTCGGCACCATCCAGTCCGATCCCCTGATGTCGAGTGCGGTGGCACTGTCCGCCGCCATCTGGCAAAAGACATCCGCCGGTGTCTTGACGTTGATGGCCTGCCAGTTCCGGTTAAGAATGAGAACAAGGTTCTGGTGGATGATGCCCATCGCGTGCGTGAGTGTGGCGTTTTTCTCGTGCTGTTTAAAGAAAGGTTTTCAGGTAAAGGGTGTTGTGACCCGTGTCGGCGAAATTCGTTGAAAGATGGGTTCGCTTATCGAAATCAGGGAAAGGCTTCGTCAGGATTTGCACCCACCTGCGACGGGTTGCTGCCTCATGACTCGGAAACGAAGTTAAACAGGGGAACTATCGACGGGAGTCGCAACGGCACTGTCAAGGTCACAGGGTGACATGCTACTGTCACAACTCGATCAAGAGGCGGCGTGAAGTGGTGGCAGGCCCTAGAAATGAGCCTGGATGAGGGCCATGGGTCGATCTGAAAGGGGTGACGCCCACCCCCGGCACAACGCGTAACTTGCCCATTGAACGCGGATGCCCCGTGTCAGTGCCTCCCGACCAGTCGCCGGGCGTTCCGTTGATCGCCTCAGTCCTTCTTCGCCGCTTTTTTGGCAGGGGCTTTCTTCGCAGGCGCTTTCTTTGAAGCGGCCTTTTTCGCCGGCGCTTTCTTCGCCGGCGCTTTCTTCGC
>DIVG01000072.1 GCA_002422425.1 Akkermansiaceae bacterium UBA6138 | reverse complement strand
TCATCGGCTTTCTTTTTGCCGTTGGCCGGGTCAACAAGCCAGGTGAGTTCGTAGAGCGGGCCGGAGCGGGCGCTCCCAAAGGAGCCGGTCTTCTTGCCGGTGGCGACGTCCCAGACCTTAATCTCCTCGTCATCGCCGCCGGTCGCGATGCGCTCGCCCTCCGGTGAAAAAGCGGCGGTCATGACGTAACCGGTGTGACCCTCAAGCCGGGTGACGATCTCGTGCGAGGCGGCGTCGCGTATCGTGATGAACTTGTCGGCCGAGGTTGTGGCGTAGCGCTTTCCATCGACGCTGAGGGTGATCGAAAAAATGGAATCGCGGTGGGCGGTGTCAAAGGTGATGACCTTTTCCGGCTCGAGGGTGATTTCGTGGAGCCGCCCGAGCTGGGAAGGGATGGAATCGGCAACGAGGATTTTTTTCCCGTCGGGGAGGAAGCGCAGGGCGGTCTGCCGACCGAGGAAAGGCTCACTGATCTCGCGCGCCGCCTTTGCGGGATTCGCCGGGTCCCAGAAACGCAACGAGCGGAAGCCTCCCGATACGAGCTGTTTTCCATCGGGAGAAAAGGCGAGCGACTGCACCGCGTCGTCGTGTCCGGGCGAGGTCGCGGTGTGCGCAAGGACGGGCTCGGTCTTGCCGGCTTCGCCGGGGGTGATGCGATACCAGTCGATCGCGCTGCCGCGTCCGACCGCGAGGACGGTGCGATCGGGCGAGAGGGCGACCGCGAGGATAGGCTGGTAGCGGTCAGGCAGAGTCCCGCGCGCGACTTCGGTCTTCGCGGGCAGGTTCAGCTTCACCCAGTGGTTGGCGTCCCATTTGGCGCCTTCGTTGACCCATTTCTCGAGAGCGGCGATCTCGCGGGGATCGAGCTGCCCCTTGGGCGGCATGTGGCTCTCGGCATCGGGAAAAAGGGTCTCGATGAGGTAACTCTCGTCCGCCTTTTCCGGGACGATCGCAGCACCGGTGTCGCCGCCTTTGAGGAGCGACTCGCGCGAGTCGATGATGAGCCCCCCTTTGCGCTTCGCCTCGGTATGGCAGCTGACGCACTCACGCTGCAAAATGGCGAGCGGGTCGGGATCCGCCGCGACGAGGACGGATGCGACCGACACGGGGGTAACCGCGAAGATCGCG
Organism: Akkermansiaceae bacterium UBA6138; assembly: GCA_002422425.1. Taxonomy (GTDB): domain Bacteria; phylum Verrucomicrobiota; class Verrucomicrobiia; order Verrucomicrobiales; family DEV007; genus Arctic95D-9. Next base: position 2,691 of record DIVG01000072.1, on the reverse strand, counting down.
AGGAGAACAGGGCGGGTGAATAACATGGGGAAACAATGCCCGCTCAAGTGCCTCACGGTCAACTGGCGCAAGCGAGTCGATCCGGAGTCCGGTTCACCGGGCTTGCGTCGGGGGAGCAGGCGTGGTTCACTTTGGATAGATGCCATTTTCACGCGGCCTTATCGGGGCAGCCGCCCTCGTTGGATCTCTTTCGCTTTTCTCCACCACGGCGCGACCTCAGGCGGCGGGACCTGCGCTTGTCGCCGGTGCTCCCGCGCCAGCACGCCTCGGCATTCTCCTCGACACTTCGGCGGAGATGGGATTCCTCGTCCCGCAGGTGCGGAAAGAAGCGCGCCTTCTCAATGAGCAACTCGTCGCGGCGGGTAGTCCTCCCGCGCTGCTGCGGGAGATGGAAGGTGCCTCGATCGATCGCGAGGGATCGACTTCGGTGGGGGCGCGGAAAAATCTGATCTACCCGCTCAAAGAACTTTTTGCCGAGGTTGATACGATTTACTGGATCACCGCGCTGCGCGGCGAGCAAAGCCCGAACGGGATGTTTGCGATCGAGGAGAGGCTGGGGGAGGAAGTCGAGGGACGCCCTACGCGGCAGCTCGTCATCCGGAATGTTTGGCAGGATCAGTTGCAGGCGGGTGATGGATGGGTGCTGCGACCGCCCGCCATTGCCGATGATCCCCTCGATTGGCGCAATCGCCCCGAAGGGTGGTATCGAATTGTGAATGAGGGCAGGGGAATGATCGTGCGTTCGTGGCAGGTGCCGCCGCCCGATTTTCGCGCCGCTTTCCTTTTTCCCTACCGTATCGCGGGATTGCCGCTCTTGAAAAAAATGGATATCCCCGGTCGCGAGGCTAACTTCGATCAGCAGGCGGCGCGCGAATTCATGGCGCGACACGGGCTCATGATCTCGCGGGAGCGGGAGGAATGGCCGACCCGCCTCACCGGACGTCGCTGGGTGAGCGAGTCGACCTTGCTGCCCTTCCCCGATGAGGCCTCGCGCGAGGCTAGGGCGACGGCGGTGCTCGCCTCGCTGACCGCCCGCGAGACGATAGAGGAGGATCTTGATCGCATCGAGGCGGCGCGGCTCGGAGTGATCTTTGCCTTCGGCTACCTTGAGAGCGACCTGCGCCATTATCTCTCGACAAAGGACAAGCCGCCCCGTTCGGCCCGCCAGTTTTACATGGCCGATCTCGCCCGCATCGCGGGTGAGACTCTTGAATATCTCGAATCCAAAAAAGCAGTGAAGGAGACCTCTCACGAGCGATTTTACGTGAGTGACAGGATCACGCTCGAGAACAATCGCAAAGCCCCCGAGGGCCCCGATCCTTACGCGCGTCACATCGCCAAACTCGTCCGCGAAAAAAATGTCGATGCTGTGTATCTCTTCACCAACGGCTACCTCGGCGAGGGCGACTACGGCACCTTCGCCCTCGACCTGGATCTGCTCACTCTCGCCATTCGTGAGGCGGGGGTGCGGCTCTACGTGCGGGTTCCCTTCGAGTTCGGCCCCGCGCCGATCGCCCTCACGCGGCTCGCCCTTGCCAGTGGTGGTGAAGTCTTTCGCGGACGGCTCGATGACCCCGACTGGGAGATGCCGCTGCCTGCGGCCGCGTGGCCTGAAGCCCCGGCGAAAAACCCTTGAAACGAAGCGCATGGAACGACGACACTTTTTAAAAACGAGCCTGCTGGCCGCCGCTGCCCCTGCAGTCGTGACGGCGACGTCGGCGGAGCGGGGAGGCTGCGGTCTTGCCATCGGCACCTACGGGATGCCGGCCCTGCCGCTGGACGAGGCGATTCGTCTGATTGCCTCGACCGGCTACAATGCCCTCGAGATCACTGCGTTGCCCGGCACGTCCGGCGATCCCGCCGTTTTGAAAAGTCCCGACGACAGAGCCAGGATCCGCGATCTCATTGGCGAGGGCGGGTTGCGGCTCTCGGGCATCATGGCCGGGATCGAACCTCAGCGTGACGAGGCGAAACACCAAGAGCAGCTTGCGGATCTGTATTACTTGATTCGGCTCGGCCACGATCTTTCCCCTGACAAAGCTCCCGTGATCCAGACCGTGCTCGGAGGAAAAAACTGGGACGAGTCGCGCGATCTTTTCCGGGACCGCATTGCGAACTGGGTCCAGGTCGCGGCCGATCAGCGCGGACAGATCTCGATCAAGCCCCACCGCAGTCATGCGATGTCCGTCCCCTCCGAGGCGAACTGGCTCATCGGGCAACTCGGCTCTCCGGCGAGACTCGGGATGACCTACGACTACAGTCATTACGCCTTCCGCGAGCCGGCGCTCTCGATCGAGGAGACCGTCGCCGCGTCGCTGCCCCACACCAACTATGTCGCGGTCAAGGACGCCGTGATGACCGACGGAGCGGTTCGCTTCGCCCTCGCCGGGGAAGGGGACGAGTGGGATCATGCCGATATCATCAGCGCGCTCCATGACCGCGGCTACCGCGGCGATTTCTGCTGCGAAGTGAGCAGCCAGATCTGGCGAAACGCCCCCGGATACGATCCTGTCAAAGCCGCCAAAATCTGTTTCGACAATATGGTCGCCGCCTTTGACCGGGCCGGGGTGGCGCGTCGTTGAATCTGTTTCCATGAAAGCCGTCATCGCCGCTATCTTCACCTTTTCCCTCGTCCCGCCTCTCGCGGCGGAGGCGCTGGAGAAACTGAACGTCCTTTTCATCTCGGTCGAC
>DIVG01000076.1:92551-120881 GCA_002422425.1 Akkermansiaceae bacterium UBA6138 | reverse complement strand
ACGACCTTTGTGATCGATGAGAACGGGGTCGTGAGCGCCGTTTTTCCAAAGGTGAAGCCGGCCGATCACGTCGATCTGGTCCTCGCTGCGCTCAGCTGACGATGGGGATGCCCGAGGCTTCGATCTCTCCGAGGATTTCGATAAAGGCGTCCTCGAGCTTTCGCTCCTGTACGTGGAAATCAATCACGGGCAGCTCGTCGCGGACCATCTGTCGCAACACTTTGGCGAGCATGTCGGGTTCAATCGAGTCGATCTCGATGCGCCCTCCCATCCGGGTGGCGTCTTTAAAGGTCACCTGGGGATTGAGCGATGCCCATTCGGCCAGTCGCTCGGGGTTGCCGGCGAGCTGCACTTCGACAATCGAGGTCGCTGAAGTCCCTCGCCGCAGGCTCTCGGCCGAGCCGTGATGGATAATCTTGCCCTGATTGATAAAGAGCAGGGAATCGCACATCTCGCCGAGCTCGGAGAGAATGTGCGAGCTGATGAAGACGGTCTTGCCCTCTTCGGACAAAATGCGGATGAGGTGTTTTAACTCGACGCGGGCCTTGGGATCGAGACCGGCGGCCGGTTCGTCGAGGATGAGGACGTCGGGATCATGAATGAGGGCGCGCCCGAGGCAGAGGCGTTGTCCCATCCCTTTGCTGAGCGTGTCGATGAGCCGGTCGGCGAGCCCGGCGAGGTCGGTGAACTCCATTACTTCGCTAATGCGTTGGAGTCTTTCCTCTCCGCGAAAGCCGAGGGCACGGGCGAAGAAGTCGAGATACTCGAGCACTGTCATGTGGCGGTAGGTGCCGTAGTGATCGGGCATCCAGCCGATGCGCCGCCTGACCTCGGCGGGATCCTTCACGACATCGTAGCCGCCTACTTTAACTTCTCCCGCGTCAGGGTAGTCGAGGGTCGCGAGGATACGCATCGTCGTGGTCTTGCCGGCCCCGTTGGCTCCGATAAAGCCGACCACCTGACCCCGTTCGACGGTGAAGGAGACATCCTGCACCGCATGGACCCCGGGAAACCAGCGCGAGAGATTTTTCACTTCGATGGCAGGGGCTCCGGCGTCCGCCGCCGCCGGAGTAGCGGTAACGGGGCCTGAGGCAAGGGGGGTGGTATTGGTCGCGTCGCTCATCGGGCGTCGATTTCGAGTGCGGCCGGGGTTTCCGGAGCAGGGGCGGGTGCCGCCCGGCCCGTCGTGGGCGTGCCGGTGAGAACGACGACCGTTTTTCCCCAGCGGATGCCTGGATGAGTGGCGAGGGCTAGCGATTCGCCGCCGTTGACACGGGCAAAAAAGCGATTTGGTTCGCTGTTAAGGCGGCGGAGGCGGGAGCGCTGTCCATTGCTGAAAAAGTCCGTGTCTTCCTCAAGCCATTCGGGCCACTTTCGGTCGCCTGCCTTTTCAAGGGGGATTTTCTGTCCCGGTTCGATGACTTTTTCGGGGAGACTGTGCCAGGCCTGACCGCGATGATCGAGGTAATAAAATCCGGTAATGGACAGCGGCAGGTTCGAGGTGAGCTGCGGGGCTGCGAATTCCGTTGCCGGAGCAATCAGCTCTATCCGAGAACGGGTTGGTTCGGCCGACCGCAGGACGAAACCCTGCTCGGTCCGGCTGGGGAAGAAGCCGCCCGAGAAATCGTCGCCGCTGATCTCATAGGAGGTGGAGCGGTTTCCGGTCGGCGGGAAGGCATTGAAGTTGCTCCCCGTCAGCCTGACGGGGTTGATGTCATCAATGAGGTCGCTGGAAAAGCCCGTCTTCACCATTACACCGGTTCGGCTGATCTGCTCCTGCGTCAGGTAGAGGCGCATTTCCTCCCGCGACGGCTGGAGATCGGCGATCAGAGCCCGCACGCCGCGGCCCCCGACTCCGTCGGTGAAAAGGATCATCACGATAATGAGGAGGCAGGTCACCACGGAGATGATCGGAGTGGTGATGAAGAGCCGGTGCCGACGGCCTGCACGGGCAAAATAAAAGAGGTTCACCGGTGCCACGAGAATCGCGAATATGACGAGAAGGACGAAGACAAAGACGGGATTGAACTCCCTGCTCCCGAAAGGCTTTTTCAGAGGCCATTCGCTATCGCTGTCAAAGTCCGATTCGAGCGTGGCGCTGCGCTGGGCAAGGTGACGGTATTGACTGATGACATTGTCGGGAAGGTCCCCACCGGCCCACCGGCGCAGACGGATAGATCCGAAGCTCATGGGAAGTTCGGTCGCGGCAGGGTCGGCTGCATTGACCTGGAGTTTCAGGTCGGAAAAGGTGACCCCCTCTTCCGCATACACATCCACCATCCCGCCGAGCCGCACCCACGCGAGAATGGCCTGGCGCTGCACAAGCGAGAGTGAGAGCCAGGAGTCGAGATCGATAAGCAGGCCGTCGAGACCGCTGTATCCGTCCCACTCCGAGGGAAGCGAGGATATATCGAAGGGCTTCGCGAAGTTCTGGTTGGAGGAGTTTTCCTTCCTTACCGCGTCATCGAGCCTGGCAAGGCTGCGCTGCGCGAGAGGCTGGCTGATGGCGAGGCCGGGGAAACTCTGATTCGTCTGCTCGCCCAGATGGCGGGTTTCGGTAGCGAAGCCGGTTGCACCCACCGTTACGGTCAGATTTCGATAGTCGTAGGCGAGGAAAGCGGGGGCAAACGCGAGGGTGATCTCCCGTCGCCGTTCGGAGCCGTTCTCGACAGCGATATGGTAGATCGCGCTAGTGGTGAGACTGCGACCGGCGCTCCCTTCACTCAGACGGATCGTCCAGACCCGGTTTTGTCCGCTGTTGTTGCGTATCGTAATGAGGTAGGGCAAAGAGCCGTGCCGCGCCACTTTGCCGAAGACGCTTTCGATCTCGATAAAGGTATCCCCGGCGTCGGTGTAATTTTTCCGGTAAAGCGATTCCTGCCCCTGGACGGACGCCCACGAAAACGCCAGCAGCAGGCAGAAAAAGGCGTTTCCGGGAGAGGACATGAAGGCGGCGCGGCAGCGAAGGTTAAGTGTTTGCCAGGGTTGACGGCAGGGCGAGAGTCTGTCGAGGCACTTCGTCGAGGAGTGACTCGGCTACTTCGCGGGGGGTTCGGCCTTCGATGCGCGCCTCGTAATGAAGAATGATACGGTGCTGCAGTACCGGAACCGCGACGGCAGTGACATCTTCGAAACTCGCATTAAGTCTCCCCTGCATGAGCGCCCGTGACTTTGCTGCAGCGGCAAGGCCGAGGGCGGCGCGGGGACTTGCGCCGAACTTGATCGCGGTTGCGGCCGCTGATTGACCGGGGTGGGTCGCATCGACAAGTCGGGCGATGTAGTTGGCGACAACGCCCGGAAGATAAATCCGGCGCACGGCGGCGATGATATCGCGGAGTTCCGCGCCGGAGAGGATTCGGGCGACGACGGGCTCAACCCCGATTTCCCGATTGAGGACTATTTTCTCAAGGGTGGCGACGGTGTTGGGGCGGACCTCCAGTTTGAAAAGAAACCGGTCCAGTTGGGCTTCAGGAAGCGGATAAGTTCCTTCCATTTCGATCGGATTTTGCGTCGCTAAAACAAAAAAGGGTGAGGGAAGGGGGTGGGTTGTTCCGAGGACCGTGACCCGCTGCTCCTGCATCGCTTCGAGCAGTGCCGACTGGGTCTTCGGCGAGGCGCGGTTGATCTCGTCGGCGAGAACGAGATTGGCAAAGAGAGGGCCCTGCTGGAAGACAAAAGCTCGTCCCTGTGCCGTCTCCTGAAGGACCGGATTGCCCGTGATGTCGCCCGGAAGCAGGTCCGGTGTGAACTGAATCCGTTTGTTTTCGAGTTCGAGCGTTTTCGCGAGGGCCTTGATCAGCTCCGTTTTACCTAGCCCGGGGAGGCCCTCAAGGAGGATGTGACCGCCCGCGAGGAGCCCGGTTACGACCAGTTCGACAAGTGCCGCCTGCCCGAAGAGGGCGAGATTGAGCTCGTTTAGCAGCGCTTGAATTTTACCGGCATGGGCGGAAATTTCCGATTCCTCTGGAGACATGGCGCATTCAACCTGAGAAAGCCGCTTTATGCCAGGAGAATTCAAATTCGGGCCTTGCTATAAATGGTGAAATATCAGTAAACTTGCGGTTGATTTTTTCTGAATTGGGGAGTAAAGGATTCGTTCTCCGCCGATTTACGGCGGGAATCTACCCGATCAAGGGGCTATTAAACGGAAAAGGGAAATGGTTAAAATTAGACTGAGACGCGAGGGAACAAAAGATCGTCCGTATTACCGGATTATCGTGGCGGACAGCCGCGCCAGGCGCGAAGGGGCTTTCATCGAGCAACTCGGGACCTACGATCCGCTTGTTGACAAGTCGGATAATTTTACCATTGATGTCGCCAAAGCCGACGCCTGGATCAGCAAGGGAGCACAACCTTCGGAGACGGTTCGAAGCATGCTGAAGAAGGCGCGTCAGGCCTCGGCGTGATTGGCTTACGCTATTTTTTCAAAAAGGGAATGCCCAAAGGGCATTCCCTTTTTTTGTGCCCGGTCTGGGGGGGAGTTCAAAATCCGGCCTTGAAGACCTGGCCATCATCGCCGGTTACGGAAACCGCCCGCCTTGCTGAGCTGGAGGGCTGGTGAGCGAAATAGATGGCGGCGGAGTCGCCAAATCAGTTGACCTGATTGTAAAGATGGTTTGAAGTCTTGGAGGTCGGTTTATTTCACGCCATCGTCGCCGTCTTCAGGAAGGGGAGGAAGGTGTCTTTGAAAAAAATGTGCCGATAAAGAGGATTTGGGTCTTTACGATATTGAAAATACTATCGTAGTATCCCGAGTTCAGAGCGCAAAAGAGCGTCCATTCCCGAAAAAACTTCAATGAACCCCATGAAAAAACTCCTCACCCTCGTCGCCATTGGCGGACTCCTCGGCGGCGCCCTTCAGGCCCAGCAACCGGTCCAACTCAAGGTCGGTGACATTGACGTCGGGAAAATGGATTATGATGCTCAGAAGACTCCCAGTTTTCAGGCAGGTGATGTAAAAGGGAAAAACATCCCCAACCCGCGCGACTGGCTCGAACTTGAGGTTCAGTTCAAGGTCAATGGCGACCCCAAGACGGTCGTCAAGGAGCTTCTTTTTCGCTACTACATCGGTTTCAAAGACCAGACAGGCTCTGCCCGCGTGCTGACGGGAGACGTCAAGCATATCAATGTGGTTCCCGGTGAGGAGAGTTACTCCGCCGTCTATGTTTCTCCCAGTACGCTCGGGGAGATCACCGGCAATTTCCGGCGCTTTCAGCCGAGCTCGGTCGAGGCTGTCGCGGTCGAGATCATTTACAATGGGGTGATTGTTGGCGGTAAATCGAGCTTGAGTGGTGCCCGGGCCAAGTTCTGGGAGTCGACCGGAACACAGCCGGGGGTTCTCGCCAAGGCCGATACCCCCTTCGCCCTCCTCTGGCTTGACCGCTACGCTGATGTAGAGAAGCCTTCCCGTTAATCGCGGGTTGGATCGTGCTGAAAAGATTTGACGGAATTGCACAATTATGGCGGATGATCGCATTATTTCCCTGAACGTGGGCTCCCAGCAGTTGGCGGGTGCCGTTTTCTCAAAAACGCCCGGCGGCGGCTTGCGGCTCGATCGTGTCGAAAGGCGCGAGCTCAACGGTGATCCCGGAGAGGAAGGGGGGCGCTACGGCCAGAGTGCCGCCGCTCTCGGCGAGATCGTCTCCGACCTGAAGATCAAAGGAGCCCGGACCAACTATGTCGTGAGCTCTTTTCCGGTGCTTTTCAAATTCTCCAGTCTGCCCGCTCTTGACGGCTCGCAGGTCGATCAGATCGTGGAGTTCGAAGCGCAGCAGCAGGTCCCTTATCCCATCAACGAAGTCGTATGGGGGTATCAGCTCATGGGCGATCCAGGCGATATCGAAGTTGAGGTTGCCATTGCAGCGGTGAAATCCGACGAGTTGAGCGAGGTCGATAACCTCGTTCTGGGGGCGGGTCTCAGGTCTCTGGGGGCAGAGATTGCCCCTGCGGCGCTCTACAATGCGCTCCGTTTCAACTACTCCGACGTCGAAGAGACCACCTTGCTCGTGGATATCGGTGCCCGGACGACCGACATGATTTTTATGGAAGGCAAAAAGCTTTACATTCGGACGGTCAAGATCGGAGGGGCCGACATCACCCGTGCGATTTCGAAAGAATTCGGAACCGATTTTATTTCGGCGGATCAGCGCAAAGTCCTGGACGGATTTGTCGCCCTCGGTGGCCCTTATGCCGATCATGAGGATCCCGAGATCGCCGGTATCTCGAAGTTGGTGAGAAACTCGCTCACTCGGCTCCACTCCGAGATCATGCGGACGATCAATTTCTATCGGAGCCAGCAGGGCGGTTCGGCACCGGCTTTTGTTCTGTTGAGTGGCGCGACGGCGGGGTTGCCGTTTATCCGTGAGTTTTTTGCCGAAAAGTTGAACCTGCCGGTGGATCACTTTAACCCCTTCCGCAACGTCACCGTGGCCAAAGGGGTCACGGCGGAGTTGGTGGGCGCTAACGCCCATCAGTTCGGTGAACTTGTCGGAAGCGCGCTGGCGCAGATCGGCGAAGTCCCCTTGCGCATCGATCTCCTGCCCGAGTCCGTCCAGAAGGCTCGCCAGCTGGAGCGTCGCAAGCCGGCCCTGGTTCTCTCCGTGGCCGCTCTGGCTCTTTTTCTCGGCGCGCTTGGATTTTATTTTTCAAAGGGCGCACAGGTTGCCGGTGTTAAGGCGGAAACGGTCGATTCGGTCGCCTCTGATCTTTCGAAATACAGTCGGGAAATCGAGGGGTATAAGAGCGCGATCGCTCTTGTTGACAGTCAACAGGACCCTTATGTCGATGCGGTTCTCCATCGTGTCTACTGGGTCCGGGTTTTCAATTATCTGAGTCAGAAGATGCAAAACGACCTGCTCTACATGACCGTGCTGGAGCCGCTTTCCGGTGGACGTCCCATTATTGACGACGAAGGCGGTGCCATGGTGGCGGCGATACCTGCCGCTCCGGGTGCTGAGTCCATCGTTGATGCCTTCTCAATCCAGGGCCTCTGGAGAGAGAATCCCCGCGGTTCCGAGGTTGTCTACGATTACTTCAAGGGGCTGAAGGGAGATGCTGATTCGGGTTCGACTTTCTTTGCACTTGAGGGAGTGGATATCAGCGAAGTCATCGAGGTGGATGCCGGCACGAGCGACGACCGCTATGCCTATACGTTCAAGATGACATTGCCTCTGCCGGAGGAAAACCAGGTGAGATTCACCAAATAGGGGAGCAGGAAGAATGAATTCAAAGACTTGGCTAACAGTATTTGGCGTGGTTGCGGTTGTTGTGATCGGCTCGTCGGTTTTTTACGCTTACTCCAGTTACGGAGCATACAAAACAGCCATGGATGGTTGGGACACAAAAGTGGGCACCATCCAGACGCTGGAGCGTAAAGAGCCCTATCCGAACAAGGAAAACTCCGAGGCGGTGAAGGCGAGCCTGGAGGAGTATGAGGCTTCGGTTAAGACCCTTTTTGATACACTGAATACCTTTCAGAGGCCGTTGAACAGGGATCTCGCGAATACCGAGTTTCAGCAGCGGGTGAAGAAGAGGGTTGAGGAGTTTCGTCAGTTCGCCCGTACCGGTGCGCTGGAGATCGACTCAACGACGGACTTCCAACTCGGCTTCGATAGTTACGCGACGACCCTGCCTCTGCCCGAGCTCGTTCCGGTGCTCGATTACGAATTGGAGGCCATCGATCATCTTCTGCGTAAGTTGGTCGATACGGGGGCGGAAAGCCTTTCCGCTTTTCAAAGGGATCCGATTCCCGGCGAGTCCGGCAATGCCGGGAAGTACGAGAGCGGCGTCATTCATAAGTACCCGGTGAGATTTCGATTTAAGGGGAGCTTCGATACGCTGCAGCAGTTTGTGAACACGCTGGCCAACGACAAGCAGTTCTTTTATATCCTTCGTGTCCTTAAAGTCAGGAATGAAGCGACAGACGGGGCGCTCAAGCTTGGGACCGACGGTTCCCCGGCGTTCGAGCGGTTCGAAAATCCGACGACAAAGGAGCTGGCGTCTGCAGAGACCATTGCGATGTGGCGTGAGGGGGGGGCATCGGAGTTGGACGTCATCGCCAAGGCAAAGGAGGCGGGCTTTGTTAAAGCGGACCAGGACGCGCGTGTCCTCATGGGGCAGGAAAAGGTTTCCGTTTTTGTCGTTGTTGATATTACCCGGTTCCTCGGACCTGACGAAGTAGTGAAACCTGAACCAAAGACGGAAGCGAAAAAAGGCGGCAAACGATGAACGACAAGGCATGGGATAAATTGGTATTACTGGCAGTCTCGGTTCTGGTAATCGGGCTCTCCGTTCTCTTCGGAATGAACGCCAGTGCTTTCGGCGAGCGATTCGGGATCGAAAGGGGGCGACCGAATAATGAACTGCCCGAGACGCTCGCGGCCCGCGCGGCAGGGGCTACCGCCTTCGTCGAAAAGACCCAGACCTGGGTCACCCCTACGAAGGGGGAGGGGGCCAAGCTGAAACAGGTTCCTTTGTTCGTCTCAGTCCCTATCGTCGAGGCCGGTGGAAGACTGATCGATATGTCCGATCCCGGAGCGCCCCAGTTACGGCCTCCGGTCACGAATGCCTGGCTCATGAGCAACAATCTGGATTACCTGAACTCAGGTGTTCTCAGTCAGGATCCCGACGGGGACGGGTTCACCAATCTGGCCGAGTGGGAGGCAAAGACAGACCCGATCGACCCGAAGTCCCGTCCCCCTTATGCCGGGAAGCTCATCTTCAAGTCAAGGCAACAGCAAGACTACACGCTTCGTTTCTCGGCGCGACCGGACGCCGAGCGCTTTCAGATCATGCGCATCCCGTCCGCGAAATGGCCACAGAGGGATAGTTTTATGATGAAAGTCGGTGAAGTCTCGAAGGACCAGCAGTTCCGGATTGATTCTTTCGAAGAGAAGCGCGCCGTCAACAACGTTGGCATTGCGGCGGATGCCACTGAGGTTACCGTGACCTATTTGCCCACGCAAGAGAAGGTGATTCTGGTGAAATCAGTCGATACGATCATCCCCACTTACTTTGCGGAGATGGGGTTTGAATTGGATGCCCAGTTCCAGGAATTTGTTAAGGAAGGTGAAACTTTTAACCTGACAAAGGATCCCGATACCAAATACCGGGTCATCAAGGTGGATGAGGACTCGGTCACGATCACTTACCAAAGCGGCGCGGAGCAGGAGCAGACCGTGGAGATTAAAAAGAACTAACTGTTGACAGTCGAAGGAAATTCTGTTTTTGATGTGGATTATTACTCGAAGGTTTAGTTAAGCCGCTAGAGCTGACGATTTTATAAAGATGAGAGGAACGAAAAAATCTTACACGGCGCATTTACTGGGAGGGGTCCTGGTCGCATCTACCCTTTTTCCCGCCTCGAACGGGGTCGCAGGCCCCGGAGGCTCCGGATCCGCCGGAAGCGGCGTGCCGGGCATTGCCACAAGCTACGTCATTCGACTGCAGGAGAACGTTAAGAAGGCCGATGAGGCCGCCCTTCGCGGTTCCCAGCTCATGGCGGACGGTGACTACCAGGGGGCGATCGATCAGTATCGTGCCGCCCTCGATCTACTCCCCGATGCCCCGATGACGGAACCGCGTCGCCGTGCCTATATCAAGCAGTTTTCCCGCGCCAGTGTTCTTCTCGCCACCCAGCGGGCCGAAGAGGGGCGTTACCCCGAGTCGATCGCCCTCGTCGAGGAAGTCCTCCAGCCCAGCGTCGATCCGGACAATATTGACGCCAAAAGACTCCTTGAGCGTCTCAATGATCCCGATTATTACTCGCCGGCGCTGACCCCCTCACATCTTGAGCGTGTCCGCCGCGTGAAGCTGGCCCTCAAGACGGCTCAGGGTTATATTGATCTCGGTGATTATGACCGAGCTGACAGGGAGTTTAACAAGGCGCTGAATGATGATCCTTACAACTCGGCCGCCCGCCGCGGGATGGAGGACAATGAACGCCACCGCATGAACTACTACGATGTGGCCCGGGATCATACCCGCGCCCGCATGCTCCGTCAGGTCGCTGAGGGGTGGGAGGCGCCTGTGCCGACGACGCTGGAAGGCGGACCGGATATCCCATTGCCGCAGGACACTGCCACCACCGAGATTCGCCGTATTGAGGAGAAGCTTAAGACGATTGTGCTTCCGAGTGTCGAGTTTGCCGATACCCCCTTGCGCGACGCCATCGACTTCCTGCAGCAGCGCAGTGTCGAGATGGACATCAGCGAAAGCAATCCGGCTCGGAAGGGGATCAACATTCTCATTGACACTGGTGCGGGTGGTGGAGGTGGCGCTCCTGCGGGCGGGGCCGCCCCGGCTCCTGATGGGGGCTTCGGGTTTGAGGCTGCCGGGGCCGCTGCTGTGGGCGGTGCTGCTGCGGGTGGAGTGGGCGATACGCGCATTTCCCTTCGTCTCTCAAATGTGCCGCTGGCCGAAGCGCTCCGCTACACGGCCTCGCTTGCCCAGTTGAAATACAAGGTCGAGCCTTTCGCGGTTAAGGTGGTGCCTATTTCCACCCCTGACGCTGACCTCTTTACCAATAGTTACGTCGTCCCCCCCACTTTCCTTTCCACTGACGGCGGTGGCGGAGGCGGTGGAGGTGGAGGTGCCGCTGCTGACCCGTTCGCTGAGCCCGCGGTGGCGGGCGGAGGAGCTGGTCCGGTTGGTCGCAGATCCGCGAAGCAGATTCTTGAGAGTGCCGGTATCTCTTTCGCGGGAGGGGCGAGCGCGATCTATAATGCCTCAAACTCCCAACTGATCGTTCGCAATACTCAGGATCAAATGGAGCTTGTCGAAGCCTACATCGACTCCATTCGCCAAGGCGTTGAGAAGCAAATTTATATCACTTCACGCTTTGTGGAAATCAGTGAGGAGGCCGGGGACGAGCTCGGTTTTGACTGGCTCCTCGGGCCCTTCAATCTGTCATCGAATATCCAAGGTTCCGGCGGAACCATTGGCAACCAAGCCGGGGCGGGGAGTGCCACCAGTGGTGACTTTACCACGTTTCCCGGGCTCGCGAATAATCTGACACCCCTGACCTCGGGGCTTCGTTCCGGCGCGCGCGCGATCGACAGCAACAGCATCGACGCACTCATTGTCGAGGCAGCCGGCGGTAATCAGGTTGGCTCGGCTGTCGCTCCGGCGGTTTTCGGGATTGCCGGCGTCTTTAGCGACCCTCAGTTTCAGGTCATGATCAGGGCTCTTAGCCAGAAGAAGGGGGTGGATCTCTTGTCCGCTCCTTCGGTCATGGCGCGCAGTGGTCAGCGCGCCAAGATCGAGGTGATTCGTGAATTCATCTACCCCACCGAATATGATCCGCCGGAGATCCCGAATGAGGTTGGGACGGGATTTGGTGGTGGCGGTGGTGGTGGATTTCCAGTCACACCGGCGACTCCAACCGCCTTCGAAACCAGAAACACCGGTGTGACTCTTGAGGTTGATCCGGTTCTGGGTGCGGATGAGTTTACGATCGACCTGAACCTCGCCCCTGAGGTTGTCGAGTTCGATGGATTCATCAACTACGGTAGCCCGATTTCGTCCGGTAATGTGGTCATTACCGAGAACCGTATCGAGATGCCCATCTTCAACACCCGAAGAGTGACCACGCTGGTGACGATCTGGGATGGACAGACCGTGGCTCTTGGTGGTCTTATTCGCGAAGATATCCAGGATGTGGAGGACAAGATTCCTTTCCTCGGGGATCTCCCTGCGGTTGGTCGGCTCTTCCGCTCCAGCGTTGAGCTTCATCTCAAGCGCAATCTGACCATCTTTGTGCAGGCTCAGCTCATGGATCCCTCCGGTATGCCTGTTAACGGGCGTCTTACTGACGAGCCTCTTCCTGAGCCGGTGCCCCGCCCACCCATCACTTCACCGGCGGCTTTTGCGCCTGGTCCGATCCCCTATCAGAAGTGAGTTTGGGCGACGGTGAAGGGTTAAACACTTCAACGGAGACGCGGCTCGCTGAGCCGCGTTTTTTGTTTTCTTGAGAGACTATCTACAGATTGCAGTGACCGGTGGGGTAGCCTGTGGGAAATCGGCGGTGTGTCGTCGCCTTGTCGAGCGGCTTCCCTGCGGAGGGGCGGCCTTTATCAGCTGTGATGAGGAAGTCCGTTCGCTTTTTGCGGAACCGGCTGTGCTGGGGGAGGTCGCAGCCCTGGGGCGCCACTTCGGGAGGGAACTCGTTTCGGGAACCGGGATCGATCGTAGCGCCCTGCGCGAACTCTTGTTTGAAAATTTTGATTTCCGTGCTAGCCTCGAAGGCGTTCTGCATCCCCTCGTTCTTGAACGAGTCACAGCTCGGTCTGGGGCATGGTCAGATCTGGTTCGAATTTCGGTTATCGAGGTGCCGCTTCTCTATGAGGTCGGTTTCCCGCTTGATCGGGATATCGATTTGGTGGTGGCCTGCTCCCGCTCAACACAGTTAGCGCGGCTTTGCCGCGATCGGGATCTGGAAAAGGCAATGGCTGAGAAGATCCTCCGGGCTCAACGTCCGATCGAAGAAAAGATACAAAAGGCAAACATTGTGGTCTGGAATGACGGGGCAATCGAGACGCTCTATGCCCAGGTAGACCACCTTGTTTCGCGGTGTGAAAGATTTTTTACCTGAATGACTGATAATTCCCCTGTGGACTCGGAAGAGTCGAATCCCGAGATCAAGCCGGTCGACGAGGCACCGGTCACCGTCCCGGAGCGCGTTAACCTGAATGATTTCCAGCAGAGTTCCCTGATCACGTTGCACGAAATCGCGCAGGAACTCGGGCTTCGTGTCGCCGGGGTCCGTTCCAAACACCAGCTGGTTTTTGAGATTCTCAAATTTTACGGAAGCCGCGGTACCAAGATGGAGGCGGAGGGGTATCTGGACTATTCAGGGGACAGTTTCGGGTTCCTGCGCTGGCCTGCCTTCAGCTTCGCTTCAAATGCCGATGACGTCTATCTCGCCGTAAATTTCATCAGAAAACATGAGCTGCGAAGCGGCCAGAAGCTGAAGTGCCTCGTCAGGGCTCCCCGCGAGAGGGAAAAGTTCCTGTCGGTCGAGGAAGTTATCGAGGTCGAGGGAATTCCCGCTGATGAATGGAAGGCTCCTCAGAACTTCGACAATCTGACCGCGATGTTCCCGTCGGAACGTATGATTCTCGAGTGCAGTGCGTCGCAATCGCCCTCGCCGCGAGTTATTGATCTGGTGGCGCCTCTTGGTAAGGGGCAGCGCGGACTTATTGTGGCGCCCCCCCGTGGCGGCAAAACGATTCTTTTGAAGAATATTGCGGTCTCGATCCGGGAGAACAACCCCGATGTCGAGCTGATCGTTCTTCTCCTCGACGAGCGTCCTGAGGAAGTCACCGATTTTCGTGAGACGGTCAGTGCTTCCGTTTACAGTTCCACTTTCGACGAGCCGTCGAATCGTCACATCGAGGTCGCTGACATGGTACTGAACCGGGCGAAGCGACTTGTCGAAACGGGTAAGGATGTCGTGGTTCTGCTCGACAGTCTAACCCGACTCGCTCGCGCCCACAACTCCGCCCGCCAGGGCGGGGGAGGGAACGAGGGGGGCGGAGGCGGTCGTCACCAGCGTGGCGGCGGCGGCGGCGGTCCGATCGGGAGCGGCGGCATCTCCCCGAAGGCCCTGGAGCGATCACGGCGTTTCTTCGGCGCCGCTCGGAACGTGGAAGAGGGCGGGAGTCTCACGATCCTCGCCACCTGTCTAATCGAGACCGACAGCCGGATGGATGACGTGATTTTCGAAGAGTTCAAGGGCACGGGGAACATGGAGATTACCCTCGACCGGGAGATGGCGGAGTCGCGGATTTTTCCCGCGATCCACCTCCTCAAGAGCGGAACCCGGAAAGACGAATTGCTCTACCATCCTGAAGAGTATCAGCGGATCAGTTCGCTTCGTAAGCAGATGGCTCAGCGCCCCGCACCCGAGGCCATGGTCGTGCTCTTAAAACTTATCAAATCCACCAGATCGAATGCTGAACTTCTTCTTCGCGGGATTCAGTAAGAAAAGACCCGGGATGAGGCAGACCTTGATGGAATCTCTCACCTCGGCGTCTGAGACTTACATTGATCGAATCGAGGATCTGCACGCCTTTGTCGGGAGAGCCGGGGCATCCGGCGATTTTCGAGCCTGTTCTATTGATACAGAGGCGGACAGCATGCACTCCTATGAGACGAAGCTTTGTCTCATTCAGTTTTCGATTCCGGGGGCGCTCGCAATCATTGATCCCCTGTCCATCGGAATCACGGGTTTAAACGATTTTATTACCTTTGTCGATCGCTTTGAGGTGGTTTGGATGCACGGGGCGGATTACGATATTTCCCTGTTCAACAGCACTTTTAACTGGGTTCCAAAAACGATTCTCGATACCCAGGTGGCGGCCCGGTTTCTTGGTAAGGATAAGTTTGGTCTGGCGAATTTGCTTGAGGACGAATACGGGGTGAAGCTTTCCAAGGCATCCCAGAAGGCGGATTGGAGCCGTCGACCACTCAGTCCGAAGATGCTGGAGTATGCCTACAATGATGTCCGCTACCTGCTTGATCTCGGGGGCAAATATCTTGAGCGCCTCGATGCGATCGGTCGCCTCGATTGGTTTTACGAGAGCTGCCTCGCCGCGCAGGAATCCGTCCGCGGGCGCAGCGGGAAGTCCGAGGACGAAGTCTGGCGTATCTCAGGATGGGGCAAATTATCGCCGAAAGGGCTTCACTTTTTAAAGCATCTCTGGATGTGGCGGGACGACGAGTGCAGGCGGCTCGATCGCCCGGCGTTTAAGTTTCTCTCGAATCAGGAGCTAATGACGATGGTGGAGCAGCTGGAGGCGGGTCGTAAGGTGCGTCCCGCTCACTATCTCCGGTCCGGTCCGGTGAAGCGCCTCGATGAGGCGATTGAAAAGGCGAATGCGGTTAAGTCGTCCGCTTACCCGGTCAAGCACCGGAGGGGGGAAGGGTCCCGCCTTGAGATTAACGAAGCCCGGTTTGAGCAGATCAGGCGTTGCCGCGATAAGCAGGCTGCCAAGCTCGGGATCGAGCCCACCGTGATAGCGACCCGCACGGTGATGGAGCGATTGGCAGCGGCCAATGTTCGGGAGGAGGAAAAAACCGATTCCCTCCTGAGGTGGCAGCGCGAAATCCTTCGATCCTGCCTCTGACGGGTCCGGCGGCTCCCTGGAGAGAAGGGGGCACGCTTTGCGAAAAGTGCCGGGAACGCCCGGAACAGTTCAGCTGGCTCCAGGAGAAATACCCCTGAAGGCTCCCGGGGTCAATGGGACGGGGCTTTGTCTTCGAGCTTCAGACCCATTTTACGATAGAGGGTGGCAATGCTGACTCCAAGCATGCTGGCGGTTTTCTCGCGGGAACCTCCGTTATACTTGAGAGTTTCCCGGATAAAAAGCTTCTCCTGCTTTTTAACGTAATCCGAGAGGCCGACCCCGATGGGGAGGTGATGGGTCGTCTTTTCGTCATCGTCGGTAATTTCAACTTTCTGGGATACCTTGGGTGGCAGATCGACGGGTCTGATCCGGCCTGCCTCGGCAAAAGCACAGGCGCGCTCCATCGCATTCTGCAACTCCCCGACATTACCGGGCCAGCTGTAACCCTCAAGGAGCCGTTTGGCGTACTTGTCTACTTCGGGTGGTTTTGTCCCGGTTCTCTCAGCATACTTTCTCAAAAAGTGATCGGCGAGGAGTTCGATGTCCTCCGTTCGGCTGCGAAGGGGAGGAACTTCGATCGGGATGACCGAGATTTTATAGAAGAGGTCTTCACGGAACGTCCCTCCTTCGACGCATTCCTGAAGAGGTTTCGCCGAGGATGCGATGAAACGAACATCCATTTTGACCGGCAGGTTGTTCATGACGCGGCGGGTGTTGATCTCTTCGAGGTAGCTCTCCAACTTGGACTGGAGTCGGACCGGGAGCATGTGAATCTCCTCAAGGAGAACAGTTCCGCCCGCCGCGCGGGAAAAAATCGTCTCAGTGTGGCCAACGAGGCTCCCGAAGAGCTCTGCTTCGAGGAGATCCTCGGGAAGCGCGGAGCATTGCAGCACCTTGAAGGGGGCGTGGTTTCGCCGGCTCGCGTTGTGAATGCTCCGGGCTACCATCTGTTTACCGGAACCAAATTCACCCTCGAGAAGAACGGGGGAGTCATTGTCGGCAATCTTCTCAATGATCTTAAGGATTCCCCGAATCTTCGGACTTTCACCTATCATTCCGCCGGTCGTCTGGGTGATCGCGGAAAGCTGGAAGGGCTCCGCCGTGCGACTTGCGGAGGGGTTACCTCGCTGGAGTCCCAGTTCCACAGTGCGTTGCAGGTCGGCGAGTTCAAACGGCTTCGTGAGATAATCGAACGCCCCGAGACGCATGGCCTCGACCGCCGTCTCAACCGAGCCGTGCCCGGTGACCATGATGACCTGGGTATGAGGGTGGTTGATGTTGCTGTGACGGATGATTTCAAGGCCATTCATGTCTCCGATGAGAAGATCGACGATCATGAGATCGGGTTTGAGCCGATCGAGCTCCTCGAGTCCTTCCTTCCCGGTTTGCACTGCTGTCACTTCATGGCCCTGTTGGGTGCAGGATTTTGCCATGAGTTTCAGGATGGAGGCTTCGTCGTCGATTACTAGAATGGTTGCCATAACAGCGGGAGGTTGAATGATTGAAGGATCAAATCGGCCTTAATTAAGCGACTCAAATACTACGGATATCTTAATTATTGCAACTTTTAAATCTCATAATTGAAAAAAATGATTCTCAAGGATGGTGAGGCATCTTCACGGACGCCTCGTCTTCAGGGAACGGGGAGGAAAGTTCACACAAAAAGTAAAGATGATTGAGAAGTGATGAATCCCGAATTAAACTGTGGTCAATTTTTTTACTAAGAAGTCTCCGGGCGGTTCGTTTTAAGCGATGTAGTCATCGCACTCATGTCCGCCGTATTGCTCCATATCATGGAAGTTTCGCCTCGCGAGCTCGTGGAATCCGCCCAAGCGGATTTCGAAGGTCCTTTGACGGGCTATGCCGCCGGGCTCCTCGGCGGTGACTGGGACCGCGCTCGCGATGTGGTGCAGGATACTTTTATCAAACTTCATCGGCAGGACCCCGAAATGATTCAGGGGCGCCTCAAGAGCTGGCTTTACACGGTTTGTCGGAATCGTTCCATCGACGTGCTCCGTAAAGAGAATCCCATGCTTTCCTCGGCCGGCGAGGCGTTTGAAAATCTTAACGACTCGTCCCCCGATCCGTCGCGGGCGATGGAGGAGCGCGAGCGGCACGCCGAGGTCATGACCTTTCTGGATCGGCTCCCCGAGAACCAGCGGGAAGTCATTCGGCTGAAATTCCAGGGAGACCTCAGCTACAAAGAAATCTCGGATGTCACCGGGCTCAGCGTGAGCAACGTGGGCTTTCTCATCCATACGGGAATCAAGCGGCTCCGCAGTCTCATGGGTGTCGAAGTCAATTCCGATTAAATTTTACTAAAACTGCCAAACTCAATGAATCGTGAACTAATCAATACGGATGATCCGCAGATGACGGCATACGCCCTGGGAGAGCTCAGCGTTGCCGAGGCTGCGGCGTTCGAAGCTCGCCTGCAGTCTTCGCCAATGGCTCAGGCCGAACTTTCCTCGATGCGCGAGATCATGGACCTTTTGGGTGACGGGCTGCGCGGTGAGTGGCAGGCGGGTCTCAGACGCCCCGAACTCAAGTTGCTGGAGCCCGTCTCGTCTGTGGGTCGTCCGACCATCGTGGAGGGTATTTTCCGCTCAGGGAACAGGTCTCTCGCTGCGGCGGCGGCGGTCGCGGGAATGTTGCTCGTGGGGGGGCTCGTCATGACCAGTCAAAGGGATCGCGAGATTGAATCTCAGGGCGGCGTTTCGGTGGCGGCGGCTCCTCTGGTACATGTGCCGCAGCTTTTTTTGGCGGAGGAGATTGAGGACATTTCCCGTCTCGATTTCGCGGACGAGCGTTTGGCCTCGTCTCTGATTGACGCGAGTTATCTGGACGCCGGGCAGGTCATACCGGCTTCATTTGTCCCGGGAATGGGAACTTTGCGAATTGCAGCGGAACGAGGGGACTTTGAGCGCGTCGATTCTTATTTGCCGCCGCTTTCCGAGTATTATTTTGGCCGATCCCTCAAGACTGGAATGATTGAAAAACGACTCAGTTCGGGTTCCCTCGCCAAAACGGGATTTCGGGGCACCGGTAGCGTTCTCGTCAACGGTTATGTGCCCATGGATGCCCCTTCACCTGAGGAGAGAAGT
Organism: Akkermansiaceae bacterium UBA6138; assembly: GCA_002422425.1. Classification (GTDB taxonomy): domain Bacteria; phylum Verrucomicrobiota; class Verrucomicrobiia; order Verrucomicrobiales; family DEV007; genus Arctic95D-9. The sequence goes on along the minus strand of DIVG01000076.1, from coordinate 102,652 downwards.
CGGGTGCTTGCCGGTTTCCGCCCTGTCTCCATCAGTGGAAACCCACTCGCCAACCAGGAGGCTGATCTGCGGCTGCTTGCTGATTTGAGCGGTCTTCAGAAAGATTTATCAGAGGTCATCAAGGGCATGCCGGAAGGGGCCGCTGAGAGGCCTGTGTTGGAAGGGATCCTCGAAAAAAACCGTCACCTCGTTTCACAATTGAAACTTGAGTTGACTCGATAAAACCATTTCGGCCGAACTTTGTTTGGTCGTGGACGTAATAACTGGGGGCCAGGCGGAGTAATCCGCCTGGCCCTTTTCACTGGGTGGGGCAGAGGTTGACTTTTTACCGCTGTATTTTCCTTTCGTAGAGGTTGAAAACTTAGAATGATTGGTGAAGGTGAGCTTCCTTTCCGCTCTCATCCGCACCTCTCTTTTGAACAATCACTCCATCGAGCCAAAGCCGAGGTTTGGCGCCCCTGATCTCTGCGGTGGCGGGGTTTTGGGGTTAATTTCCTTGCACGAGGCCCCTTTTTGCGGCGAGATTTTTTCCCGCGAGACCCTGCAAAAAGGACGTTGGCTCGTCGAGAACGGGGCCGTCCGGGTGGTGACGGCGAACGTCCAGGGGCGATTTGCGGGCGTCTTCGGCCAGATCTCAGGCGAGGCCGGTAGCCCCAGAGCCGAAGTGAGCATTGTCATCCATCACAGCGATGAGGGGTGGAAGGTGGACGGGCGCAGTGATCAGGCGTCTCGGGCCAATGACGAGCATGTCGCGGCCCTTCTGATGGCGGCAATGCTGGAAAAAGGGGCTGTCGAGGATCTCTCTTTCGGCCTCGGTAAGTTGCGGAGCGGGATCTATCTGTTCTCGGTCGATGTTCGGGCGGGGATTCTGCATTGGGACGATTCAGACGCGCGGGCGGTGCTGGAGAATATGCCTCTCGCCCGTCTTGACGGGGATAATCCGAAAGTGGAGACCCGCCTTCGTGCGATGGGTCTTAAGCGCCTCGTGGAGCTTTACCCCTGGGATGAAATCGTCCCTGAGTATCGCCAGTGTTACGCCTACTCTGCGATCCGTCGGGGGATGCAAGAGGTTTTCTGGGCAGACTTTCTTTCCAATCGCCGCCACGAGCTCGAGGCTCTTGATTGCGAAATCACGATCGATCCGGACTTCGGGCTCAAGGTGATCGAGCCTCTCGACTACTATGGGGAGATTCATGCCGAGGAGGAGGCGGTGGATTGGTTCGGGTTTGAGTATGGTATGCGCCGCGGTGAAGAAAAGGTTAATCTGCTTCCATGCATTGTTCGTTATCTCGAAAGCAAGCCGGCCGGCTTCAGTCTCTCCAACCTGGAAAAATGGCCCGAATCGAAGAAGATTCCGATACAGCTCGGTGATACCGGGAACTTCGTCGCGATCCCGGCAAAAAAGCTCCAGACCATTCTAGGTATCCTCACCGAGCTCTTTGATCTCCATCCCATCTCGGGGGAAGGAACGGTTCGTCTTCATCATGTCAGGGCGGCGCAATTGACCCGATTTAAAGGGGAAGACGCGCTCGTTGATATTGCCCCCGAAGATCTCAAAAGGCGGGCGGAGGAGATTGAGCTGCTCCGCCCGAGGGAGAACCCCGAGGCCCCCCAGGGGTTTCTCGCCTCGTTGCGCCCTTATCAGCAGGATGGATTTGAATGGCTCCAGTTTCTGCGCGAGCAAAAACTAGGCGGTATTCTCGCTGATGATATGGGATTGGGAAAGACGGTGCAGACTTTGTGTCACCTTCATTGTGAAAAGGCAAACGGGCGCGGCGATCTGCCCAGTCTCATCCTCGCGCCGAAGAGTGTCGTTCCGAACTGGGAGAAGGAGGCGAAAAAATTTGCTCCTTCCCTGAAGGTCATCGCCCTCCAGGGGCCCCTCCGGAAAAAGTATTACCCTATCTTGCGTTACTGCGACCTTGTCGTGACTTCGTATCCTGTCCTCTTCCGTGATGCTGAGGAACTTCTCAATCAACCTTTCCATTACGTTGTCCTCGACGAGGCGCACACCATCAAAAACACAGCCTCTCAGATCACTAAAGTCGCCTATAAGATCGACGCGAGACATCGGCTCTGTCTTTCAGGCACGCCGATTGAAAACCATCTCGGGGAGCTTTGGTCTCTCTTCCATTTCCTCACTCCCGGCTTCCTCGGAAGCGAGGAGAGCTTCAATCGCTGCTTTCGAGGCCCTATCGAAAAACATCGTGATGAGGGACTTCGCAAACGTCTCGCCGAGAGGGTCGCTCCGCTGATGCTGCGGCGCACCAAAACGCTTGTTGCTCACGACCTGCCTCCCAAGACGGAGATCGTCCGAACGGTGGAGCTCCACCCGAAGCAGGTCGAACTTTACGAGGCTGTTCGCGCTGCCGTAAGTCGCGAGGTGCACGAAGAGATTTCGCGCCTCGGAGCCGAGCGAAGCAAACTGCTCGTCCTCGATGCTCTGCTGAAGCTGCGTCAGGTTTGTAACCATCCCCAGTTGCTCAAACTGCCGTCCGCTCAGAAGGTGAAGAGCTCGGCGAAAATGGATCTTATCATGGACTGGATTCCTTCGATGGTGAAAGAGGGGCGGCGTATTCTCATTTTCTCCCAGTTCACCGGCATGCTCTCTATTATCGAGCAAGCCCTTACGAAGGAGGGGGTCCGGTTTCTCACCCTAACCGGGCAATCAAAGGACCGCGGGCAGCTCTGCGATGATTTCCAGGCAGGCAAGGCCCCCGTTTTTCTTATCAGTCTCCGGGCGGGAGGGACGGGGCTCAACCTGACCGCGGCCGACACCGTCATCCATTTTGACCCTTGGTGGAACCCCGCGCTGGAGTCCCAGGCGACGGATCGAGCCTACCGGATCGGACAGAAAAATCCGGTCTTTGTTTACAAACTCATCACGGCAGGCACGATCGAGGAGAAAATTCTTATGCTCCAACAGAAGAAGCGCGCGCTCTTTGAAGGGATTCTCGAAGGCACTCCTCAGAAGCTTTCGTTTTCGGAAGATGAGCTCGAGGACCTGCTTGCCCCGATGAAATAAGATTCTCGCCGGCACGGGGTTAGTAGATCAGGCCGGGGATTTTCCCGTGGGCGATGAGGCGACCCTTTTGCTGGCCTAATTCGAAGATATCAACCCCGGCACCGGTTAGCCCTTTGACTGATTTTCCCCGGGCCCCGAAGATGTAATGTTTGTCGGTGCTTTTGTCGTAGCCCATGTAGAGCATCACGTGGGAAACGCGGTGGCCTGAGTTGTAAGTCCCTCCCCAGAAAATGAGATCGCCCGGAGAGAGTTTCTTGAACAGCTTCTGCTGGGACGATTTTCCGTAGACGTCGTCGAGCATTTTGTTTTTCTTGAGCCACGTATACTGGTCGTAGGAAGTGCGCGGGACATCCTTCACGCCGATTTTGTTGAGGAGGTATTGGATCGTCGCCGAGCAGTCGAGGCCGCCCGAGTCAGGATCATTGGCACCAAAGATATAGGTCAGCTTTTTGTCTGCGAGAGCGTGCGCTTCCGCGCGGAGACGCTCGAGAGTGGGGCCGTCGACGTTTTTTCTCTCCCCTTCCTTCTCGCCGGTGAAGGGCTCCGGTGGGCTGTCCGTTTCGACGGTTTGTTCTATTTTTTCATCATGCACCGGCACTTTCTTTTCCTTGGTCGGTTCGGGAGGGAGGTTCCCGGTTGCCCCATCGACTCGAACAGGGAAGTCCGAAGCCGTATCAGTGGGCAGAATCGATTCCTGTGTCGCCGGAGCCGGACTAGAAAGGTCCACTGCCGGTGGCAGCTCCGGAATCGGCGGGGGAGGGATCTTCACCGATACCGTCTGGCTTTTCATCTGATCTATCCCGCTGCGGACATTTTGTTTAATCGGGACCATGGGACGAAAAGAACGAACCCCGGGTTTTGGTTCTTTCGGCTCCGCTTGAATTTCGTCGGAGAATCCGCCCCAAATGAGAAGGACGGAAAAGAGAGGCACAATTTGGTTCGGGAAACGCATAATTATAAATTTAAGTTCTCTTTATAAAAAGAAAAACCAAAATTTTAAAAATTGATGTAAGAAGCATAAAACTCTTTCCAATAGTCTTCCACCATCGAATCTGAAGTGAAAACAGACTTAGAACGGGCCGGGTGACCCGTTCTACATGGCAAGGACTTCCCGGAGGGCGTCGCCGCGATTATTTCCTCACCTCATCCGAAACACCATGACCCGGCGGTCCAGGCTACGGTATTCTTCGGGCGCGTTGGCAGGGTAGGCTGCCTCGGCCTCGCCGTAGCCGACCGGCATGAGACGATTCGGATTTACTCCGTAGTAGACGAGATCCCGGGCGATGCGTTCGGCGCGTTCCTGTGAAAGGAGCAGATTGCGTCCGTAGTCTCCTTCCGAAGAAGCGTGGCCCTCGATGACGAAGGTCTCATGGATAAGCGACGGCGTGTTCATCGCTTCGGCGAGGTCGATCACGAGGTCGAATGAGTAGGCGTCGGCAAAGTCGGTAGATCCCTGGCGAAAGAGAATATCGTCCCGGGTGACGGCAGAGTTTGGATCGACCCGGTAGGAAACCGCATAGGCGTTGCCGCCCGAGTAACTTGCCGGGATCTCGTTGTAATAGCGGTTCTCGCGTGCATTTGAATACCCGCTCGCATAGGGACTGCGGGCGAGAGGGGTGACTTCGACCCGGTTGAGTTGGCGCGAGGCGACAATTACCGGGGGGATCTCATTGAGCGATGCGTAGCGCACGACACGGCGGTTTCCGTTGTAAAACTGCGGGGTCCGCTGGTCCTGACGGATTTCATACCCGCGCTCCTCGCGGTAAACACCGACGGGGGAATAGCCGGGCGGCACCACCCGGGCGGGAGTATTTCCCTGGAAGCGCTGTACGATGCTGCCGACGTTGCGCTCGCGATCCAGCTGGGTGCGGCCGACTTCCTCGACCGGCGGGCGGTATCCTTGGGCGGGTGAGCCCCCGGGGCGATCGGTTGTCGCCACTTTTGCGGCGACCGCACCGGCGGCTGCTCCCCCGAGGATGGTGTGGATGAGTTTCTGTGCGTCGTCCTTATCTTCGATTTTCGCGGCTTCCTGGGCATCGGCACGTCGGTCGCGTTTGCCCCGATCTGCGAGGACGCTGGTCGTTTCCTTTGAAGGAGGTTTCTGTGCATTGGGTCGGGGTGGCCGTACCGGTCGGACGCTTTCCTTTTTTGCGGCGGTCTCGGGTGCCGTTCCAGGCCGGGCGTCGGAGGGATCCTTTGCTTTCGCTCTCGCCGGATCGGGGCCTTTTGGCGCTTCGGGGTCTTTGTGTTTGCCCTTTCCGTTCTCTTTTCCGTCTGTATTTTTCTTTCTCCCCCCGGGGCGCTCGTCCGGCTCATCCGCCGGAAGAGGCTCAGAAGGAAGCAACGCTTCCGCGCCGGATAACGAAGGGTCGGGCTCCGACTGAGAGAACTGCGAAAACGTCGAAAACGGCAGGGAGATAACGGTAAGGAGAAGCAGGGATTTCGTCATAACTGAAGTAAGACGAACGGCCCCGCCTCAAAATGCGGGTTGTCGGAAAAGAAGGGGGAAGGCTCGACGCGCTGACGAGATCAGCTCAAATCACCCGGTCATTGCCGCCATCGACCGGAACCTGGGCTCCCGTCGTCTTTCCGAAGAGCGGGCTGGCCATGGCTGCGACCATGTTGCCAACGTCGCGCGAGGTGATCTCGGTCTTGAGGAGGTTGCGGGTTTTGTATTCCTCGACTGTCATGCCGTATCGCTCGGCGGACCGCCGGAGGTTCTCGGGTGTCCAGAGCTTCGTGTCAAAGACAGCGTCGGGATGGATGATGTTGCATCGAACGCCGAAAGGGGCAAGCTCGAGAGCGGCGACGCGGCAGAGTTGGGTTAGGCCGGCCTTGGCGCAGGAGTAACTTGCCGCTCCGGCCCCCGGGGCGTTGACGTTGCGCGATCCCACGAGGACGATGGCCGGATCAATTCCGTTTTTGAGGTAGGGGATCGTGTATTTGAGCAGTTTTTGGTGGCTAGTCAGGTTCACGGCGATGGATTTGTCCCAGTTGCCCTGCTCGAGATTTTCGAGATAGGCTCCGGCGGTGAAAATGCCGGCATTGCTTACGAGGATGTCGATCCCGCCGAACTGACGCACGACACTCTCGACCGCTTCGAGCACCTTGGCGTCGTCGGTCAGATTCACGACGATCCCGATGCCGCCAATTTTGGCCATTTGTTCCTCGATCTCAGGACTGAGGTCGATCCCGATGACCTTCGCGCCCTGATCGGCGAGAGAGGCGGCGCAGGCGAAGCCGATGCCCGCAGCAGATCCGGTTACGATGGCGACCTTACCTTGATGAGCGGGGGCGTGGCCGCCAAACTTCTTCAGTTTGGCCTGCTCGAGTTCCCAGTATTCGATTTCGAAAAGTTTTGCGGCGGGGAGGGCTTTCCAGCCTCCGTCAAAGGCGGCTTCGGCCTGCTGGATGGTGCGCCAGGTGTGAGTCACGATGTCGCGCAGCACACCGGCTTCGGATTCGGTCGCCCCGAAGCTGATGACGCCCTGACCCTGCCAGACAGCCCAGCGCGGATCGGGCGGCAGCATCGTCTCGCCCTTGGTGTGTTTTTCAAAATAGGCTTCGTACTCGTCCGCGAACTTCGCGAGCGACTTGCCCGAATCGGCGCCGATCACGGCGGGGATGCGCTTTGTCCGTATCGTGTGATCGGGGGTGAGGGGACCGCGGGTCGCGAGCTTGGCGACATCCTTGCGGCTCGCGAAACCAACCGCCTCTTCGGACTGGTCAAGCGAGGCGATCACCGGGACGCCGCGCAGAACGGAGACCTGTTTGCGGATCAGAGAGAGCGCGGAGAGATCCTCTTTCGCCTTTGCCTTCGGGAAGGAAAATGACTTCCCGAGCCGGCTCGAGAGCACGATCTCGGCCTCGGTCACGAGCTTGATCATCAGTTCATAACTCTCACGGGCGTCGTCATGCATCGTGAAAATGCCGTGATTCATGAGGATGAGTCCCTCGAGTTTGTAGGGATCCACCTTCGCGAGCGCCTCGGCGACCGCCTTGGCGAGATCAAAGCCGGGCATTACGTAGGGGATGATCGCGACGCGGTCCCCGTAGAGGTCCTCGATCGTCTTTCTGCCGTCCTTGTGATTGGTCAGGGCGACGATGGCGTTGGCGTGGGTGTGGTCGACAAACTTCTGCGGGATGACCGCGTGCAGGATCGCCTCGATGCTGGGGTTCGGCGCGCCCGGGTCGAGCATGGCGGCGCGCTGCTGCTTCACCATCGCGGCGTCGCTCAGCGTCGGGAGTTCCGCCATTTTGAGGAGGGCCTTCATCCTCACCGGAGCAAAGCCAGCCGCCTCGATCGTTCCGAGATCCCAGCCCGATCCCTTCACATAGATGACCTCGACCGGATCGCCGAAGAAATCCTTTTCCGACACCTTTACCGAGGTGTTGCCGCCGCCGTGGAGGACCAGCTCCGGATTCGCCCCGAGCAGGCGTGAGGTGTAGACCCGTTTGGCGAGAGGTCCTTTGTATTTGCGGGCGTCAGAGTCGGACCAAAGGGATTTCATGGGGAAAGCATTTTAGCTGGCAGCCTTTTAGCTGTTTAGCCGGGTATTTCAAAGAACGGAATTACGGGGGAAATGAAAAAGACGGCTTGCTCAATGATAGACCTTGCCCGGGTCGTAGGATTGTTCCGCAATCTCCTGACCCAAGGCTACGGGGTTGCCCGGCTCCTGTATATTTCTGTAAAAGCAGGATCTATATCCGGCGTGGCAGCATCCCGGGCCGTGCTGGCGGACCTTGAGGACAAGCGCATCCTGATCGCAGTCGGTGAGGATCTTTTCGACGACCTGCGTGTGGCCCGAGGTCGCGCCTTTGTGCCAGAGCTGCTGGCGGCTGCGGGAAAAATAGACCGCCTCGCCGATTTCAAGGGTCTGACGGAGCGATTCCTCGTTCATGTAGGCGACCATGAGGACCTCGTTGGTGTCCGCATCCTGCGCGATCGCGACGATGAGACCGTGCTCGTCGAACTTCGGTGAAAAGGTGAGACCGTTTTCGACCGCTTTGCGATCATCGCGGGATCCGAAGGCGATTTCAGTTGAACTGGACATGGGTTACGTGTTTGAAGTGATAAGGCAAGAGGACGGGACCATCCCGCTCTGCCATTCTTGAATGGAATAGGCTTTGATGCAACGCGGGAAATTCATCACTTTTGAGGGGTCGGAAGGCTGCGGCAAGTCGACCCAGATTCATCGACTCGCCGAGCGGCTCCGGAGCCGTGGGATCGAGGTAGTCCTTACCCGGGAACCCGGCGGCACCGTCGTCGGGGAGAAAATTCGTCATCTTCTCCAATACGATCCCGAAGCCGCCAACCTCACTGACGAGAGCGAGCTGCTCCTCTTTGCCGCGAGCCGGGCCCAGCTCGTCCGCGAAGTCATCCTGCCCGCGCTTGAGGCCGGCAAATGGGTCGTAGCCGATCGCTTTTTTGATTCCACGACGATCTATCAGGGGGCGGGGAGGGGGCTTGACCTCACGGCGGTGCGGTCCATCAATCAGTTCGCGGTGGGGGCCGCGATTCCCGATCTCACTTTGCTCCTCGATCTCGATGCCGCGACCGGCCATGCCCGGGCGGTGAAGGCGAGCGGAGCAAAAGAAGACCGCATGGAGTGCCAGCCGCTTGCCTTTTTCGAAGCGATTCGCGACGGTTACCTTGAGCTGGCCGCGACCGAGCCCGAGCGCATCGCCGTGATCGATGCCTCGGCTGGGATAGCCGAAGTCACCGACGCTGTCGCCCGTCTCGTCGAGAATCGCTTTCCCCCTTCCGAGTCATGAGTTTTCGCTACGAAAAAGCGCTCGAACTGCTCGAGTTGGCCCACGCCAACGGACGGCTCGCCCACGCCTACCTCATCATGGGGCCACCCGGCAGCGGCAAGGAACGCCTCGCCATTCGCATGATCGAGATGGTCAACGAGCGGGACCGGGCCAAGGGAGCGACCACGCTCGAGGAATTGCGCTCCAGTTCCACGAGCGTGGTCGGACCTGAGTCCAGGTCACGCCGCATCACCGTTGACGCGATTCGTGCGGTCGAGCATACCCTGCAGATGGCCGCGCCCGCCGGTGTGACCAAATTCGCCGTTATCAAAGACGCCGACCGCATGGGGCCGGAGGCCGAAAACGCGTTTCTCAAAACCCTCGAAGAACCTCCTCAGGCGAGTCGGCTTCTCCTTATTACCTCGTCACCCGAGCTGCTCCTGGAGACCATTCTTTCCCGCTGCATCCGTGTGAGTCTGAGCGGTTCCGCTGTGCCCGCGGTCTTCAGCGAGGCCGAACGGGGCTTTCTTGAGGCCCTCTGTGACCACGCCGCCAAAGGGCGTAAAGGCGTCTCCGGAGCGCTTGGTCTTATGTCCGGCTTTTCCGCCATCCTGAAAAAAGAAAAAGCCGCGATCACCAAGCAGAATGAAGCAGCCGAAAAAACGGAAGTCGCTCATTACAAGAACAAAACCGAGGGTAATTACCTCAAACAGAGGGAAGAATATTACAAGGCAATGATCGAGATCGAGTATCTTGAGCGGCGCAACCGGCTCATCGAATACCTTGTCATGTGGTTCGGCGATGCGATGCGTCAACAGCACGGTGCCAAACACCTCGACCTCCCCGAGTTCGCCACCGCCACCGGTGCTCTCGCCGCTCGCCTCTCTATCGATGAACTCAGCCGCCGCGTCGATGCCGTCGAAGAGCTCCGGGCCAATCTTAACACCAACGTCTTCGAAGCCCTCGCCCTCGAGGTGGGCTTTATTCGCGCCTTCGCGTGACAATAGAATGTAGCGGAAGACGCCAGTCTTCCCAAGGGCGCGGTGAGGAATCGGGAACTCTTGCGATTTCCGTAGCCCCGTTCCACTTAAATCCGTGATCCCAGGATAGCGCCACCCCCACAACCACGTCCGCCTTCCTGCTCGACTTTTCCCCGTTTCGGAATAAGGAAGAAGGGTGATGGATTTTGCATTCTCGGACGGGATTCCCGTCGGCAGCGAGTGTCGGCGGTTGTTGCTGGAGGAAGTGGAAGGGGCGGTCTTACAACTCGCCCGCTTCGACGATGCCCCCGACGTGGCCATCCACGAGACCCGCAAACACAA
>DIVG01000076.1:0-92543 GCA_002422425.1 Akkermansiaceae bacterium UBA6138 | reverse complement strand
CGCGCGATGCCCTCGTCCTGCAGCACACCTGCGACAAGGTTTCGGTCCATTTCGGGAGCGAATCTGAAAAGGCCTTCGCGACGGTTCGTGCCATTCTTGAGTCCCGGCATGCCGCGTTGCTTAGGGACGAATCGCTGCCGCTCAAAATCGCTGAAGCCATCGCCGATTTCCGCGAGGCCGGTAGCATTATCGAGCGATGGAACTGGGATCAGGTCACTTACGACGAAGTCTTCAGCGCGATCGTGTCCAATTACCGCCTCGGGTTCAAAGACTTCCAAAAGGCCCGCGCCTCCCGTGATCCCGAAGAGTGCCACGATTGGCGGAAGCGGGCCAAATACCTCTCCTACCACCTCACCCTCCTGAGTTTGCTCGATCCGGGCACGTCGGGCGAATGGGCCGCAGCCACCGGCGAACTGGCCTCGTGTCTCGGCGATCACCATGATCTCGCCGTTTTCGAGTCTGCGATCGGAGACGGGTCTGACTACAGGATCTCTGAAAAAGCCGCCCGCGCGCTTATCAAGCTTTCCGCTAAACGTCGAGCCGAACTGGAGGACCGCGCCTTTAGAGACGGCAAAGTCATCTACCGCGACACCGCCGAGGAACTGCATCTTCGCTTTGCCGGTCTGGTTGAGGCGACGGTGTGAGGCGTGGGGGAAAGGTTGGCGGGACGCAATTTCCCCTGAATGCCCCCTCCGGTTTCGTAGACCATGAGGGTGCGGGTCCCTTAACATCAACGCTTTTGATCCGTCAACGGAGGGGCTGAACCTCACGCTAAAGCCCCCAAGGTCACTCTAAGATTCCCATCGTCTCCATCCACTTTGCCGCCAGCGCGGGCCATTGCTGAATCTCTTCCTTCGTATTCTTGAACCCGAATCCGTGACCGCCTTTGGCGAAGATGTGGAGTTCGCAGGGGCGTTCTTTGCGTTTCATCTCGATATAAAAGCGGGCGCTGCCTTCGACGAATTTGGAGTCATCGTGCGCGACGACAAGGAAGGTCGGGCCGGTTTTTTCGGTGACGACGACTTCGGGTGAGAGTTTGTCGGGATCCTTTTCGTCGGTGAGGTAGGCGGGGTAGACGAGCACGGCGAAGTTCGGGACGCCGTTAACCGCGTCGAACTTAGGGTCGGCCTCGTAGCTGCGCGTCCCGTCCGAGGTCAGGCCCATTGCGGCGAGGTGGCCTCCGGCGGAAAAGCCGAGGATGCCGATGCGGTCCGACGCGATTTTCCACTCTTCGGCGCGGGTGCGCATCATGCCGATAGCGCGCTGCACGTCCTGGAGCGGGGCCTCGTGTTTCTCAAGATTTTCACGGCGGGGAACCCGGTATTTCAGCAGACCGGCGGTGATCCCGAGCGAGTTGAGCCATTCGCAGACTTCGGTGCCCTCGTGCGAGTAGGCGAGAATGTTATAGCCTCCGCCCGGAAGGACGAGTACGGCCGCGCCGTTCGGCTGCGCCGCCGGGAACATGGTCAGGGTGGGCCGGCTCACGTTCGACATGATCTCGATCTCATACTCGCCCTTCAGTTCGATAGACTCGGCGGGGAGTTTCAAGTCGGCTTCGCCGGGGACTCCCGAGGGCCAGAGAGGGATGGGCTCGAGGGGAGCGGCGTTGGCAAGGGGGTGCATCGAGAGGAGGGTGCAGGCGAGAGCAGTCAGGGGATTTTTCATAATGAGGCCGAACTTAGCAACAATCCCGCCTCGCGGCGAGTGCGCTTTTCAGGGAGAGGATGTCGTCGGGGCGATGGGCCGCCGAGAGGGTCACGCGGAGGCGCGCCGAACCCTTCGGAACGGTCGGGTAGCGAATCGCCGGGACGAGAAAGCCGCGATCGAGCAGTTCCTCCGAGGCGGCCAGGGCGGCCTTGTTTTCCCCGATGATGACGGGCACGATTGCGCTCGTCGTGTCGGGGGCGAAGGTATTCCGATTGACCAGCAGTTCCGAACGCAAGGTCTCGCCGCGCGCCCCGCAGACGAGGTCGAGGGAATCCCGCACCGTCGCAGCGAGGGCGGGGGAGGGGGCCGTCGAGTAAATGAAGCTGCGGGCGCGGTTGATGAGCAGGTCCACCATGGTGCGGCTGCCGCAGAGGTAGCCGCCCGAGAGACCGACGGCCTTGCTGAAGGTGCCCATTTGGAGATCGACGTGCGACTCCATCCCGAGCGCGGCCGCCAGCCCGCGCCCCTGGGGCCCGAGCACACCGAAGGCATGCGCCTCGTCCACGAGCAGGAGCGCCCCGTATTTCTCCTTCAGCGTCGCGATCTCCGCGAGCGGAGCGAGGTCACCGTCCATGCTGAAGACCGACTCCGTCACGACGACGACGCGGCCGTCTCTGCCTACCTGCTTCGTCGCCCACTGGAGATGGCGCTCGAGGCGGTCGAGGTCGTTGTGGGGAAAAACCCGTATTGTCGCGCCGCTTAGTCGGGCGCCGTCGATAAGCGACGCATGGCAGAGCTTGTCGAGGATGAGAACGTCGCCTTTGCCGCACAGCGCCGGCAGGCCGCCTGTCGCGGCGGCAAAGCCGGAACTGAAGGTCAGCCCCGCTTCGGTTCCTTTCAACGCGGCAATTTTTTCCTCAAGTTCGAGGTGCACGTCCATCGTCCCGCAGATGAGACGTGAGGCCCCCGAGCCGACTCCGTAGCGGCCTATGTGGGTTTGATAGGCTTCCTTGAGCGTCGCGTCGCCGGCGAGGCCGAGGTAGTCGTTTGACGAAAAGTTCAGGCAGGGAGATTCTCCGCCAAGATCGACGTGTGCTCCCTGAGGTGACTTGATCGGGCGCAGGTGGCGTCGCAGTCGGGCCGCCTCAAGGACGCGCAACTCATTTTCCGGATCGCGCATCACCGCTTCGTTTTGCGGTCTGGTTTCAGGAAATTGGTCGTCTCAAGGAGATCAACGGCCTGTTGGAGGGTGCGATCCTGGAGGGGGGGGCGGTCCCACGGAGTCGGCTTTTGCTGGCTCAGGAGGAGGTAGTAATCGATCTCCGGATCGGTTCCTGAAACAAGGGCGGCCTCGTTCATGCGGGGCCGCTGTTTCTGGTAGAGGAAGGTGGTCAGGGCGCTACCCTTCGCGACCGCATCGTAAATGTCGTATTTTGCCTTGGGTACCGTCACGCTGACGATGTCGGGGGTGACCCCTTCCTGAAAAATGGACGAGTCGTCCTCGAGCACTACTTCCGCGATGGCGTAGCGCAGAATACGGTCTTCTCCCAGCGGCACGTCGCGATACTCCACGGCCAGGCCAGGGGTGTGATCGCCGATGATGAGGCAGCCCGTTTCCCGCTTCAGCACGGCAGCGATAATCTCGCCAACGTTCCCGGTCTCGCTATCGACGAGCAGGATAATGTCCTTTTGCCACCCGCCCGGAACCGCGCTTGAGACAAACAGGCTCGGGCGATCATTGCCGGGCCGACGAATTTTGAAAAGCAGCTCGTTTGGCCCGCAGAACCGGCTCAGGATTTGCGCCGCGATTGAGAATTCGGCCTGGGCTTGCGGAGATCGCAGATCGAGGATGAGATGCGCAAGGCCTTCCTCCCTCGTGAACTCCGAGAGTGCCGCATCGAATCTGGACAGCTCGCTCTCTTCGTAACGGCCGAATCGCACGTAACCGATTTCGCGATTTATTCTCGCATGGTGAAAGTCAAAGGGCGAGTTCCGTTCCGCCCTCGATTTTTCCGTAAGCAACATCGCACCGAAGTCGAGCCGGTTCAACATGCCTTGAAGCGCGGCGCGATTGATCTCAAGATCGTCGAGTTTCTCCTGCTGAATGTAATCGTTCGTGAGAAGGCGAAAGGCTTCCTGCATGCTCGCCTGGTCGAGGGTGTCGATGAGTTCGCGCAGTCGCGTCGGATGATCCGCCTCGGGGCCGATGGGCGACGATAGCGGCGCGGTCACAGAAGGACCCGGGACGGGCCTGGCGGTAGACGATGTCGTGACCGGAGCCGCCTTGTCCTGAGCGTGGACAGGGCCGACAACGAGTAGCGCTAGGAGGAGGCCTCGGATCATGTTCAGGTAAAGTCTACCCCATCAGGGAAATGCTTCAATGCCTCGATTGTGCGGTCGCCGACAGTCCATCGGTAATGTTGAGCGAGCGCTGCCGCGAGGTATTTGGTGGCGCGCCGAATAGCCGCGGCCATCTCCCGGCCTTGCGCCAGCTGAGCTGTGATCGCTGCCGAAAGGGTGCACCCCGTCCCGTGGACGTCGGGCACGGCGAGGCGCGAACGGGAGAAAACGACCGCCTCGCGCCCGATCCAGGCATGATCGGTGACCTCGTCTCCTTTATCGAGATGCCCGCCTTTGACGAGAAAATCGCAGCCGTAGCGTTCGGAGAGCTGGCGCGGCGCGGCGGCGAGAGCGGCAGCCCCGTCGATTTTTGTTCCGAGCAGGACCTCGGCTTCGGGCAGGTTCGGGGTGACGAGTCGGGCGAGGGGAAAGAGGCGCGTCTTCATTTGCTCAAGCCCCCGCCGATCCAGCAGCCTCGTGCCGGTTCCGGCGCGAATGACCGGATCGATCACGAGCGGGATTCCGCGATTGGCTTCGAAAAAATCGATCACGACTTCGACGAGGTCGCCGTTCGCCAGCATTCCCGTTTTTGCGGCAGCAAGGGGAAAAAAAGTTTCGATTTCCTTAAGCTGATGATGCAAAAGCGTCGGATCCAGCGCGAAAACTGCGGCCACTGCACCCGGTGTCTCCGCGACCACGGCAGTGAGCGCATTGATGCCGTAGACGCCGTGGGCGGCGAAAGTCTTGAGGTCGGCCTGGATTCCGGCACCGGCTGAGGAGTCAGATCCGGCGATGGTCAGGACGACGGGCGGCGATGGGAAATCGGTTTTGATAGTGGAAACAGGTCTGATAAGGATAGGACCTTGCCAGAGAGCGGGGGTGAGTGCAAATAAGAGAGTGAACACGGATGCCCCCTACCTGAAGTCGATCTTCGCACGGAATCTCACGGAACATTCCGGAATCACCGAGCTGATGGACGATCTCGGCGAGGCTCTCGCCCTCGGGCGCGGGCGGCTCCGTATGATGGGCGGGGGCAGTCCCGCGCATATTCCGACAATGCAGGCGATCTGGCGCGAGCGCATGCGCGAACTTCTCTCCGTGACTCCCGATGCGTTCGACCGTGTTCTCGCCGATTACGATCAGCCCGCCGGAAACCCCGCCTTTCGCGAAGCGCTCGCCGCTTTTCTGAAGCGCGAATACGGCTGGGATCTCACGGCAGCGAACATCGCGGTAACCAATGGAGGGCAGACCGCTTTCTTTTTCCTGCTAAACCGCTTTGCCGGCAACATGATCGACGGGAGCAAACGCCGCATTCTCCTGCCGCTCGTGCCCGAGTATATCGGCTACGGCGATCTCGGGGTCTCCGAGCAGGCTATGTTCGACAGCCGTCGGCCGAAGATCGAGCTGATCGGGGATCGGTTTTTCAAATACCACATCGACTTCGACGCGCTCGACATCAACGAGACACACGGCGCCATCGCCGTCTCCCGTCCGACGAACCCGAGCAGCAATGTCCTCACCGACAACGAAGTCGCCCGGCTCCGGGGTCTCGCTGCGGCCGGGGGGGTGCCGCTTATCATCGACAATGCCTACGGACTGCCTTTCCCCGGGGTTGTGTTTCGCGACGCGACTCCCGTGTGGGACGAGAATATCATCCTGACCCTCAGTCTCAGCAAACTCGGGCTGCCCGGGACGCGCACCGGGATCGTCGTGGCGCGCGAGGAAATCATCCGCGAGATTCGCTCGATGACGGCGATCGTGGGACTCTCGAACAACAATGTCGGCCAGGCCCTGGCGCGTCCGCTGATAGAGTCGGGCGAGGTGCTTTTGTTAGCGCGCGAAGTAGTCAAACCCTACTACGAAGAGCGCTCGCGCCGCGCTCTCGAGCTCGCGCAGCAGTATCTCCCTGAAGAGGTGCCTTGGCGCGTTCATCTCAGTGAGGGAGCTTTTTTCCTCTGGTTCTGGTTCGACGGTCTCCCGATCAGTTGTCGCGAACTCTACCGACGCCTTAAAGAAGCCGAACTCATCGTCGTGCCGGGCGAATACTTTTTCTACGGCCTCGACAGGACCGGCTGGGACCACGCTGGCCAGTGTATCCGCGTGAGCTTTACCCAGCCCGAAGAAGTCGTCGCTGAGGGGTTCCGCATCCTCGGAGAAGTGATCCGCAAGGTCTATGCCTGACCTGGATCCGTTCCGGCCTAGCCCTCTACTTTGACTGCGGTCGGCTTGCCCGAGGAGTCGATGGCGAACGACATCTTCAGCTTCCAATGGCTCGCGATGCGCTTGAGAAGCTCCCGGCGGGAGATGTTGGCCTGGGCAAAGTTAAAGGGGGGAGCCGTCGTCGGCAAGTTTGAGGTCTCGTAGAAAATGTCGTTAAGCGGCACCTGATCGAAGATCAGCTGCGGCGTCATGTGCTTGTAATCCACTTCGAAACGCTCGTCATCGAGCCATTTTACGAGCGGTTTGTAGTCGGTCTGGAGGAAGCCAGCCGTGTTTATGGGGCCCGTGTCACCGAGAGCCGCACCGGCGGTTTCGGGGGTTTTTCCAGTGCTCTTTTCACCGACACATGACAAAAGCAGCGAGGTCGCGGCAGAGACGGTCACAAGAAGCAAGCCATGGGAGAAATTCATGGTGTGGATAGTAACGAAATACCGTGAAATGTCTTTGAATAATTTCGGAATTTGAGTTCAAACTCAGGCATGGTGGGGGATTTTTTGGCCCCTTGAGAAGAGTCAAGTTATGAAGACAGCAATCTATCCCGGCAGTTTTGATCCGGTCCACAACGGGCACATCGACGTGATCGAACGGGCCGCTAAACTGTGTGACCGTATCATCGTCGCCGTGGCCGTGAATCATGCCAAGGACGGCCTTTTCTCGATGGATGAAAGGGTCGACCTGATCCGGCGGGCTGCTTCGCACATTCCGGGACTGGAAGTGCGGTCCTTTGGAGGGCTCCTTGTAAACTTCGTGCGTCAGGAGAGTGCCCAGGCCGTCATCCGCGGGCTGCGGGCGGTCTCGGATTTCGAATATGAGTTCCAGATGGCCCTAATGAACCGCAGTCTCGACGAGACGCTCGAGACCATCTTCCTCGTTCCGAGTCAGGAAAATATTTATCTCAGTTCGCGCATCGTCAAAGAAGTCGCCCGTCTCGGCGGCAATATTGAGCGATTTGTCCCGCCGGTGATCGCGGAAGCCCTCGCGGCGAAATTGCGGTGAGGGTGAGGCAGTCACTATCGACAAAAGGTAGCGCGGGTCTTCGGGCCGGTTTTACGCCGGAGCGAAGGATAGGAGCTTTCCGAAGGATATAGATTGCCGAAATGGCAGGCCCAGGAACCGGAGCAAAGCGCAGATGGCCGGCCGAAGGGCGGCAATGGCCCGCCTTTCCGGGCTCCCGTGTGACCGTCGGCGCCGGCAAGGGACTTTTAGGCTAACGGGCCCTTGTCTTCAGGAATGCGATGAGATCGGCCATTTCCCCGACGGAAATGGAGGCCTCGAGTCCCTCGGGCATGAGCGAGACGCCGGTGCTCTGGAGGCTCGCGATTTCATCGCGCCTCACCGCGTGCGTTTTTGCATCAAGCGTTTTGAAGGTGAGACTCGCCGCAGATTCGCCGACGAGGAGTCCGAAGAGTTGACCGCCGTTTTTCAGGGTCGCAGTGTAGGCGTGGAAGCCGGGCTGAATGTCGAGGTTGGGGTCGATGATGTTGGTCAGGATCTTTTCCGCCGGATGGTCGGCGACGGTCTCAAGGCGGGGACCGACGGCGAGTCCCTCTGTCCCGAACGGGTGGCAGGCGGCACAGGTTTTCTGGTAGACGAGGCGGCCCGCTTCCGCCTTTCCCTGAAGTGTCAACGCGGGTTGATAGCGGGCGAGCGCCTCTCCCCGCCCTGGAGTCGTGGCGAGGTTGAAGAGAGCGGCGGCTTTTTTCTTTGTGTCTTTGTCAGGATGATTGAGGAGTTGCATGCGGCGCGTCGCGTCGATGTCGGCGGGGCGAAGGGTTCCGGCGGGGAAGGCTGCGAGGAGTGCGGTGGTCGAGGCGGGACGTGACATGAGGGCGTCGAGGGCGAGACCGCGTTGATGCGGGGAGAGTTGTGCCCAGAGGGCGAGAAGCCGATCGGCGAGTCCGGCATCGGCGGTGGCGACGGCGGTGGCGAGAATGTCGGGCCAGCACTCATTTCCGAGTCCGGTCGTGAGTTGACCGTTGAGAAAGGCGATCGATGCCTCGCGGGACGGTGCGTGGCGGGCGAGGAGGGCGGCGGCGGCGAGTCGATCGTGAAGGGGCGCGGCGTCATCGTCGCGCCGGACGGTTGCCTCGGTGAAGAGATCTTCCGCCTGCTGGAGAAATCGGGAAAAGGAATCAGCCGGTGCGGTTTCGACCAGGCCTTCTAGAGTGAGTTGGCGGGACTCCATTTCTCCGAGGAATCTACCGAACCAGCGCCAGCGAATCGGGGGCGTTTCCCCGTCGATATCGAAGGCAGGTGCGAGGAGCCGGGCGAGAGCCTCGCGGTCACCTGTCGCAAGGACCATGGGAAGGAGACCAGAGCGCGAGGCCGGCGTCGCCGACCGGGTGAGCTGGCCGAGATGCGGGAGGGCGGAGCTGAGGACGGCGGCGGAGAGAAAAGGGTCTTCGATCTTTTGATTGAGCAGCGTGGCAAGAATTTTTCCGGCCGCCGGGTCATCCGATTCTCCCAGGGTGAAGGCGAGCTGGAGTTGCACTTTCGGATCAGGATCTGAGGCAAGACCGATCACGGTTTGAAAAACGAAAGGATCCCGGGTGGTCTCTGTCAGGCGCAAGGCATTCTCCCGCAGGCCGGGATGAGGATGGCCCAGGGCGGCGACGAGGGCGTCGGTCGCTGTATCGAGTTGCCCCATTCCCTCGAGTGTGCCGAGCGCGTGGAGACGGGTAAGCGGGTCGGGAGCAGTGAGGGCGGTCTCGTGCAGTGCTGAGATCGATTCGGGATTCTCACCCTGCCAAAGTAACATCTGCTGCGCCTTGTCACGCACCCAGCCATTCGGTGAGTGGAGTTGTGCGACGAGTTCGCGCGAAGCGAGAGAGGATAGATCGGGAATCGGACGCGGATCTGATCCGGTCCGGCTGACGCGATAGATCCGTCCCAAGTCGTCGCCGAGCCGGTAGTGGGGAAGCAATTCGTCTTTTCCCTCCTGAGGGAGCCAGTGCGGGTGCTCGATCATGTAGCGATACATGTCGGCGATCCAAAGAGCGCCGTCGGGTCCGGTGCGGATCATGACGGGGCGGCACCAGCGGTCTTCGCTCGCGAAAAAGTCGGTCGACTTTTCGTCGTCACTCCGCTGCCCGACCCGCTGTGCGGAAAAGGTGACTCCGTCGGGTCTGAGGGCGAGTTGCTGCACGAGATTGTGAAAGGGCTCGGCGATGAAGGCCATCGTTTCCGTTTCCGGAAAGAGGTGACTGTCGCGGTAGATCATGCCGCCGCAGGCGGAAGTGTAGCGTCCTGCCTGCTGGAAGCTGTGGTAGCGTTTCTCGGGAGGGCTCGCCGCAAAGACCGGCGGATTGGAACCACCGGGGAGTTGGACCCGTCCCTCGGGCGCGGCGAAGTGGGGATTGCGTTTCAGGTAGTGATCGGGCAGAACGTAATGCCAGAGCGGATGCGAATTCTGCGTGCCGAACCAGCGGCCCCAGCTGTCGCGGTTGCGCCCGAACTGGGTCGGGCCGCTCTGAGCCTCGACCTCACCGGTGTCCGGCCGGATGCGGAAGTCGCGGCTCCCGACGAGAGTTTCGATCCCGGTGCGGGTGGAAAGTAGTTTCGTGTCGGCACCGTGTTTGCCGTGGTGCCCGCCGGCGGCGACGTAGACCCAATTGTCGAGTCCCCAGCGGAGACCGTTGGCGCGGAGCTGTTCGTTGCCCTCGCTGAGTCCGGTGTAAAGAACTTCGGTTTTGTCCGCCCTTCCGTCCCCGTCGCTGTCCTCAAGGTAGAGAATGTCGGGGGCGGCGGTGACGATGATGCCGTCGCGCCAGGTGATGAGTCCATTGGGAAAATTCAGCCCGTCGGCGAAGAGGGTGCTGTGATCGTAGAGGCCGTCGCGGTCGCGGTCTTCGAGGACGCGGATGCGACCGCCGCGGGATCCGGCGTTGTCGAGTCCGAGCGGGTAGTCGGCCATCTCGACGACGCAGAGCCGCCCTTTCGCGTCCCAGTCAAAGGCGACCGGATCGAGCACGAGCGGTTCCGCCGCAACGAGGCGGGCTTCGAATCCGGCGGGAAGATGCAGCGCCTTGAGGCTGTTGTCAGGCGCGCGCGGGGCGGAATCGGGTTTGGAGGTTGGCGCGATGCGCTCCGCCGCTTTGAAATGGGTGGCAACCTGTTCCGCGCTGAGCGCGGTCGGATACAATGCCACTTCGTCAAGTTTACCCTCAAGCCCGAAGAGCCCGTCGCTGCGCCCGCCAAGGAAGAGTTCACCCTCGCGTTCGGAAATCGTCCAGGGAGTCTCCGCCGTGATCTCTTCTTTCCCGTCGAGATAGATCCTCAATTTTTCTCCCTCGCGCACAAGCACGACATGATGCCAGTCGCGGAAACTTAGTCGCGTTTTTCCCGGGACGACCTGGCCCACCTCGTTGCCGGTGTAGAAAAAGAGGCGGCCCGGCGGCACGTCGGCGTGGGTGCCGCCGATCCCGAGGTGTTCGCCTCGGGCCGTTTTGTCCGCATCGATTCCGCGGGAAAAAAGGTAGGCGGTGACGGGTCGGATGTCGTCGGGGAGGCCGTTCCAGAACCACAGCTCCGCGCTGTAGGTCGTGCCAGATTCGGGGAGCGGCGTCCGGAGACGTCCGCCGGCGACGTGGGTCGAGCGGTTGCTGTCGGTAGTGGTGAAGGGGTTCTCTTTCTCCGGCTCGGTCGAGATCGCCCCGCCGCTTGACTGGACGCCGGGAAGCCCAAAGGCGACGCCGTCCTCCCACCGGGCCGCTCCTTTGCCGGTGGCTTCGCGGGGTTCCGGACCGGTGAGGTCGTTGAGCGGCCAGTAGGCGAGCGGCGTGTCGGCGAGAATAGCCCGGCGGTAGGGGCTGTCGCCGTCGCTGAGCGGGCGTCGTGCCTTTCCGCTGACGCGTTCCAGCAAAGCAAGAAGTGTCTCGACAATCTGCGGTTCGGCGGACTCTTCGAGACCGGCAGTGCGGGCGGGCCAGGTTGTGTAGCCGCCGAGTCGATGCTGCTCCGGTGGGGGGATGTAGCCCTCGGCGCCGTTGGCGAGTTCGATATTGAAGGTCGCGGAGAGGGGACTCTGCGCCTTGAGCTTCAGGCCGGTGATGCCGTAGACCTCGTTCGGCAGAGCGGTGATGGCGAGGTCACCGAGACGCAGGGCCTGCAGGATGACTTCGGTCGAGGGATTCGCGTGGATCCACTCCGCCTGCTCGGCATAGACCTCCTCTTTGCTTTTTGGCACGGCTCCGGCGCGGGCGGCGTTGCGCGGCGCGGCCCAGGCGAGGCGTTCGGGAGAGGGGAGGCGACGCCCCAGAGGGAGCTTCGCCTCGGCCATGGCGAGAGGGAGTTCGCTGCGGTGGGTGATGTCCGCCCGTGCCTTCAGCGCGATCTCCGCGAGACCGGCGGCGTATTTCGTGCGTGTCAGTTCGGCGTCTTTGGCCTTGCTGTAGTCCATGTAGTGGAGGTCTCCGCTCGTGCCCTGCGAGACGAGTCCGACCGCGCCGCTGCCGAGGGATTTTTCGATCATGCCGGCGAGTTCGCCGAAGTAGTCGGCCGAAAATCCGGGACCCGCGCCGAAGTAATGCATCGAATAGTTGGCCATCATCGCGATAGGTTTTTCATTGTCGGCGCGGACGAGACTGAGAAGCGAAAGCTCGGGATCGGTCGGTCCGGAGGGTCCGACCACATCCGGACTTTCATGACCGGGGTGCATCATCGCCCGCACACTGACCTCGCCGAAGGGATCGGTGAGCATTTTGTCAGGACGCCGGATCCAGCGGCGGCAGTTCGTGAAGGCGTGGGCATCGACCTGAGCCCATCCCGCCTTCGCCGGAGTGAGCACGGCGTGCGCCTTGACGATGGCCTCTGCGACCTGCGGGATCATCTGTGCGGTATAGGTATTGTCCTTGCGAGTGCCGAGGCACAGCGCCATGGCACCGGGGGCGGAATGGGTGTGCGTCGAGGAGATGAGGATACGATCCGCCGGCAGCGCGATCTTTTCGGCGACCGCCGCCTTGATGGCATCGCAGACATCGGTCGGCAGCATGCACGAATCGACAACACAGAGCGCCACGGTTGTGTCGCCTGATCTCAGGACGAGCGCCCGTGCATGGAGCGGATCATCAACCCGGTTGGCGATGGCCTGGAGGAATCCGCCGTTGCGGATCGCGGGAAGCTTCTGGGGCGAAATGTCGATTGTGGCTGCCCCGGCTTCAAGCGGGGATTCGGCTAGGGCGGACGTCGCTGTGAGATGGCCGATTCCGAGGATGAGGAGAACAAGTGGATTCATGGCGAAACGGGAGAATGAAGCGAAGCGCGACAAATCAAGAGCCTGGCGGGAATCAGAATAAGGGTAAAGACTGACGAAAGGGGCCATGGTGGCGCAAATGCGGCCTGTCGCGAGTTTCCCTTTGCAACGCCCGTCGCTCTCCGTTGCGGCTAATTGCAAAGCGCTCTTTGAAAAGTGCGATTTCCGTCCTACGTTCCGCTTCCCCCCCGTAAAACCCCTGACTTTATGAAGATCGCCAAGGACGGTATCCGCTCCATCGTTAAGATCGGCTATGACGGCCGTGTTCACAAGACTTTCCGAGGGACGGACAACGACAGGCGTTTCGCTAACGAGGTGCGGGTCCTGAAAGTACTCGAGGCGCGTGGCTGCGACTTCGTTCCCCGCCTCCTCGACAGCGATCCCGAAACGCTCACGATCGTGACGACAAACTGCGGTGCCCCCGCCGAGGCGAGCATCAGCGAGGGAAAAGCGGCCGAACTCTTTGAAATGCTCGAGCGCGAGTATGGCGTCATTCACGACGATCCCTTTCCCCGTAACATCACCTACAACGCCCGTCAGGGAGTCTTTTGCATCATCGACTTCGAGCTCGCCGAGGTGAAAGAGGATCCGAGGCACCGCTGCGATGACGAGGAGGCCCACCGCTCTCTTGAGTGGTGCGGACTGACCCGGGACGGCTCGCGCAAGCCGGGAAATCAGGATGCTCTCTCGGTCTTTTCCTCGGAAAAAGGCTGGGTCAACAGTGCCGAACTCTGCGGTTCTCAGGCTATCGACGATAAGGGGCTCATCTTTGCGGTGAGTGACGGGATGGGAGGTCCGGCGGCCGGCGAGGTCGCGAGTTCGCTGGTTGTCCGGGAACTGCGGCGCTTCCTGCCGGCGATGATGGGCGATTTTCACGGGGCGGGGGATCCCGAAGCTCTACTCTTCGCCGCCGTGAAGTCACTCCATGAGTATGTCACCCGCGTCGGGGTGCATGACCCAAGGTTGACCGGAATGGGCGCGACGGTGGTTTGCGGCCTCTTTTATCGCACTAAGGTGTATTTTGCCCATGTCGGTGACAGCCGTTTCTATCAGTTCCGTGCCGGCGAGTTGAAGCAGCTTACCTACGATCACACTTACGTCGGGGCGCAGTTCCGCTCGGGCAAGTTGAATGAGCGCGAGGCGCGGACTCATCCCCGCCGGAATGTTTTGCAGCAGGCGATCGGCGGGGGTTGCCAGATTCTTATCCCGCAGGTCTCTTCGGCCACGATCGAGGAAGGCGACTGGTTTCTGATCTGCTCGGACGGTATTACCGACGGGCTCTGGAACAAGAATATCGCCCGGTGCTTTGCCGAAGCGGAGGAGAATGGCACGCCGGTCGCCGAGGTCGCGCAACGCATGCTTGACTGGGCGACGGCGGAGGCCGGAGGCGACGATACGACCCTGTTCGTGGTGCGTGCGCCGAAGAAGGCGCCGAAGGAAACGCAGAATTGAAGGGCGCGGTTCCGAAGGTCTCACGACCTTCGCTACAGGAGAGACTCGCGAACGGGAGCGTAGAGAAAGTCGTGAGACTTTCGGAGGCCGATGCAACCGCCCGAAGGTCTCACGACCTTCGCTACTCCCTTTGGCGCCCCTCACCTGAGGTTCCGGATGAGAAGCACGGCATTGCGGCCGTTCGTCGCCCATTTTTCCCGACGCTCTTCCGGTAGCAGGGTGAGATCCTCGCTTCTCGTGAATCCTGCTCTCTCAAGGTAACCGGCGGCCTGGGTCGAAAGCGCGAAGAGATTCCCGCTGCCGAGTTTCTTCGCCCGGTCAATGGCGGCCCCGACGAGGATGCTGCCGTAGCCCTGGCCAGTGTGGCCTTTTTTCACGTAGAGGCAGGCCAGCTCGGCCTTTGCGGAGCCGGGATAGGGATGGACGGCGACACAACCGACGACATTGCCGTCGATCTCGAGCACGATGTAGTCCTCGATTGCTCCCTGGATGTCGGAACGGCTCCGGTCGATGAGCTGTTCGTCCTCTATTGCCCGGTGGATGAGCAGATAGAGCTCGTCGATGTCGCCTCGGGTCGCGGGGCGGACCTTTTGATAAGCGTCGGAGTAAACCATCACGCCGACCCCTTCGTTGGAGAAAAGTTCAGAAAGCAGAGCATCCTCGCTGCGGCTGCTGATGAGATGGACGCGGGGCACTCCGTCGCGGGTGGCGCGGGCGGCGTGGCGGAGCTTCGAAACCATTCCAACCGAGAGAGCGGGGTGTGAGTCGATAAAGGAAATCGCGTCTTCGCCTGACCACTGGTGCTGGCGGTCGATCAAGACAGCGCGAGGGTCTTCGGTGGAGACAAAAATGACCTTGGCCGCGTCAAGTGCGGTGGCGACCTCTCGGGCGACCGCATCGGAATTTACCCGCAGGGTTTGGCCATCGGCGTCGAAGCCGAGAGGCGGGACAACGGGAAGGATGTCCTGATCGAGGAAGCTCTGGAGGACGCTGCCGTCGATCTTTTCAATCGTCCCGGTAAACCCCGCGTCGATCCCTTTGATGATCCCGGCGGGGTGGGCGTGAATCGCATTGGCGGTTGCCGCTTTCAATTTGACCGTTGTGAGGCTTTGCATCACGGAGTTACTGAGGCGGGTGATCGCGTCCATGCTGACCTCAAGAGTGGCCTCATCGGTCACCCCGGTGCCGTCGATGTTTGAGAGGGGGACATGGCGTTTCGCCCCCAGCGCCTCGATTTGCGCCGCGGCCCCGTGAACGAGAACAACTTTGATGTTGAGCGACCGCAGCACCGCCAGATCGAGGAGAATATTCGAAAAATCAGGCGAATCAATGACAGCCCCGTCGAGAGCGACTACAAACGTGCGTCCGCGGAATTGCGGCACATATTGAAGAATCGATCGGAGGTCGCTGAAGTTCATGGACCCCTGAATGTTGCCGCTCCGCCGGGATAATCAACCGGCGAAGCGGGTGCCCAGCGAGACGGTTCAAAAACCCGGGCCGCGTCCCCCTGAAAGCCGGAGTCACCCGAACAACTCCCGCATCGGCTGGCCGTGATAGAGCGGCATCGGTCTCCCGCCAACGTCCGTCCAGTGGGAGTCAGCCGGCAGACCGAGGCCGTTGAAGATGGTGGCGGCGAAGTCCTCGGGCCGACGGGCGTCGCTTGAGGGGTGGCCGCCGAGTTTGTCGGTCGAACCAAGCACGGCACCTCCGGTAATGCCTCCGCCGGCGAACCAGACCGATTGCACCGCGCCCCAGTGGTCGCGTCCGGGAAGAGGCACGCCGGAAAGGGTCGAGATTTTAGGAGTGCGGCCGAACTCGCTCGCCATGACAACGAGGGTATCATCGAGGAGTCCGCGTCCGCCGAGATCGTCGAGCAGGGCGGAGACGGCCCGGTCCATCGGGGGAAAGAGGTAGTCGCGGAGATTCGGGAAGATGGCCTGGTGATTATCCCAGCTCTCGTTGTTGCCGAGATTGACTTGGACGAGGCGGACTCCAGACTCGACAAGCTGCCGCGCCATCAGGAGCGACCAGCCGAAGGCGTTACGCCCGTAGCGATCCTGCACCGCAGGTTCAACGCCGTGGACGTCGAAAGCGGCGCGCACTTTTGGATCGGAAAGCAATCCGACGGCCATTTCGCGGTAGCGGTTGACTCCGCCCGCCGGGCTCGCGGTCTCAAGGTGGCGTTGTTGCTCGTCAAGGAAGCCGCGCAGCCTCAGCCTGTCCTGAAAACGCTCGAAATCAACGGAGTCGGGCAGGTCTAAGCTGAAGGTGCGGAACTCCCTCTCGCGGGCGAGGCGACCGTCGGCGTGATGAAAGTCGTATTCGGGATAGGCCCCATAACCTTTCGAATCATACGCCGAGGCCTCGATGAAGAATGGATCGTGCTGACGTCCTAACAAACCGCCCATTTGTCCGGGAATGACATTGCCGCTGCGATGAATCATCTTCTCGGGCAGAACGAGGGCGGCGGGCAGGGAGCCCGACGAAGGGAAGCGTGCACCGGCGAGTGCGGCGATGGACGGCCAGTCGTGTTCGGTCGGTTTGGTGCGGTCGAATCCGGGCGGGACATCGGAGCGGCCCGTCATCATGATGTAGTGCCCGTTCGAATGCTCATTGGAGCCGTGGGTGAGCGAGCGACAGAGGGCCCATTTGTCGCTGCGCTTGGCCAGTTCGGGGAGGTGCTCGCAGATGTGAAGGCCGGGCGTCTTTGTCGGGATGGGACGAAACTCGCCGCGAATCTCGCTCGGCGCTCCGGGCTTCATGTCGAAGCTCTCAAGCTGCGAAAGTCCGCCGGAAAGGAAGATGTAGATGACGTTTTTCGCCTTTCCGGGAGCGGCACCCGCGCTCTCAAGAGCGGCGAGCTTTTCGAGTCCGAAGCCGCCTGCGAGACCGAGCGCTCCCGCCTTTAGCGCGGCTCGGCGAGTCGATCGGGCAGCTGTGGAGAAAGATCGCGGAGAGCGGAAGTCGGATGACATGGCAGCGGTCGGGGCGGTTAACGTCGGGCAGAGTGTCGCAAAAAGGCGACAAGGGTTGAAGCCTTCTTTAACACGTTATCGCGTGCCGATTGGGGGGAGCGCGACTCCGAAACTTGAAACCTGAACCTTGAAACCTGAAACTCCTCCTTTCACGCCAGCAACTGCTCCACCACCTTCGCTCCCTGATCCCCGGTGAGCGATGCGGCGAGTCCGTTGCGCTTGTAGGTCAGCTTGCTGTGATCGAGGCCGAAGGCGTGCAGGAGGGTCGCGTGCCAGTCATAGTGATGCACGGGATCGACGACAGCTTTGTGGCCGAACTCGTCGGTCTCGCCGTGGACATGGCCGGCCTTGAAGCCGCCGCCGGCGACCCATTGGCTGAAGCCGAAAGTGTTGTGGTCGCGGCCCCACTTTTCGCGTCCGGCGTCGTTCTGAAGGACGGGGAGTCGTCCCATTTCTCCGCCCCAGTGAACCACAGTGCTGTCGAGCAGGCCGCGCTGTTTGAGGTCGGTGACAAGGGCTGCGCTCGGCTGATCAACGGCGCCGCAGTTGTTCGGCAGGGCGGAAATGAGCGAGCTGTGCTGGTCCCACGACTGGCCCGCATTGAGGACCTGCACGTAACGAACCCCGCGTTCGACGAGGCGACGGGCAATGATGCAGCGGGTCGCGTAGTCGCGGGTTTTGGGATCATCGACGCCGTAGAGTTTTTTGACGGATTCGGGCTCGTTCGAAATATCGAGAGCCTCCTTCGCCGCCGTCTGCATCTTCGCGGCGAGTTCGTAGCTGGCGATGCGGGCGCGCAGGTCGAGTTCGCCGGGATGTTCGGAAGAGTGTTCTTCGTTGAGACTGCGGAGCAGGTCGAGCTGGCGACGCTGCCCGTCACCGGCGAGGGCAGGCGGCGGGTCGAGGTTGAGAATGCGGGGTTCCGTCGCGCGGACCACGGTTCCCTGATACAGCGCGGGGAGCCAGCCGTTCGTGAAGTGCTCGCCCTGGAAGGTGGGCAGACCACCGGGGTGGGAAAGGACCATGTAGGCGGGTAATTCCTCCGTCTCGCAGCCGAGTCCGTAGGTCAGCCACGAGCCGAGAGTCGGATTCCCGGCAGTGATGCGGCCCGAGTTGATCGCGTAGAGTCCCTGCGCATGATTGCTCACCCCCGAGACCATCGAACGGATCAGGCAGATGTCGTCGGCGACCTTGCCGAGGTGGGGGAGCAGCTCGCTCAGCTCCATCCCGCACTCGCCGTGCTTTTCAAATTTCCACGGCGAGCCGAAGACCTTGGACGAGGCTTGGGCAAGATTGTCGTATTTGATTTCGCCGGGGAAGTTTTTCCCGTCATACTTCGTCAGCATGGGCTTTGGATCGAAGAGGTCCATCTGCGAGGGACCACCCATCATGAAGAGTGAGATCATCGCTTTCGCCTGACCGGGAGCATGGGCCTGTTTCGGCAAGAGGTCGAACTCGGTTTCGGGCCCGAGATCGGGCTTCACCGGTGCGGCGAGGAGTCCGTTTTTTTGCAACAGCGAAGCCAGCGCGAGCGAGCCGAGGCTGAAGCCGTTCGCCTGGAGGAAATGGCGGCGGGAGCAGAGACGGGCGGATTTCATTCGAGGTAGAGGAAACGGTTGGAGCTGAGAAGGACCTGGCAGAGGCTCGCGAGGGCTTCACGGGCGGGGTCGGGAAGGGGTGTCGGGGCGGCGTCTTTGGTGGTCGCGGCGGGCGGATTCTGTGCGTGATGGACAGTGAGGGTGGCGGTCTGCAGGCGCAGGTAGTTGATGGCACGGGCGACTTCGGACTCGCTCGGCGTTTTGCCGTAAAGCAGGTGCCAGGCGCGCTCGAGGCGGGCCTTTTCATCACCGGGGATCTCGGTGTGGAGCCGATCGGCGAGGCGGCGGGCATTGTCGAGGATAAAGGTGTCGTTCATCAGCAGGAGCGACTGCGGCGCGACGGTGGTCTGGGGGCGCAGCTCGCAATGCGGCGTCATCACTGGCGCGTCGAAGGTATCGAGTACGGTGACGGGCTTGCTGCGGCGCACCTCGACGTAGACCGAGCGGCGGAAGTCCTGCTCGCCGCCGGGAGCGACTTCGGCCTTGGTGATGGTGCCCTTGTCAACGCCGAGGACAATGCGTCCGGCCGGGTCGCGGGCGATCGTGCTGGGCGGGCCGAAGGGTTTGTCGACGAGGGCTCCGGCTGCGGCGAGGATGGAGTCGCGTAGGGGCTCGGCCTCGAGCCGGCGCACTTTGTAACGGGAGAGGAGCCGGTTCTCGGGATCCGCCTGAAGCGAATCCGGATGGGCCGCGGACTGACGGTAGGCGCGGCTCAGGACGATGGAACGGTGGAGCGGCTTCAGCTTCCAGCCGCCCTTGACGAACTCGTCGGCGAGCCAGTCGAGCAGCTCGGGATGACTGGGGCGGTCGCCGGCGAGACCGAAGTCGCCGGGGGTGTTGACGAGGCCGCGCCCGAAGTGATGCATCCAGAAGCGGTTCACAAGAACGCGGGCGACGAGGGGATGTTTCCCGCTCGTGAGCCAATTCGCGTAGGCGAGGCGGCGTCCGCTCGAACCCGAGGGCACCGCGGCGGGCGTGAACGGCTCGATCTCCGGAGTGGTCAGAATGGTCAGCTCGCCCGGAGGGACGTCGCGGACAGGTTGCTCGTGATCGCCGCGATTGAAAAGCTTCGACTCGGGCACCTGGCCCTTCACCTCGGTGAGGGCCATGACGAAGTTCTGGACCGGCTTGGTGGCACGGAGATCTGCCGCCTCTTTGCTCTTCGCATCGACGAGGTCCTGCTTTTTCTGGTCGTAGAGATTTAACGAATAGAGGGCCAGGGCCGAGGGGTATTTTTTGATGAGGTTCTTCTGCTCTTCGCTGCGGTCTTTCTCAACCGTGGCACGGGCGAGGCGGTAGGGCTCACGCTCGGCTTCGGGCAGCTTGAGGATTTCGACCTCGAAGATTTCGTCGAGGAATTTTTTGCTCATCTCCCGCGCCTCGACGTCGATGAGGGCGGCGGCCTTCTCGATTTCGGCGGCTTTGGCGTGTTCTTCGGGAGTGTAGAGCGAATAGAGCCGCTGTGACGGAGCCCGCCAGGCCTGCCAGTTGTAGGCGGGATCGAAGACGGCGCGGAGTCGATGGTAGTCCTCGTGCGAGATCGGGTCGTGGCGATGATCGTGGCACTGCGCGCAGGCAACGGTGAGTCCCAGCATCGATGAACTGACGATCTTCATCTGCTCGGCAATGACGAGATTGCGGGCGAGATTAGGGTCATCGTTAGGGTCTCCGGTGCCGTCGGGCGCCATGCGGAGAAAGGCGGTTGCGGTGAGCTGTTCGAGACGCTTCGGATCGATCACGGTGGCCTGGTAATCGGCGTGGGTGGCCCCGGCGAGTTCGTCTCCGGCGAGCTGCTCGCGGATGAATTCGTTCCAGGGTTTGTCGTCGTTGAAAGAGCGGATCACATAATCGCGGTAGCGCCAGGCGTGGGGACGTGCCGAATCGACCTCGGTGTAGCCGTTCGAATCGGCGTAGCCGGCGACATCGAGCCAGTGCCGGCCCCAGCGTTCGCCGTAGGCGGGGGAGGCGAGGAGCCGGTCGACCACCTTTTCATAGGCATCGGGGGAGGCGTCGGCGATGAAGGCGGTGACTTCCGCAGGCGCCGGCGGCAGTCCGGTGAGGTTGAGGGAGACCCGGCGAATCCAGGTGGGCCGGTCGGCTTCAGGAGCAAAGTCGAGTCCTTCTTTCCGCATCACGTTGGCGAGGAAGGCATCGATGGGACCGGCAACGCCATCCACGGACGGAACCTCCGGCCGCTTCACCGGCTGGAAGGACCAGTGCGAGCGCTCCTCTTCGGTGATGAGCGGACCTTTCTCGAGGGACTCGGGTTCGGGGCGGGCGGTTTTGGCGCCCTGGGCGATCCACTGGCGGATAATCCCGAGTTCATGAGCGGGGACAGGATGGCCTTTTTTCGGCATCTCACCGCGTTCGATGATCGCGACGAGTTCACTGGCGGCGGGGTTGCCCGGCACGAGCAACGTCGCGCCACTGTCGAGCGGTCCATCCATGAAACGCCGCAGGCGCAGATCCACACCCGCCTTCGGTTTCGCCTCTTCGCCGTGGCAGAGGGTGCAATGCGCTTTCAGAATGGGGCGCACGTCCTTTTCGAAGGTCAGGGCAGGGGATTCTCCGTAAGCCTCACCGGCGAAGGCGAGGGCGAGGATCGCGGTGATCAATCTCATCCAAATAGCATGACGCATAGCCACTTAGCGGCAAACGCGCATTCGCGTAGAGGCATGGCATATTCATGGCTCGAGGCGGAAAGCCGCGCGGATTGAGCGCAGCGCCTTCCACGGGTCGTCGAGTCCCGGTGCGACCGGTGAGATACAGGAGAGGACAACGGGCTGTCCCTTGTGCTCCCAGGCGTGGAGTTCCAGGAAGAGCTTTTGCGGTTGTTGTGTGGCGAAGGGCTCGACCCACTCGAGTGTCCCGGTCCACGCCGTGGCGGTCGGAGTCGCCGTCGGCGCGCCACTCTTGTCGTCGGAAGGGACAAGGGTCACGGTGAATCCGCTCGTATCGACGCTCTGTTGTTTGCCGGCCATGACCGCCTTGGAAAGGCCGCGGTAGTAAACGAGGGTCTCGCGTTTTAGTGCGGCTTCGGTAACGTCACTGCCCGGTTCCAACAAAAAGACGATGACGTAGGAAAAGAAGTCGGGGGCCGCCGCCTCGAACATGCCCGGAGCGAAGCGGATGTGTTCGACCCCGGTCCAGCCGAGATCGGGAGCAAAGCCCGGCGGCAGATCAAGCCGCTCGCCTTTCCATTCCGGGGTGCCGGTTTCGAAGATGAACGTCGGCTCGGCAAAGGCGCGCGGGGCAATGGCGGCGAGGAGGAAGGTGCAGAGGAAAAAGCGCGTCAGGGGAAAGAGCATGGCAGGTTTTACAGGGAGGCAGGGCGGTCGTCAAGGGACGCAGATGGAGAGGAGCGTGGGAAAGTTCCCCGAGCGATGGAAGGGCGGGAGGGTGATGAGGGCGTAGCGGAACTTGCCAAAGTTCTCTCTTGTGGTGGAAGGGCAGGGGCGTCCGAGGTGGACAGGAATGTCCACCCTCCTTGGGGGTTTGGGAGCGTTCGAGGGTTTTTTCCGTGGGGAGAACTCCGCTTTCTCCTACGTCCTCCTATTTGCCAATTCCGTATTCTACTGGTAGAGAGGATCCGGCGGAGCGGGGCGGCTTTTCCCCGGTCCCGATCGTTGTTCATGGAAGATTTCGCCTTTATCAAACTGTCTCCCGGTCGCTACCTCTGTGGCCTGGGGCCTTTTGATGCCCGCGAGACGGCCCCGGCTGACGGTGGCACGGCCTTTTACCGCAACGATTTCGACCTTTCCGATCCGGTCCCGTGGAAGGTTCCGTCCGAGGTCTTCGAGACGGGCGACCTCCGCGTCCTCCTTCCCGAGAACGGCGCCACCCCGCTGCCCGAGATTGCCTGGTCAGGACTCGGTGACACCGATGTGCGCGGGATTTTCGACGAGATCCTCGAGCAGATCCATTCGGGGAAACTTAAAAAATCGGTCCCCGTTCTCACCGAGCGGGGTATCCTCCACCGCGGAGAACCGGCCGCGCTCGTCAAAGCGATCATCGCCGCGCCCGAGTCACTCTGGGGCTATGGCTTCCGCGAGGGGGGGAAAGGTGTCATCGGCGCGACTCCCGAGCAGCTCTTCACCGCGCGCGACGGCGTCCTCGAAACGATGGCCCTCGCCGGCACCGCTCCGAGGCATGAGATCCACGACTTTCCCAACGACCCGAAAGAAATCCGCGAGCACGAACTCGTCGCCGATTACCTCGAGGAACTGCTCGCCCCCTTCGGACATGTTGGGCGTGAGCCGCGCACCCTCCTCGATCTCGGCTCGATGATCCATTTTCTCACCCGGCTGTATGTCCGCCTCACCGATCCGGCGACCGATCTCAATGCGCTCGTGCGCTGTCTCCATCCGACTCCTGCGCTGGGAGCCTGTCCGCGCGGTGACGGAGCGCTGCGTCAGCTCGTCGAGTATCGGCAGCGACTGGGCGTGCCTGAGCACTTCGGCGCTCCTTTCGGAGCCATCTACGAAGGATTTTTCCAGGTTCTCGTCGCGATCCGCAATCTTTCGTGGGACGGGCGCGACGTCTTTCTCCCCAGCGGCGTCGGTCTCGTCGAAGGGAGCCGCTTTGACCGCGAATGGCGCGAGCTCGCCCTGAAGCGGAATTCGGTCAAGTCACTGCTCGGAGTATGACCCCCAATGCCCGACTCGCCGGAGCCGCCCTCGGACATCTCGCCGGACTCGGGGTGCGCGACTACGTCGTCTGCGCCGGAGCAAGAAACGCCCCGATCGTGAGCTCGCTTTTGTTGGTTTGTAAAGAAAAAGGCTGGAAGGTCAGGCATCATTTTGACGAACGTTCCGCCGCCTTCTTTGCGATGGGGCTTGCGAAGAAGAGCGGACGTCCCGCCGCCATTCTCACGACTTCCGGCACTGCCGTGGCGGAGCTGCTTCCGGCCGCGGTCGAGGCCTATTACTCGGGTATTCCGTTAGTTCTCGTCACTGCTGACCGTCCGTGCGCCTACCGCGGGAGCGGCGCGCCGCAGGCTATCGAGCAGGCCGGGATCTTCGGTCCCTATGCTCCGGTCGCGGTCGATGTCGCGGAGGCAAGCGACCTCGCCGCTCTCGGGGATTGGTCGGGAGAGGGGCCGCTCCATCTCAATCTCTGTTTCGCCGAGCCCGGCCCCGGGGATCAGTGCGATGCGGTCGACGAAGTCAGCATCGCCCTGCCCGGACTGAATGAAATCCCCCCCGACGAAATAGCCGCCTTTCTGAAAAGCGCCGATCGACTCATCGTCATTCTCGGAGAAGTGCCTGAGAATTGGCGACCGGCAGTGGAGAAACTTCTCGCCGCAATCGGTGCCCCCGTCTGGGCCGAAGCCGCAAGCGGGCTGCGCGAGAGCCGCGTCCTCGCCAATCAACTCCTCCGGGCCGAGACTCTCGTGGCGACGCTCGCGCCGCGACAGATCCTGCGACTCGGCGGCGTCCCTAGTCTGCGCTACTGGCGCGATCTTGAGAGTCTGATCGACGTTTCCGTCCTCTCGGTCAGCCCGCAGCCTTTCAGCGGACTTGCGCGAGCGAGCCGAAATCTCACCGGCGATACCTTTCCCAAAGATATCACCGAGACCGGACACGGTTGGACGGATGACCTGACCCCGTTAAACGACGCAAACCTTGAAGATGCCCTGACAAAACATCCTTTTTCCGAACCGGCCATGGTCGGGGAGCTCTCGCGGCATATCCCGTCCGATGCGCTGGTCTATCTCGGTAACAGTCTCCCTATCCGTGAGTGGAACCTTGCCGCGACAAGGCAAATACCTCATCCGCGCACTTTCGCGAGTCGCGGGGCAAACGGGATCGACGGGCAGATCGCGACCTGGCTGGGGATGTCTGAAGGCGAAGCGGAATCGTGGGGGCTCTTCGGCGACCTCACTGCCCTCTACGATCTCAACGCCCCGGCCTTGCTCGAGCAATTGAGTGCGGGACGGAGGCGGCTCGTCATCCTCAATAACGCCGGCGGACGCCTCTTTTCCCGGCTCTCCTCCATGGCCGCGTTGCCCGAATCCCACAAGCTCGTGACCGAGAACCGCCACGCGCGGCATTTCGAAAAATGGGCCGCGATGTGGGATCTCGGCTATTTGCGCTGGATTGCGGGCGAGCCTTTCCCTGAAATCGCGGGGGACAATATCGTGATCGAGGTGATCCTCGACAACGCCGCCACCGAAGCGTTCTGGGAGGCACGCCGATGAGCTTTCTCGCCCTGCACGGCAACCTCGGCTCAAAAGCCGACTGGGAGTTGCTCGGGCTACCGGGACTACACGCGGTCGATCTCTGGGAGTATAGCGCCCTCTCGTATTTTGAATTTGCCCACGAACTCGCGACGACCCTGAGCAGCGGTCTTGAAAATCCCGTCCTCGCCGGTTATTCGCTCGGCGGCCGACTCGCGCTCTACGCCATGGCGATCCATCCCGAATGCTGGAGCGGAGCCGTCATCGTCTCGGCCCATCCGGGGCTCCGCTGCGGCGAGGAAAGGCTCGCCCGCCGCGTCTCGGACGAGATTTGGGCACGCGATGCGCGGACCCTAGCCTGGTCCGACTTTCTCGAAAAGTGGAACGCCCAGTCCGTCCTCGGCGGAGGCGTGGCAACTGCGGCCCGACTCGCCCTCGAATCCCGCCGCGAGGCCATCGCTCTCGCCTTTGAAACCTGGACCCTCGGAAGACAGGACGATCTGCGACGCAGCCTGCGCTCCTTTCACGCCCCGGTCCTCTGGATTACGGGGGAAAAGGATGAAAAGTTCACCCGTCTCGCCGCGGAAATGGGCGAGGTTTTTACCGACTTTCATCACGAAGTCATCCCCGACGGCGGTCACCGTCTCCTTGCCGATAGACCGAACGAGGTCGCGCGGTTGACGAGGGAGCGGTTTGGCGGGAATGGGTCAGGGTGAAATAAGGGTGACCGACGGGAAATAAGTGCGATAGCGGGACGCATCACGGGTGAGCAGAACTATCCCCTCTGCTTCAGCATGGGCACCGATAAAAAAGTCAGGCAGCGGAGACGTCTTTTGGCCTCCTGCTTTTCGGTAGGCGAGAAAAGCCCGGGAAGCCGGGGCCGCGGCCGAAAAGGGCAACGGGATTCGTCGAATATCGGAGGAAGGAACGAGATTCAGATCGAGTTCCCGGGTGGTCTCATAGAGCGGGATCAATTCTGCGTAGATTACTGGATTAATCACCGCGTTGCGCTCATTGATGAGGCGGGACAATTGCTTGCTGGACCAGTCGAACCAGACGGAATCTTTCGTCGCGATATCAATCAGCACATTGGTGTCGATGAGAACCATTCCTAATCTTCGCCTCGGGTAATAGCCATCAACTGGTCCGTCGTTAGATCCGTCTTTGCCGAGCCAGCCGCTTTAGCGAGCCACAGTTCCGACCGGCTCGTCGATAGCTCCCGGTTTTTTCGACGCCTCACCTGGAGGACGCCCTCGACGGCAACAAACTCGACTTCGGTCCCCGGATTCAGTCCGAATCGTTCACGAAGAGAAACAGGAATGGTGACCTGCCCTTTAACCGTTACTTTCATGGACAAGTATTACTACTAGAGGTAATACTTGTCAATTTTCGAACTCGGGACGGATTGATTGACGACAATTTTCAAAGTCATCTTATGGCGTCCTTTGAATTCGATTGGTGAAAAATCCTCGAGTTGCAGTGAGCTGTATCGATTTCCCACACCGCACGAACGAAGGTTGACGTATTCACTCTCCGAGAAGACCCTCCCGCACTGATGAACTGGATAACCGCCCACGACTTTGAAGACCTCCGCTATGAAACATCGGAGGATGGACAGATCGCTAAGATCACGATCAACAGGCCCGAGGTGCGCAATGCCTTCCGTCCGCAGACGGTGAAGGAAATGCTCGTGGCCTTTGAGATGGCGCACGAGGATCCCGCCGTCGGGGTCGTGATCCTGACAGGGGAGGGCGATCTCGCCTTTTGCTCGGGTGGCGACCAGAAAGTGCGCGGTCACGCCGGTTATGTCGGCGACGACGGCATCCCGCGGTTGAACATTCTCGATGTGCAGAAAAAAATCCGCTCTCTCCCCAAGCCGGTCGTAGCGATGGTGGCGGGCTACGCGATCGGCGGTGGGCACGTCCTCCATGTTGTATGTGACCTCACGATTGCGGCGGATAATGCGAAATTCGGTCAGACCGGGCCCAAGGTCGGTTCCTTTGACGGGGGCCTCGGCTCAAGCTATCTCGCCCGCATCGTCGGCCAGAAAAAGGCCCGCGAGATCTGGTTTCTCTGTCGCCACTACGACGCGCAGCAGGCCCTTGAAATGGGGCTGGTGAACACGGTCGTGCCGCTCGCCAAACTTGAGGAAGAAACCGTGAGGTGGTGTCGCGAGATGCTCGATCACTCGCCCCTCGCGCTCCGCTGTCTCAAGACCGCGCTCAACGCCGACTGCGACGGTCAGATGGGCCTGCTTGATCTCGCCGGGAACGCTACCCTGCTTTATTACATGTCCGAAGAGGCGAAAGAGGGGAAAAACGCCTTTGTCGAAAAACGGAAGCCCGATTTCTCGAAGTTTCCGCGGGTGCCCTAATGAAGGGATCAAGGATTTCAGGATTTCAGGTCATGAGGTAAGGTCGAAGATATGAAAGCCTGGATCATCGCTGCCCGTCCGAAAACGCTGCCCGCCGCAGTGGTGCCGGTGTGGGTGGGGGCGATGCCGCTGCTGATCGATGACGATCCGTTTTCGGGGTCGTGGTTCCTGTTCTGGTGCACGCTCGCGAGTTGCCTTTGCATCCAGATTGCGACGAACCTTTTTAATGACGCCGTCGATCATCGCAAGGGCGCCGACACCCCGCGCCGGCTCGGGCCGCAGCGGGTCACCGCTTCGGGCATGCTGGCGCCCGGGAAGGTGATGCTCGGGGCGCTCGCCTTCTGCCTCGCCGCCACCCTCGTTGCGATCCCGCTCATTCGCGAGCACGGATGGGTCATCGTCGCGATCGGGGCGGTCTCGCTCTTCTTTGCCTACGGCTACACCGGGGGGCCTTTTCCGCTCGCCTATCGCGGGATGGGTGAATTGTTTGTTATTCTCTTCTTCGGATTGGTGGCTGTGACAGGATCATATTATGTCCAGGCCGGAAAATGGGGCGGACTCGAGATCTGGACGCTGGGTCTCCAGTGCGGGCTTTACTCGAGTGTGCTCATCGCGATCAACAACCTGCGCGACATCGTCGAGGATACCGCCTCGGGAAAGCGGACTCTCGCGGTGCGCTTCGGGAAGACCTTTGCGCGGGCCGAAATCGTTGTTTTTTGCCTCTTGCCGTTGCTGCTCTGGGTGGTGGTGTCGTCCGTGAACCTGCCCGGTCTTCTTCTTGGTCTGATTCCGGCGATTATCGGATCGGTGATTTGTTTTGCGGTGTGCCGCACCGAGCCGGGCACCCATTACAATCGTTACCTTGCTCTCGGGGCCTTACAGTTGATCTTCTTCGCGTTTGTCGCGACTCTTCACGCGGCGCTCCGATGAGCACGATTCACTATTGGCGCTATACCCTGCGATCCGCGACGGCTTTAAACGCGGTGAGCGCTCGCCGCGAGCACGAGGGCGCACTGCTGCGAATCGGAGACGGCTTCGGCTGTCTCCATCCCTGGCCCGAACTCGGCGATCTGCCGATCGATGCGCAACTCGCCCGTCTCGGGCGAGGTGAGAGCACTCCTTTGATCGAAGGGGCGCTGCGATGTGCGGCGGCGGACGGCGAGGCGAGGCTGGCGAGACGTTCGCTGTTCGAAAGGTCGATTCCGGAG
This sequence comes from Akkermansiaceae bacterium UBA6138, assembly GCA_002422425.1. Taxonomy (GTDB): domain Bacteria; phylum Verrucomicrobiota; class Verrucomicrobiia; order Verrucomicrobiales; family DEV007; genus Arctic95D-9. Next base: position 64,301 of record DIVG01000076.1, on the reverse strand, counting down.
AGTCATTGGCTCGCCCTTCCGGGTGACCTCCCCGACGAGGCCAAAGCGGCGGGATACGACCGGGTGAAATTAAAAATCGGACGTGATCTTGCGAGCGAACTCGATCAGGCACGTCTCTGGGGCGGGACCGGATTTCATCTGCGCCTCGATGCGAACGGGAGTCTCGACGAGGCGGTCTTTCTCGCGTTCTGGAAATCACTCGGACCGACGCGTGATCGGGTCGAGCTGGTCGAGGATGCGATTCCCCCGGAGACGGCGGCATGGGAGAGGCTGCGCGGAGCCGGCGTTCCTCTTGCGGTCGATCGGGAAACGGAAAAGCGATTTTCGCCGGGGGATATCGCGGTGCTCAAGCCGGCTCTCTCGGGGTGGGTCCCTGCAGTTCCGGCGCAGTATCTCGTGACCTCCTATATGGATCATGCACTCGGACAGATATGGGCGGCGGCGGAGGCGTCGCGACTCAGTGCCGGAGTCAATAGTGATGGAATGTTAGTCTGCGGGCTCATGACCCATCGCTGCTTCGAGCCTGATCCTTTCTTCGAGCAGATTCGCTGCGAGGGGTCGCGTTTGATTGCTCCGGCGGGGACGGGGCTGGGGTTCGATGATTTATTGGAGGGCCTGCCATGGAAGCGATTGATCTGAATTCTTTGGCTTACTGGGAATCGGCCGCGATCGATATTCGCCTGAACCCGAAGCGTCCCGTCGATTCGACCGGGCTGCGCGACTTTCTCGAATCGGATTGCGGGCTGCACTCATCGGTTGTGATTGCGACCTCGGGATCAAGCGGTGCGGCCAAGTTCGTCGTGCTGGCAAAGTCGGCTCTCCTCACTTCGGCACGGGCGGTCAATGCTCATTGCGGCGTGACCGACCGCGATGTCTGGCTCGGCGGACTTTCGACCTTTCACGTCGGCGGTCTCGGGATCTTCGCCCGGGCGGCCTGCAACGGGGCGACGGTTTTTCCGATGGCGTGGGATGCCTGGACGCGGGGCGGAGAGGCTTTGATCGCGGCCATCGGGGAGTCGCGCGCCACGCTGACCTCGCTGACACCGGTTCACGTGGGTGATCTTGTCAGGGCGAAGGCGAAAGTTCCGTCGAGTCTTCGAGGAGTCTTTCTCGGCGGTGGTCGGATCGATCCGCTGCTGGTGGAGAAGGCGCGCGCTCTCGGGTGGCCGGTGTGGGCGACCTACGGCATGTCCGAGTCCGCCTCGCAGATCGCGACGAGCACGGGCGGGGCGATTGACTGGCTGCCGCTGCTGCCGATCTGGGAAGCCGCGACCGGAGCGGAGGGACGGCTGCGGATACGGGGCGAGGCGCTTTTTTCCGGCTACGCGACGAAAGGGGGTTGCGGATGGTCCTTCGACACGGCACGGGATGACGAGGGCTGGTTCACGACGGGGGACCGAGTCGAGTTGCGCGGGAGAGAACTGCGCTTTCTCGGACGGGGTGACGATCTCGTGAAAGTCTCGGGCGAGCTGGTCTCGCTTTCGTTATTGAGTGAGCGGGTTGCGGCCTGCGGCTTGACCGGGCTGGTCGTCGCTTTGCCGCACGATCGTAGGGAGCACGAACTCGCTCTCGTGCTCGAGGGTCTTGCCGTCGGCGAAACGGAAAAAGCCCTCGCGATTTTTAACGAAGGCCTCGCGGCAATCGAGCAGGTCAGCCGCGTCGTCACGCTCAGGCAACTGCCTCGCACCGACGCGGGAAAGATCGACCGCGCCGGGGTCGCCGCGAGCTTGTGAGGTGACCTACTTTTCCCAGCCGACGGGCTGCACCCAGGCCTGCTCCATTTGATCGGGGAAGGATGGATTCGGGTGTTTGCGGCTTGAGGTGATCGTGGCACGAAGGTAGATCGCGTCGTCGGGGATGGTGAAACCGGCACTGTTGCCCTCCACTGTGGCGAAGACTTCACCGATGCCCGTCTCCGCCGCAGCGGCGTCGTAGCTCTTGCGGGTGCCGATAAAGGCGGTCGTGAACTCGACTCCTTCGACCGGGGTGATCTTGAGGAAGAGGGTGCCCTTATCCTTGTCGAAGCGAATCTCATCGAGAACGACACCCGAACTCGCGTAGAAACGTCCGGCGTGCATCGCTTCGATGAGCGAGTCGCCGTTCAGTTCCTTTGCCCCTACCATGACCCACCCGCGTCCGGGCGAGACGTCCTCGCCGTGGTAGGTGTGGGAGTCGTCCGTGGCAAAGCCGAGGAGAGGTGGCAGATCGAGTTCGGCGAGGCGGATCGTGTTGGCGATGTCCCAGATCTTTTCATCCCCGGGACGGGTCTCGTCGCCGAGGTGGTTAATGCCGGGATGACCGTTGTAGACCTCGAAGTAGGTGCCCTCGGCGACATCGGCGAGGTCTTCGGCGGTGAGAGCCCACTGGAAGTTCGGGTGATTGAGGTGGGCGAGAATGGGACGGCCTGTCTTTTCCCCGTGCGCGCGGATCGCCTGCATGCTGCGGCGCAGCACTTCGCGCGGAGTGGCGGTATCATCGTTGATCGCATCGATCACGGTGTCGAGATTGAGGACGTTGATGTGGACGGGTTTCTTTTGGCCGGAATTTGACATCTCTTCGGCGCGCAGCAGATAAAACTCGCCCGGCTTTTCGAGGGCGGCGCGGCACTCGTCGAGCGTTTTAAGCACGATCCCCTCCTTGCCCTCACGCGTTTCGTGGCGCAACCAGTCCTTGCCGAAACGCGCCTCGGCCTTCATCACCGCCGTGCGTCCGACCGCCTTCTGGCGTTTGCGGATGGACTCGAGGTCCATCCACTTATCGCCCTGTTGAAGGACGTTGTGATCGCTCATGGCCACGAAGTCGTAGCCGTGTTCGCGATACCAGCTGAAGATCATCTCGGGAAAGTCATTCCCGTCGCTCCAGAGCGAGTGGGTGTGCGTGTTGCCCTTGAACCAGGCGCGGGTGTCGTAGTCCTGCGCCGCGAGGGGAAGAGTAATCAGAAGGAAAAGGGGAATCAGCTTCATTTGGTGAATGATAGCAGTGACCGCAGCGGGAGAGCAAGCGGAGCGAATGGCCTCATCAGGGAGAGCGGACCATGTGGTGAAGGTGGCCCCGACTGACCTGTCTCTGACTCTCTTTTCAGTTTTTCGGATACGACCGCACTGTATTTTGTCCTATTTCGGGCTTGGCGAAATCCTCCGCGCTTGCGACATTACGGAATGACGATTCGCCTTTTGCTGCTCCCTCTTTTCGCTCTGATTTGTAGCTATGGTCCTGCGACCGCCGGGCAGAGCCGGGTCTATTTCGGCACTTACACGAAGGAGGGCGAATCGCAGGGCATCTACCACGCGGCCTTTGACGACAGCACGGGCAAGTTCGGCCAGCTCGCCCTCGCGGCGGAGATGAAAAATCCTTCTTTCCTCGCGGTCGCTCCTTCGGGCAAAACGCTCTACGCGGTCTCGGAGGTCGCGGGGGCGAACGGGGAGGGCGAAGTGAGCGCCTTCCGTATCCTCGAGAGCGGATCGCTCGAACTCATCAACACGGTGCGCGCGGGCGGCGGCGGACCCTGCCACGTCTCCCTGAGTCCCGATGGCAAGACCCTCGCCGTGGCGAACTACGGCGGCGGCAGTGTTGCGAGCTACCGCGTCGCCGATGACGGCGCTCTTTCCGAGCCGGTCACGGTGATCCAGCACGTCGGCAGCAGCGTGCATCCGACCCGGCAAAAAGGCCCGCACGCCCACTCAATCAACTTTTCCCCCGACGGGCGTTTTGCCTATGCGGCCGATCTCGGGACGGACCGCATTTACCGATACGCCGTCGATCCCGCGACCGGAGCCCTCATCGCCTCGGGCGAGACGGTCATCGCACCGGCATCGGGTCCGCGGCATTTCGCCTTCCGGCCCGACGGGGCCTTTGCCTATCTCATCAATGAAATGACTCTGATGATGACCGCTTTCCGCGTCGACAAGGCTTCGGGAGAACTCACCGAACTGCAATCGCTCAGCACGCTCCCGCCCGGGACGGAAAAGGTCGGCTCGACCGCCGAGGTCGTGGTTCATCCGAAAGGACGATTTGTCTACGGCTCGAACCGCGGGCACGACTCCATCGTCGCCTACGGCATCAACGAGGCCAGTGGAGAGCTGAGCTACCTCGCGAACGAGCCCATCCGCGGCAAGGTCCCGCGCAACTTCGCGGTCTCGCCCTCGGGCAAGTGGCTCCTCGCGGCGGGACAGCAGTCCCGCTCGGTGACGGTCTTCGCGATCGACGAGGCGACGGGTAAACTGACCTTCGCCGATTCCGAAATCGCGGTCTGGAGCCCTGTCTGCATCCGCTTTGTGCCGGTGAAATGAAACGCCGCCGGGTTGGGATCGTCGGGCTCCTGCAGGAGTCGAACACCTTCATCGCCGGGGTCACGACGCGGGCGCATTTCGAAGCGGACCTGCTCCTGCACGGTGAGGCGATCCGCGAAGCCATGGCCGGGGCTCCGCACGAGGTCGGCGGCTTTTTTGCCGGACTCGACGAAGCGGGCCTTGAGGCGGTCCCGCTCTTCCTCGCGCGGGCGCTGCCCTACGGCGTCATCAAACAAGAGGACTTTGAGGGCCTCGTTGCGGAGCTGCTCGAAGCGATCGCGAGTGCCGGCCCGCTCGACGGGTATCTTGCCGCTCCTCACGGAGCCACCGTCGCGGAGGGCTATCCCGATGCCGACGGGGAATGGCTCACCCGTCTCCGCGAAGAGATCGGTGAGGGGACGCCGCTCATCGCGACGCTCGACCCGCATGCGAATCTTACTCCGGCCATGGTCGCGGCGACCGACGCCATCGTTGCCTACGCGACCAATCCCCATCTCGACCAGCGCGAGACGGGAAAAAAGGCGGCGACGCTGATGGCCCGCACTCTCGCGGGCGAGATCGTCCCGGGCCAGGCGGCGGCCTATCCGCCGCTCGCGATCAATATCCAGTGCCAGAACACCTCGGTCGAACCTCTTGCGTCCTTTTACGCGGAGGCCGCGGCGCTTTTCTCGCAACCCGGACTCCTCGGCGGCTCGGTCATCCTGGGTTTTCCCTATGCCGACGTCGAGCTAATGGGCTCGTCTCTTCTCGTTCTCGGCGATGGACCCGGTGCCCTGACAAAAGCACAGGAAGCGGCCGATGCACTCGCCGCGATCCTCTGGAAGCGACGCGCCGATTTTGATCCGGTCTTTCTCGGGATGGACGAGGCCCTCGATCGGGTCGCGAAAAGTCGGGAGCGTCCCGTCGTGCTCCTCGACATGGGCGACAACGTCGGCGGCGGCTCCCCGGCGGACAGCACCGCGATCATTCAGGCCTGGAGGCAAAGGGGAGACACGACGCGTCTTTTTGCCTGCCTTCACGATGCAGCGGCGGCTCGTCTCGCCTCTGAAGCGGGAGTCGGAGCCATCATCAAAACGGCCGTCGGCGATCCGGCGGATCCGCTGCGCGGACGCTTTCTCGTGCGCTCGCTCAGTGACGGGATTTTCCACGAAGCCGAGGCGCGGCACGGAGGGTTTTCGGTTTTTGATCAGGGCCCGACCGCCGTGCTTGAGGAAGAGGGCGGGGGGCTCGTTCTGATGGTGACGACGCGTCGCATGGCTCCCTTCAGCCTCGCGCAACTCACGAGCAACGGGGTGGAGTCGGAGTCATTCGACGGTATCATCGCCAAAGGGGTCATCGCCCCAATGGCGGCCTATGCCCCCATCGCGCGCGGCGGCTTCCTCCACGTCGATTCGCCCGGCGTGACCCGGGCGGACATGACGAAGCTCGCCTACCGGCACCGCCGCGTTCCGCTTTTCCCGTTTGAGAAGTGATCATAGGATCCCGTGCTTCCGGAAGACCTCGCCCACGGGCACCCCGGCGGCGAGTTCTTCACGGACGGTGTTTTCGCCCGCGACCTTGGCCTTGGCGGCGGCGATGACTTCGCTCGCGACGGCCTCGGGAATGATGACAACGCCGTCGAGGTCACCGAGAATGTAGTCGCCCTGTCTCGCGATGACCCCGTCGATGAGGATGGGTTCGCGGATCCCGGTGACGTCGAGACGGCCCTTGCTGTCGGCGGGGGAGGCGCCGATCCCGAAGACAGGAAAGTCTAGCTGATTGAGCGCCCAGAGATCGCGGGTGCACCCGGTCATGACGACTCCGCCGATGCCCTTGGCGAGGCAGGCGGTGCTGAGCAGTTCGCCCCAGAAGGCGCAGCTCTGATCGTGATTCGCATCGACGACGAGAACATCACCGCGCGCGGCCGTGTCGATCGCGGCCATCTCGAGTTCGTAGGGACGCTCGGGGACCTCATCGACGACCTCGGCTTTCAGAGTGAAGATCCGACCGGCAATTCGTGTCACCGGAGTGAGTGCCCGCACCGCCGGGGTGAGGACCTGGTTGGGGTAACCGTGGGCATCAAGGACGTCGGCGACGACGGCCGAATAGAGGGATTGCAGATCTTCGATCAGGGAAAGGGTCATGTCCCTAGAGTGACATCGGGAATGCCTTTGTCGAGAGTGGCTTGTGACGAATCCACGTCCCTTTTCAGGTAATCAGGTCAGCCACCGATCGAGATGCGCCTCGATGAAACACGAGTCGTGCCACTCGGGGTAGGTGAGAAAGACCCGGTCGAGCTCTTCGATCTGCCCCGGGGAGAGGACCTCGTGCTCGCCGAGGCATTTCCGCGAAGGCAGCAGCCCCTCGCGCCGCAGCCCTTCATTGATCCCTGCGATACAGCCGGCAAAGCCGTTCGCTGCATCAAAGATCGCGCTGTTAAAATCGGTGAGTCTGGCATTGAGGGCGGCCCACTCCGATGCGGATCTTTTGCCCGAGCGGATCTCCTCGAGCAGGCTGACGGCCCGTCGCGTCCCTACGGCCCATTGCCCGAGCAGTCCGCCGACGATGCGCAGGGGTGGATCGCTCCACGGGAAAGGCGTGAGGAGATCGTGGATGATGTTGTCGTCGTTGCCGGTGTAGAGGGCGATGTCGCGGCGACCGCTCTCCGCCACCGCCCGCACCACCTCGAGTGTCGCGTAGCGGTTGAAGGGGGCGATTTTGATCGCGACGACATTCGGGATCGTGACGAACTCGCGCCAGAAGCGGTAGTCATAAGTCCGTCCGCCGATCGAGGGCTGCAGGTAAAAGCCGATCAGCGGGAGGATCTCGGCGATTTCCCGGCAGTGGGCGATGAGCGTCGCGTCGTCGGCGTCGCGCATCGCGCTGAGGCTGAGCAGTCCGGCCCCGTAGCCGAGGGAACGCGCCAGTTCGGCCTCGCGGATCGCCTGCGGGGTCGTCCCGCAGATTCCCGAGATCAGGGCAAAGGGGCTGCTTTCACCGCGGTAGCTGGACACCTCGGCGGCGCAGCAGGAGAGGACCGTCCCGAGGAGGTCATGTTGCGGGTCACGGATTTCGAACTGGGTCGTGTGTACGCCCACGGCCAGTCCGCCCGCCCCTGCGTCGAGGTAATACCGCACGAGAGCCCGCTGATAGCGCTCCGACCAGGTGCGGTCATCGTTGAGCGCCAGCGGCATCGCCGGAATCACCTGACCGGCGGCGAGGTGAGAGCGCATCGATGCGAGTTCGGGATGACTCATGAGGAGAGGAAGGACGGTCCGCGGAGGCCCGTCATGCAACGAACGTCCCGCACGGTTTTAGTGTGGCGGGGCGTGGCGGTCAAAGTAAAAAAGGGGAGGGAAGGGAGATACGGGAGTTTGTCGTGCGGTTAGCCTCTCTGGGGTGGATGAGGTATCTCCAGCAGATTCAGGGAGGCCAGCAGATTGTATCAAGAGGGAAAATTATTAGGAGAGAAAATCTGTGGGCCTCCCTGAATCTGCGGGAAAAATCCGTCTCTTCAAATTTTGAATTTCGGAGGGATGCTTTCGCCCTGCCTGCAGAGACACTTGTAAAATCACGGGTCAAAACGACACTAACAACCGCCCGCACCAAATGAAAAATATTTCCGCTTTCCTGCTCGCCGTCCTTGCTCTCGCTGCCTCGTGCGGTCCTCTCGAGGCCCAGCTTTTCAAGAAAAAGGGGCAGGGCGCAGCGCCCCTCGTCGAGCCGAAGCTGGCACCGGGTCAGTTCGAATGGTATCCCGAACGCGCGCCGGCGGGGCCCATCCTCGTCGTCGTGAGCATTGATGACCAGGTCGCCTACGTCTACCGCAACAGTGTCCAGATCGCGCGTTCCACGGTGAGCACGGGGGCTCCCGGGCACGAGACCCCGAACGGAGTTTTCACCATTCTCGAAAAAAATCGCGTGCACGAATCGAATATTTACAAAGGCGCACAGATGCCGAACATGCAGCGGCTCACCTGGAGCGGGATCGCCATGCACGCCGGCCAGCTCCCCGGCTACCCCGCTTCGCACGGCTGCATCCGCCTGCCCTACGGGTTCTCGGACAAACTCTTCGGCATTACCGAAAAAGGCGGCACTGTCGTGATCACGCGAAAGTACGCGAAGCCTTCGACCTCGCAAAAGCCGGCCTCCATCCTGCTCTCATCGAAGGTTGATCCGGGGTCACGCCCTGCTCCGGCGCTGGTCGGGAAAACGATCTGGGATCCGGCGCGCAGCCCGTCGGGTCCGGTCAACTTTCTCATCAGCGGGAAGGATCTCTCCATCTACGTCTACCGCAACGGCGTCCTCATCGGACAAAGCCCCATCGGCCTGAGCGATCCCGCCCGGCCTATTCCCGCTGGCGTTTTCCTCATGCTCGAAGGCACTGAACCCGGCGCGCCTGCCGTCGTTCCCGGGCGTCCGGCCCGCCCCTGGGCGACGCTCTCACTCGAGCAGGAAATGTCGCCCGCCGCCGTCGAAGACTTCCGTAATCGTCTCCACATCCCCGTCGATTTCGCCCGCCGCCTCTACGAACTGGCCCATCCGGGAACGATCCTCGTGACGACCGCAGGGTCGAGCAATGCCGGGACCTCGAGCGGGACGGACTTCACGATCATGCGTCCGCAGGGTCGGTGAGGGGAGGGGCGAATTTTCAACCCGGGTGAAGACCCTTCCCCGAATGGGTTGAAGGGAGTGGAAAGACTGGGACTCGAACCCAGGACCAATTGGTTAAAAGCCAACTGCTCTACCAACTGAGCTACCTTTCCGTTGTGAGCGAGTCACCGACTTGGGGCCGGGACGGGCGCGAAATCTAGTCACGCTTGGGGATCACGCAAGCGAAAGTTCACTTAATAATTCCGAAATATTCCGCTGACCTGGTCCGACGCGGAAGTGGGGGAATCCGGCGGCGCGGGCTCCTTCCCAGTCACACTGGGGATCGTCGCCGACGTGGAGGATCTCGCGGGGCGTGAGCCCCAGGCTTGTTGCGACGCTCGCAAAGGCGCGCGGATCGGGCTTGGAGAGGCGCCTTTCACCGGAAAGGTAAAGTGACTCGAAGGGCGCGAGCAGATCGAGGTCGGCAAGGACACGGCGGAGACGGCTGTCGAAATTGGAAAGGACGACACAGCGCCGCGCGCCCGCGATTGCCTCCACCGTCTCTTTCGCCCCGGGCACGGCGAGCCAGGTGCCGGGACTCTCAAAGTGGCGGTAAAGGGCTTCGAAGAAATCCGTGAAGATCGCTTCGTCAGGAAAGGTCGTGCCGGCTTCGGTGAAGACTTCACGGACGAGTCGGCTCCACCAGGCTTTTTCGTGGGGATCATGGTCGGCTGTCTCCTTCGAGAAGGGCGGGGGAGTGCGCTTCCAGACCGTGCCGAAGACCCGGTTGAGGGCATCGGGGGTGACCGATACTCCGAAGGAGGCCGCGACGGTCGAGTAGGAGGTCCCGACGTCTTCGGCGAGCTCGATGAGGGTGCCGGCGGCGTCGAAACTGACGGCTCTGAGGTCCGAATGGTTCATTGAATCGAATTTTAGGTGAATACGGGCTTGATTTGCGGGGAATTACGTGTTGCCTAAGGAAAGGGGAGCGGCTATGTTCGCGACCCTGCAATCTTGAGATTCCGGCTCCCTGTGGCCGGGTTGATTAAGTGGGCTTGTCCCGCTTTTTTTTGTCTCATCATCGGAGGACCAGCTGGAAAAATGACAAACGAACTGTTAGCACTTTTCGAATATTACGAAAAAGAGAAGGGGATCAAGCGTGATACGATGATCGACGCGCTCGAGACGGCCCTGCTCTCGGCATCCCGTAAAAGTATCGGACCGGCGCGGGAGATGCGCATTCGTATCGACCCTGAGAAGGGAGACATCCGTGCCTATGCGACGCTTATCGTCCGTGACCGGGTGGCGAACGCCTACGAGGAGATCGACATTTTCACGGCCCGCCGTCTCCAGCCGGGGATCGATGTCGGGGCGGAGCTCGAGGTGGACATCACGCCTTCGAATTTTGGCCGTATCGCTGCGCAGACCGCGAAGCAGACGATGATGCAGCGTCTTCGCCAGGCGGAGAAAGAGCTCATTTACGAAGAGTTCAAAGATCGTGCCGGAGACATCGTCAGTGGCACGGTGCGGCGCTTTGAGCGCGGCGACGTCTATGTCGATCTCGGCAAGTTTGAGGGGGTCATGCATCAGCGCGAGCGTGTCTCGACCGAGGAATACAATGTCGGTGACCGCATCAGGGCCTACGTCGTGGCGGTCGAAAACGGCGCGCGCGGTCCCGAGATCATCCTTTCGCGAAGCCACCCGAACTTCGTGCGCCGTCTTTTTGAGTCCGAGGTCAGCGAGATCGCCGACCGCACCGTAGAGATCCGCTCTCTTGCCCGTGAAGCCGGTTATCGCACTAAGGTGGCCGTCTACAGCGCCGATGAGAAGGTCGATCCGGTCGGTGCCTGCGTCGGCATGCGCGGTGCCCGGGTTAAAAACATCGTCCGCGAGCTCAACAACGAAAAGGTCGACATCATCCGCTGGAGCGATGACATGCGCGCTTTCGTGCAGGAGGCCCTGAAGCCCGCCGAGATCAAGTCCATCACGATTGATGAGGCGAAGCAGTCCATCCTCGTGAAAGTGGATGAAGAAGAACTTTCCAAGGCGATCGGTCGTCGCGGTCAGAACGCCCGTCTCACCGCCCGCCTCATCGGTTGGGATGTGCAGGTGCAGAAGGATGAGTCCGCCCACGAGGCCTTCGAGGCCCAGGTCGCGGGAGCCGCGACCACCCTCGCCAAAGGGGCTGGGATTGAGATCGGGGTTGCCAGTGCTCTGGTGCGCGGCGGTCTCACCAGTATCGACATGCTCGTGAACGATGTGGACGAGGTCGATATCGCCGGGGTCCTCGGTATCCCGGTCGAGGAAGCTCGTGAGATTCGCAATCGTGCCATCATCGCCACTGGCGGAACGGTAGAAGCAGTCGCGCCGGCAGCCGAAGCGACTGAAGCGGGGGCTGTCTCCGAGACGGAGGTGGAAGCCGAAGTTGCTCCCGAAGCCGGGGAGATGCTTGAGTCAGCCGCCGAATAGACCGCAGAAGCGGAGCGAAGACGGTTGTCTTACCTGATTGACAACGTATTTTAGACCTACAAAGTAAATTTCCTTTTTTTGCGCCTAGCAAGCGCCCTGCTACTACCCCCTGCCTCCCTTATGCCCCGTAAGAACATCCCCGCCAAAGAAAAGGTGGATTCCCCGGAATCCGAGTCGAAATCCGTGGACGAGCAGAAAGCGGAAGCGCTCAACCTTTTCGAAAAAGGGGAAAAGAAGGGAGCCCGTAAAGGCAAGGTGACGGTCCCGGTCTCGGGTCAGGGGTCGCTTTATGGTCATCTCGGCAAGGAAAATCCGGTCGACACCCTCTCGGGGATGAAGGCGGCTAGTCACCGGGCCCAGACCGAGCGCAACGAGGTCGCGGCGGCGGCGGAGCTGGCGGCAAGGCCGGTTCCGGTCGAGGTAGCCGAGGAGGTGGTCGCTTCCGAGGATCTTGAGAACTCGGTCGAGATCGTCGGTGACAAGAAGATTATTCATATCAAGCCTCCCATCATCGTCAAGGAACTGGCGTTGCTGATGGAGTTGAAGCCCTTTCTCCTCATCCAGGACCTCATGGAAATGGATGTCTTCGCGAACCTCACCCAGGCGATCGAGCCGGATGTGGCCTCGAAAATTTGCGAAAAACACGGGTTCATCTTTGAAAAAGAGAAGCGTGAAAAAGGGGCTGGAGTCCATAAGGTCGAAGAGGTTATCGAAGTCCCAGATGTGCAGGACATCGCGGAAGTCGAGGAGGACAAACTTTTCATCCGTCCTCCCGTCGTGACCTTCATGGGTCATGTCGATCACGGCAAAACCTCGCTCCTCGACGCCTACCGCGGATCGCGGGTCGTCGCCGGAGAGGCAGGCGGGATCACCCAGCACATCGGTGCCTACCAGGTGACCCGCAATGACCGCACCGTTACGTTCATTGATACCCCCGGTCACGCCGCGTTCTCCGAGATGCGGGCGCGCGGGGCGAATGTCACCGATATCGTCGTCCTCGTCGTGGCGGCCGATGACGGGCTGATGCCGACGACTTTTGAGGCGATCGACCACTGCAAAGCGGCCGGAGTCACCATCATCGTGGCGATCAACAAGGTCGATCTCGCCCGGGCCGATGTGATGCGGGTGAAGGGGCAGCTTCAGGAAAACGGGCTTTCACCCGAAGACTGGGGTGGCTCAACGATTTGTGTGGAAGTCTCGGCCAAGGCGGGGACCGGCCTCGATGACCTCTTCGAAATGATTTACCTCCAGTCCGAAGTGCTTGAGCTGAAGGCCAATCCCGAGGGCCCCGCCCGCGGGACGGTGATCGAAGCGCGCACCGAAGCGGGCAAGGGCCCTACCGGCACGGTCCTGATCCAGTCGGGGACTCTCCGGGTGGGCGACGCCTTCATCTGCGGGGTCATGCACGGCAAGGTCAAGGCCCTCTTAAACGACGAGCGCAAGCGCGTTGAATCGGCTGGTCCTTCGACCCCGATTGAAATCGTCGGTTACTCGGGTGTGCCCAATGTCGGGGACGAGCTCGTCGAGATGGAGTCCGAGCGTAAAGCGAAGAAGCTCAGCGAAGAGCGTCTCGAGCAGAAGCGCCAGGCAAAACTTTCTCCGATCCAGCGTTCCGCCCTGGAGACTCTCTTCGACAACATCGAGCAGGGCAAAAAGGCGACGCTGCGTCTCATCATCAAGGCCGATGCCCAGGGTTCGCTCCAGGCCATCGAGAAGTCGCTCACCGAGATCGACTCGGACAAAATTTCAGCCGAGATCCTGCGCCAGAGTGCCGGACCCATCACCGAGGCCGACGTCCTCCTGGCCAGTGCCTCGGACGCCATTCTCATCGGATTCAACACCAAGGTCGAGGCCAAGGCCCAGCCGCTCGTGAAACGCGAGGGCGTGCAGGTGAAGTTGTTCTCCATTATCTATGAACTGATTGATCAGGTCAAAGAGGCGATGCTGGGACTACTTGAGCCGGAGACCCGGGAAAAGGTCATCGGCCACGCCCGTGTTCTCGAAGTCTTCAAGCTTTCTTCCGGCAAGGTTGGGGGCTGCATGGTAACGGACGGTCGCGTCGCCCGCCGTGCCAGGGCTCGGGTCCTGCGAGACGGTGTGCCGATCTATGATGGCGGTTTCACGACGCTGCGCCGTTTCAAAGAAGACGCCAAGGAAGTCAAGGTGGGACTTGAGTGCGGTATCAAGCTCGGCAAGTTCAACGACTACCAGAAGGACGACATCATCGAATGCTACGAGTTGGAAAAACTTGAGCAGACGCTCTGATCTTTTCCTCTGCTTCGTTTAGTCATTCCGTTTTTGAATTCGGGCGCGGTGTCCGGTCCCCGATCCCTCCTTTTCATCATGAGCCAGCGCATTGCCCGCATCAACGAATTGCTCAAGCGCGAGATCAGCGATTGTGTGAAAAAGCACTTCGAGTTCAACGATATTCTCGTGACGATCCACGACGTCGAGACCGCGATCGACCTTAAGACCGCTGAGGTCTATGTGGGAACCATCGGCGACCCCGAGAAAGGGCGCGAGGCGGTCCGCAAACTCAATGCGAAGCGCGGGCTTATCCAGGGCATCGTGATGAAGCGGGTCGTGCTGCGTTGCACTCCCATCCTCCATTTCCAGATCGACGAATCGATCGAGCGCGGGGTCCGCGTTCTTAATATCCTCGACGAGATTGGGGACATCGATCTGCCCGACGAACCCGGAGAAGCGCCGCGGAATTCGTGATTTTTCGCGGTAGGGCCGGTTTGCCAAACCGTCGGCCGTGTGTCCCCGGCCCTCCGTTACGCCCCCCCCGGCAGGGTGTTCCTCTCGGGGACTGGAGACGAGGGTCGTGCAAAAGTGACTTTTCGGGTTTACCCCGGGCGCGGCTCGGCTTACCCTCCTGACTCGTCGATGTGCCCCTTAAAGGTCGAGCAATCAACCTTGTTCAGTCCCGTGCCCGCCACTTTCACCCAACTCAAAGAACAGATCGAAGCGGCGTCTTCGATCCTCGTGATCAGTCATGACAGACCCGATGGCGACGCGATCGGCTCGGCGGTCGGGATGGGACTGCTGTTGCGGAATCTCGGGAAAACGGTGCGGGTGGTGAATTACGACGCCGTTCCCGATAGTCTCGTCTTTCTGCCCGGGAGTGAACTCGTCGAGCGTCCGGCGGGTCGGTCGGACGCCGAGCTGCTCATCGTGCTCGACTCGGCGGGGCGGGACCGCATTCATGAATCGGTCTGGGAAATGGCCGGTCACATCCCGGTGACAATCAATCTCGATCACCACATCAGCAACACCGGCTTCGGTGATTTCGTCCACGTCGATGCGGGCTCGCCGGCGACGGGGCAGCTCGTCTACCAGTTGGCGCGCGACGCGGGCTGGCTCATGGATGCGGCGATAGGGGAGAATCTGCTCGCCGCAATCTCGACGGACACGGGTAGCTTCCGGTATCCGGCGACGACTCCAGCGACTTTTCACATCGCTGGAGAGATCGCCGCGCTCGGTGTCGATGTAGGCCGGGTCAACCGCATGCTCTACGAGAACTATCCCGGGCGACGCGTCCTCGCGCTGAAGCGACTCCTGCAGGATCTGCGCTTCGACTTTGAGGGGCGCTGTGTCAGTGTCGCACTGCCGCTCTCGGTCTCCTGCGAGCTCGACCTGCAGGCGGGCGACACCGAGGGCGTTATCGATGTGATCCGCGCGATCGACACGGTCATGATCGCCGTTTTTCTGGAAGAACTCCCCGACGGCAGGGTCCGGGTTAGTTCAAGATCGAAGGAGCCTGCTTATGGTGTCGGCGCGATCTGTGCCGGCTTCGGCGGCGGCGGGCACACTCTCGCGGCGGGTGCTCGACTCGGCGGTCCACTTGAGACTGCCCGGGAGCGGTTCATCGAGGCAGTCGGCCTCGCGCTCGGGAGCGGGGGGAGTCAGGAAAGACCGGCCCGAGTGATCGAATAGCGGAGTGGGCAATAGGATGCCCGTGATCGCGGCGATCTTTCAGGTGACTGGATTGAACGGTGTTTCCTCATTCGTCTTCCGTCAGGGTTCATCGGCGTTTGCGAGCCCCGGCATCGTGTCGAGGGGGATTGTCGCAAATGCGTTGCGCGAAGGGCGATTCCCTTCGTATCTTAACAGTATGAATTTGTTTACCCGCCTCTGCTTGTCTTTTCTCCTGGTTTCCGGAATCGTTCCGGCGGGGGCGGTGATTGACGGGGAGGATGTCGCCCCGGAAACTCTCTTCACGAACTGGGAGGGAAAAGCTCTGGTGGTCCCGCTTTCGGGTGACGTCTTCGGCGACGGCCGCAGTGGACGTGACCTTGAGCGCCTCCTTGTTGAAGCGGAGCTGGCAAAGGTCGCCGGCCTCGTTTTCGAGATCAACATAAGTGAGTCGGCCGATATCGCCGCGCAGAACCGCCTCCTCGACCGGATTGCGCGCCTTACCGTGCCCACAATCGCCTACGTGAATACCAGCGCGACGGGATCGGGAGCGCTCATCGCTCTCGCCACGGACACTATTTATCTGAACCGCGGCGGCATCATTGGCGGTGCCGGCCTGCGAAAGGCGGCGTCGAAACCAGCGGCACCGGGCGATGACGCGACGGGCCGCAGCGCCGCCGACGAGAATCTCGCCCGTGAGGAATCCATTCTCAAGGCGCGTGCCCGCAGTGTCGCTGGGACAAAGGGCCATCGCCCCGAAGTTGCCGAGGCCTTCATCGACGCGGCCGTCGAGGTCAGGATAGGGGAGACGGTCATTTCTGAAAAGGGGCAAGTCCTTACCCTGACAGCGGAGGAGGCGGTGAGGGAGTATGAGGGCAAGCCGCTCCTGGCCAAAGGCATCGTCGACTCGATCGAGGCGATCCTCCTTGCCGAGGGGCTGGGGACAGAGTTCGAACGTCTCTCTCCCCGCGCCTACGGCGAACTGACGAGCCGAACTAAGCTGACGCGGAGCGACGGCAAGGATGAAGCCGGGGCGGACGGGGGTGTTGTGGCAGGAGCGGAAAAGGCCGCAGGGGATCTCCCGCTTTTCGGTCGTCGCGACGCGACCAACTACAAGGGCAAGGTCGTCGTGCTCAAGGTCGGGCAGGATACCCTTGCGACGGGGAAGGCGAGTTTTGACTTCATGGACCGGACCCTCAAAAAGGCTGAGCTCGACGGAGCGACGGCGGTCGTCTTTGACATGGATACGCCTGGAGGATTCGCCTGGTATACCGAGGGGCTTGTTCTCACGAGCCTGCAGAATGTCTCGATCCCGACCTATACCTTCGTCAATCCGCGGGCCGAGTCGGCCGGGGCGATCATTGCGATGGGGACGGACCATATCTACATGCGCCCTGCCGCGACGATAGGATCGGCCCTCGTCGTGAGCGGGACGGGACAGGATCTCAATGAATCGATGGCCGACAAGGTCACCCAGATGATCATCGGGACGGTGCGCAACGTAGCCGAGTTAAAGGGTCACAACCCTGACGTTGCCGAAGCCTTCGTGACGCGCGAGAAGGAGGTCCGCATCGACGGGGTTCTCGTCCACGAGGCGGGTAACGTGCTCAATCTCAATACCGTGCGCGCCACCGAGATCATCGGCGGGCGTCCCGTTCTCGCAAAGGGCGTCGCCCGCGATCTCAAGGATCTCGTCGGGCAGGAGTCACTCACCGGCGAGATTGTCGAGGCAACTCCGCTGGGGATGGAGGCCTTTGCCCATTGGGTGCAGAAACTCTCGTTCCTGCTTATCATCGTCGGGCTCGCGGGGGCTTATCTTGAGATGAACACGCCCGGCTTCGGGTTCCCGGGGATCGTTAGCGTGTGTGCCTTCAGTCTCTTTTTCTTCGGCAACTATCTTGCGGGCAATCTTGCCGGCTACGAGCTCTTTGTTCTTCTGGTGGCGGGGCTGATTCTCATCGCGGTGGAGATCTTCATTTTTCCGGGAACGATCGTTGCCGGACTGGCCGGTTCGGCGATGGTTCTGGCGGCGCTGGGTTTGGCGATGGTCGATCGGGTCGATCTGGAGTGGAAATGGGGCGGTATGCCGGGATCGATGGAGTGGTCCGCCCTCTTCCAAAGCTCCCTTATCTCTCTCGCCGCCGGCATGGTGGGGGCGCTCGTTGTGATTCTCCTGGGGATGCGATTCCTTCCGGGGACACGCCTGGGCAGTCGCTTTGTCCTTGCCGGAGCGGTGCCGACAGGGGCCTCGCTTCCCGGGACCGGTGGCAGTGGATCGGTCGAGGGCGCGAAAGCGTTCACCTATCTAGGTCTTACGGGAAGCGCGAGGACGGACCTGCGGCCCTCGGGCAAGGCCGAATTCGGGGGCAGGCTTCTCGATGTCATCTCCGATGGCGAATTCATCCCTCGCGGTGAGCCGCTCAAGGTGATACGGCACGAAGGCAGCCGTGTTGTCGTGGCGAAAGACAGCAGTGGTTGAGATCAGGCCCGTTCCTTTTCCCTGCAGGAACTTGGAAGTTGCAAAGAGGCGATGCCACGGTTAAAGGGATGGCCATGAAATTTCTGAGTCAGGTTCTCTTTTCGATAGGGTTGATCGGCTTCACGCTGACGGGTTGTGAGCAGCACGAATTCGAGAAAACAAAGGCCCTCCATCTGGAGCACGGCAAAGGCCATGGCGAGGGTCATGGAGACGACGCCGCGCATGAGAAGGCGGACGATCACGCGAAAGCGGTCAAAGATCACGCCGTGGAAGCTCCCGCTGCATCGGCCCCGGCTGCGACCGAGACTCCCCGCGCGACCGGGCTCTGAGCGACTGCCTCGGGTTAGTCAAAGAAAGAGAAAGACGAGCCGCGAGCTCGTCTTTTTTGTTGCGGATTTTTGATTGGACGGAGGGCGGTTAGCTGAGGGGCTCTTAACCCGACAGCAGGGCTGCCGCAGTCTGAAGCGCCTGCGGCGCATTCGAGCCCAGGGAGGGGGGACTTTAGGCACCGAATACGTGTGAGCCCAAGAAAACAGCACACCCAATTGACTTAGGCAAGCCCCGCTCCTTGGGCGAAGCAAGAAGAACGAGGAACAGGAACAAGGAAGGGGGCTTGCCAAGCCCCCACGCGGAGCAAAGAGTCAACGAGGCTTAGGCAAGGCCCAGCCTCCTTGGACTCCCGTTGCCTGGATCACTCGTGGGCGTTGAGATCGAGCTCGCGAACCCAAATGTTGCGGAAGCGGGTCGGGTTGCCGTGGTCCTGCAGCTTGATCGGTCCGCTTTCGCGGACGGTGTTGTAATTCGCGACGCTTTTGTGGCCTGTCGCCCCAAGATAGGGCTGGCGGTGGTGGGTTACGACTCCGTTGTGAAAGACGGTGATATAGGCCTTTTTCAGCAGATTGCCTTCGGCGTCCCACTTGGGCGCTTCGAAGATAATGTCATACGTCTGCCATTCACCGGGCTTGCGGACCGCGTTAACGAGCGGCGGCTTGTAGCCGTAGAGGGCCGAAGCCTGACCGTCCGCGTAGGATTCGTTCTCGTAGGAATCGAGGATCTGAAGTTCGAACGCGCCCAGGAAAAAGACGCCGCTGTTGCCGCGGCCCTGGGAGTTACCTTCGACTTTCTCAGGGGTGGCGAATTCGAGGTGGAGCTGGACGTCGCCGAACTCGCGCTTCGTTTTGATGTAGCCGCCGACGCCGTGGCCTTTCGGAGGCACTTCCATGAAGCCTTCTTTCACGATCCAGTCGGCGGGGGCGTTGTCTTTTTCCATGACCCATTCGTCGAGGCTTTTGCCGTCGAAGAGGACGATGGCGTCCGAAGGCGCTCCGGAAGGGGTTTTCCCGGGCGTCACTACGACGGGGCGAGGCCGGGCGTCATCGTGAACGCGCCATTTACCGCCGGGGAGGAACGGGGTGTCGGTGTAGCCGGTTGGGGGAGCCTTGGGGGCCGATTTTTCCTGAGCCATGGCGGTGCCGAGGATCAGGCCCACCGTAAGGGTGTAAAACGCGATTTTGGATACTCTCATAAGGCGTGAGAGTGCCATGCTTCGCGCGCGCTGACAATGGCCGAATGACGGCGTAAGCACGGCGAGTGAAGAGCGATTCGCCCTTGTCCCGAGGACGGCGGTCCGCCGGTTTTCCCGCATCGCGGGAATTGTCGGGGAAGTGCGAATGGGTCATAGTCATCGCATGAGGCACCCCGTTCACTCCGGAATCATCGTGGCCCTGATCCTCGCGGCCACCAGTCCGTGCGCGCACGCCGGTGAACCGGTCGTGATCGAGGCCGACTTTCTCCACCTGCGCAACGCCGAACCGCGCGAGTGGTCCCGCTTCGCGGAAACGGCCGACGGGGACAGGTTGCATATCCGCTTCGACCTGACGGCTCCGGAGCGGCTGAAGCTCCTCACCCTGAGGCAGGAGGAGACAAAACACGCCTGGACGGTTCGGTTGAACGGGCAAACGCTGGGCGCGCTTCCGCGGGATCATCATCATCTTGAGTATGGCATCGCGGTTCCGCCCGGCCTGTTGAAGGCAGCCGGCAATGTCCTCGAGATCTCTACGGGCGCGACGCCGGGGGACGACATCCGGCTCGGTGATATCGCCCTGCACGACGGGATGGAGGTGCTCGTCGATGAGGTCCGGGCGGAGTTGCTCTTTCAGCAGCGCGGGTATCGTCGTGCCCTGCCGGTCATGACGGCGACGCTCACTCTCACGGCGGTCGAGGCAGAATCGGGAAAGGGACTGCCCTGCCGTTTCACGATCATCGACGCGGAGACCGGAGCCCTCGCCTTTGTCGGCGCGGAGTCGGATGACAAAGCGGCGATTCGCGAGGGCATCGTCTACACGCTCGACGGACAGGCAAAGATACGGCTCGCGGGCGATGCGGCGCGTCCCCGTCGCTACGAAGTCTACTGCGGGCGCGGTTTCGAATACAGTCTCGGTCGGGGAGAGATCGGCATTGACGGAGACGAGCAGCGGCGTGAACTTCACTTCATCCTCACTCGCGAGGTTCCGACGCCGGGGCTGGTGGCGAGTGACCCGCATCTGCACACCTACGAGTTCGACCGCCACGGCGATTGCAACCTCACCGAGCGGCTCATCTCAATCGCCGGTGAAGGGGTCGAGTTGCCGGTCTCGACGGCGCACGACAAGCACATCGACTACCGCGAAGAGGCGGCGCGGATCGGCGCGACGCGATGGTTCACCCCGGTCACGGGCTGCGAGGTGACGACGAGTCTGGGGCACTTCAACGCCTTTCCCGTCGAGCCGGGAAGTCAGCCGGCCGAGCACAAGTTGCGTCCCTGGCCGCAGATTTTCGCTAATATCTACGGGACCCCGGGCGTGCGGGTCTGCATCCTGAACCACGGGCGCGATGTTCATCGGGGCTTCCGGCCCCTCGATTCGGCCAACTTTGACCGCCTCACGGGGACGTTTAAAAACGGCTGGAAGCTCGAGGCGAACGCGATGGAACTGGTGAACTCGGGTGCTCAGCAGACCGATCCACTCGAGCTGGTGCGCGACTGGTTCGCCCTGCTCCGCAGCGGCCATCGCATCGCGGGGATAGGTTCGAGCGACAGTCATACGGTCAACTTCGCCATTCCCGGTCAGGGGCGCACCTACCTCGAGGCACCCGATGATGATCCCGGGGTGATCCCGGTTGAGGCGGCGATCGAGTCTATCCTTGCCGGTCGCACCTGGGTGAGCTTCGGCCTGCTCGCGCGACTCGATGCCTCAGCGGACGGGACCTCGGTCGAGGTGAATGTGCTCGGGCCCGGCTGGACGAAGACGGACCGGGTCCGTGTTTTCCGTAATGGCGACGAGGTCGTGAACCTTGAGGTGGACTCCGCCGAGGGGAGCCGCCCGGGGGTGAAGTGGGAACGTCGATTCACTATGGCGGAACTCGGGGCGAAAGCCGGCGACTTCGTCTGCGCCGTCGCGACCGGACCCGGCATCACGGAAAGCTGGTGGGCGATCATGCCGCCCTATCAGCCTACCTCCCCGGATTTTTCCCCCTTTGTCATGGGGATCAGCCCGGCACTGTGGGTGAAGTGAGCCTGGAGCGGGGTGGGGAAAAGCGGCACGGACAAGCTGGTTTGGCCGCAGGACTCGTCTCGGACGAGTCAGGAAATGGGGACAGGGAAATGGGATTGGGACCGTACCGGTTTAAGCACCGATACCTTACACCAAAATCCCACCTGTTCGCATCATCTCGAATGAGAAATGCAGACTAGTCGCGGTGAAACAACCCCTGCAAATTGTCCCGGATGTCCTCGTAGGCGAGGCGGGCTTCCCGGGCGGCGGTCTCGGCTTCGTGTCCGACGGCGGAGGCGGAGGACTTCAGCTTTCCGGCGAGGCGCGAGGCCCGGGCGACGAATTCCTCCTTTTTCGTTTTGAGCTCGTCTTCGGCGATGATGGCGGCAATACCGAGATCCAAGGCGAGGGCGTTGAGTTTCAGTTCGAGCGTTGCGGCTAAGTCTTCCAGGTCTTCGCGAACCCGGTCTTCAAGATGGTGAAAGCCGCTTCGGGTTTCCTCTAGAGCCTGATGGATTTTTTCTCTCTGCGCTTCGTAGGCATCGCGCGACTCCATTTTTCCGAGGGCGAGCTGAACGCGCAGGTGATCGAGCTTTGCGGCAAATGCGTCGCTGCTGCCGCCGGGAGTGAGTGCCGCACGCACGTTGTCCAGTTTTTCGGAGAGGCTTTGTTTTGTCGCCTCAACTTGATCGGCGGCCTCAGCCTTTCCAAGGCTGAGCTGCACGATGAGTTCGTCAATCCGGCGGTTAAGCGAGTGAATGAGACGGGTGGCGGGGGATTCGTGGGGGTTCATGTCTCTATTAACGGATGGAGGCGGGAAGTTCCGATGAAAAAGGCTGCGCGTATCTTGTGGTGGCTCAGGCCGGTGAAGTTGAACGATGCGGCGATTTGTAGAGAAAATGCGTGGCCTCGGGCGCTTCGGGAGCTGAAACTGCCGTTTTTGAGAAGGGAGACCGCATGCCGACGTTTTATCTGAAAAGCCTGGTTGTTTCCGGCATACTCGCCGGCTTCGCGGTAGCGACGGGGTTTCAGTTGTTGTCGCAGGAGCCCGGTAAGGCTCCGGTGGCGGAGTCCGTTGGCGGTAGCGAGGAGAAGCGTCGCGAGCTCAGCGAGTATATGAAGGGGCGCTACCTTTTCCAGAAGCATTGTGTCGACTGCCACGGCGCGACCGGCCGCGGAAACGGCCCCTTTGCGGCCGAACTCGAAACCAAACCGCGTAATTTCCGGACCGGTATGTTCAAATTCCGGACCACTCCGTTCGGAATGTTACCGATGAACGATGATCTCCGCCGGACGATTCGCAGCGGGATTTCGGGCACGGCGATGCCTGTTTTCTCTCAGCTTCGCGACGACGAGATCGACGCTCTCATCTTTTACCTGCAGAACCTCTCGCGGAGTTGGAGGGATCCCGCCCTCCTGGCCGCGCCGCTCGCGATCCCGTCGCTACCCGGCTGGTTTACTGAGGAGAAAGAGGCCGTTGAGCGTATCGCGGCGGGCAAGGCCCGTTTCGCCGGTCTTTGTGTGATTTGCCATGGCGAAGAAGGCAAGGGCGACGGGCAGGGCGCGGGGAGCCTCATGGATGCGTGGAATGCGCCTATTTCCCCGGCGAACCTCGCTGCTCCGCATCATAAGTCGGGCGACTCCCCCCGTGATCTCTACCGTACCATCGCGACGGGGATGAACGGCACGCCGATGATAGGTTACTCTGCCTTGCTCGAAGAAAAGGAGATCTGGGAGCTTGTTGCTTATGTCCGGGATCTCGGTAGAGCGCCCGCTATGACGGTCAAATAGCCCTTCCAGATCCTTCGCACCGCCATGAATGCGTTAATTGTTTGAACGGAGGGTGAACGTAGTCTTTCTTAATAGGTAACGGGTCTTCCGTCATCTCATCCTCTTATGAATCCCAACGTCAATCGCCGTTTCTTCCTCAAAGGCCTTGGAGCCGGAGTCGCTCTTCCCGCACTTGAGACTCTTATGCCTCGTCATCTCGGTGCCGCCGAAGGCACCGCCGCGACGACTGCCTCAGGTGCTCCGCTGAGGACGGCATTTCTTTACAAGCCCAACGGGATGAACATGGACAAGTGGGCTGTGACAGGGACGGGGAAAGAGTTTACTCTCGGGGCCACTCACGAGCCTTACGCGAAGTTTCGCGACGATCTCCACCTCATCGGCAACCTTGAGCACAAGAACGGCACGGCCGGCGGCGACGGAGGGGGCGATCACGCCCGCGCTAATGCCACCTTCCTGACCGGGGCGCGTCCGCGCAAGACGGCTGGTGCCGACATCAAGCTCGGCATATCCGCTGATCAGGTCATCGCGAATCATGTCGGCGATAAAACGCGTTTTTCCTCGCTTGAGCTTTCCTGCGACGGTGTCCGCAAAGCGGGCGTGTGTGATTCCGGCTATTCCTGCGCCTACCAGTTTAATCTCTCGTGGCGCTCCGACACGACGCCAATGACGCCCGAGTCGAATCCCCGCCACGTCTTCGAGCGTCTTTTCGGATCGGGTTCGAAAGAAGATCGCAAGCGCAGTTTCGAGCTTCGCAACCAGCGCCAGCGCTCCATCCTCGATTTCGTGATGGAGGATGCGAAGATGTTGAACAAGCAGCTCGGTCGCAATGATCAGCTCAAGCTTGACGAGTACATGACCGGCGTTCGCGAGATCGAGCGCCGCATTGAGAAGGCGGAGAAGTTCGGTCTTCCCGAAGACCCGGGCATCGAGGTGCCCGATGGTGTGCCCTCAAGCTACGAGGAGCATGTCCGCCTGATGATGGACATGCTCGTGCTGGCCTTCGAGACCGACTCGACCCGTGTCGCGACTTTTCTCCTCGCTCATGACGGCAGCAACCGCAGCTTCAAAGAGGTTGGGGTTCCCGACGGTCATCACTCCATTTCGCACCACCAGAATGCTCCCGAGGCCCTCGACAAGCTCGCGAAGATCGACCTTTTCTATTCGCGGCAGTTTGCCTACTTCCTTGAGCAGCTGAAGTCGAAAAAGGATATCGACGGTAAATCGCTCCTGCATAACTCCATGGTTGTCTGGGGCTGCGGCCTCGCCGATCCGAATCGCCACTCCCACAGCAATCTGCCTATGATCGTCGCCGGTCAGGGCGGGGGCACGATCAGGACCGGCCTCCATACCGAGCTGGCCGAGCCAACGCCGATGAGTAACGTGCTCCTCAGCCTGCTTGACCGCAACGGGGTCACGGAAGAGCGCTTTGGTGACTCGACCGGTCGGCTCAGTCAGTTGGCGTAATCTGCCGTTGCGCGAGCAGGAGAGCCCCCACGACCCCGGCCTGCTGGTCGAGTTCGGGGAGGCGGAGGTAGTCGATGGCGGAGGGCAGCGTCCAATAGCGTCCGGCCAGGGAAGTGAACTCCTGCCGGACTCGTTCAATCAAGCCCGGCTTCTGCGAGACTCCTCCGCCGAGGATGATGAGATCGGGAGACCAGGCCGCGGTGAGATTGATGCAACCGACTGCGAGATATTTCGCCTCAAGTTCCCACGCGGGATGATCGGAGGGCAGCTCGTGTCCCGGCGAGCCCCAGCGTGCCGCAATCGCCGGACCACTGGCCCGTCCCTCAAGACAGGAGTCGTGGAAAGGGCATACGTTACTTGCCTTGCCAAGGGGGCCATCGAGGTCGGGCACGATGAGGTGCCCGATCTCGGGGTGCATACGTCCGTGGAGGAGTCTCCCGTCAGTAAGAAAACCGCCCCCTATGCCCGTCCCGATCGTGATGTAGGCGACGTGGCGTTTCCCGCGGGCGGCACCGTAGGCGAGTTCGGAAAGCACTGCGGCATTGACGTCGGTCTCGAAGGCGACAGGAAAATTTTCGCCTAATCCTTCACGGATCGCCGCGACGACACGGCAGCCGGTCCAGCCCGGTTTAGGTGTCGTGAGGATGGTGCCGTAGTCAGCCGCCGCAGGATCGACCCCGGCCGGTCCAAAGGTGCCGATACCCATCGCTGCGATGGGACCGTAGGTGCCTGCCGCTTCGCGGAAAAAGGCTACTGCTTTCGCGAGCGTTTCTTCGGGTGGGCCGGTGGGGAAGCGGGTCTCGAGCACGGGTTCGCGAGGGGAAAAAGCGACCGAGCAGACAAACTTGGTGCCGCCGGCTTCGATGCCGGCAAGGAGCGGTGACGGTTGGGACATGGGAAAAAGACAGGAAGGCAGAGAGGAAGAAAGCGCCGGGAGGAAGATAGGGGCAAAATCCGCCCCGGACGGTTGGATTTCCTTGGATATGGTCGGGAAAAGTTGGACATTCAAGGTCTAAAATGTCGAGATAAAAAGGGTCCCGCCGGAGATGAGCCGTCGGTGTGTCCGTTTCCATTATGTCAGAACGGTATCAGGTTCGCGGGAGAGTGGGCAGGGGAGGCATGAGCGCCGTCTACCGCGCCTACGACACTGTCATGGGCCGTGAGGTGGCGCTGAAGAGGCTCTTACCGGTCGAGGAGACCAGCCTGAACGAGGCTGTCGGCGGGTCGCTTGCCCGGGAGGCGGCGGCCCTGGCTCAGTTCCAACACCCCAACGTGGTTACGATCTTCGCGATCGAGGAAGACGCCGAGGGGCCTTTTGTGGTGATGGAATTGCTCGAGGGTGATGACCTTCACACCGTCGTGAAATCCGGTGCGCTGTCGTGGGATGATTTCTGTAACGTGGCGGGGCAGTGCCTGGAACCCCTCGTCGCTGCGGGCGACCTGAACTTGCTTCACCGGGACATCAAGCCGGGTAATATCATGCTGACGGTGACCCCGGCAGGCCGGTTTCTTTTGAAGCTGCTCGATTTCGGATTAGCCAAGTTCAGCCAGCATCCGTCAGTCCAGACCCTGGACCAGCGGGGGTCGTTTCTCGGGTCGATTGACTTTATCGCTCCCGAACAGCTTGAGCTGCGACCGCTTGATCAGCGCACCGACTTGTATTCGCTCGGCTGCGTTTTCTACTACATGCTTGCTCAGGTGTCGCCGTTCACGGGAGACAGCCCCGCCGAGACATCGATGAATCACATCAGACATCGCTGCAAGCCCATCGGAGAACTTCGCGCTGATATTCCTCCACTGGTCGCGGACTGGCTCATGCGCCTGATCTCGCGCCAGCCGTCCGATCGTCCGGATAGCGCGAGGGAGGCATTGAAAGAGTTTCATCAGGCCCTGAACGGGGTCCCTTTTGCAGCGCCTCCGCGTGTCGTTGATGAGGACGAGGGGATCTCTCCAGTGGTCATGGCACCGGCATGCTCTCCTTCGAGCCCACCTCGCGGTCCGGCCGGGGGCAGCCTGGTCACACGGGTTATTAAAACCGCGAGCGGTCCCATCCCGACAGGAAGGCCGGGGACGGGACCGGTGAAGGGTGGGGGCGGTTCGGAGGGGCGGCTGCCTTCGACGAGAGCCCTTCGATATTCAATCGCCCCGGGCACCGGCGCAAATCGGGGGCCGAGGGCGCGATCGTCTTCGCCGGGGGGGAGTGATACAGGCGGTTTTTTGGCCGATTACGGAAGATGGCTGCTTGTTTCGGGCGTCGCGTCGATAGCCCTGGCTCTTATGGTATTCCGGCTGTCGGGGGGTCGGGGAGAGCCGGGGGAGAGAGAGGCTTTGCCGTCGGTGGATCGCGGATCTGAAACGGAACTGCCGCTCGATCCGCTGCCCCCGCCGAGGCCGCTTAGCCGGGAGGATGGTCAACCGGAACCCCCTGCGCTGCCTGTCAGTGAGGGACTTTATGCCCGGTTCTCGGCCGGAAAAGGGACCTTTTTGCGTGATTATCGCACGCCGGCAGGTCCGGGCACGCCAGTGGCTGCCTGGTTGAACCTGGTGAGTGATGCCAGGGAGCGATCCTTTTTCCGGGACGGCGGTGATCCTAACGGAATCTACCTTCCGCATTTGGTGCGTGTCGGGCCGACTGACTATTCCGTTCTGAGAGGAGTCCATCGGGGGATCAGCACGACGAATCGAAGCGCGCTCACCACCACCGGGAGTGGAGCGACCCTATCGCAGGGATTTACGGTTGTCGCGGTGATGCGGCTCGAGGCTGGCGATGACCGCGTCTTTCGCGTCCAGGCACCGGTGTGGGACGGACGCTATGTCCAGCTCGCCACCGGGTATGACGGTAAACTGACTGCCAACAGCCGGGCCGTGACCGATCACCCGGAAAATCGCCTTGGCCTGATCTGGGAGAGCGGCACTCTCGGTGTCGCCGGTTATCGATGGGATCCTCTTGCAAAAGAGCACTCCCTCTCGATTCGCCCGGCAGGGTCCGCCGCAGTTGCCGAGGTGAAGGGCCCCGTCGAGGCGGGTGATCCGCCTTTTGGAACGTTGGCAATCGGAAAACGCGGTTTCGAAGATTCCTATGATTCGCCCTCGGGAAATATCTTCTTCGAACTCATTTTTTTCGATCGGGTCCTTCCGTCCGGAGAGTTGACGACGCTCATGGACTTCCTCGGCGCGCACTTCTTCCAATGAAAGCCCCCCGGTGCAAGCTCTTCACTTGTCGATTGGAATGAGGGAGATCACGATTGGCCGGTGATCGCTCGCCTTTTCCCAGTTTTCCCAGTGATGGATACGGCACAGGTCCCGATTAAACTCACCGTTGAGGCCATCACTGTAAAGTGCGTAATCGAAGCGGGAATAGACGTCGGCAAGAGACCAGTAGTGCGTCCAGGTGAATCCCTCCCCGTCCCGGAGGCTTAACGGCTTAAGGTAACCGGGGCTTCCGAAACCGCCCTGCAGCGTCTTGAGGGGCGGTTCAATGCGGACTGCATTCAAGTCGCCCGCGACGAGGAGATTGGTCCGGGGATCTTCTTCAAGGATGCGGTCAATATGCTCGCGGGCGAGACGGGCCTCGTTCAGGCGCATGAGCGCTTCATTGCCTTCGGGGACTTCGCGTTTCGACTTAAGATGGAGGCCGATGCAGCGGAGGTGGTAATGTGAATTGATGGCCAGACTCACATCGAGAATACCGCGCTGAAAGGCGTGTCTGTTCCCGGCGAGTTCATAGGTGTAGTCATCACGGGAGCGGCGCCCGACGATGGGGAAGCGGGAGAGCAGGGCAAGGTTGCGGTTCCAGCCCGCCGCGTCTTTGACGATTTCGGTGTGGGGCAGATCGATACCCGCCGCTTTGAGGCGCGACCGCAGATCCTCGAGGTGAGCGGTGTCGCCAAGTTCGCAGACACTTAGGATGTCGGGTCTTATGGCGACAAGTCCTTCAAGAAGCGCTTTGACCTCTCCGTCGGGCTTGGGCGCATTTTCGATGACTTTCCCGCTGACGCGGCGGTCCATCGCGAGATAGTTTCTGAGATTGTAAAAGACGAAGGTGACCGGATCGGCGGTTGCGGCCCCGGAGGCCGTTTTAGCCCCGGTTTCCTCCGTTTGTCCCGGCACTGAAGGAGAGAGGAGGGCACAAAAAAAGACCGCTTTGTGAAATAAAGCGGTCTTTCCAAGTCTCATCGGAAACATGCTCCCGGAAAAGGATCAGTCTTTCGGGTGGGTGTCGTCGTGGACTGGTTTATCCCACTCACGCTTGCCTTCTTCCTCACCCATCTTGATCTCGCGTTCGAACTCATGCTTGGCTTTTTTGAACTCTCCCATACCCTTGCCGACACCTCGTGCGAGTTCGGGGATTTTCTTGGCACCGAAGAGGAGAAGGACAATCAGGAAGATGACGATCATCTCCTGCATTCCCAAGCCGAAAGCTAAATAGTAAGTGTTCACGATTGAAAGTTATGCGTGGGTGATCGTCCACGCAATGAGTATTTCCCGACTTGATTGTGTGGCGCGATCGCGCCACCTGTTTCCCTTTTGAGCCAGGGTGGAAAATGACTGGAATCCCGCCGGAATAGGGGCAAAAATGACACCGTCGTGCGGCCGGGGACGTAAACTTGTCGGTTTATCGCGACGCGAAACGTCCCTTTCCGCCTCGGCATTTTTCAACATGATATCGACCCCCCTTTCTCTGGATCCGGCGAGCGGAAGCGAGCTTTCCCCTTTCGACTTTCTCCGTCCCGAGCTGGATCGCGTGGAGTCCCGGATCCGCGCCCAGGCCGAGGCGTTCGATCCGGCGGTGGAGCCCTACGTCGCCTACATCCTGAACACCTCGGGGAAGAGAATCCGTCCCGCTCTTGCCTTTCTCGCCGGGGGCGCGACAGGCGGGATCGAGGATGACCATCACAAGCTCGCCGTTATTCTCGAACTGATTCACGTCGCCACCCTCGTGCACGACGACATCATCGACGGCGCCGAGATTAGACGCCAGGCACCCACGGCGAATGCAAAGTGGGGCAATGCCCTGAGTGTCCTCCTCGGTGACTGCCTCTTTTCCCATGCCCTCATGCTCTCAACGGAATTTGAAAATTCCACCATCGGGAGGAAGGTCGCGATCTCCGCCAACGAGGTCTGCAGCGGGGAGATTATTCAGACGCAGCGACGTTTCGATCTGCAACTGACACGGCAGGATTACTTTGAGATTATCCGCAAAAAGACTGCCGCTCTTTTCGCCGCCGCGATGGAACTGGGCGCGCGGTTGAACGGTCAGAGCGAGCACGTCTGTGAATCGCTCCGCGATTTCGGACTGCACATCGGCACCGCCTATCAGATCTACGACGACTGTATCGATCTGATCGGCGAAGAACTCGATTACGGCAAGACCCTGCGGACGGATCTGAACAAGGGAAAACTCACCCTCCCGATTCTCAATCTTCTCGAAGGGGCGAGCGAGCGGCAGCGGGAAAAGCTGAACCGTCTCCTCATCCAGAAGGAACCGATCGATCTGACGGCGCTGGCAAATATCGCCGATTACGTCGGTTCGATCGAAGCCTCCATCGATACCGGTCAGGCTCTCATCGGGAAGGGGCGCGAATGTCTTGGCGTGCTTGAGGAAAGTGAGCACAAGGTTGCTCTTCTGGGTATCACGACCTTTCTCAGTGTGCTTCTTGAAGGGTGCCGTCAGTAGTCACTCCGGGAACCATCGGGGTGGAGGGAATGTTGGATAATATTTTTGCGGATCCGTTGACAAATGGCACGGAGCTTGCTTCTCTGTGACGTGGTTTCCCAACCCGAAGTTCGTGCCGTAGGCGCAGGATGCTCAGGCAGTTGCAGGGCTTCGAATGTAAAATACAAAACGAGAACAAGTTAAAATGGCTAAACTGAAATTGGAATACATCTGGCTCGACGGTTATGAGCCCGTGCCGAACCTCCGCGGCAAGACGAAAATCGCGGAAGGGGACCCTGATTCGTTCACTCTCGCCGATTGCCCGATGTGGGGATTCGACGGAAGCTCGACCCGTCAGGCCGAGGGGAAGAGTTCTGACTGCATGCTCAAGCCTGTAGCGCTTTACCCTGATTCCACCCGCAGGAACGGTTTCGTGGTGATGTGCGAAGTCATGATGCCCGACGGTGTCACCCCCCATCCGTCGAATGCCCGCGCCACCATCGCCGAGGACCCCGGTCTCTGGATCGGTCTCGAGCAGGAA
Organism: Akkermansiaceae bacterium UBA6138; assembly: GCA_002422425.1. Lineage (GTDB taxonomy): Bacteria > Verrucomicrobiota > Verrucomicrobiia > Verrucomicrobiales > DEV007 > Arctic95D-9. The sequence continues at coordinate 33,592 of DIVG01000076.1, read as the reverse complement.
TACTTCCTCTTCCAGGACGGTCGTCCCCTCGGCTGGCCCGATTCCGGCTACCCCGATCCGCAGGGTGAATACTACTGCGGTGTCGGCGCTTCGGCCGTGGGTGATCTCGCCCGCGCCATCGTCGAAGAGCACCTCGAAGTCTGCCTTGATGCGGGCATTAACCACGAAGGGATCAATGCCGAGGTGGCCAAAGGCCAGTGGGAATTCCAGATTTTTGGCAAGGGTGCCCAGAAGGCGGCCGACGAGATCTGGGTGGCCCGTTACCTCCTCGCCCGTATTTGTGAAAAATACGGTGTCGATGTCGAGCTGCATTGCAAGCCCTTTCAGGGCGACTGGAACGGATCCGGCATGCACTGTAACTTCTCGACCGAATACATGCGCACGACTGGCGGCAAAGAATACTTTGAGTCCCTCATGGCCGCATTCGCCGGTCTTTGCGAAGAGCACATCGCCGCCTACGGTCCCGACAATCACCTGCGTCTCACCGGCCTCCACGAGACCCAGTCGATCGACAAGTTCAGCTACGGTGTGGCCGATCGCGGTGCTTCCATCCGTGTGCCTCACTCCTTCGTGAACAACGGATACAAGGGGTATCTCGAAGATCGTCGCCCGAATTCACAGGCCGATCCATATCAGGTCGTCTCGCGCGTCTCCAAGACGATCGCGACCGTCCCGACGCCCTGATTCCTGCTCACGCCGCCTCTCGCACCAACAAAGGCGCCGCAGTTTACGACTGCGGCGTTTTTTGTTTTCAGGAATCGGAGCGAAGCGGAGATGGACGGAGCGCAGCGAAGTCAACTCGGATTATCCGAGATGGACGGAGCGCAGCGAAGTCAACTCGGATAATCCGCCCGAACACTCCGGACGACGCGCTCGTCGAGGGTGAGTTTCCGCTTTCTCGCCCGCCGAATCAGGTTCTCCGCCGCGCTCTTGTCCCGAAAAACATCGTGAAGCAGCCAGATCGCTTTTTCGTAAGCCTCAACCTCGTTGGGGTAATGTTTCAGGACCTTCCGGTATTCCGCGAGGGCCTCGCTATAGCGTCCTTCGTTGATGTAGTAGGCGGGAAGTTTGAGATTGAGGAGCGGTTTTCCTAGCTTGCCGCCGGGAAAAAAAATCGAATCGACGAGTCGGGTGAGCGGTCGCGTCGCGAGATGGAAGATCGTTTTCCAGAGGAAGAGAATTCCCAGGACAAAGAGACCCGCTCCGGCGAGAATGCGGGCGAACCGCTCGTCCTCGTAACCCGTCGTGGCCATGTCATAGGCAAGCCCGAGCAGGCCGACGCCGAAGAGCCAGCGGATCATACTGCTGAAATAGTCGCGAAGCATTTCCCGTAAACTAAGCAATCGCAGCCCCGCGAAAAAGGAAAAATTCGGCTCTCCGTTCACGCTGAAGGAACCCTTTACAAGCAGGAGAGGGGAGGCTTTGCTGCGGACCTGATTCTCTCGCGCTCTTTTCTTTCCCGATGTCCCGTCCCGAGTATGATTTTGTCGCCGTCGGCGGAGGTGCCGCCGGCTTCTTCGGCGCGATCGCCTTTGCGGAAAAGTCGCCGGGCGCACGTGTCTGCCTTCTCGAGAAAACCTCGACCGTGCTTGGAAAGGTAAAGATCTCGGGTGGCGGACGGTGCAATGTGACCCACGCTTGCTTTGATTCGAAGCGGCTCACCGCTCACTACCCGCGCGGCGAGCGCAACCTCATCGGGCCCTTCCACCGTTTCGGGGCACAGGACACGGTGGACTGGTTCCAGAAGAGAGGAGTTGCCCTCAAGACCGAGAGCGACGGCAGGATTTTCCCCGTCACCGATGATTCGCAGACGGTCATCGACTGCCTCATGTCTGCCACCCGCGAACTCGGTATCGAGGTGCGATATCACAGCGAAGTCGACCGCCTCTGCCGTTCCGCCGAGTGCTGGCTCATTGATCTGAAGGACGGTTCGACCGTCTCTAGCCGGGCCGTTCTCCTCGCCACTGGCGGGACCCGCAACAATGCAGGAGTCCGCCTCGCTGGCACGCTCGGACACGAGATCGTCCCGGCGGCGCCGTCTCTTTTCACCTTTAAAATTCCCGACCGGCGTCTCGAAGGGCTCTCGGGCATCGCCGTCGAGAACGTCGTCGTGAGCATTTCCGGGACGAAACTCCGCAGCGACGGTCCCTGTCTCATCACCCACTGGGGGTTGAGCGGTCCCGCCATTCTCAAGCTCTCCGCGCGGGGTGCCCGCGAGCTGGCCGACAAAGACTACCAGTTCGAAATCGTCATCAACTGGTGCGGCCCGATGTCGGGAGGCAAGCTCGACGCGATCCTCCTAGAGGCGCGGGAGAGCGCCCCGAAGCGCCGGGTCCGCAACGGGCTCCCCGGCCTCACGATGCCTGCCCGCCTCTGGCACCGCCTCGCCGAGGATTCCGGCATACCGGCGGAGCTGACCTGGTCGAACCTCACGCGGGACGCCCGCCAGCGTCTCGCCGCCGAGCTGACGGCCGGACGCTTCCGCGTTCAGGGTCAGAGCCTCAACAAAGACGAGTTCGTCACCGCCGGAGGCGTCGCCCTCAAAGAGATCGATTTTAAAACAATGCAGAGCCGCCGCACCCCCGGCCTCTATTTTGCCGGCGAAGTCATCGACGTAGACGGGGTCACCGGCGGCTTCAATTTCCAGTCCGCCTGGACTACCGGCCACATTGCAGGGGAGTCGGCGGCGGATGGGTTGGTTGCTTCTTGAACGACGCTGCTTAGTAACGGCAAATTGCCGCCGCGCCGGTAGCGACAGGCATGCGCTCGGCCGGAACGACCATCATCTTTCCTCCGTTTTTAATGACCCATTCGCCGAGTTCATCAAGGAGGTCGTCGCCCTGTTGCCCGTCTGCGTCGGTCAGATGTATGTTGCCGCTTCCCGTATGGATGCGGCCGGGGATTTCACGGTCTGCCTCGATGAGGAGTGTTGCGATACGCCCTGCAACCGCCGCCTCTCCAATTTCGGCGAGGTCTACGAGGCCGAGTTGCTGTGACTTTGCTACTGAAAAGTCATCGGCGAGCGAATCGAGACGGGCATGGTAGAGAGGCTCGAAAATCTCCCAGGCACGGGTGCGCAGCTCATCGATGGGAATGGCATCGGGGTTTCCTTTGATTCCCTCTTTGGTTAGAAGGCTATTGTGGCTGACTTTGTGAAAGAGGTTATGGTGCTCAGGCAGGGCGGCGAGAATCAGGGGCAGTTCTGACGAGCGCGAATGGAGTTTGAGGACGCTACGATCCACGGCACGAAAGAATCGCTCGGCATCATCGTCCATCTCGTCACCTTTCCCTCCGTGACCATGATGCATCGCGACGCTCGATCCTCCAGTCCCGCCATAGGAAGCGACGGTTTGGTGTGGTTCGGTTAATTCTTCACCAAGCGCCTTTTCGATCGTATCAGGGAATTCCTCGCCGAGTTCCACTATCTCAAGTGAGTCCCGATTGCCCTCGAAGAGTTTTGCCCCGTGGAGGTTCAAGGCGAGGATCTGATAACGATCCGATGATTGCAGGAAGCGTCGCAGAGGTTTTGTATGAAAGGTGTCGGCAACCACAGTCATTTCTCCCACCGTTCTGTAGGTGGTGACGACACGGGAAAAACCGGCCGGTGCCGCGAATACCGCCAGGCCGTCCAGCGTATGGTTCCAGAATTCCTCGTCCTCGGCAAGGGCATCAAAGGGCGCGACCATGAGGTCGGTCTCGTCGGCAGAGATGAGATTCCGGAGATTCTCCCGTAGGTCCTTTACGAGTCGATGAAAGCGAATCGGGTCCTGCCGATTCTCGGGATGATGCCGGTGGGTGGGCAGGTAGAGTGAGACACAGGTCTTTGCCGCCACGGCGGAGAGATCATCGAGGAGTGAGGGAGTGAGGAGGCTTTGTTTTGTCATCGCTATTTTCACTTTCCTGCCCTGCCATCCCGGTCGCTATGGGGTTTATCCCTACTTTCGGGGAGGGGTGAGCCCGTGCATCACGCGTATTCGCATTTGCTCTCCGGCCCGCGTGTGGCTACTCTCGCGCCGTTCCCGCTCTTTCTCATGCGCACCAGACTACTCTTACTCGTCCTCATCAGCACCGTCGGCGCCGCCCTGCCCTCGTCAGCGGAGACGCCGGTTAAACCTGTTTTTGAAACGGAGGTCCTTACACCGAAGAGCAAAGAGCGCCTCGTCGCCGTCGATGTGCCGCTCAATGGAGCCAAGGAACTGCACCTCGTTGTCTCCGACGAAGGATCGCTAGCCTGCGACTGGGCCAACTGGCTCGAGCCGAAGCTGGTCATGAAAGACGGCAGCGTTCGCGACTTCACCGAGCTCGAGTGGAAGGAATCTAAGGCCGGTTACGGCAAAACGCAGAAGAACAAGAACGTCACCGGCGGGACCCTTAGCGTCGCGGGCAAGACCTACGGTAAAGGCATCGGCACCCATGCGCCGGCTCTGCTCGAGTATGCCCTGCCCGAGGGCGTGGACCGTTTTCAGGCGCTCCTCGCGATCGATGATGGCGGGATGGAGCGCGACGGCAAACTGAGCTCAGCGAACCTGCGTTTCCGCATTTACACGCAGAAGCCGCCCGTCTCCGCGACCGGTGCGTTTGATCCTGATGCGCCCAAGGTGGTCCCGACTGATCTTTTCACCGTGCCAGAGGGGCTCGAGGTGACGATTTGGGCAACCTCGCCGATGCTCGCGAATCCGACCAACATCGACTTTGACGCGCAGGGCCGTCTCTATGTCGCCGAGGGGGTAAACTACCGCGGCAAGGGAGGCCGCCGCCCCGAGGGGGATCGCATCGTCATCCTCGAAGACACCGACGGATCTGGCAGCGCCGACAAGACCTCCGTTTTTGTGCAGGAACCCGCTCTCGCTTCACCCCTCGGCGTCGCCGTCCTGGGTGACCGCCTCATCGTCTCGCAACCTCCCGAGATGCTCGTCTACACCGACAAAAACGGGGACGGCAAAATCGATCCCGCCGTAGACGGGCGCGAGGTGCTCCTCAGCGGATTCTCCGGCCGCCAGCACGATCACAGCCTCCACAGCGTCACGGCCGGGCCGAACGGTCAGTGGTATTGGAATCAGGGAAATTGCGGCGCCGTCTTCACCGACAGGTCGGGGAAAAATTTCTTCATGGGCAGCTCCTACATGACTCAGGAAGCCGCTGGCAAAAAGAGCGATGACGGCCACATCTGGGTCGGAGGTTTTGCCGCCCGCATGAACCCCGACGGCACTAACGTCACCATCATCGGGCACAATTTCCGCAACAGCTACGAGCAGGCCGTGACCTCCTTCGGCGATGTCTTCCAGAGCGACAACGACGATCCGCCCGCGTGCCGCGTCTCGCACCTGCTTGAGGGCGGCAACGCCGGTTTCTCCTCCGTCGATGGCCTGCGTTCGTGGGGCGCGGACAAACGCCCCGGCCAGGATACCCCCACCGCTCAGTGGCGGCAGGAAGACCCGGGCACCATGCCGGCAGGTGACATCTACGGCGGCGGTTCGCCGACGGGTGTCGCCTACTACGAGAACGGCGCTCTCGGGGAAAAGTGGGAGGGACTCCTCCTCGCCTGCGAGGCCGGGAAAAACGTCGTTTTTGGTTATCTCCCTGTCCGCGACGGAGCGGGCTTCAAGCTGGAGCGTTTCGATTTCATGACCTCGAACGAGGCGAAGGAATGGGCCGGCTCCGACTTCCTCGGCGGCAAACCGAGCGGGGAGCTCAAGACGATGTTCCGCCCCAGTGATGTCACGGTAGGACCCGACGGCGCGATTTATGTCGCCGACTGGTTCGACGGTCGTGTCGGGGGACACGGAACTCTTGACGAAGGCACGAGCGGCACCATCTACCGCATTGCCCCGAAAGGCTTTAAATCCATCGTGCCGATGGACGATCTCGCGACGCTCGGGGGACAGATCGTTGCCTTAAAAAGCCCTGCGCCGAACGTGCGGTATGGTGGTTTTGTCAGTCTGCGCGAAGCCGGGTCAAAATCCGTTCCCGCAGTCGCAGGGCTGCTGGCCGAGCCGAATCCTCACCTCGTGGCTCGGGCGATCTGGTTGCTCCCCCAGTTGGGACCGAACGGAGTGGCCAAAGTGACGCCTCTCCTCGAGTCGGACGATGCCATGATCCGCCTCGTCGCCTACCGGGCCCTTCGTTTTGTCGAGCACGAGGTTCTCGCAATGGCGGACCGCATGGCCGATGACGAATCCGCCGCCGTGCGCGCCGAAGTCGCCCTGACCCTGCGCGATGTCCCCGCCGCGCAGAGTGTGCCCATCCTGGCGAAGGTCGCCGCGAAGTTCGATGGCAAAGACCGCAGCTACCTCGAGGCCTTGGGTCTCGGTAGCAAGGGCAAGGAAGGTCAGGTCTACGCCGCCGTTGCCAAAACGATGGGAGGCCCGGCCGCCTCCTGGAGTGACACCTTCGCCTGGATCGCCTGGCGTCTCCACCCGGCCGAGGCCGCCGCCGATTTCAAGGCCCGCGCGCTCCTCCCCGGGCTCTCCGAAGATCAGCGCAAGCTCATGCTGACCGCTCTCGCCTTTGTGAAAAGCCGCGAGGCTGCCGGACACATGATCGAACTGGCCCATACCGACGCTTTCCCGATGAAAGAGCTCGCCAAGTGGTGGCTCCTCAATCGCAAGGGGAACGACTGGAAAGCCTACGACGTCGAAGGCGGAATGAAGGCGCTCGGCCTCTACGATCCTGCCACCGTCAAGATCACCGCCATCGAGATGCCTGCTCCGGTCGAGGGCGCCGCGCCGCTTCCGCCCACTGTCGAGATCGTTAAACTCAGTGGCGATGTCGCACGGGGCCAGGCGGCCATCGCGGTGTGCTACACCTGCCACAAGGTCGGTGAGGCGGGGATCGACTTCGGTCCCGACCTCACGACCTACGGACGCCAGCAGCCGACCGAGGTCATCGTCGATGCTCTCGCCAATCCCTCGGCCGATATCTCGCACGGTTTTGAGGGATCGAAGGTCACGATGAACGACGGCATCGTCGTCACCGGCATGGTCCTCGCGAGCGGGGATCCTCTCATCATCAAGTCCATGGGCGGTGTCGTGCAAACGATCCCGAAAGACCGCATCAAGTCCGTCGAGCCGCTCGGCCGCTCATTGATGTACGACCCCGCGAACCTCGGCCTCACCGCCCAGTCCATCGCGGATATCACGGCGTATTTGAAGAGTCTTTGAGGCGGGGGGAAGTCGGGTGATAGAATGGTTTTCGTACCGGGGGAGCCCTGCATCTCTATGACACCACCGCGGGGGCTTTCTCTAACGCCGCCCAGGGAACGGGGCTTGCCTAAGCCCCGAATAGTCGCCCACCCGGGGGGCTTGCCTAAGTCTACCCTGAAACCTAAACCTCCCTTTTCAAATCCCCACCCGCCGGAACAACTCATCGAGCGGCAGCTGCAGCCCGATGTAGAAATCGCCGAACTCGCCGTAGAGGGAGCTCACTTCGTCGAAGCGCATCTCGTAGACGATTTCCTTGATGTCCTGGGTGTTGTGGGAAAAGAGGGTCACGCCCCACTCTGACTCATCGAGGCCGGTCGAGCCGGTGATGAGCTGGCGGACGCGGCCGGCGTAGGTGCGGCCCACTTTGGCGTGGCCGGCCATGAGCTTGCGGCGGGTTTCGTAATCGAGGTAGTACCAGTTGTGCGTCTCGCCCCGCTTTTTCGACATGGGGTAAAAGCAGAAGACCGGCCAGTCGGGCATGTTCGGGTAGAGACGGTCGCTGTTGTATTTGGCCATGCGCTTGCGGAAGTCCTCCAGCTTCGCCTCCATCTCGGGCGTGCCGGCGGCGATGCCGTCCTCTTCGGTGACGCTGAGGGCATATTGCTCTTCGGTCGTGGTGTATTCGCTGAGCTCCGTCATGCTCAGGTAGCTGTAGACGGGGGTGAGGATGTCAGGACCGAGGGCCCGGCCGAGGCGTTTTTCGAAGTCGTTGGCCTTGTGGAGGTCGTCGGTCAGGATCATGAACCCGAGGTCGGCCTTCGGGGTGACGATGGAGAAGGTGAGGAGCTGGGTCGACTCGGTCGAGCGGATCTCCTGCACGAGCTCGGCGAGGTGCGTTTTCGCCTCGAGTTTTTCCTCGTCGCTGTAGAGGGACCACTGGGCTTGCTCGATGTGATAAAAAAGATGGATGACGTGCCAGCCCTCGCGGGGGATGACGCGGTCGGAGTCGGCAGGGTTCGGGGTTGGGGCGTGGGGATTCATAGAGATGAGGACTTACCTTGCCATTCGTTGCCGTGATGACAAGCTCTTCAACAAGCCGACGAAATCGGTTGCGTCCACTCAAAAAAAATCCTAGTTTTGCGCGCCTCAGAAGGGTCACTCACGTAGAAAACAGTATGGCAGATCTCGAAAACAGATACGACGACAACGTGGCGGGTGAGTTCTACGTCGATGACCAGTGCATCGACTGTGATCTCTGCCGTGAAACGGCGACAGACAACTTCACCCGGAACGAAGACGGTGGTTATTCCTACGTCTACAAACAGCCCACCACGCCCGAAGAGCGGGCCCTCTGCGAAGAGGCCATGGAAGGCTGCCCCGTCGAGGCGATTGGAAACAACGGCAAAGACGTGTGATTTTCCCCCTCGCAGGACTGGAAACGGTGCTTCCCCCGGGGTCGTGCCGTTTTTTTATGGAGTTTTGGTCCGTCCCGCACTAGCCTTACACCCGTATGCGCTACCGCCCACGACGTCCCCTCAAAGACCGCGTCCTCGCCGAATGGCGCGGCTACTGGGAACCGCAGGATGTCTCCAAATACGAGCAGGAGATCGAATCCGTCGTCGGTAAGGCCATGAAAGGTCTCGGGCTGAAGGACCGCTTCAACGAAGAGCAAGTCTTCGAGGCCTGGAGCGAGATGGTCGACAACTTTATCGGCAGCAACGCCCGCCCCGTCGCGCTTGAGAAAAAAGTCCTCAGTATCCAGGTGCTCCACTCGACTGTGCATTACGAGCTTGAACGCATGAAAGGCCAGCTCCTCCGCCGCATGCAGGAGCGCTTCGGCGCCGAAAACATTCGCGACATCCGCTTTCGGCTGGGGTGAACCAATGCTCCACGACTCCCTTATCGCCCCAAGGAGGAGGGACATTCCTGTCCCTCTCGTTTCATCGTCAGCCGACTGCCGGGCGACAGGAATGTCGCCCCTCCTTGTTTCAGAACTATCATGAGCGATCACATTCACATCAAAGGCCTGCGTCTAGTCACGCGGGTGGGAGTGCCCGATGAGGAGCGCGCCGTGCCGCAGAGCGTGGCGGTCAATGTCACGATCACCCTTTCGAAGTCCTTCAAAGGTTTCGACGACCGCATCGAGCACACGATCGATTATTATCAGGTCTCCCTGAGTCTCCGCGAAGTCGCCGCGACGGGAGAACGCAAGCTGATCGAGACGCTCGCGGAGGATCTCGCTGCGGCGGTGATCTCCTTCGACGGTGTCTGTGCGGTGACGCTGGAGGTCGTGAAATTCATCCTGCCCGATTGCGAAAGCGTCAGTGTGCTGATCACGCGAGCCCGCGAACACGTCTGAGCCGAGCCCCGATCGGGTCAGTACACGTATCTTTTGCATGAAAAGGCTCCGTCTCTCCCTCTGGATCAGCGGCATCGCGGTTCTCGTCCTCGTTGGCACCGTCTTTGTCTCGACCTCTCGCGCCGGTTATGAAACGGCGAGTTTCGAGCTGGTGAAAAAAGACGGGTCTTTTGAGATTCGTGACTATGCACCGCACCTCGTCGTTTCCACACCGATGAAGGGAGGTGAGCAGGGCGGGAGCTTCGGCCGCCTTTTCAAATACATCTCGGGTGAGAACGCCGCCGATCAAAAAATCGCCATGACCACGCCCGTTTTCATGCCGGCCTCGGGCGACGGTGCTCTCGGGGAGATGCAGTTCGTCGTTCCCGCCGCCATCGCGAAGGCGGGAGCTCCCGCGCCCGCCGATCCTACGGTAAAGCTCTCGAAAATGAGCGGAGGCAAGTATGCCGTGATCCGTTACCGCGGACGCAGCGGGGCGGAAGATCGGGCTGCAAAGCTCGCCGAATTGCGCGAAAGAATCGCCAAAGAAGGCCTCGAGTCCGTCGGTGCCCCCGTCTACGCCGGTTATGATCCGCCCTGGACTCCGGCGTCGATGCGGCGGAACGAGGTCCTGCTGAAGCTGAAGTGAGTTCAGGCTTCCACCTGTTCTTCACTGCCGAGCGAGCGCATCAGATCAGCGGCCTTGGCGGCGGAGTCCGATGCCTGCGAGAGGTGGGCTTTCATCGCGGCGGCGGCGGCGTCAGCGTCACCCTGTCGGATCGCTTCCAGAATAGCGAGGTGTTCGTCAGCAGTGGTCTCGTGGATGCCGTAGCTTTGCTCCCCGACGATTTCGCGGACGGATTGGATCACCTCGCCATAACGCGAGATTTCAGAGCTAAGCCGATGATTTCCCGACGCGGCGGCGATGGTGCGGTGGAGGGTTCGGTCGTGTTTCCAGTCGGGATCGATCCCGCCCGACTCGCGGATCATGGTGAAGGCGGCGAAGAGGGAACGCAACGTGTCCGCATCGACCCGGCCTGCGGCGAGTCGGGCCGCCTCGACCTCGAGGAGGGAGCGCACGTCGTAGATTTCGCGTAACTGATCGGGGCCGAAGGGGAGAAAGACCGCCCCGCAGTTCCGTCGCAGTTCGATGAGTCCGAGCCCCTGCAACTCAAGGAGCGCTTCCCGGACGGGTGTGCGGCTGACGCCGAATTTTTCCACCGCCTCCGCTTCGGTGAGACGGGCGCCACCCACCCATTCGCCCTTGAGCAGTCCCGCGAGCAGCCCGCGCACAACGATGTGTTTGCCGGCAGAGCGCGGCCGCGGGTTCGGGGTGAGAGGGGTGAGAGAAGGCATGGAAAAGTGCGGGCGTCGAGGTGTTCGCAATAATATCACACAACGGCAAGGCGCCATCGGGAATTTGCGAAGCCTGAGAAGACGGGGCTTAGGCAAGCCCCGTTCCTTGAGTGCGTGGAGAACAAGGAAAGGGGCTTGCCAAGCCGCCCCCTGAGGAAAGGGACGGGCAATTTGTCGCGCTTCCCACCGCACGCTATTGCGGCGAATTTCTATATTGCCGACAATACTTCGACGCGTTTCTATCATTGCGAAGGATAGCAAATATAGAAATAAGCATCGACGCAAAGATCAACGATTCGGGCTACCGCACCCCCGGGCTGGACCGTGCCCTCGCGGTGCTGGAGTGCCTCGGGAAGCGATCCGAAGGATCGACCCAGACGGAAATTGCAGGGAAACTCGGCTTGACAGCCAACTTCGTCTGCCGCACGACGCAGGCGCTCACGGCTCATGGCTATCTGACGAGAGACCCTGAGAAACGGCTGCGGCTCAGCGGAAAATTGCGGCAACTCTGTCAGCCTGTCCTCGACGACGTTCCCCTCGCCGAGGCGGCTCTGCCTACGATGCCGTGGCTTAGTGAGGAAACGGGGGAAGCGGCTCATCTTGGTATCCTTGTCGCGAGCGAGGGGCTTGTCCTCGAACGGGTCATCGGGACGGCGTCGATCAAGTTTTACGTGGAGCGGGGGTCGCGCTTTCCGGTGCACACCAGCGCGCCGGGAAAATGCATCCTCGCGTTCGCCTCGCCCGGAGATCGGGAGACCGCCGTCGCGGCCTTGTCTTTCGAGGCCTTTCATCCGTGGACGATTTCGAATGCGGCCGACTTTCTGCGGTGTCTCGATGAGGCAAAGCGGGAAGGATTCTCGACCGATCTCGGCGAGCATCTTGAGGGGGATCACTGCCTCGGCGCGCCCATTCTCGAGCGGGCCGGAACGGCGGTCGCTTCGCTCTGGATCACGGGTCCATCCCGACGGCTCGATGAGCGGCGTATCGCGGAGCTGGCTCCGATCGTGAAAGAAGCGGGACGCCTCGCCTCGTCGGCCTTGCGCGGGGAGGCTGTGCGATGAGACTGGGCTTCACGATCGCTCTTTTCTTGATAGTCTCACACTCCATGGGGGAAGAGCAGGCCATCGTCGCCTTCCTCGACCGTCACTGCATGGAATGCCACGACGAGCAGACGAGCGAGGGCGATCTCAATCTCGTCGATCTTACCTTCGCTCTCGATGACGCGGCTAATCGCGCGCGATGGGTGCGGATCCACGACCGTATTTCCGCAGGCGAAATGCCGCCGCCGGAAAAAGCGGACGGACTCACAAAAGAGGATCGTGAAAAAATGGTGCAACTGTCAGCCGCCAAACTCCATGCCGCCGATCGCGCCGAAATCGAGGCGAAGGGGCGGGGGGCCTTGCGGCGGCTCACCCGGGTGGAGTATGAAAACCGTCTCCGCGATCTCCTCGTGATGCCGCATCTCGATATTCGTGACAAGCTGCCCGAGGACCGCGAGTGGCATGGCTTCACAAAGGTCTCGCGTCTGCTCGATCTTTCCCGGGTGCAGCTTGAGGCCTGGCTCAATGCCGCCGAGGCGGCTCTGCTGGCGGCGACTGCCGTGAGCGACGCGCCGGTCGCTCCGATCTCGTGGCGCTTCACGGGAACGGATCTTTTCCCCGGACTCGACACCTTCGGGGAGCGGCAGGCGATGTTCTTTGCGAAGGATGACAAGATGGTGCCCATCGACGGAAATCGATTCAAGGAAATGACGCCCGAAGAACGTCGCGATCCGGAGCTGGAGATGGCGCTCTTTCGTTCCGCGACCTGGCCCTACTACGGATACCCGCGGGGCTTCCTCGCCCCGCACGACGGCGCCTACCATGTTCGCTTCTCGGGACGGGCGGTGCGGCAGGTGGACGGATTTCGCCTCGTCCCGGCGTCTGGGTCGGTGGCGATGAGCTTCCGCGCGCGGCAGCCTTCCGGCCCCGATGTCTCGGGCGACGTCCGCGAGACGGGCGGGTGGATGGACCTGGAACCGGTGGCAAAGGTGTTTGAGACAACGATACGCTTGAAAAAGGGCGAGACCTTTGAATACAGCCCGCTGGGTTTGCCGGTCCCGTTTATCCGAACGGACGGCGGATTTTTTTACTCCTTCCCGCCCATGCCGCCCGACGGTCATCCCGGAATTGCGATCCGCTGGCTTGAGGTGACGGGGCCGGTCGTCGAGGGCGAGTGGCCTCCCGCTTCGCACCGCGTCCTCTACGATGACCTCCCGCTCACGAAGCGCGGGGTGACGTCCGGAAATCCCGCCGCTGACGTGCCGCGACTGCTGCGGCGCTTTGTCGAACGCGCCGCCGTTGCGCCGGTCCCTGAGGAGGTAATCGCCGGCTACGAGGCGCGCATCCACGAGCAACTTGCCGCCGGCTCTACCTTCGCCGAAGCGATGCGACACGGCTACGGTGCCTTCCTTTCTTCGGGCCATTTTGTTTTCCTGACGGAACCAGATCAGGGCTCCCATGCCATTGCGGCGAGACTCTCCCATTTTCTCACCGGCACTGCCCCCGATGAGACGCTGCGCCGACTTGCCAACGAGGGGCGAGCGTCGGAACCCGTTGTCCTGCGGGCCGAGGTATCGCGGCTGATCGCGGACGAACGTTTCAACCGGTTTGTCGTCGATTTCACCGACCAGTGGCTCAATCTGCGACGGCTGCGACGCGATCAGTCCGACGACAGGCTCTACCCCGAATACCGCAGGGATGACTATCTCGTCGGTTCGATGGAAAAGGAAACACGGGCCTTTTTCACCGCGATGGTGAAGGAGAATCTGCCTGTCACCACTCTCGTTGATTCGGATTTCACTTACGTCAATGACAGGCTGGCGCGGCACTACGGGCTGCCTCCGGTGGAGGGCTCGACGATGCGCCGGGTCGCGCTGCCCGAAGCGAGCCCTTATGGAGGCATCATGACTCAGGCGTCTGTGCTCAAGATCACGTCGAACGGGACGACGACTTCCCCGGTGGTGCGCGGTGTCTGGACCATGGAAAAAATTCTCGGCAGTCCGCCGCCGCCGCCTCCGAAATCCATCCCGGCGATCGAGCCCGACATCCGCGGCGCCACGACGGTGCGGGAGTTGCTCGCGAAACACACCGAGGTGAAGTCCTGCGCCGCCTGCCATGCCCATTTTGATCCGGTCGGTTTCGCCCTCGAGAATTTCGATATCATGGGGGCGTGGCGCGATGATTACCGCGGGATGGAGAAGGGCGAAAAGGTCACCGGAATCGACCGGGCGGGGCACCCCTACACCTACTACATTTCACAGCCCGTCGATCCTTCGGGGGAACTCCTCGATGGCTCCAAGTTTGGTAATGTCAGGGAGCTGAAGGCGATCCTGAGAAACGAATCCCGTCTCCTCGCCCGCAATCTCGTCCATCATCTTGCGCTCTACGCGACGGGCACTCCGGTGCGGTTTTCGGATCGTCCGGAAGTCGAGGCGATCCTCGACCGGACGGCGGATCAAGGCTACCGTGTCCGTAATCTCATCGAGGAACTTGTCGTCAGCGAAATTTTCACCGGCCTGCCACCCGAACCATAGATCCCATGAAGTCTCTCCACGTCGCTTCCCCAGCCCTCGATCGCCGTCGTTTCCTGCGCGGAGCGGGCGTCACTCTCGGGCTGCCATGGCTCGAGGGGATGCGGGCGCTCTTCGCAAAAGAGACGACAGAGCCGCCGCAGCGCATGCTCCTGATTTCGAACAACCTCGGGGTCCTGCCGTGGCATTTTTTCCCGAAAAAGGCCGGTCCCGATTACGAAGTCTCGCCCTACCTCGAACTGCTCGCGCCGTTCCGGAAAGACTTCACTGTCTTCAGCGGTCTTTCACATCCGAATGTAACGGGTGGTCACTCGACGGAGAACTGCTTCCTCACCGCCGCGATGGATCCGACCGGGAGCGGGTTTCGCAACACCATCTCGCTCGATCAGTTTGCGGTGGAGCGACTCGGGCAACAGACGCGTTTTCCCTCGCTGAATCTCGGGGTCAATATCGATAAGGCGAACCGCAGTCTCTCGTGGACCCGTGACGGTGTCCTGCTGCCAGCCGAGGACAAACCGTCGGCGCTCTTTCGCCGCATGTTCGTGCAGGGGACCCCCGCCGAGGTCGAGGGGCAACTGCGCCGGCTGCGCGAGCGGGGGAGTGTCCTCGACACGATCGCCTCGGACATGAAGGGATTTCAAGAGCAGCTCGGTTCCGGCGACCGCTCGCGGCTCGATCAGTATTTGACGTCTGTCAGGGAACTTGAGGAGCGTCTCCACACCGCCGGTGAGTGGGAGCAAAAGCCGAAGCCATCCACGACCGAGACCGAGCCCGAGGACATCACCGATCCGGCCCGTTTCTTCGATAAATTTTCCCTCATGCTCGAGATGGCGCGCCTCGCCTTCGAGAGTGACTCNNCTCAGCCATCACGGTCAATCAAAGGAAAAGATCGCGCAGCTCGAGCGTGTCGATCGCCGGCAGATGGAGGTGCTGCGAACTCATCTCGACCGCCTTTCCAACCTAAGCGAAGAGGGGTGCCGTCTCCTCGACCGCACCATGGTGCTCTATGGCAGCAACCTCGGCGACGCGAATGTGCACAGCACCGATAATCTTCCCGTTCTGCTCGCGGGCGGAGGATTCCGGCACGGGCAGCATCTTGCTTATGACGGACTCCGCAACAAGCCGTTGTGCAACTTGTTTGTCTCCATGCTGCAGCGGATGGGGGTGGAGGCGGATGCCTTTGCGAGTGGGGAGGGGACGCTGGCAGGATTTGAGTCAGGGTGATAAATCCTTGATGAGAAGAGGTTTTGATGCTTCTCCGGAGTTTGAACGACCCCGTATTCCGGCCGTCATTTCAATGTCAGGGTCAATCTCCGCAGGTCCATGACCGACTTTCCGGGAATCTCGAGCGCACGTAGAACGAGTGGTCCGTTGCCTGCGGTAAGTTCGACTTCACCGAGGGTGAGGGTTTTAAAGTCCTTCATCGTGCTCTCGGCCGGAGGTCGGGGAAGGGTGTCCTGATCGGTGTGGAGAGGCGGATCCCACCCGGGCTCGACCTTGCCGGTGAGGCGGGCTTCGCCAAAGCTGAGTTCCACCGTCGATCCTGCGTCGGGGAGGGGACAGGTGTAGTCTATCGTGACTTCGTAGAGCCCTGTCGTGACGAGATCGAGGTTCCAGACGAGGCTGTCGTCGGTGCTGGTCCAGTTGACAAAATACGAGCAGTTCGGCGCGTTGCTGCTGCGCTGCACCCTTCCGCGCGGGTCGCCGTCGCGGGCGGGCAGGATCGTGACGGGGAACTCCCGGTAGCCCGCCGGGATGGGACGCGGGTCGACCGCGTTGCCCGGGCCTTTGCCTTTTCCGCCCTTGCCTGTGCCCTTTTCCTTCGAGGGCGCGACGGCATCTTGACCATACATTTCCTTCCGCCAGGCGTCGACGGCGGCGCTGAGTTCGTCGGCGATCCCAGGCTGCTGTTCATTGACCGGCGTGGTCTGACCGGGGTCTGTGATCATGTCAAAAAGCTGACCGGTATTGTCGAGTCGATGCGTCTGCGTGCGCACGCTGATGTTCGAAGCCCAGGTCGAGAAGATCCGGCGATCGGGCCATGTGACGCTCTCTTTCAGGAGCAGGGGGGAGAGGTCGATTCCGTCGAGTGGCTTGTCGCCGATTCGCTTGACGCTGGTCAGGGAAGTGAGCGTCGGGAGCAGGTCGATCGCGCCGCTGATTTCCGCCACAACATGTCCCGAGGGCAGCTTCGCGGGCCAGCGCAGGTAGCAGACCGAGCGTACCCCGCCCTCGTCGGTCTGGCCTTTTCTCCCTTTCATGCCGCCGGTCCAGCGCATCGAGTTGGGACCGTTGTCGGAAAAATAGAGGACGAGAGTATTTTTCGCGATTCCGAGATCTTGTATCTTTGTTAGGATTCGGCCCACGTTCATGTCCTGATTCTCCATCATCGCGAGGGCGCAGCGGGTCTCGTCGTCGATTTCCTTTTCTTGATCGGTCGCCCGCTGCGTGATCGGCGTGTCCTTGAAGCGGGCCCAGTCGCTCTCCGGGGCCGCCCAGGGGGAATGCGGAGTCGTGAAGGGCACGTAGCAGAAGAAGGGCTTGTCCCTGTTTTTCTCGATGAATCCGAGTGCCCTTTCGGTGCAGACGTCGACGATGTAGCCCTCGGTCTTCACCATTTTGCCGTCCTCTTCAAGCGGGGCGTCGAAGTATTCGCCCCAGTGCCCTGCGCTGTGGCCGAAATAAGTGTCGAAGCCGCGCGCCATGGGATGGTAGGGCCACTGCGAACCGTTGTGCCATTTGCCGAAAGCACCGGTCGCATAGCCGGCCGCTTTGAAGGAATCGGCAAGCGTCTTTTCGTCGAGGTCGAGACGCTCCTGCCCCGTCGAGACCCCGCGAACCCCGGTGCGGGGATGGTAACGGCCGGTGAGGAACTCGGCCCGGGTCGGAGAACAGACTGGACACACGTAAAAGCAATTCATCGAGACCCCTTCGCGGGCGATCGTGTCAATGTGTGGGGTCGAGACCTGCGTGTTTCCCGAAAAGGAATAGTCTCCCCAGCCCGCGTCGTCGGCGAGGAAAATGATCACATTTGGCGGCGTCGCCCGAGCCTGCGACGGGCAGAGACTGAGGAGGGAAGCGATGAGGGCAAGCACAGGCGAGGGATTGGAGAAAAGTGATTTCATGGGCAGGGGATCGAGGCGGACAGCATGGAGTTGGGTGGCGCGGCGGGTCAAGGAGATACGGGTAGGATCTTCTTGCATGAAGGTGTTTTTCAGAATACTGTTCACAATAACATTTTTTCATTCATGTCCGTCATCGGAAAAAGTAAAAGCGAGGCGCTCGACTCCCTGCGCAAACAGTTAGGGCGACAGATCAAATCGGGAACCGTGCTCCTGCAGGAGCGCGAGCAAAAGACGATCCGTCTCGTCACCGGGCTCGACGGGCTCAATGCCTCGCTCGGGGGCGGTCTGCCGCAGGGGCAGCTCACCGAGATCATCGGGCGCGGTCCTTCGCGGGGAGGGGGAGTCATCATGGCTGCCCTCCTCTCCGGGGCACGGAGCGAGGGGCGCTACGTCATGCTACTTGATATCGGGGCGGGCTTTTCGATCGGGAGTTTTCCCGAAAAGGATCTCGAATCGCTCCTCTGGGTCAGTTGCGACTCAGCCAGGCAGGCCGTCGAGGCGCTCGATGTGGCAACGCGGGATGAAAATTTTCCCCTTTTCCTCCTCGACGGGCGGGACTGCGATCCCTCGGATTGGAACTCGGTGCGGGCGCAGCAGTGGTATCGCATCCTCAATCAACTGCGTCAGCGCGAGGCTGTCGCGGTAATCTTCGCCCGCAGCGAGGTGACCAGCGCGACGAAACACCGCCTCGAACTGGTCTCGCGTCTTGCCCTTGATGATCTCCATCAGGAAAGGGAAACGATTCTGAGCCGCACGAGGTTCCAGCCTTTGCGGCGGGTCGTGGAGGAACAGGAAGAGCAACTTCGGGTTGGATGAGAAATGCGATTAGAGAAGATCAGGTCGGGGACCATGCCCTGTCAGGTTATGCCGTCGTCTGGTGCCGCGATTTCCGTCTCCAGGCGGTGAAACGGCGCCGCGGGAGCGGTGAGCCCGCGGCCCTCGTCGATGACACGCAGCGCCAGTCCATCGTGCTTTGCTGCAATGCCCTCGCCGCCCGCAGCGGGGTCGAGCCCGGGATCCCGACGGTGCAGGCCCTTGCCCGGTGCCCGCAGTTGCAAGTGGACCGTCCTTCGCCGGCCGCCGAACTGGCCGCGGCGCGGATGCTGCTCGAGGGCGCTTTCGGCTGGGTGCCGGGGATAGAGGAGACGGGGCCCGGCATCCTCACCCTCGATCTCGCGACCGAGCCACCGGCGCAGTGGCACGAGAGCGCCTCACGTCTGCACGATCGCCTCGCCGCGCTCGGACTTGAGGTTGTCATCGGGCTCGGCGAGACGCCCGCCCTCGCCCGCCTCGCCGCCCAGGCCGCGCTCCATGCCGGGATCGAGGTCTGGCACCTGCGGCGCGAGGAGCGTCTCGGGAAACTGGACCAGCTCCCTCTCATCATTGCCGAGACCGGAGCCAACCTGAATGACAAGCTCCGGCTCTGGGGGCTGCAAACGCTTGGGGCCTTCGCCCGCCTCCGCCGCGAGGAAGTCGCCGCCCGACTCGGGGACGAGGGCGTGGAGCTCTGGTTGCGTCTCACCGGACGCCTCCGTCGTCCGCTGCGACTGGCAAAACTGGAGCAGCTCTTCGAGGCCCATCACGATTTCGACTACGAGGTCCGCGAACGTGATCCGCTCCTCTTTGTCGTGCAACGTGTCCTCGAACAACTCGCCGGACGTGTCGCCCAAACGGGACGGGCCGCGACGGCGGTGCACTTTCTCCTCACCTTTGCCGACGGCGCCTGCCATGCGAAGCGCCTCGCCCTGCCCGAGCCAACCCTTGATCCCGGGCTGCTCTTCCGCCTCGTCAGCGGACACCTCGACGCCTTTGAAATGAAGGCTGCCGTCGTTGCCTTACGGCTCCGGTTTGAGCCGTCGGATCCCGTCGCCTCGCAGAAGACGCTCTTTGGTGCCGGGCTGAAAAACCGGCATCATTACGAAGAAACCCTGAAACGGCTCCGCAAAATCGTCGGTAACGACCGTATCGGCTCGCCCCGTCCCGTCGATAGTCATCGCCCCGGTCTCTTTGATAAAGCGCCCCTCCCGGCCGAGTTGTCCGACAGCCACCGGTCCAGCCAGGCTCGTCAACGGGACTGCGGGCGTCCCGCCCGCCCCATCCTGCCCGGTGCATTAAGCCAAGGGGCCGGCCCCCCGGTAACCGGCCCGACCCTGCGAAAGTACCCCCTCGGCTTCCGCACCAGCGTGCAGCTGCGTGACGGCATTCCTCTGCGGGTCGAGTCATCCCGTGTCTCGGGCGTCGTCACCGCCTGGGCCGGACCCTGGAAAAGCGGCGGCGACTGGTGGCATCAGGGGCAGCAGTGGGAGAGACGCGAGTGGGACGTCGAACTGCTCAATCAAGGCATCTTCCGCCTCGTCGAGACCGGAAGGGAATGGCTGCTGGAGGGGTATTATGATTGAGCCGGGTATTCTCTCGGGTAGCATGGGCATCCTGCCCATGCACTGTGAAGAGATTTTCGACGGATGGATGGAGTCCCATCGCTCCCCGATGCCGGATCGACGGAGGTTTCGTCGCGAACGGACGGATCGAGGCCCACGACGTCTTCCCACCGTGCATGGGCAGGATGCCCATGCTACGGGAGGCTCGCGATGAATTCCGACTACCACGAACTGCACGCCCGCAGCGCCTTCAGCTTTTTGCGCGGGGCTTCGGCGCCGGAGACACTCGCGGACCGGGCGGGATCGCTGGACCTCCCCGGTGTCGCCCTTTCCGATCGGGACGGGTTTTATGGCTCGGTCAGGTTTCACCAGCGGGCGAAGGAAAACGGATTTCGCGCTCTCGTCGGGTCCGAACTGACAATGGCCGACGGTTCCGTCGTGCCCGTGCTCATCAAAAACCGTCCCGCCTACCGCGCCGTCTCGCGTCTCCTCACCCGCGCGCAGTTGCGCTCCGCCAAGGGTGAATGCTCTCTTGAGTGGTCCGAGTTCGCCGAAGTGGCTGACGACATCGCCGTTCTCACCGGCGACGACGAGGGCCCACTCGAAATCGGCTGGCGCGAAGGCGGTCGCCGCGGCATGGAGGCGGCCCTGCAGACGCTCCTGCGTTACGTGCCGGAACGGAATCTCCACCTCGAAATCCAGCGCCACGCGATCCGTGGTGAGGAGTCTCTTCTCCGCGCCAAAGTCGATCTCGCCGCCGCCTACCGGCTCCCGCTCCTCGCGACGAACGGCGTCACTTACGCCTTTTCAAAAAACCGTCAGGTGCAGGATGTCTTCACCTGCCTGCGCCACCACACCACCCTCGATGCGGCGGGGCGTCACCTCGCGATCAACGGCGAACGGCACGTCAAAACCGCAGCGGAGATGGCGACGCTTTTTAACGACCATCCCGAGGCCATCCTCAACACCCGCCGTCTCGCCGAAGAACTCGATTTTTCCCTCGAGAATCTCGGCTACGAATTTCCCTCCTATGACGTCCCGCCGGGTCACTCGATGGACAGCTACCTCGCCGAGCTGGCCTGGCGCGGGATGAAAGAACGCTATCGCAAACCGTCCGCTGCGGTGAAGGCCCAGATCACGAAAGAGCTCGATCTCATCCACCGCCTCGGCTTCAGCGGGTATTTTCTCATCGTCTGGAGCCTCGTCAGTTACTGCCGGGAAAGCGGGATCATGGTGCAGGGGCGGGGGAGTGCGGCGAACAGTGCCGTCTGTTTTTGTCTCGGGATCACCCCGGTCGATCCTGTCGGGGCGAAGCTGCTTTTCGAGCGCTTTCTCAGCGAAGGCCGCAAGTCGTGGCCCGATATCGATCTCGATCTCCCGAGCGGGGATCAGCGCGAGCAGGTCATCCAGGAAGTCTACCGCCGCTACGGTCGTCACGGGGCCGCCATGACCGCCAACGTCATCACCTACCGCGGCCGCAGTGCGGTGCGCGAGATTGGCAAAGTCCTCGAATTTCCCGAGGAAATGCTCGCCCGTTTTTCCGACCTCTACGCGAGCGGCGACTACCGGCACACTCTCGCTTTTTCCGATCAGGTCGCCCAGTCGGGCATCACCGCCGATCATCCGCGCGCGGCGGCGCTGGCGACGCTCTACGAGCAAATCTACGGACTGCCGCGTCATCTCGGCCAACACTCGGGCGGCATGATCATCTGTCAGGGCGCCCTCGATGCGGTTATGCCTCTGGAAAACGCGAGCATGCCGGGCCGCACCGTTGCGCAGTGGGACAAGAACGACTGCGAGGACATGGGGATCATAAAAGTGGATTTGTTAGGACTTGGCATGATGGCGGTGATTCAGGACACCCTCATTCTTTCCGAATCGCGGGGACGTCCCGTCGACCTCGCGCAGATCCCGAAGGACGACGTCGCGACCTATGATCTGATGTGCTCGGCCGACACCATCGGCGTTTTCCAGATCGAGAGCCGGGCGCAGATGAATACCCTGCGCCGCATGCAGCCGCGCTGCTTTTACGACGTTGTCATCGAGGTCGCGATCGTGCGGCCCGGCCCCATCGCGGGCGGGCTCGCGCACCCCTATCTCGAGCGGCGTGCCGGCCTGCAGCCCATCGACTACATCGATGAGAAGTTGCAGCCGACCCTTGAGCGCACTCTCGGTGTGCCCATGTTTCAGGAGCAGGTCCTGAAAATGGCGATGGTCATGGCTGACTTCACGGGGAGCGAGGCCGAGGAACTGCGCCGCGCCCTCAGCTTTCACCGTTCCCACGAGCGCATGCGCAAGGTCGAGGTGAAACTGCGCCGGGCTCTCGAGGAACGCGGCGTGAGTGAGGCGGCGGTCGAGAGTATTGTGAAAGTGATCGGGTCCTTCGCCCTTTACGGATTCCCCGAGTCGCACGCGATCAGTTTCGGGCTCCTTGCTTACGCGAGCAGTTACCTGAAGGTGCATCGCGCCGCCGAGTTTTACACCGGTCTGCTCAACAACCAGCCTATGGGTTTCTATTCCCCGGCCACGCTCATTCAGGAGGCGAAGCGGCGCGGCCTCCGCTTTCTCGCGCCCTGCGTCGTTGAGTCGAACTGGCGCTGCGAAGTGATGGACGACACCACGATACGGCTCGGGCTTATCCATGTGCTCGGGCTGCGGGAGGCGGCCGTCGTGGCGATGTTGCGTGAGCGCGGGCGCGAGCCCTACCGCTCGCTGGAGGACTTTCGCCGGAGGACGCGCTTCGACGGGGTCCAGATGCGGCACCTCGCCGCAGTCGGTGCCCTCACGAAACTGGCCGAGTCGAGGCGTCGGGCGCTCTGGCAGGTCGAGGCGCCGGTGCTGGAGCAGGACGATCTTTTCGCCGAACGAGGGGATTATACCAGTCTAAAGGTGGCCGAGTGCCCACTCCCCGAGATGTCCTACACGGAGCGCGTTCAAGCCGATTTTTCCGGAATGGGATTAACGACAGGAAAGCACCCCATGGCTCTCGCGAGAGCGACCCTGCCCGACCACATCCTCCCCGCGATGAGCCTGCAACGGGTGCCGCACGGCGCCCGCGTCTCCACTGCCGGAGCGGTGATCTGCCGCCAGCGCCCCGGCACGGCGAAGGGGGTGGTTTTCATTACCCTTGAGGACGAGACCGGACTTTCCAATGCCATCGTCTACGCGAGCATTTTCGAGGCCTATCGGCTCACGATCACGACCGAAGCCTTTCTTGTCATTACCGGCACGATACAGCATGCCGAGGGAACCACTCATGTCATTGCCGAGGCTATCGAAGTGCTCAAAGCGGGCGACCTGCCGCGCGGGGCTTCGCATGATTTTCATTGAGAGGGGTTCATCTTTTCGGCTCACTCAGTCCCACTCACCGCTGCCCGAACGCAGGTTGGGGGATCGTTTTCCCATGGCGATAAGCAACCATAGCGAACCCGGGCCGCAGCGGCTGCCTCGGGATCCACTTTGTCGGGGGAGTTCCAGTAATTCCCCGATGAAGTTGTAGAGACTGTATAGGTCAAGGCGGCAGAGGCTCATCTGACGGGCCGGATCATCGACCGAGCGGTTGTGGCTTGCCGTCCATCTGACAAAGCCCTCTATCTCTTCGTTATGCCACATCTAGGTGGGAAATCGGGAGAACGGGGGATTCCGTAATTCCCGCCGTGAGCGGCCGCGAACGGCCCGTTCAAGGCCACTCGTATCGGGATAATCGCCTTCGATCGCGACAATACTGAATCCGCGTCCCGTGACCAGCTCGCGGGTGATTCGTGCGCGCATCCGGTAGAATTCGGAAGTGCCGTGGCTCGCCTCTCCGATCAGGACGACGCGGGCGTCGCCGACACGCCCCGGAAGCGGATCAAGGTTGACCCCGTCTATCGATTCGAAGGGGAAGCAGTTCCGGGCGCTGAGACTGCTGATCCGCCGTCTCTCTTCCGGAATTATACGGAGTGGTCTACTCGCGCGCCGCCTCGCATTGGTGTGCCGTCCAGCGCCCATCCTTCGCTTCCAATAAGCGGGACGAATTGCACGCGTCCGAGTGATCGCCGCTCATAGGCGTGTTCCCCCGTCCGCTCAACGCAGAGCAACTCCTGATACTTCACTTCATCGCCGACCGGAATCACGAGGTGTCCGCCGATCGCCAGCTGTTCGAGAAGGCTTTGCGGCACCTCCGGCCCTCCCGCCGAGACCACGATGGCATCGAAGGGGGCTTCCTCCGGCCAGCCCAGACTACCGTCCCCGCAGCGCACTTTCACGTTTTTGTAGCCGAGTTCACCAGCCCTTTGCCGGGCCAGATCCGCGAGAGGCGGATGGCGCTCCACCGTGTAGACTTCGCGAGCGATCCGGCTGATGACGGCCGCTGCATATCCTGACCCCGCTCCGATTTCGAGAACCCGATCCTGCGGGTCCAGATGCAGCGCCTCGACCATTACCGCGACGATGTAGGGTTGGGAAATGGTTTGCCCCTCTTCGATCGGCAGGGGTGAATCGTCATAGGCGAACTCGCGCACTCTCTCCGGAATGAACCGCTCGCGCGGGACTTCCCGCATCGCTTCAAGGACGCCGGCATCACGTATCCCGCGCGCCTCAATCTGCTTTTCCACCATTTTGAGACGGGCATTAGGATAGGATTTCATGACAGGTGTGACCGGGTTTTAGGATAGTGTTTCCGTTCCGGGTTGAAATTTTCAAAAGTTTCTTTCATTTGCGCCGGTGACGAGTTCAATGAAGAAACCGTTCTTCGAGATCCGCAAGAGACGCCTTGGTCAGGTCTGCTGCAATGGTCTCTTGAATGGCTCCGGACGTCTTATCCGAGAGTTCCCCGGCGAGGCGCTTCAGGATGGACTTAGGGGCTGCGAGAATACTGGGAGGGTAACCGGCCTCTTCGATGACGCGATCGACCTGAAACGCGATCGCCGCGATATTCCTTTCCTCAAGCGCATTCTCCAGTTCGTGGTTTTCTCCATAGGACATGCCGCCTTCCGTTCCGGCAACTTGCCCCTGGCCGAACCTGCCCGCCTGATCTGTCACGAGGTCACTGAGCGGAGGCTGCCGTTGGTTGTAGGCAGCCGATTCAACTTCATAAAGATGAATTTTCTCTCGCGTCGAATCGGAAGCAATTTCTATTCGGACTGCGCGAACGCGACCCAGATCCGCCAATACAATGAAAGTTCTCATCATTTTCGAGTTTAGAAGCGAGTGTTTTTGAATTTTTTCCGGTCAAGTGGTGATGGCCATGAGGTCGAACCGGAACCACCGCCCTGCCGCGGGGAGGTTGCGGAAACAACCCCTCGCGGCCGACGCAGGGCAGTGTCAACCTTGACCCGAGAAGCCGGGCCTACTTGACCGGTATTTCCGTTCCTGACAGTTTCTTTGCTTTTTTCCCGTCGGCTTTTGGAAGGAAGATTTTCAGAACTCCGTTATTAAAAGCTGCCGCAATCTTTTTTTGATCGATCTCTTCCGGCAACTGAAAGCTGCGAACGTATTTTCCGTAGCTCCGCTCGATCCGATGCCAGGTTTTTTTATGTTCCTCCTGCTCCCGCCGCCTTTCGCCGCTTATGGTCAGCATCCCGTTATCCTGAGTCACTTTGATATCACTCTTTTCAACGTTCGGAAGGTCAGCGGTGATGGTGTATTCCTTTTCATCCTCCGAAACATCAACGGCCGGACTCCAATCAGCGAATTCATCACCCCCCGGGAGAAGGCCGGGGCCACCGTTGCCGGTCAGGGCAAAGAGTGACCGCATTTGATTCTGAAGATCTTCGAATTCCTTGAAGGGGTTCCAACGGGTTATTTTTGCAAGTTCGTTCATAGTTAGGGTGATGTGTTTTATTTCCTACTTTTCCTTTCCCAATTACTGGAGAGAAAGAGATCTTCCAAAACCCGGAAGGTGCCTAGGGAAACCGGATATTTCCGCCAGCGCGCGGTCGCATTTGAGGACACGCTTCCGATGATCTTCCGGTGATTCGCCCACCAGCTTCAGAAAGTCGTTTTCGAATAAATCGACCGAGTCGAATCCCGAGGATTCAGCGACGGTTTCAATAGAATTATCCGGGTTAAGAAGCAGGCGGCTCGCCCGGTAGAGCCGACATCGGTCCGAGTATTCCCTGAAACTCATTTTACCGGCAAGCCCGAATGCAAAATTCCAATCCGCGTCGTGCGGGAACTCACTCCGGCGGCT
This sequence comes from Akkermansiaceae bacterium UBA6138, assembly GCA_002422425.1. GTDB lineage: Bacteria > Verrucomicrobiota > Verrucomicrobiia > Verrucomicrobiales > DEV007 > Arctic95D-9. The sequence goes on along the minus strand of DIVG01000076.1, from coordinate 7,510 downwards.
GTTTTCTTCGGCTCGCTCCTGCGCCTTGACCGCCCGCATCCATTCCGGATCGCGCGGATCGTCTTCGATCAGCATTCCGTTGATGCTCGCGCTCAGGCGATCGGCGAAGACCTCCAGGACCTCCCGGCAGCGATCCAGATTCTCCGTCGATACGAACGGTGACAGCAGCCATGCTTTCGCTGCCGCTTCGAGCTTTGCGGAAGGGCAAACCATCCAGATGCTGGAAGCCTGCGTGAGAAACGTTTCAATAGTGTGTCGCGAGAGGGAAAGGGGGCCTGTCCGGATTAGGGCAACGGTTCGGTTTTGAAACCGGATTGGTGCCGCCACCTGGCGCAATCCAACTCTGCAGGACGGGCTCGGCAGACGCTCGCTCGCGTCATTTTTTTCCGATTCATGCTCGCAAAGGGGGCATCGTGAGCAGGTCGCGCTGCCGCCCGGAGTCATTAACCGGCAGAAAGGAGCTCCCTCACGATGATTCTGACGAGCCGCCTGAAGCTTCGTGGAAACGGGTTCGACGGATTCGATGAACAGGGGCAATCCGGTTACGGTTTCAAAGGTGCGTTGATACAATCGGGAGACGATCGAGCGTCTGAGCCGATCGTAGATCATCGAAACGGGCACATGACTGTCGGACTCGTCAGCAATCGGGGTAGCAACACAGGATGGTGAAGTAGCTTTCATTTGATAGGATCAACGCTAGCGTTTTCGTCTTCCCGGTCTATAGGTGGCGAATCAGGTCTTCCTATGGTTCGGAGTACTAATGGGGCCTACGAAATTTACCTAGTTCCGTAACCGCTTTCTTCGATTCGCCCGTCAGCCGTCTGATTTACCTGATTCCCTCCATTTGATGGCATAAGCGAGGACCGCGTTACTGTCGGGAAGCCGGAGCTTGGTGCGGAGGTTGGTTCGGTGGGCATCAACGGTCCGCGGGCTGATATGCAATCTGGTCCCAATCTCGTGGGAATTCCGCCCCTCTGAGATTAGTTCGAAGATTTCCAGTTCACGGTCGGTCAGTCGTTCGAGAGGAAAACCAAACCGGGTCGGGCCGGTAACGTGGGAAAGGGTTTCGAGAAACCGGTTGGTCGTCTCCGTGCTAACATAAACCCCACCGCGAAGAANNTCGTCGTGCATCGAGATGATCAGAACCGGGAGATGGGGATACAGCGACTTCATGTCCTTGATCAACTCCAGACCGCTTCGGTCGGGAAGGGTCATGTCACTGATAACGAGATCAGGGAGGAGGGCGGCTGCCGCGTCGATTGCCTCGGCAACACTGGCGGTGGCACCCGCTACCTCGAGATCGACAATGTCTTCGAAAATGGCGGTAAGCCCGGCCCGGACAAGGGGGTGATCGTCCACTATCAGAATTCGTCCTGGAAGGTTCATTTCAGCGGTTGGCACTCCTGAGAGGCGAAGGATCAGGGTGAACGCCATTCCTCTTGAGAGACTGGCGTATTACGCGGTCGGTCACGCTCGCTGTTTTGAAAATAGCATCGATTCACCCCGGGGCGGTTGCGAAAAGCTATGCATCATTTGATCCCCGCCCCTCGCAGGGCCTCGGGTTTTCTGATGTTTGAAGGGTTCGAATGACTGGAACGGCGGTAAAATGTCGAGGCCTGTCGTCACGCATCGCCTTTTCGCCAAGTAAACGATGCCCTCTTTACTTTTTGTAAGGCGAATGCGGGGTTTACTTCACGGTGCAGTTTCGTGTAAACCAGTGAGGATGACGCGCAAGGAGTCAACCGTCAGTCGGGCAACCCCTCCTGCCTCAGGAAAATGGCTGCCAAAAAGGGAGGAAGCTCTCCTGCCTTTTTCGATCGTCGGCGCCGGTGTTTCGGGGGGCGCTTGCGGGAATTTCTTCGTTTTCGCTGTCGGCGCCTGGGTTGGAGCGGCTTCGAGACTGTCGTCCCTATGCCGGATGAACGCGCCATCGAGGATGTCGAAATTCGGCGCGACAGGATTTCCCGTTTAATTGAAGAGGTCACCAAACCCTATGAAACAAACGAACCGCATGTCGCGAAAACCCAGTCGTCCGCAGTCGGTTAAGTCCGGAGGAAATCAGTCGCTTCGGGACAGGGTGGAGAGCTTGCTGCGGGCGACTCGCAGCGAACTTGCCGACACGCCCCTTGAGGAGGTGCGGGCGCTCGTAAACGAACTGCAAGTTTACGCGATGGAGCTGGAGACCGAGAACGGGGAGCTGCACCACGCCCAGGTCGAATTAGTCCGGTCGCGTGATCACTACGCCGACCTTTTTGAGTCGGCTCCGGTCGGCTACCTGACGATGCGGCAGGATGGTGTGATCAGAACGGCTAATCTGGCGGCCTCGACACTTCTGAGGGTGAATCGAAAAAGTCTTGTCGGTGGCGCGATTACCACATTTGTCGACAGGGAATCGCGGGATGCGTTCGATCTGCACCGGGAGTCGGTTTTTCAGAAAGGGGAGAAACACAGCTGCGAGCTCGTGATGCGCCGTGGTGACGGCACCTTGATCGATGTGCAGGTGGAGAGCGATTCCTTCGTCACGGGGCCGGATCGTCAATGCCGGACGGCTTTTTTTGACATCACGAAGCGGAAGCTTGCTGAAGCTTCTCTGCAAGAGCTTAACGGGTTACTGGAGCAGCGGATTGTCGAGCGAACCGATGCCCTGCATGCCACGAACGAGTTCAACAGGGCGATTCTCAACGCGGCGGTCGATGCGATGATCACGATCGATGGGGAGGGGCGCATTATTGCGATGAACCCGGCCACAGAGCAGGTTTTTCGCTATTCGACTGATGAGCTGATCGGACGAAATGTCAGCGTTCTGATGCCGGAACCCTGGGACAGTTCACACGGTATTTATCTGGCCCGCTATCATGAGACCGGCGAAGAACGGATCCTCGGGAGGCGTCGTGAAGTGCTCGGTCGCCGTCGTGACGGATCAATTTTCCCCGCTGAGATCTCCATCAGCAGAGTCGATCACCTCGGTTACTTCGTTGGGATTGTCCGTGACATTACCCACAGGAAGAGGGCGGAAGAGGCCTTCCGAATTGCCCATGAGTTCAGCGAGCGACTCATCGAGACCGCGCAATGCATCGTTCTCGTTCTCGATCAGGAGGGACGAGTGATCCGGTTCAATCAGATTCTCGGGCGAATGACAGGATGGTCCCTCGAAGAGGTCGAAGGAGGTGACTGGTTCGAGCACTTCGAACCCGAGGTGAGCCGGAAAACAAGCAGGGACCGTTTTGTTCGTTCCCTGCAGGGCGAAAGGTTTTCCGAAGTGATCAGCCCCATTGTCACGAGGAAGGGGGATGAGCTCCAGATCGAATGGAGGGATGTGCTCCTCGCCGATGCGGATGGCCATTGCATCGGGCTGCTTTGCACGGGGATCGATGTGACTCATCGACTTCATCTGGAGCGCGAAGTTTTCAAATCCGCCGAGGAGGAAAAGCGTCGTATCGCCCGGGATCTGCACGACAGCCTGGGGGGGCTCCTTTCCGGTATCGGTATGCTTGCGGGCCGTCTCGGCCAGAAACTCAGTGCCGGCAAGCCGGTCTCAATCGACGAGGTTACTATGATTGCCGAGCAGGTGCGCGAAGGGATCAGACAGGTAAGAACTCTCGCACAGGGGCTTCTTCCGGTCGGGGCGGATCCCGGGGCGTTGAAGTGCGCTCTGAAGGATCTGGCCGAATGGGCCGAAAACACTTCCGGGATGAGCTGCCGGTTCTCCGCCTCCGGCGGGCCGGTCGAAGTGTCCGATCCTGACAAGGCCAACCATCTTTTCCGTATCGCGCAGGAGGCGGTCCACAATGCCATTCATCACAGCGGAGGAACAAAACTTTCCATCCTCTTTCAAAAACAAACGGAAGGCAAGTTTAGCCTGTGTATCACGGATAACGGCTGCGGGTTTGATCCGGTTGGAGCGACCCGCGGAAACGGGCTCGGACTGCACACGATGGAATACCGCGCCCGGGCAATTGGCACCCACCTGACAATTCGGCAGCGAAAGGGAGGGGGAACCAGGGTGATCTGTGTGAAGTCGTAGCGACCATTGCGGCACGCGTGGTCAGGTCGTTAAACGGGAGGGATTCGCCCGGTCTAACTCAACCTTACCACGAGCGAACTTCTCCAAACCGAATCGACGGGTTTACGAATAAACATTGTGCAGCCCTTCAATATTCCGGTTCATTATCACCTCATGGTTACTTTCCTTCTCGGTCTCCTCGGGTTCGGGTTACTTGCAGCCGCCTGGTATATTTTCGAGGATTGCTGGGGCCGTGGTCTCTTCGGGCAACGGTCGGCCTCGGACTTCGTGATTAACGTCCGTGCCGGAAAAGCGGTCATGTTACTCGATGAGACCGATTTACTACCCGTTGACGTTCGGCCCCGTCGCGACTTTCTCGCCGGTCACCTTCCCGGTGCGGTCAATGCGCCCTTCGTCGGAACGACGCTCGACGCTTCCGCTCTCGTCGCCATCGATCGCGATCAACCAGTCCTCGTGTATTGCGATGGAGGCTACCGCAGTCGACGGGCCCTCCCGGCGCTCCGTGAGACCGGATTCACCGCCATCTACCATCTGCATCGCGGCTTCCTCTCGTGGAAAATGAGGAAAGCACCAACTGAATCCGGTCCTGCCACGTGATTGCGTCATCGTGGCCCGCTTTGAAATGTCGTATTTTTCCTAAAATGCTCCCCGTTGAGACAATACGGAACAGGCTTCATGTGATACGATGACGTCGATGTTGAACTTCGCCCAGCCCCTTCTCAACCCTGTCGCCTTCCTCTTCGCTGCGCTCTTCGCGTTCACCTTAACGCTACCCGCTACGGCAGAGGACGCCGTCGGTCGCGCCTATTTTCGAGAGACCGTCCATCCCGTCTTAAAAGAAAACTGTTTCAAATGCCACGGGGGCGAGAGCGAGTTGAAGGGTGACTTCCGGCTCACCAGCCGGGACGGACTGCTTGCGGGAGGGCACTACGGGTCAGCCTACAACGCCGATGATCCGGCGGCGAGTGTCCTGCTGGAAATGATCAGCTACAAGGACGCCGATCATCAGATGCCTCCCAGGGGGAAGCTCTCTGACGAGCACCGCACTATCCTCGCGAGCTGGGTCGAGATGGGGGCTCCCTATGATCCGGCTCTCGAAATCAAGGGCAACGCGACGGAACGACGCGGATTCACCGTGACGGAGGAGGATCGCGCGTGGTGGGCCTACCGCCCTGTGTCCGATGCCGACCCGCCCGAGGTCGCGGATGCGGCGTGGCGAGCGAATGGCGTTGATGCGTTTGTCAGGTCGCAACTTGACCGGGAAGGGCTCGCCCCGAATCCAGAAGCGACGCCCGAGGTTCTCATCCGGCGGCTCTATTACGATGTCATCGGTCTGCCGCCGACGCCCGAGGTGGTCTCCGCTTTTGTCACCGCCTCGGCAAGTGATCCCGAAGCCGCCTACCGGGCTGCCGTCGAGGATCTGCTGGCGAGGCCGCAGTATGGTGAAAAGTGGGCTCGCCACTGGCTCGACCTCGTGCGCTACGCGGAGTCGAACGGCTTTGAACGCGACAACACCAAGCCGCACATCTGGCGCTACCGAGACTACGTCGTCGATGCCTTTAACGCAAACAAACCTTACGATCAGTTTGTCATCGAGCAACTCGCCGGGGACGAGGTCGCCGCGCCGACGAAAGCTTCGCTCATCGCGACAGGCTATCACCGACTCATGCAATGGGATGACGAGCCGGCCGACCGCGAGCAGCATGTCTACGACGTCCTTGCCGACAACGTCCAGATCACCAGCGAGACCTTTCTCGCGACGAGCCTCGGCTGTGCCCGCTGCCACGATCACAAGGCCGACCCGCTCTCGCACCGGGACTACTACGCCTTCATGGCCTTTTTCCGCGGAGTGACCCATTACAGGACCGAGGGTACGATTCTGAACTGGGCTTCGCCGGAGGAAAAGTCGGCTTTTGAAAAAGAGCAGAAGTCAAAGATCGCCTCACTCGAGGGAGACAGGGTCGCTCTCATCGGTGAGATCAGGGGTGTCATGGAAAAGACCGGATTGCTCGGCAACACAGCCGAAAATGATGCTGTCACCCTCATCGACGACGCCCGTGGTGCCGGGGCGGAATGGTTCTACACGACGACAAAGCCGACCGACGACTGGCGCGATGTCGGTTACATCAACAAGTCGTGGTTTAAGGGCATGTCAGGGTTCGGCGCGGCCAATCCGCCGGGATCGATCATCAAGACCGAATGGAAGACGCCCGAAATCTGGATGCGCACGAACTTCGGCCTGAAGTCTCTGCCCGATTCGCTCGTGCTCGACATCCATCACGACGAGGATGTTGAAGTCTACCTCAATGGGACGCGCATTTTCGAGGCGAAGGGATACACGACGGGATACAAGACGATCGTGCTGCCCAAGGCCGCCCTCGACGTGCTCCAGACCGGACGCAACGCCGTCGCGGTCTACTGCCGCCAGACCGGCGGGGGACAGTACATCGACCTCTCTCTGCATACCGGTATCAATACTGCCGGGTCGATCGAGAGCCTCCTCACCGGGCCGGATTCGAAGCGATTCGCCGATCAGGTGAAAGAGGTGGCGGGGCGTGATCTCGTCGGCGGTTTGCGAAAGCTCGATGAAGAACTCGCGAATGCCCGCAAGGCCGCGCCGGGGCTGCCGATCAATGCCGTGACCGAGTCGGGACCCGAGCCCGAGCCGATGCATATTCATCAGCGGGGTAGTGCCCATGCCCGGGGCGATGTCGTCGCTCCTGGCCTGCCCGCCGTGCTCGCGAGCGAGGGATCGGATCCCCGTTTTCTGAAAGCCGAACCGGTTCGCCACGACGGACGGGTTACCTCGGGACGCCGCCTCGAGTTGGCCAAATGGATCGTCGATCCGGAGAATCCGCTCACCGCCCGGGTCATGGTGAATCGCCTCTGGCAGCATCACTTCGGACGCGGGATCGCTCCGAGCACTTCCGACTTCGGCCATCTCGGGGAAAAGCCGACTCATCCCGAGTTGCTCGACTGGCTCGCGACGCAGTTCCGTAAGGGCGGTTGGGACATGAAGGCGATGCATCGACTCATCCTCCTCAGCCGCACCTACCGGATGTCGTCCGAACCCGAGTCGGGCAATCTCGCGAAGGATCCGCGCAACCTCCACTTCTGGCGCATGGATATGCGCCGGCTCACCGCCGAAGAACTGCGCGACTCGATTTTGGCCGTGTCAGGGAATCTGAATCTGAAGACACACGGGGAATGGGTCTATCCGCCGCTGCCGCCCGAGGTCCTCGCGACTGCCTCGCGTCCCGGGGCGGGATGGCCCGTTTCGAAAAACACGGAGGATCATTTCCGCCGTTCGCTCTATGTCCATGTGAAGCGCAGTCTCCGCCATCAGATGCTCGCGGACTTTGACCAGGCCGACACCGACACGAGCTGTGCGGTGCGTTTCACCACGACGGTGCCAACCCAGGCGCTCACGATGTTGAACTCGGCCTTCGTCAATGAGCAGGCCGCGATCTTCGCGAAGCGCATGCG
>DIVG01000004.1 GCA_002422425.1 Akkermansiaceae bacterium UBA6138 | reverse complement strand
GCGAGGGCGGGAATCGAACCCGCGATAGAGCTTTTGCAGAGCCCGGCCTTACCACTTGGCTACCTCGCCATCACAAGAAAATCCGTCCGAAAAATGAACGGACGCCACTAAAAGCCTGATCGGGGGGACTGTCAACGTCTTAGACAAGCCCGCCGACAGGCCCGGCTTCGAAACGCGCACCTCAGATGATCATGCCTGCCGCAACCGTTTCATTCGTCTGGGAGTCGATCAGGATGAAGCTGCCGGTCGAGCGATTGCGCCGGTAGGAATCGTAAAGCAAAGGCGCCGAGGTGCGCAAGGTAATGCGCCCGATCTCGTTGAGGCCAAAGGTCTTGTCGTCCTCAATCTTGTGCAGCGTATTGATGTTCACTTTATAACGCACGTCTTTGACGACCGCTTTGACCTCTTTGGTGGTGTGGCGGAGGTAATATTTGGCGTTCGGCTGAAGTTGGTTGCTCTCCGAAAACCAGCAGATCATGGCATCGATCTCCTGATCCTTCTTCGGTGGATTGTTCGGCTTCGTGATCATGTCACCACGGCTGATATCAATCTCATCCTCAAGCGTGATCGTGCAGGAGAGCGGAGCGAAGGCGGCCTCCTGCGGGCCGTCGAAGGACTCAATCGCCTTGATCTTCGTCGTAAAGCCCGAGGGCTGGATCATTACTTCGTCCCCGGGACGAAAGACACCGCCGGCAACACGACCGGCGTAGCCGCGGAAGTCGTGGTGCTCGTCGGAGTGCGGACGGATGACCCACTGCACGGGGAAACGGGCATCGACATGGTTGTGATCGGACCCGATGTAGACGGTCTCAAGATGATACAGCATCGTGGGTCCTTCGTACCAGTCCATGTTCTTCGATTTGTCGACGACATTGTCGCCGTGGAGCGCGCTCATCGGGATCGCGACCATGTCGACGATGTTGTCGAGGCGCGAGGCGAAGCGTTTGAACTCATCAACGATTTCTTCGAAACGCTCTTCGCTGTAGCCGACGAGATCCATCTTGTTCACCGCGAGGATGACATGACGAATTCTCAGAAGATCGGCGATGAAAGCGTGTCGGCAAGTCTGTTCGATGATCCCGAGTCGCGCATCGACAAGGATGATGGCGAGGTTCGCAGTCGAGGCGCCCGTCACCATGTTCCGCGTGTACTGGATGTGACCGGGAGTATCCGCGATGATGAACTTGCGCTTCGGCGTCGCGAAGTAACGATAGGCCACGTCGATCGTGATCCCCTGCTCGCGCTCGGCGCGAAGACCGTCGGTGAGGAGCGCCAGATTGACGTGCTCGTCACCGCGCTTCTTCGAGGTCGCCTCGACGGCGTCCATCTGGTCATCGAAGGTATTTTTGGAATCGTATAGAAGTCGGCCGATCAGAGTCGATTTGCCGTCGTCAACGCTGCCCGCTGTCGTGAAACGCAGCAGGTCCATGTCGAGGTAACCTTCGTCGATGGGAATTTCGGTATGCATGAAAAGAGTAAAAGGTGGAAAAGTGAAGGGTAGGAAGGTGGGCTTAGCCGGATCGATTTTAGAAGTAGCCTTCTTTCTTTCTGTCTTCCATCGCGGTTTCGGATCGCTTGTCGTCCGAACGAGTCCCGCGCTCAGTCTGGCGGGCGGTAGCGACTTCGTAAATGATCGTCTCCATTGTCGAGGCCTCGGAATAAACGGCTCCAGTACAGGTCATGTCGCCGATCGTGCGGAAGCGCACCGTCGCGTTTTCCTCAACCCGCTCGCCGGGCTGAGGAATGACGACTTCGGAGACCGCGAGCATTGCGCCACTGCGGTGGACAACGTCACGCTGATGGGAAAAGTAGAGGCTCGGAAGCGGGATTTTTTCCGCTTTGATATACTGCCAAACATCCATCTCGGTCCAGTTGGAGAGAGGGAAAACACGGAAGTGTTCGAGGTGGTGCTTGCGCCCGTTGAAGATATTCCAGAGTTCGGGGCGCTGGTTTTTCGGATCCCACTCACCGAAATCGTTGCGATGGGAGAAGAAGCGCTCTTTCGCGCGGGCTTTCTCTTCATCACGACGGCCACCACCGAGACAGGCATCGTATTTGTTCGCCTCGATCGCATCGAGGAGCGAGACGGTCTGAAGAATATTGCGGCTCGCGAAGGGACCTTTCTCCTCCTGCACCCTCCCCTGGTCGATGGAGTCCTGCACGTAGGCGACAACGAGGTCGGCGCGGAGGTCGGCGACGTACTGGTCACGGTAGTCGAGGGTCTCCTGGAAGTTGTGACCGGTGTCGACGTGGAGCAGCGGGAAAGGCAGACGGGCGGGGTAGAACGCCTTGCGGGCGAGGTGGGCCATTACGATCGAGTCCTTGCCACCCGAGAAGAGCAGGGCCGGACGCTCGAACTGGGCAGCCGTTTCGCGCAAAATGAAAATGGCCTCGGACTCGAGCTGGGCGAGGTGATTGACTTGATAGGACACTCTTTCTTCTTCCATGATAAAAAATTTACGGGGTAGGGCGGCCGCCGTTCGCAGGTCAGCGGGCGGTCGTTTTGGTAGTCACCGCAGCGAGCAGTTGGTCGAGGCATTCCTCTTCGCTAAACGCTTCGGTGTCAATAATGAGGTCGGGCTTTTCCGGGTCTTCAAAGACGGAATCCTTGCCGGTAAACTGCTTCACCTCGCCGGCCGCGACCTTTGCATAAAGCCCCTTCGGGTCGCGAACCCGGCAGGTCTCGAACGAGGCTTTCACGTAGACTTCGAGCAGATCGGCATCGCCGATGACTTCGCGGGCGAGGCGGCGCAGCTCATTACTCGGGGTGATGAAGGAGGTGATCGTCACCACGCCGCACTCGGCAAAGAGCTTCGCCACTTCAGAGACGCGGCGGATGTTCTCATGCCTGTCTTCATCGGAAAAACCGAGGTTGCGGTTCAGCCCGCTGCGGATGTTGTCGCCGTCGAGCACCTTGACAAGGCGACCGGCGACATGAAGTCGCCGCTCAAGCAGGTTCGCGAGGGTGCTTTTGCCTGAACCGCTCAGCCCATACATCCAGACGACCGCCCCTCTCTGCCCGAGAAGCGCCTCCTTCGCGGAGCGCGGGAGCATCTTGTCAAAAACTGGATAGAGATGATTAGAGGGTGAACCCATACAACAATGCTTCTCCCCCTTAAATACTGAAATCCACTGCCTCGTGAAGACCGCACTCGCGCTTCAAGCCGTTAAAGCGGGTCTCTTCGGCGGTCATGCCGTCAGTCAACTTCCTCGACGTATGCCAGTCGCCAATCGACACATATCCCTCGTCCCAGAGCGGGTGGTAGGGCAAGTCATGAGCGACAAGATACTCCCCGATTTCCATATCGGTCCAGTCGACAATGGGATGAATCCTGATACGCCCCCGCTGGGCCGCGAGAACAGGGAAAAATTTCCGGGTGAGGGCCTGCTGACGACGCACCCCGGCCATCGTCGCGGCGAGGCCGAGTTGCTCAAGCGCCCGCTCCATGGGCTCAACTTTATTAAAGTCATTATAACGCTCGATCCCCTCAAGACCGTTCTCCCAAAGCTTTCCCCAGCGGGCCTCCTGCCATCCCGCAGAAAGGTCGCTGCGGAAGGTTTTGAGATTCAACCCAAGTCGGCTCGTCATTTCATCGATAAACCGGTACGTTTCGGGGAAAAGATAACCGGTATCGATCAGGATCACGGGAATATCCGGCCGCTGCTCCGTTACCATATGAAGAAGCACCGCCGACTGCGCTCCGAAACTTGAGGTCATCCCGATGTTGCCACCAAAATGGTCGAGAGCCCAGCTTACCCGCTCCTCGGCCGAAACCCCTTCGAGGCGTTCGGCAAGCGATGCAAAATCTTTGATCCCGTGACGCTGACACGCCCTTGCGAGGGCGGAATCAGTCAAAGAGGCGGACGAAGATTCTTCAATCATTTAAAATACCTATTCTAGATCGGATTGATAGGAAATTATCCCATCATCTAAATCCTGATCTTGCTCTGCGTCAAGCGGCTTTTAGCGGGGCATGTCAATTTTCCGCCGATAAAATCATCGCAAAAGTCTCCTAAAACGAGGAGCATCCGTAGTTGACTGATGGAAGGGTGAAGCCACCTTCCCCCGTGCAGGATCGCCGAAACGGTCTCGGCCCCGAATGCTTCTGAACCCGAAATTATTTTTATCATTATGTCAGTTCTCGTCGGAAAATCCGCCCCCTCTTTTAGTGCCAACGCCGTCATCAACGGCCAGATCGTCGAAGGGTTCTCCCTCGACCAGTATCGTGGGTCAAAATACGTCATCTTTTTCTTTTACCCGAAAGACTTCACCTTCGTCTGCCCGACCGAGCTCCATGCTTTCCAGGATGCCCTAGCGGAGTTTGAAGCCCGCAATGTTGCTGTCGTGGGGTGCTCAACCGACACTGAGATGTCCCACTGGGGCTGGCTCCAGGTCCCCCGAACCAAGGGCGGGATCGAAGGTGTGACCTACCCCATCGTGGCCGACACAAACAAAACTATCTCCGCCGCCTACGATGTGCTCGTTGGGGAATACGATCTTAATGAGTACGGCGACCTCATCGTCGAAGGCGAACTCATCGCCTACCGCGGACTGTTTCTCATCGACAAAGACGGCATCGTCCAGCACCAACTCGTCAACAATCTGCCCCTCGGTCGCTCTATCAAGGAAGCGATCCGCATGGTCGATGCGCTTCAGCACTTTGAAGAAAACGGCGAAGTGTGTCCGATGGACTGGGAAAAAGGAGACGAGGCAATGCGGGCGACTCACGAGAGCACCGCCGCCTACCTCGCCAAAGAAAAGTAATCGGCTCACTTCAGGAGGGAGCGCTCCCTGCTCCCTCTACGCCCCGCCCCGGTCGGCCTCCGTGTTCCGAACGCGCTGAGCTTTTTGGGCGTGAGGCCGGATTTGACGGAACGGTGCCACTAGCCTACGATTAAGGCAGGTTTGTGCACCCCTGTTGACTCCTTGAAGACATCCGCAGCCAGTCAACGTATCCAGACTATCGCCCTTTCTCTTGCGGTGTGCTGTCTGGGGCCGCTCACGGCACTACCTCTCCTTTCCCAGCAGGATAAGCTCCCAAGATCCGAAGCGGAGACGGGCCCGGCGTCGCGGTGGACCGAAACAGATACCCGGCTCGCCAATCACTACATTCAACTCCTCCAGAAGGATCCCGCCTACGGGAGTGTACTCGATCTTCTCTGGGACCTCTATCTCGGGAAGAACCAGACCGCTCTGCTGCTCGACTACTTCCGCGGAGCCAACGCCTCGGGACCCGCGGTGGCGAAGTTGCTTTATGCTCACCTCCTTCGCAAGAACGGGCAAATCGAAGAGGCGCGGCCTTTGTATGACGCCGTCCTTGAAGCCGACGGCGGAAGTCTCCATGCCCTCAAAGCCCTCGCCGAGATCGCTGATCAACAGAAACGCCCGGCTAAGGCTCTCTCTCTCTACACTCGCCTCGTCGAAGTCATCCCCCTCTCGGACGACGAGGGCATCGCCATCCGCCTGCGCAAAGCCGCCCTCCACCGCGTCCAGGGACAGCTCGCCGAGGCAGTCGCCGACTGGAATGAACTCCTCGCCGCCTTTCCGGAAAACGTCACCCTGCGGTCCGGGATTGTCGCCCTCCTTCTGGAGTCCGGAGAAACAAAAACCGCCGTCGACGTCCTCTCTTCCCTCGCCGCCTCCGGCGATTCGCGGCAGAAGCTGAGCGCTCTCATCGAGCTGAACCGCCTCTACGAATTTATCGGCGACTTCGACGGGGCCGCCTCGGCGGCACGGCGGGCTCTCGCTCTGGTCCACTTTAAAAGTCACGACCACGCCGACCTCTTTTCGCGTCTCGTCAGAATCCACGAACGATTCGGCCGTCTCGGCGAAGTCGAGAAGGAACTCAATAGTGCCGCAGAGGGGGCAAACCCGAGTGAGGCGGCGCTCTTCGCGCTGGCCGAGTTCTACCGACTTACCGCCGATCCCCGCAGGGAGGAGGCTGCCGTGAAACGCCTCGCCGAGGCTGTTCCCGGTCAGATGGACTACCGAATACGCCTCGCCGACATCCAGGTGGCAAACGACCAGTACGAAGACGCCGCCTCCTCCCTCGACGAGGTCATCAAAGCTCGTCCCGACCTGCCTCTCCATCTCATGCTCAGGCGCGCGCGCATCGCCCTGCATAGGGAAGACCGCGAAGCCGCCGCTCAAATTCTCGATGACTACCTCAGCAACGACGCGTTGAACCGGGACGAAGTCGGCGAAATCCTGGACTTCGCCCGCAGCAACTACCTCGACGATCTCGTCGAAAAGCTTCTCCGGGAACCGCCTGCCGTCAAAAACCCTCTGCGCGAAGAGACCGCCGCGTCGATCGAGCTCGCCCGGTTTCTCCACGAACGGGGCCGGAGCAAACAGGCCCTTGAGAGCCTCCGCCGTCATGTCGATGAAGCCGATAATGTCCCCTTCGAAAAAGCATCCCGCCTCTTTCAAATTGCCACCGTGCTGAAAGACCTCAATCAGCCTGACGAGGCCCTCACCGCGATCGGAGAGGCGATTGTCCTCTCCCCCGAAAATCTCGATTATCTGACCGCCCGGGCGGATCTCCTCGTCAGCACCGGGGAGGTGCCCGAGGCGATTCGTCAGCTTGAAGAAATCTGGCAGCGGCGCGATGGATTCGAGGATCGTGCCGAGATCGACCAGCGTCTCTTCAGTCTTCTGCGCGGACACTATTCCACCGCCTCACCCCCCGCGCCCGACCCGGGCATACTGCAAAACGGTAAAATCCAGACACTCGCCCAATACCACGCCATGGCCGCCGCCGCCTCAAAGACGGGGCGCAGCGGAGATGAAGCGCCCCCGAAGGAACTGCTCGATTACTACGGGAGAATCAAATCGGCCGCAGACACAAATCCCGGCACCGCCGCCCGCTACCGAGCCGCCTGGTGGGCCTTCAAACTGCAGGATAACCAGGAGTGCTTCCAGCAACTTAATCGCGCCAACGAAGAAGCGGGAAGGCCCGTCCTCGAAGTGGAGAAAATGCTCCTCAGCCTCGCCGAACTCAACGAGCGCCCCACCCTGATGGTTCGCCACCTCTCCACCCTTATCGAGATCGACCCCGAAAATGCCGACGAATACCGCCAGCGTCGGGCGGAGATGCGCTTCGAGCTGGGGTTCGAAGACGAGGCCGTCCGCGAGCTGAAAGCACTTGCCGCCAAACCCGGCGCCTCCCTTGAGACTCTCAACACCCTAGCTAAAGTCTACCAGCGACAGGGCAGCAGCAACAAACAAATCGACGTCTGGCAGCAGGCCTACCGCGGCGCCAACAGCTTCGAAAAGCGGAATATCATCAAGCAGCTCTCCACCGCCCTCATCGAAGGCGGAAAGGCCGAAGAAGCGCTCCGCGCGCAACTCGACCTCCTCGAGCGCGAAACCGATCCGGTGCAGCGACGCAAGCAACTCGACACTCAGCTCACCGTGGCGCGAACGCATTTTCTGATCGATTGGCTCCTCGGTCAGTACAGTGAACTGGTGCAAAAACATCCCTTCGACCGTTTTTACACCGAGGCTCTCGCCCGCGTCCATCAGGCCGCCGGAAATGACCGGGAGGCTTTCGAAGCCATGAAAAAAGCCTACTACATGTCGGAACAGAGCGACGAGATGCTCTCCGAACTCGGCGCGCTCTCGGACCGACTGGGTGATCTGAAATCGGCGATCTATTATCGGCGACAGCTCCTCGCGCGCGGCCGGGGCGATAATCTGGAGAACTGGAAAATCCTCATCCGGATGCTCGAAAAAGACCTTCGGACCGACGAAGCCGATCAGGTACGCCGCCGCCTTGAGACAAAGTTCGGGACCGATGCCGATTTTCTGGGAGAGCTCACCGCGCAATATCTCAAAGAAGGGCGTCCCGCGGACGCAGGGCGAACCCTCTCCCGCCTCGTCGAACTTCGCAGCTGGGACCTCGAAGCCCGTTTCCAGCTCGCCCTCCTCCGGATCGAAGGCGGTGAACCGGCGGCTGCCTTTGCCTCTTTGAACGAGATCATCGCCGAAACGACCGGAATAAAATATCCCGAAAATTTCGGGGCAAAAATCCTCCCCCTTGTCCGCCTCGCGTCGCTCACCGCTGAAGGGCGCAATAGCGCCGCGAACGGTCTCGAACCCTTCGTTTTTACTGTCGAAGGCCACCCCTTTATCGGAGGCAATCTCCAGGATGAGATCGCCAATTCGCTCCAGCAACCCAAGCCCGAATTCACTTATTTCCCCAAAGAACCTCACCTCATCCGCTTGCGCGCGATCGAGGAAGCCGCCGCTCTCGCCGATTCCCTCGGCCGATCCGCGACCTGGCTAGCGCCCTGGAATAGCAACGACCGCCCCTTATTCGAGCGACTCTGGGCAACCCGTTACGCCCGCGCCACCTCAGCCTTTAACAGCCTCCTCGATCAGTATCCCGACTCCGGCAGCCACACCGATCAGTTCCTTCTCGCCTACTCGCGAGTCCTCGCCGCGCAACCCGACCCCTTCCTCCAATGGGTCGGGACCGCCGGAGCGGCGAGCGAGACCCAGCATCCCCGCTCGCTCTACGCCGCCATGGCCGCCCTCATCGTGCTCAAAGACGGCTCCACTGACCCGCTCTACAATCCCGAGCTCCTTTACCGGCTTCTCAAACAACTCCCCCTGAACAAAACCATTGCCGCCCACCTCTTCTCGGAGTTACGAAAAACGAGACGGTTCGAAGAGACCTACCAAATCGGGACCATCCTCGCGGAATCAGTCATGGCCGACGAGGGCAGCTTTCTCTTTGCCCTCTCCCAGGTCGCCGGATTTGCCGGTCGCCCGAAAGAACGGGAACACTGGCTCGACCTGTCCCTCTCCGCCGTTCATCTCACATCGGGAACCCGGGTCTCCAATCACTTTTATGCCGCCCTCACCGAGAGACTGAGCCTCCTCGAATCCGACCCCGCCCGCCGAGACTACCTCCAACAGCTCGCAACGATTGACCGAAGCGCCCCGCTTGGCATGGCCGAAGGGTTTGAAAAAGAGATCCTCCTCGCCCTCGCCGCGCGGGACAACTCCGCCGTCATCGCGAAACTGCGCCCTCTTATGGCACGCCAGGTCCAGTTCATCAACCCGGGCAGCGCAGATCCCGACCAGGTTGGAAATCTGCAAAGCGAAAGCTGGCAGCGCATGAGCCGGCTACTGCACTACTATGCCGACCGACTTCGCCTCAATGCGAAAAACACCGCCGACTTCATTAACGCCGTCGGGAGCAGCCCTGTCGTCCTCTCGGGCGACCTGCAGGTCACCGCCCAATACGAGCGGTTTGAGATCGACCGGCACCTTCTCGCCCTCGAATGGATGAACGCTCCCGAACGGGACAATGCCGTGCGCCAGCTGCAGGGTCGCCTCACCAGTCCCGACAGCCGCATCGAGCTCGCCAAAGCCCTTGAGAGCCGCGGCTTTCACCGCGAAGCCATCCCTGTCTACCGCGATGACGCGATGCAGCGCGATCGGGACTACGCGCCACTCCAGGGACTTTTCGATGCCGCCTCCGAAGCGCTTGAGCCCGGTCCCGCCCTCGCCGTCATTCAACAAATCAATAACCGTGAATTTCCCGCTCCTCCCGGTCTCACGGCGGACTATCTCAACGAGCAGCATGCCCGCTTTCTCTTTCTTGATCGCGATATCGAAAGACTTGAACAACTCGGGCGCCAACCCGTCACCGGAAACAATGCACCGCCCGTCACGAGCCGCTCTCATTTACCTTATCAGGACGCTCTAGCCCTCGCCTATCGCCAGTGCGGTGACCATGATGCCCTCTTACGACTCCTCGCGGGGCTAAAAGAAGGCGGCCACGCGAGCAACGAGCAAATCCTCCTCGGGGCGGAGGTTCTCGGAAAGGCCGGCCGCCTCGAAGAAGCCGCCACCTGGCTCGAGCCTCTCACCCGCGACGGCAGCGAGCCGGCGCTGCAGCGACGCGCCATGCTCCTTTCCATCAACCTGCTCGAAACCATCGGGGGAGATCGGGCCGAAATCCTCCGCACCCTCACCCTGGCCGCCCTCGACCACCAACCCGCGTCCGTGACACGCTCCCTTGCGGCCGCCCTCCACCGGGCAGGTGCCACCGAGGACGCCGTTGGAGCCCTCAATCTCCTTCGTCGTAAAAACTCAAATCCCGCGAATCGCTCCACTACCTCACAGCAAATTCTGCGGTTCGAACGGGAACGGGGCACGCCCTGGGCCAACCTTGGAACGGAGATCGAGACCTTTTTCGGGGACTTCGTCCACGGAATCGATGATGAATCAGGCACCAACCCATCGGCCCCCAACACCGCCATACCAATTACCACCAATGCCTATACTTTCGCTTCATGGATCGCCGAAGAGACGCACGATCAGGCTGGAGAACTATCCATGATCCTCGAAAAAGTTGGGGGACCGGCCCATACCCGGTGGCTCAGGGAGCTCCTCATCGGCTTCCTACGAGGAGACCTCGCCCGCGCCGCCCGTGCCGCCTCCGACGATGTCGATCCCGCCACCTTCGAGAACATCCTCGAAACCCTGCCCGCCTTCGGCGAAACCGGTATCTCCGTGGCACGCTTCCTTACCGAAGAAAAAGCAAAGCCGGGGAATCTCTTATTCCTGAACGAACCCGCACGCCAAATCACCTTTTTCCATCGCATCGGAGACCAACCTCGCCTCATCGAAGCCTACAACCATCTTATCCGTGAATCACAGTCCGACCTTTTCCACCAGAGCGGTCTTGAGGACTGGATCCCCACACTCGACACCCGCCATCGACTCCCGCGTCTTTTTGCCGCCCTTGGTGAGGACGAACTCGCAGACGGTCTTTTTCAGGCCTATGACACAGCTCTCGCATCCTATCAGTGGAATCATCTCGCCTTTTTGAACGACTACGGGAACTACCTCGTCGAAAGAGGCCATTACCAGAGAGCTGAAGATTTTCTCGGTCGCCTCCTTCGCAAATCGCTGCGAATCGACCTGCGCCTCATACCCCGCCTCTACGTGAACTGGGGCAAATCGAGTGACTGGGAGGCCCGCAGCGTCTCCCTTCATCTTACCCGGGGACAGGAAATCCTGGTGCGCGAATGGTTCAGCGCGCTTGCCGAGAACCGTGAAATGCCCGACCCTAAAAACCCATGGTAAAAAAAACCCTTCTTCCCCTGCGCGTGGCCTCCTTCGCCGCAACCGCGCTCGCCCTGTGTCAGTGTGAGACTCAGCGTACCGTGAAATCAACTCGTTCCTCCATCTCCTTCGATCAGACCATGTGGGGCGGCCAGGGGAGCGGAGAGAACACCTCCGAGATCCGTTCAAAATTCGCCGAACGCGGCTACAGCATCACCGAAGACGGCTCCATCAAAGCGGAAAAATCTGATTTATACGCGGGTCAAAAACCACGCGGTCTTGATCAGGCATTTGGCAAGAAAGAAGCACGCTTCAAAAAAATGGAGGCCGAGAGCAAGGCATTCCGCACCCCCGAATACTTGAAGCGGCAGGAGTATGCGGGGGTCACCGCCGCCCGCGAAGGCGGCAGTGCCGCCCGCGAGGGGAACTCCACCAAGTCCAGGAATGATGCCTCAGGGAAGTTATTCAAAAAGACAACACAGAGCTCGACCGATTTGGCCGCTTTCCAAACGGAAAACCATCGCGACAGCAACAACATCTTCAAAACAAGTCTCGATCGCTCGGCCTCCGCCGTCACCGACGCACCCCGGGCCACCGGCACTCCCCGCACAATGGGCTACCAGGACAACGTCGCCATGAGCATGGACGACGTCAAAAAAATGCTCAACCCCAACGCCTACGCAAAGGGTACCGGCATCTCCGACTGAGTCCCGGCAGGGCCTCAGTAAATTTCCACCGGAGAACGTTTCCCGTCCTCCACCGACAAATTCTTTGCCTCCTCCTCACCGAGCGTAGCGACCCGGAGATCCCAGATTCTTCCATCGATCTCCCGGAATCGATCCATTGACCACGCGTAGGGAGCTTTTATCTTTTTCTTCGTCGCCTCAATCCGGACAAGGGCATCATGAATTACTGGATCCGACAACGTCGCAATCACCTCTGCCGCCTTTTCCACCAGCTCGACGCGGTGACAAATCATCGCCAGGTCATTCCCCGCTTCAATACAAGCGCGAATCGTGTCTTCAAAGGTCACCTCGTTCAAGACCGCCCCCATGTCGAGATCATCCGTCATGACGAGGCCATTGTAAGCCAACTGATTCCGGAGAAACTGTCCGATGATATTTTGTGACAGTGAGGCAGGCCACCGCGGACGATCCGCGTCCCAGCAGGGATAGTGCGAATGACAGGTCATGATACTGTCTAGATCGGGAAGCAAAGCTCTGAACGGTCGCAACTCTTGGGCTTCCATTTCCTCGATCGACTTGTTGATGACCGGAAGTTCATGATGAGGGTCGCATGCCGCCGAGGCGTAACCCGGAAAATGCTTACCCGAACTGAGCACCCCCTCCTTGCGCAGAGCATAATTAAAAACCGACGCATTCCGGATGACCTCCTCCGGCGTCGTTCCCCAACAGCGGCCTTTGAGGGAGTTATCCGCCTCGTCATCAAAGGATAGATCCAGCACGGGACAAAGATCCAGATTAAATCCGAAGAGGCGCAGAATCTGCCCGGTCAGACGGCCGTGTTCCTCCACCAACTTAAGGTCGCCCTTCTTCCTTAGTTGCTGTGCATTCGGCGGTTCGCTACCAATTAGCCTCAGCCGTGAGACCCGTCCTCCTTCCTGATCAATTGTAATGAAGGGCTCAATTTCACTCAAGTCACGCAGATCATCGATGAGCTTTCGGAGCTGCTCGGGAGACTTGATGTTTCGCCCGAAAAGAATAAATCCCCCGGGCTGAAGTTTCCGAAACCGACGGGCAGTTTCAGGATCCAGCTCACTTCCCGGTACCCCCGTGAGCAACAACTGGCCAAGTGGCGCGCTTTCATGCATGACGCAGACATAGACGGAGCTACCCGAATGCTCAATTAATTTTTAGCACCGCGCCGCAACCTCAAGGCTGGCATTCCCGGGGCAGCCCCAGACCCACTTCACAAAAGCCTGACTTGAGAATTAGCAACAACGGCAAGCCTGGTCTGCCCCCGCACGAATGACAGCCCAACGCCGACTGCGTTTCCTCTTCCATCCCTTCTCAGCGGTCCGTAACCTTTCCGATGACCGCTTTGCGGAGATCGCGCAGGACCCGCAGTTCGCCCCAGTCCGCCCCGCGCATTTTCCGCGCCCCGCTCGCCCGTTTCGGGCTGGCCCGCCCCGCCTCTTTCTCCCGCAAAAAGACTTCATCCACAAAACCCGACCTCCCCAGCACGACCCCGTCACTGAGGTAACGCACCCGATGCCGCAGCACCGCCGCCAGCGGCATCGCTCCCTCCGCCCGCACCACTTCTTCCACCTCCCCGGTGCAAAAACCGATCCGGCCTCCCTCGCCGCTTTGCTCATCGGCAGCCCGGGCCTCGCCCTCCTCATAAAGAAACTGCCGATAGCGCTGCTGTGTCTTTCTCCAGTCCGTCCGC
>DIVG01000034.1 GCA_002422425.1 Akkermansiaceae bacterium UBA6138 | reverse complement strand
CACTCAAATTCGGGAAGAACCTGACATATTAGGCCGTCCATTTGGTAATTCAATTCTCCCCGCTTCAAACGACCCAACCTCCCCTCATCCGGCAACAACGCCCGCGTGCCGAACACAGAGTCTTTCGTCCTGGCGGGGTGCCTCCACCTGGGATTCCCGCACGCTGACCACTGCGACGGTTTCGCCGACGGCGTTGAAAACTTCCAGTTCATAGCCGGGCTCTTGACCGGGAGCACCCGGATACTGCTCTACAACGGTGGCAAGATCCCCCCGGCAAAGTCCGGCTTCGGGTAGGTCCTGTGTCAGGATGACGTGGCTGAAGAGTTCGTGTTTCATGAGGGGGGGCAACAGATGGCCAGGATTTCCACAATCGGAGCGAAGCGGAGATGGATGCCGTAGGCGTCAAATGATCACAGATGCGGTTGGGGGAATTTCAACGCGAATGGGAACGAATGTGACGCGAATGACCGCGAATCCCTGGCGGGTGATAAGATGGCGTCCTTTCCCGTAACCTTTTACCTTTTACTTTCCTACCTTTTACGGGCGCGCGGTCACCACCATTTCCTCCTCGCGCTTCTCCCGCGCCCCAACTCGTTCCACATCCACCGCCACCACCTTATACTCCGGACACATCGTATCCTCATCACACTCGCTGCTCGTGACCATGTTCACCAGCGCCTCGGGGAAGTGGAAGGTCGTGTAAAGAATCCCGGGCTTCACCTCGGTCGACACCCGCGCCTTGATACGCACTTCACCTCTCGCCGAATAGATTCGCACGAGATCCCCGTCCTCGATGCCCTTCTTCGCCGCATCCTCGGGATGGATCGCGAGGAGATCCTCGCTGACGATCTCGGCATTGCCGGTGCGGCGGGTCATCGTGCCGCAGTTGTAATGCTCGAGGATGCGGCCGGTCGTGAGGATGAAGGGATAGTCGACGCCGTGTTTCTCGAGCTCCTTCGACTCGCGGAACTCGAAGAAGTGGAACTTGCCGAGGCCGCGCTTGAAGCTTTCGAGGTGAAGGATGGGCGTGCCGACGCCGCCCTCGGCGATGGGCCACTGGGTGCCCTGCTCGGTGAGATTCTCCCAGGTCGCGCCGGCAAAGAAAGGGACGATCTGCGCGATCTCGGCGAGGACGCCCTCGGGGGTGTAGTCGGGCTGCTCCATCCCCATGCGCTGCATGATCTCGGCGATGATGACGCCGTCGGGTTTGGTGCCCTCGACCGGGGAAATCACGGCATTGACCCGCTGGACGCGGCGCTCGCCGTTGGTGAAGGTGCCGCTCTTTTCAAGGAAGGAGGAAGCGGGCAGGACGACGTCGGCGAACTCGCAGGTGGGGGTCATGAAGAGCTCCTGCACGACGAGGAAGTCGAGGGCGTTGAGCGCCGCCTGGACGTGCTCGGTGTTCGGGTCGGTCTGGGCGACGTCCTCGCCCATGATCCACATCGCCTTGAGCCTGCCGTCGAGGGCGGCCTCATACATCTGGGGGATCTTGTAGCCGATCCGGTCGCTGAGGTGGGCGCCGTAGAACTCCTCGTAGCGGCGGTGCACCTCGGGGTCGTTCACCTGGAAGTAGCCGGCGCCCTGGTGGGGCTGGCAACCCATGTCGGCGGCCCCCTGGACGTTGTTTTGTCCGCGCAGGGGGAGGACGCCAACGCCGGGACGGCCGATGTTGCCGGTCATCATGGCGATGTCGGCGAGGGTCATGACGGTCTTCGATCCGTGGCTGTGCTCGGTGACGCCGAGTCCGTGGAAGGCCATGGCGCTGTCGGCCTTGCCGTATTCGATGGCGGCGGCGCGAACCTGCTCGCGGGGGACGCCGTGGATGGCCTCGAGCTCGTCGAGATTCAGGGAACGGAGGCCCTTTTCAAATTCCTCCCAGTTCTCACAGCGTTTCGTGATGAAGTCGCGGTCGATGAGGTTCTCTTCGAGGAGGTAGAAGGCGAACATGTCGAGCAGGGCGACATTGGTGCCGGGGCGGAGCTGCAGGTGGTGTTTGGCGTAGGGGACGAGCTCGATCTCGCGCGGATCGATCACGATGAGCGGCACGCCCTTGAGGACTCGCTGCTTGATGCGCGATCCGGTGACGGGGTGTCCCTCGGTGGGGTTGGCTCCGGTGATGAGGATGCAATTCGTGAATTTGAGGTCGGCGATACTGTTGGTCGCGGCACCGGTGCCGAAGGCCTTCTGCATGCCCCAGGCGGTGGGGCTGTGGCAGACGCGGGCGCAGGCGTCGATATTGTTCGTGCCGAAGCCGGTGCGGATGAATTTCTGCATCAGGTAGTTTTCCTCATTCGTGCAGCGGGCCGAGGAGATGCCGGCGACAGCGTCGCCTCCGTGGTCCTCGCGGATGCGGGTGAGGTTTTTCACGATGTGGTCGTAGGCCTCTTCCCAGGTCGCTTCCACGAAATGGCCGTCACGCCGGATGAGCGGGCTGCGGAGCCGGTCGGGGTGATTGTAAAATTTGAAAGCGTAGCGTCCCTTCAGACAGGTGTGCGAATGATTCACCTCGGAGTCGGCGGGCGCCTGGATTGAAAGAATCTCATCGCCGCGGGTCGCCACGTTGAGGTTGCAGCCGACGCCGCAGTAGGTGCAGATCGTCCGGGTCTTCTTCGTGGCAAGGATGGACTTCGACTCGTGCACATCCGAGATCGCCGAAGTCGGGCAGGCCTGGGCGCAGGCACCGCAACTGACGCAGGGCGATTCTTCGAAACTGACGTCGAGCCCCTTAATGATGCGGGCTTCAAATCCGCGACCGTGCATCGAGAGGACGAACTGCCCCTGGACCTCGTCGCAGGCCCTGACACAACGCGAACAATTGATGCACTTCGAGAGGTCTGAGGTCATGTAAGGATGCGAGAGATCCTTTTTCCGGTCGAGGTGATTTTTCCCCTCAGGGTAGCGAATCTCGCGGACCCCGACTTTCGCCGCGACGGTCTGGAGTTCGCAATTGCCGTTGATCTCGCAGGTGAGACAGACGGGCGGATGGTCGGTGAGGACGAGCTCGAGAATGTTCCGCCGCAGGCGGGTGAGCTGCGGCGTGTGGCTGAAGACGTGGAGCCCGGGAGTCAGCGGCGTGTGGCACGAGGCGACGACACGACGGGGACCGTCCTCACTCGTCGCGATCTCAACCGAGCAGACGCGGCAGGCGCCGTAGGGATCGAGTTGCGGGGCGTCGCAGAGGGTGGGCACGTGGCCGCGCCCGAGATGGCGATCGACGAACTTGAGGATCGTGTCGCCGTTTTGAAAAGCGAGTGCTTTGCCGTCGAGGTAGGCGGTGTCGTCAAGAGTGAGCTGGACCATGATGGGGCGGGGGATTTGAGAGTGAAAAAGATCAGGCGCGGAAGTAGGGACGCAGTTCGTCGGCAAAGTAGTGGAGGGCATTTTTCACGGGCAGCGGAACCCCGCCACCGAGGGCGCAGAGCGAGGTGATCTGCATCGTGTCGAGGAGGTCATCCAGGAGGGTTCGGTCAATGAGGTAACCCTCTTCACTCCGCGCCTTCGCGATGAGTTCCTGCCCGCGGGTCGAGCCGATGCGGCAGGGAAAACACTTCCCGCACGACTCATCGGCAGTGAACTGGAAGAGGTGCTCGATGTACTGGATCATCGGCATACTCTGCGGAATACTGACGACTCCGGCGTGGCCGAGGAGAAAACCGGCGTTTTTGAACGACTCGAAGTCCACGGTGAGTTCGTCGATCTTTTCCACGGGGATGAGCCCGCCGAGCGGACCTCCGATTTGCACCGCTTTGACCGGCTCTTTGAAGCCTCCGGCAAGTTCGTAGCAGACCCGGGCGAGGGGCGTGCCCATCGCGACCTCGTAGATCCCGGGACGGCGGAAATGGCTGTCGAGCGAGACGAGCTTGGGTCCGGTGGATTGCTCTGTCCCTACGGTGGCAAAAGCGACGCCGCCCTTTGCCATGATGGCCCGCAGGTTCGAGAAGGTCTCGACGTTGTTCACGACGGTGGGTTTGCGGTAGAGGCCCTCGTGGGTCGGGAAAGGCGGCCGCGTCCGGACCTCGGGACGCTGCCCCTCGATCGAGGCGAGCAGGGCGGTTTCCTCCCCGCAGATGTAGGCGCCGGCGCCCTTGATCGTTTTCAGGTCGAAGGAAAATCCGCTGCCGCGAATGTTTTCCCCGAGCCATCCGGCCTCGCGCAGCTCGACGATCGCCGCGTCGATGCGCTCAAGGGAGTCGGGATACTCCGCCCGAATGTAAAGAATTCCCACGGCCGCGCCGCAGTACCAGCCTGCCGCGATCATTCCGAAGAGGACGCTGTGCGGCTGCTCTTCCATGAGATAGCGATCGATGTAGGCACCCGGATCCCCCTCGTCGGCGTTGCAGACGATGTACTTGATCTCTCCTTCGGCCTGACGGCACGAAAGCCATTTCAGGTGCAGGGGAAAACCCGCCCCGCCGCGGCCGCGCAATTTGCTGTCTTTGAGCTCAGGATAAAACTCACCCGGATCGCGCATGAGCCATGACCCGAGCGGCTCGTAGTATTCCGCCACCCCCGGAAAGGGCGCGGTCAACTGCGGTTCGGCGAGGGTGCTCTCGACATGATAATGATCCCGGCTCTCGCCCGCCCCGTTTTCAAAAAGAAGACCCAGTTCGCCAGCTGACTTGCCCGAGTAGTTGCGGCCTTCATACTGGAACGCCCCGCCCTCGTGGCAACGACCGAGACAGCAGATGTGGCCGATCTCTTCGGTCGGGAAATGGTTGCCGATATCTTCCTTTAGCGCCCCCTGCGTTCCCGCGCAAAGGCAGGCGGACCCGTTGCAGAGAAAAACCTTTTTGCCCTCGTTTTCCTTTTTCAGAAAGTCGTAAAACGAGACCGCCCCGAGCGTCACGGCATCACCGAAGAGGGAGGATTCTCCCAGCGCCCGCACCGTCTCCGCGCGGGCCGCCGTCCCCGTCTCTTCCGCCGCCTCGACCATGCGCTCAAAGAGATTCTTCGGATCGCTCCGCCGGAAGGATAGGGAACTGAGATTACGGGACATAGAGTGAGGGTTGGGTTATCGGCACCGATGCCTCCGGGACGGAACTCATCGTGTCGAGGGGTATGAGGGTAGGAAAATCTCGCCTTTCCTGTCAATACCGTTAAAACGTAGGAAGATATGCCCACGCCATTTCTCCGACTCGGCTTCGTTTGTCTTTCTCTGTTCGTCCGCTTTTCCCCCGATCTCATCGCGGAAGAGGTCCGCGATCTGGTTCTCGTCGCGGGTCAGTCCAATGCGGTCGGCTACGACGCCTATGCCCCTGAACTGCCCTCCGATCCGGGAGATGAAAAAGTGCTCTTTTGGTGGCGTTGCGGAGATCCGCCGCCCGACGTCCACGACTCCACCAGCGCCCGGCAGTGGACGAGCCTGCGCCCCCAGCCGATCGGAGAGCCGATCCCGAAGATCGATGCATCGGGTGACACGGCCTCGGGCCTGAAGCGTCAGTACGGAAACTTCGGGAAACCCGGGGGCGGTTTCGGTCCCGAGATGGGATTCGCGAGGAGCTGGCGCGAACACGACGACACGCCCCTCGCGATCGTGAAAGTCGCCTTCAGCGGCACCTCCATGGCGACGGACTGGAACCCCGACGATGCCGGTCCGGGCGGCGCCTGCTATCGCGCCCTCATCGACGAGAGCCGTGCCGCGATCTCCTCGGCGAAAGAACGCGGCATCACTCTGAGGCTGCGCGCCCTTATCTGGATCCAGGGGGAGAGCGATGCCAACGCAGACGCCGCCCCCCGCTACGAAGAGGCTCTCGGGACGATGATCGCGCGTCTGCGCCGGGACCTAGAGGCCCCCGAACTCGTTGCCCTGCTCGCGGTGAACACGCGCTTCGGCGACGGAAAAAATCCGCACCTCCCCGCCATCGTCGCGGCGCAGAAGGCCCTCGCGGGAAAAGATCCGCTCTGCCGCTACGTCGACACGGCCGGAGCCGAAACGCTCGTGCCGCGCCACATTCACTTCACTGCCGCGGGCACGCTCGAAGTGGGACGACGCTTCGCCGCCGCCCTCGCGGACTTCGAAAAGCCATGAGAAAGCCCCCTGCGGAGCAGACGCAACTTTCAGCGGGACGGACGGTTTGATCGTCCATGCCCCCCCGTCACTTCCCGGTCATCGCTTTTTTCCTCGCCTTTTCCCTCACCGGCGCCACCGCGCAGCAGCCGGGGGCCTCGCGAATCGAGCGATGGGACCGCAACGGCGACGGCAAGCTCTCTCGCGAGGAATCGCCCGAACCGCTCCGGAAGAACTTTGATCGGATCGACAAGGACGGCGACGGATTCATCTCGAAAGAGGAAGACGCCGCCATCGCGCAAGGACCGGGCGGTGGGCCGGGTCCAAGAGAGGGCGTGAAAAAGCTCGCCGATCTCGACTATGCCGGCACCGGCAATCCCCGCCAGACCCTCGACCTTTACCTCCCCGAAAAACGGGTCGGCAGCGAACCGCTTCCCCTCATCGTTTTCATCCACGGCGGCGCCTGGCAGAGCGGGGACAAGAACGGCGGCGGGGCCAAAGTGGGAGCCTACGTCGCCTCCGGAAAATACGCCGGAGCCTCGATCGGCTACCGCCTCAGCGGCGAAGCGCAGTGGCCTTCGCAGATCCACGACGGCAAGGCCGCGATCCGATGGCTCAAGGCCCATGCCGGAGAATACGGCCTCGATCCTAATCGCATCGCCGTGTGGGGATCCTCTGCCGGCGGCCACCTCGCCGCGATGCTCGGCGTCTCGGACGGGGTTGAAGAACTCGAGGGCAAAATCGGCCGCCACCTCGATCAGAATGCCAAAGTGCACTGTGTCATCGACTTTTTCGGCCCTGCGGAGTTGCTCACGATGGGAGACCACGACAGCACCATCGATCACAACGCCCCCGACTCGGCCGAGTCTAAACTTATCGGCGGACCCATCCTTGAAAATACTAACAAAGCCAAAAGTGCTTCGCCGATCGAACGCGTCACGGCCGACGATGCCCCGCACCTCATCGTCCACGGGGACAAAGATATGATCGTGCCCTATCCCCAATCGGTCGATTATAAAAAACGCATCGAGAGCACAGGCGTGCCGGCGATCCTCGTCACCGTCGCGGGTGGCGAGCACGGCAAAGACTTCGGCCCGACGGTTGAAAAAGTGGTGGCGATCTATCTCGAAAAAATGCTGCTTGGCGAAGAGAGGGAAATTGCCGATAAAACGATACCGGTAGGCGAATAATCCGCCTTTGCCCTGACAAAAAGAGAATTTTCGTCTTTCTAAAACCCTGACATCACAGCTAATGGGGTTGCAGAATCGCCTCAAGGCCGGAGCTCCGGCGCAGACCAGTCCTTCAGCCAGTAAGAAAGGCGCTTCCGGGTCGGCATCTCCGCAGTGATCTCTTTCCACTCCAGCTCGCACTGCAGGGCGGGATCCTTACGGTAACCCATCCGGGTCCAGAAGGCGTCGAGAGGATCGTAGCCCGCCGGACGCATGGGGTGATCGACGGGACGATCGACCGCGCAAAAGCAGGTGTAGCGAAACGGCCCGACGCGGCGGGCATGGGCCTCGCGCCGCAGGAAAAACTCGTGACCCGCCCCGCGTCCGCGAAAGGCGGGGAGGATGACGGATTCGCCGAGGTAAAAGATTTTCTCAAGCTCATATCCCGCCGCGAGGAAGGGAGCCTGAAACTCGTCCGACTCGTCCGCCATCGGCAGACAGGTCGTCGCGCCAACGATGGCACCTTCGTTCCTGAGGAGGACGACGAGACTGCGCGGTGATTTCACATAGGTCGCGAGGTAGGCCTCTTCGTAAGCCGGATCGCCGTCGTAGAGATAGGGGAATTCGCGGAAGACGGCAATGCGCAGCTGCCCGAGCGCCTGCAAATGGGGGCGGATCGCTTCGCCGTGAAGTTCTTCGTAGGTAAAAGGTGTGCTCATGGAGAGGAGGATACTTACCTTTCCGAGGCTTCCGAAGAAATATCCAGCCTGAACATGACTCTACGCGCAACTGCGGCCTCATAAAACACCGGCACGATACGTCTTTAGAAGTGGCACCCCATGAAAAAAACCATCGTCTTCTTTTCCCTCGGAATTCTTCTGTTTCTCTCGGTCTCCTGCGATCGCCAGGCACCTGAACCGCCCGTCGATCCGTCTACCTCGCTCAACTTGCAGCTCGAGATCCAGCGGGAAATGCTCGCCCTTGAGCGCGAGCGACTCCAGATCGACCGCGACGCCGCCCTTGCCGAGGCTGCGAGTGCCCGTGAGGCGTTGAACCGCGCGCAGAGTGATCAGGGCCTCGCCGAGGCACAGGCACGCGCCGCTGAGGCGGAAAAAGCCCTCGCGGAGGTGCGGGTGCAGGAGGCAAACGCGAGAGCTGATAGTCTGGCCGCCAAAAACGAAGCCCGCACGCGGGAAAGCGAGTCCCGTCCGCAACCGCAACTACCGGCCCCGCCCCGGGCGCGTCCCGTCGAGCAGATCTACCCGAGAGGTCCCGATTACTCTCTCTTTTATCGGGAGCTCGCGCCGTATGGCCCGTGGTTCGAGACCGCTGAATATGGATACGTCTGGCAGCCTGAGGTCGCGCGCCGTTCCCCGCAGTGGCGCCCTTACACCGACGGGCGCTGGCTCGACACCGACCAGGGTTGGGCCTGGTGGAGCGAGGAACCCTTCGGCTGGGCGACCTACCATTACGGACGCTGGACCGAAGTCGCCCGCATCGGCTGGATCTGGGTGCCCGGTCCGGATTGGGCACCCGCCTGGGTCTCGTGGCGGGTGAGCAATAACTATATCGGCTGGGCACCCCTGCCGCCCATCACCGTCTACGAGACGACCTTCAACTACGGAGCGCGCACTGACAGCGCCTGCGGTATTCCCCCGCATCACTATAACTTCGTTCCGACCGGATTCTTCATCGAACCGGTGCGCGCCCACGCGGTCCCGATGACGCGGAGCCTGACTATCATCAAAGAAACGACCAACGTGACCCACATTCGTGTCCACGAACAAAAGATCATTGTCGAAGGACCCCGGCCCGAGCCTCTGAGAAGGGAGTTTGGTTCCCGCCTGCCCCGTCACGAACTTTCCCGTCATGAATGGAGCCCCGAGGCTCGTCTACAGGACAGATCCGAGCCGCGTCCGAATGGCGGGCGGCTCAATTTCCTTGCTCCCCGCGTCGCCCCCGCTTCGGCCGGGCAGGCAAAGCCGTCCCTCCTCGGCGGAATCATCGAGCAACTCATCCCCGCCCACAACGCGGCGCGCCCCGATGTCGGCCTAATCCAGAACTTCGCCCGCGAACGAGCCCGCGTGGAGACGGCACCGGTAGCGGTGACGCCGGAACGATCCCCCGCACCCAAACCCGCCGCGCCTACCGCTTCCGAGAAAGAGAAAGAGAAAGAGAAAGAGAAAGAGAAAGAGAAAGAGAAAGAGAAAGAGAAAGAGAAAGAGAAAGAGAAAGAGAAAGAGAAAGAGAAAGAGAAAGAGCTCCCCGCCGTTCCGGACCGGCCCCGTCCCGGTGACCGGCTGAAGCAGGATCCCAAAGTTCCCGCCGTCGATCGTGAAGAGCGTGGTCAAAAAGGCGCTGCGCCCGCCCGCCCGTCGGATGCGTCGCCGCGACCCGAACCGATCAATCAGTCTGAGGAACCGTTGAGCGCCTCCCCCAAGGGCACGGCCGACAATCCCCCCAGGCCGCGACCTTCCTCCAACCTCCCCGATTCCCGCCCCCGGCCCAACGATTCCGCGCCGCCAGCTCCCCGACCGGCCGCGCGCCTGGAGGAAGAAAAAGAGAAGGCCCCTGCTCTGGAGACTTCGACGGCTCCGATGCCGCTGCCCGCCCCCCGCCCCGCAGAGCCAACTCTTCCGGTGCCCGTGCCGGAAACGCCGCCTGCTCCGATGCCTGAGCCCGCTCCGGAAACCCTTCCCGTGCCCGAAGCTCTGACTCCACCGGCGCCCTCGTTACCCGCACCCGCACCGGAAACACCCGAGATCCCGATGCCTGCCCCTGCCCCTGAACCCGGGCCGATAGAGGCAAAGTCTGATACTCGCACAGAAAAACCCGAGTCAACGATGCCGAATCCGCCCTCTTCCGAAGTCGGCGAGACAGCGCCGGCGCCGCTTCCAGCCGATAAGTCCGCCTCTGAATCCGAAATCACTCCCGAGCCGGAAACGGCGGAGCAACCCGATCGCCCCGGCGGCGGCAACAAAGGCAAGCCCGGAAAAGAGCGCAAAGAAAAAGACCGCGATAAGGGCAAAGGGGTGGAAAAACGGGACCGATGACTGTTTTTCCCTTCAACCTCACACCCGCGCCTCGACCTCGCGCATGTAGCGGATGCTCTCTTCGCAGATCGTCTCGATGCCGGGTTCGTAGCGGAAGACTTCGACGGAGACCCACCCGTCGTAGGCGATCTCTTTGAGAGCGCCGAAAACGGGATCAAAGACCACCTCGCCCATGCCGGGACCGAGGAGGTTCGGATCGTTCGCGTGGAAGTGGGCGATCCAGGCGCGGCTCTCGCGGATGACCTGCTCGATCGGGATGGCCTCACTCGACATCGCCTTCACATCGAGGTGGAGGCGGCAGTTGGGCGAGTCGATCATTTTCGCGAGCTCGATCCCGAGGGCGGCGGTGTTGAGGAAGTCGCCTTCACTCGGAGCTAGCGGCTCAAGGGCGAGGGTGACCCCGCAATCCTCGAGCACGGGCATGGCGCGCCTTATCGTGTCGACGGCGAAAGCCATCGCCTGATCGTGCGAGACACCCGGGAGGAGATTGCGCTGCACGGGCGAGCCGAGGACCATGATGGTGCCGTCGAGATCATGGCAGAGTTTAGCGAGCTCGGCGAGGTAGTCCCCGGTGCGATGTCTTACGGCCTCGTCGGGAGTGGTGAGATAAAACCCTTCGGTCTTGGCGAGGAGCCAGTGGAGACCGACGCACTCCAGCCCTGCCTCGACGATTTGCCCCTTGAGGACAGCCCGCTGCTCCGCTCTGAACTCCGCAATGGGACCGCCGAGGGTGAACGGGGCAATCTCGATGCCGGTGTAGCCGACCGATCGGGCGTAAGCGAAGGCCTTTTCGAAGGGCCAGTCCTGAAAGGTCTCGTTGCAGATCGCGTATTTCATGGCGCGACGGGGGGTCAGAGAAAGGAAGGGAAGGGCATCGCTCTCAGCGTTTGCGGCGTTTCGGTGCCGACGGGCGCTTTTTGCGGAGCGGAGTCGGGTTATCCTCAAGCAGGGCGGTGTAATTGTAGTTGAAGCCCTCGAGCTTGCGGCGCTCGATCTTCTGCTCGATGAAATGCTCGACGGAACGGGCGTTCTCAAGTTCGTCCGCCGTGAGGATGGTGAAGGCGTCGCCTTCCTGCTGGGCGCGTCCGGTCCGTCCGATCCGGTGGACGTAATCCTCGGGGTTTTCGGGGACGCGGTAGTTGATGACGTGGGTCACCCCCGAGATGTCGAGGCCGCGGGCGGCAATGTCGGTCGC
Source organism: Akkermansiaceae bacterium UBA6138 (assembly GCA_002422425.1). Taxonomy (GTDB): domain Bacteria; phylum Verrucomicrobiota; class Verrucomicrobiia; order Verrucomicrobiales; family DEV007; genus Arctic95D-9. Next base: position 39,267 of record DIVG01000034.1, on the reverse strand, counting down.
GACGATGATGTTGAAAGTGCCGTCGCGGAAACCCTGAAGGGCCTTGGTGCGATCGCTCTGTTTGATGTCCGAGTGCAGTGCGGTGGGGCGGGTGCCTTCGATGTCCTGAAGACGGGCGAGGAGGGAGTCGGCCTCTTTCTTCGTCCGGGTGAAGATCATCATGCTCTCGAATCCGGTTTTTTCGACGAGGGCGACGATGAGTTCATCGCGCTGATCCATCCCGACGGGATAAAAGGCGTGGCTCACGGTCTCGGCGGGGGAACGGCGTTCGCCGATCTCGACGGCAACGGGGTCCTTGAGGGCCCAGTTCGCGAGGGTCTGGATCGCGCCGGGCATAGTCGCGGAGAAAAACTGGGTCTGACGTCCCGAGGGACACTGATCGATGATGCGCTTCACATCGGGGAGGAAACCCATATCGAGCATGCGATCGACTTCGTCGAGGACGAGGAACTTCACTTCGCTTAGGTCGAGATTGCCCTTTTCAAGGTGATCGAGGAGACGGCCGGGGGTGGCGATGATGACATCGGGCTTGCCTTCGAGGGCCTCGATCTGGTGGCCGTAGCCGACGCCGCCGTGGAGGAGGACGACGTTGAGCGGCTTGTAGTAGGAAAAGACGTTCATCTGGTCTTCAACCTGGGCCGCGAGCTCGCGGGTCGGCTCGAGGACGAGGCACTGGACCTTCGTCGAGGGCTGCATCCGGCAGATGATGGGCAGGCCGAAAGCCGCCGTTTTCCCGGTCCCGGTTTGCGATGCTCCGACGATATCACGACCTTGCAACGCCTCCGGAATTGCTTGAGCCTGAATGGGTGTGGGCTCGGTATAACCGGTCCTCGCGATGGCTCGGAGCACCGGACCAGACAATCCTAGATCTTCAAATGAAGGCATCACGGATCAACGCGGCTTAGGCCCTCGGTTTCAAGGGGAAAATTTGTCGAGTTTTGCCTCAAAAGGCCCTTTCCCGTCAGCTAGAGAGGATTTCTTCTCCTTTCGCGGCGATTCGCGAGAGCGTAGTCGAGCGAAAGGCGCCCACCACCCCCGAAAGCGAGTCCCGCGAAGAGCCCGATATAAAGAGCGAGCGTCTGGGGGTTGAGGGTGGCTGAAAGAATGATCGGAGCGAGGAGGATGACGCCGCTCAGGAGAACGAGGACGAATGCATTGATCCGCGTAAAAATGCCAACCAGCACCCCCAGGAGGGAGATGATCAGAATTGAGAGCGACGCGAGCGCGAGGACGGGCGGGGCGGGAAACCTCCGTTCGGCCAATTGGGTGACCAGATCCCACTCCGCTGCCTCCCAGATGAAGTCGATGCCGAGGACCACCTGGGTGACCAGCTGGTAATAGGAAAAAACCGCCACGGTGATGACCCTGATGAGAAGCAACCCCAGGTCGCTGAGGTGCGAGGGTTCCGGTCCGGCGTCCGACAAGGGTTGGAAAGGCATGTTCTGAAGACGATTGAACTCTCCGACTCAAACACGACGCGCTCCCCTTCCGCAATCGAAATCACTCATTCCACCGTCGGGACGGAGACCGCCCTTCTTGGGCCTCATGATTACGCGGGTCTTGCTTTTCACGAAGCGTTGGCGAGTCTAGCGTCGGCAGGTGAAAAACGATTTTTACAATACATTCGATCAGGAGCGCATCCAGGGCAATCCGCCGTTGAACGTCGGCGACTACCGCAGCCCCTTTCAGGTGGATCGCGACCGTATCATTCACACCTCTTCCTTCCGTCGCCTTCAAAACAAGACGCAGGTCTTCTTCAGCGGCGAGTATGACTTCTACCGCACGCGCCTGACACACTCCATTGAGGTGGCCCAGATCGGCCGCAGTCTCTGCAACCGGCTCAATCAGACATCTCCGCTTCTATCCCCGACCTGCTACATCGACGCTGATCTCGTCGAGGCAACCTGCCTATCGCACGATATCGGGCACCCGCCTTTCGGCCACACCGGCGAGCGGACCCTGCACCGGCTCATGGAGCCTTTCGGCGGGTTCGAGGGTAACGCCCAGACTCTGCGCATCCTCACGACGATTCTCTTCGGACCCGACCGGGGCATGAATCCGTCGCGAGCCCTCATGGATGGGGTCCTGAAATACAAGACGCTCTTCGGAGAAGTGGCCCCGCAGAAAAACCACTTCCTCTATGCGGAACAGGCGGATATCCTCAAGTTCGTCATCGGCGGCGAAGACTTTCCCGGGCACCTTCACCCGGGGACACTCCGCAACGGGTTCCGCTCGATCGAGTGCCGCATCATGGACTGGGCCGACGACACCGCTTACTCGCTCAATGACATTGCTGACGGCATTCAGGCGGGTTTCATCAATATCGACAAGATCGAAAAATGGGCCGCGCTGCGAACGCTTACCTCGCCGGAATCTGTCCTCGTCGATGAGCTGCTCGATGCGATCCGACGCGGCCGAATCGAGTCCACCATCGGGAAAAAGATCGGTGCTTTTATTAACGCGGCCGAACTTGAAGAAGTCGGTGGCTTTCTCAGCGACCGCACCGCGCGCCATCGCTATCGCCTTACCATCGACCCGGCCATCGAGGAGGCCTGCTCGCTCTACAAGCAAATTTCTCTCGATCTCGTTTTTAAAAGCCAGCAGCTCCAGCAGCTCGACCGCAAGTCCGACTATATCCTCTCGCGGCTCTTCGACGTTTTCGCCGACCTCTACATCGAGCGACCCGAGCCGGGGGCCGGGCATTACCGCCTCCTTTCGGACGAGGAGGAAACCCTGATTTTTTCCCATCCCGATGTCACCGGCCGCGCCCGAGTCGTTTGTGACGTGCTCGCGAAGATGACTGACGGCATCGCTACGCGCATCTACAAGCGCCTCTTCGACGCCGATTTCGGGTCCATTGTCGATCTCGTCTGAATAGCGGGCACCCTTTCGTCGCTTCCCCTGTTGCCTCCGTCTAAAAAAAATTAACTTGAAGTAAAAAGAATGTCCGATAATTTGCCGCTCGATATTGAACTAAGGTCTAATAAACATTTTTAGGCTCTACAAAAGGCGAAATAAATTGAGTAAAATCCGTTTTAGGTGTAAGCGAGACTCGGTTCCGGAGAAATTTTTTTGAACTTTGCCTCCGGAATAAATTTTTTCCGCTTACAGCCCCCTTAGTTAAATGACGCCCGAGGAAACGCCATCTGAGAACACGCCATCTGAGGACTCGCCCTACGGTCTTGGCGAGATGCTAATCCGCTCTGGTAGCGGCAGCGAGGGAGCTTCGTCCGGGGAAGCGCCGGTCTCGCGAGAGGCCTTGGCCGAGTTCCATGAACCGTCTGCCGACTCTTCGGGACCGGTTTCAGTCTCTCTTGAATCATCTGCCGACTCGACGGAATCGACTCCTCCCGGCAACGACGATCCTTTGCCGGTCCCTGCCGTAACGGAGCTGGTTGTCGCGACTTCCGGGTCTGCCGTTCCTGAAAATTCGGTCGCGGAGCCTTCAGGGGGTGCCGACAAGAAACCGGCCACCACGCAACAGAGAAAAATTACCAAGCCAACGCCAACACCAACACTAACACTAGATATGACAGGATTGAAAGATAACGGAACCTACCTCGGAATCGATTTCGGGACGAACACCACGGTCGTGGTGGGGTCGATCGGGCGGGAAGTCAATGCGAGTTTGGACTTTTCCATTCCCACCGTGGTGGGAGAGGTCCCCAAAGACACTGTCCTTGGGGTTTTCGACCTCGGTGCGAAATATCTGGTGGGCGACGATGCCGTCAGGGATTCTGACTATCTCGACATTCGCCATCCTTTGCGGGACGGAGTCATCCACGATGTTGAGGCGGTCGGAATCTTCTTCAAGGAGATCCAAAAGCGGATCCAGAGAGAAAATCCTGAAAATCCTGTCTACGCGGTTATTGGGATCCCCGCCCGGACTACCGAGGCCGATCGCTCGGCCGTCGGCAAGTCCTGCCGCGGTATCTTTGAGAAGTTCATTCTTGTCCCTGAGCCGTTCCTCGCCGCCCTCGGCTATCGGGACGATTCCAAATTGAAGACCGGCGATTACCATGATCCGGTCAGGAACTCTCTGATCGTCGATATCGGTGCCGGCACGACTGACCTTTGCCTCATCCAGGGGAAGTTCCCCACTGACAAGGATACCTTTTCGATTCCGGTAGCGGGAGATTGGATTGACGAGAAGGCTCTGGAATATCTCAAAAGTGTCTACCCTGAGTTCGATCTCACTGTCGATGATATTCGGAAAATCAAGGAAGCTCATTCCACGGTGGAGCGAGGTGCGAAAAGTTCCGTTGAGGTCGTGATCAAGGGGAAACGGCGCTCCATCGAGGTCGGAACGGCTCTTTCCGATCCTGTTCACGAGCTCCTGACTAAGATTTTCGAGGCTGTCGTCGAGCTCATCGAATCGAGCCCGTCGCGCTTGTCTGAAATTCTGGTCAAGAACATCTTCCTGACCGGTGGAGGCAGCCAGATTCGTTACATTGACAAGGCGCTTCAGGACCTGCTCGTCAAACAGGGCTTCGATGCTCCGGTTTGTCGTTCGGTCGGTAAGGATTACTTCCGCCTTGTTGCCTCCGGCGCATGGAAGTTTTCGCGCACGGCTACGCCCGACTTCTGGCAAAGCAACATCTGATCGGTCTTTTCCCCGGCAGTCGGGTCGCTTAGAGTTCGCTGTTTTTCCGGAAACAGTGGTTAAGGTCGACCGGACGGGAAAGAGGTATTTTTCAAAGCCGCAGAGTAAGCTCTGCGGCTTTTTTATGGGGATGAAAGCGGTTTCGCAGTGAGAGGACCCGGCTGAGATGCCGCCGATTTACGGACTGCACTGGTTTATTCTTGTGAATGAGAAAGCGCTACGAACGGGAATGATGATTGGTATACTGGGGGGAGTGTCGGCGACGGTGTGATGGGATTCGAGGGAGGCGAAGGGCCAGGGTTGTTGGCATTCCGCATCGATGAGGTCGGAAGTGTTCCTCCTTTGAGTCTTTCGGTGAAGCCCCTCCCTCACTTCAAAATCTTCCGCAACTGATCGAGCTGGTTTCCGTAGGGTGGCTTTGCCATGAAGGGATCGGGGAAGAAAAACCGGCGAGTCACGGAGCGGGCGCAGGTGAAACACTCGAATCCGGAGCGGCCGCGGTAGCGTCCCATCCCGCTGGGACCGACCCCGCCGAAGGGGAGATTGAGATTGGTGGCCTGCTTGAGGGCGTCGTTGAAGCAGATCGATCCCGAGCGGACCGTCGCGGCGACCCGCTCGCGGAGGGCGCGGTTTCGGGAAAAGACATAGAGGGCGAGCGGGGCGGGGAGCCGGGCAAGCCGTTCGAGAGCCTCGTCGAGGTTTTGATAGCCGATCACGGGGAGGAGAGGGCCGAAGATTTCCTCCTGCATCGCGGGCGAGTCCCAGTCGGCGCCGGGGAGAAGGCGCGGAGCGAGGTGCCGGGCGTCCGGATCATCCTCGCCGATGCGGATTTCGTCGGGCATGGTGAGCCCGGCGAGGCGACGGTAGTGGTTGGCATTGACGATCACGGCGAGATCACCGCGGTTTTCCTTCCCGTAGGAAGCGGTCAGAATCTCCCGGGCGGTTGAGACGAAAGCTTCTTTGAGCGGTTCGGGCACGAGGACAAAATCCGGAGCGATACAGGTCTGGCCGGCGTTGAAAAACTTGGCGGTGATGACCCGTTCGACGGTTTGCCTGAGGTCTACATCCCCGTCAATGAGACACGGACATTTGCCGCCCAGTTCCAGGGCGACAGGAGCGAGCGTCCGGGCGGCGGCTTCGGCGTAGAGGCGTCCGACCCCTTCGCTGCCGGTGTAAAACCAGAAGTCGAAGGACTGGGCGAGGAGCTCTTTCCCCGTCTCTGGTCCGCCCTCGACCACGGTGACGTGTCCGGGATCGAAGACCGCAGCGACGATCCGCGAAAGCAGGCCGGCGGTGGCGGGGGCGAGTTCGGAGGGCTTCAGAACGACGCAGTTCCCCGCCGCGACTGCCGCGACGAGAGGGCTGAGGGAGAGTTGAAAAGGGTAATTCCACGGGGCGGCGATGAGGGCGACCCCGTAGGCCTCCCGCCGGATCTCGCTGCGGGCGGGGAGGGAGTAAAAGGGTGTCCCGACGCGCTGCGGCCGTGCCCATCGGGTCAGTTTTTTCCGGAAAAGGCGGATCTCGGTCAGGACAAAATGATACTCGGCGACATAGGCCTCAAGGGCGGGCTTGCCGAGGTCGGAGGCAAGCGCGGCAAGGAGAGCGTCGCCCTCGCGGATGATCCCGGCCTCAAGTTTGGCGAGGCGTTCGAGCCGGTAGGAGAGATTTCGCGAGGTCCCGGAGGCAAAAAATTGCTTCTGCGTGTCCACAATTCCGGCAAGATCGTAAATAGGGCAGTCTTTAGCCGGTTCTTTCATTTCTCCTTAATACGAGCGGGGACTGGAAAATGACAGGCACTGTCACGATCACCACAAAATAACCGATACCCTCTGGAGTTGATCCCGTCGAAAAAAAACTCGACGAGGGCGTCTCCGGAAACGATGGATAGAAACCCCGAAAGCGGTCTCGGTCTCAGACATGGGAACCCTTTTCGACACTTAGGCGCTGAATGAAAGATTTAGGATCGACGGGATCGGGAGGATCCCCCAAAAAGGTATTGATTATCGGCGGCGGCCCCGGCGGTGTCGCAAGTGCGCTCCTGCTTGCGAGCCGCGGGATCGAAGTCCATGTCTTTGAAAAGCACGATCGCCTCGGCGGCCGCACTTCGGCGCACGAGATCGATGGCTATCGCTTCGACATCGGACCGACTTTCCTGATGATGAAATCCCTCCTCGACCGGATTTTCATCGAGGCGGGGAAGGACTCGGCCGATTACCTCGAGTTCGTGCGGCTCGATCCGATGTACGAGCTGCGTTACGACGACGAGATTTTCCGCGCCTGCAACAACACCGAGGACACCAAGGCCGAGATTGAGCGCCTTTTCCCGGGCCAGTCGGCGGCGATGGACGTTTTTCTAAAAAAAGAAAAGGCCCGCTTCGGCAAGCTGCTCCCCGCTTTCGAGCGCGACTTTCCCCTCTCCCTCCGCACCCTCTCGCCCGATCTTCTCCCGGCGCTGCCGCATCTCTCGCTTGGTTCGACGGTTTTCGACAATCTGAAGAAGTATTTCCCGGATGAGAAGCTCGCGCTTCTTTTCTCCTTCCAGAGCAAGTATCTCGGGATGTCCGCCTGGGAGTGCCCGGGCGCCTTTGCGATGCTGTCCTACATGGAGCACGAGCACGGCATCTACCACACCATCGGCGGTCTCAGCGAGATCCCCGTCGGTCTCGGGCGGGCCGCAGCGGACTGCGGCGCCCACATCCACACCGGCACGCCGGTGAAGCAGATCATCCTCGACGGACGCAAGGTCACCGGGGTGGAACTGGAAAACGGGGAAAAAGTCTACGGCGACAGCGTCATCATCAACGCCGACTTCGCCCATGCCATGACCCACCTCGTTCCCGACGGTGCCCTCAAAAAGTACACGGCGGAAAAGCTGGATCGCATGAAATACAGCTGCTCCACCTTCATGATGCATCTGGGCGTGAACAAGGTCTACGATCTCCCCCACCACAGCATCGTTTTCGCCCGTGATTACAAAAAGAACGTCGAGGAAATCTTCAAGCTGAACCGATCCTCGGACGACATCTCCTTCTACGTCCGCAACGCCAGCGTGACCGACCCGACGCTGGCTCCGGCCGGGAAATCCAGTCTCTATATTCTTGTCCCGACCCCGAATCTCGACGGCGATGTCAACTGGGACGAGGTTCAGGATCGTTACCGTTCCCTCGTTTTCAAGGCCTTTGCCGACCGGCTCGGGATCACCGATCTCGAGGAGAGCGTCGAAGTGGAAAAAATCTACACCCCGCGCACCTGGAACACCGAGCTCGACATTTTCAAGGGCGCGACCTTCAATCTCTCGCATTGCCTCAGCCAGATGGCCTTCATGCGCCCGCGGAACCGCTTCGAGGAGTTCAGCAACTGCTTCCTCGTCGGCGGCGGGACCCATCCCGGGAGCGGACTTCCCACGATTTTTGAGTCAGCGCGTATTGCTTCGAACCTTATCTCGGATACTTTCGGGCTTTCCTACACCAAAACGGGAATCACTGCATGACCAGAGACTCGAAGCATCACCAGAAAAACGTCATCGTTGTCGGAGCGGGCCTCGGAGGCCTCGCCGCCGCTATTTCACTAAAGGCCGAGGGATTTGATGTCGAGATCGTCGAGAAAAACGAACGCATCGGCGGCAAGCTAAATTTCACCGAGATCGAGGGCTACGGCTTCGACCTCGGGCCCTCCATCTTCACGCTGCCCCAGTTCTTCGAAAGCCTCTGGGAACGCGCCGGCAGGCGCATGGAGGACTACGTGCAGCTCGAGTCCGTCTCGCCGCACTGGCGGAATTTCTTCGAGGACGGCCTCGTCTTCGACCTCTACGAAGAGCCCGACCGCATGAAGGCCGAGCTCGCCAAGCTCGAGGGCGATCCTGAGGCGCTCTGGGCTCAGTTTCAGGCCTTCCTCACCTACGGACGCGAGCAATACCACCTCGTCGACGACGGCTATTTCAAGAAGGGCCTCGACAACGTCTGGGAGATGCTGCGCCACTACGGCTGGAAGTTGATCTTCAAAATGGATCACCGGAACACGATGACCGGCTCGATCAACAAGCATTTCGAGGAACCGCACCTGCGGATGATTTTCGAGTATTTCATCAAGTATGTCGGTTCGTCCGCGCACGATGCGCCCGGTTACATGAACCTGATGCCCATCATCCAGTTCGACTACGGTCTCTGGTATGTGAAAGGCGGCATGTACAATCTCGCCCGCGGTCTCGGGAAACTGCTCGACGATCTCGGTATCCCCGTTCGTCTCGACAGCGAAGTCGCCTCGATCAACAAAGAGGGGGGCGAGGTCAAAGGCGTCACTCTCGGGAGCGGCGAGACCCTCACGGCCGACTACGTCGTCTGCAACATGGAGGTCCTCCCCGCCTACCGGAAGCTGCTTAGCGAGCCGCCCGCCTTCATGAAGACCCTGGAGAAATTTGCTCCGGCCTGCTCCGGTCTCGTCATCCATCTCGGGACCGATCGTATCTACGACCAGCTCGCCCATCACAACTTTTTCTACTCGAACAATCAGAGCAAGCACTTCGACTCTGTCTTCCAGCAGGGCAAGCTCCCCGAAGATCCCACGATCTACCTCGTTGCCCCGACCCGCACCGATCCGTCAAAGGCCCCGGCCGGACACGACAACATCAAGATCCTGCCGCACATCCCGCCGATTAATCCTGACAAGCCTCACACCCGCGAGGAATACATGGCGCTGAAAGAGCGTGTCATCGACAAGCTCGAGCGCATGGGCCTGACCGATCTGCGCAAGCACACCGTCGTCGAGGACGTCCTCACCCCGGTCGACATCGAGCGGATGTATAATTCGAATCAGGGCTCGATCTACGGCGTCGTGAGCGACTGGAAAAAGAACCAGGCCTTCAAGGCGCCGAAGCAGTCTTCGAAATACCGGAATCTTTTCTTCACTGGCGGCAGTGTTAATCCCGGCGGCGGCATGCCCATGGCGATCCTCTGCGGTCAGAAAGTGGCTGACCGGGTCGTAAAAGCCGAATCAAGGCGGGCCTGAGAATCGTATCAGGTGGACCGCATGGATTTGTTCATCTGGATTTTTCTTACCCTGACATTCCTCTGCTGGGTCGCCGCCTGGGCGATGTTCCTGCGCTTCCGCGCCGTCCCGGCCGTGTCGGATGCCGATGTGCCCGGAGTGAAGGTCTCCATCATCATCCCCGCGCGCAACGAAGAGGACAATCTCTCCCGTCTTCTCCCCTCGCTCACTTCACAGAGTCGCACTCCGCACGAGATCATCGTCGTGAATGACCATTCGACCGATCGCACCGGTGCCGTCGCCGCCGAGTACGGGGCCCGGGTCATCGCGGGCAGTGACCTCCCCGAGGGCTGGTATGGCAAGCCCTGGGCGTGTCAACAGGGCGCCGATGCCGCGAGCGGCGACTGGCTCCTCTTTCTCGATGCCGACATCGTCATGGAGGCGGACGGTCTCCGTCGCCTCACCGCCCTCGCCCGGGAGGAAACCGCCGTCCACTCGATCTGTCCCTACCATCGCGTCCGCCGACTTTACGAGGAGCTCTCGGCCTTCTTTAATGTCATCATGCTTCTCGGAATGAATGCCTTCACCCTCAAAGGCGGTGCTGCCTCGGGCATCGGGCTGTTTGGCCAGGCCCTGTTCCTCTCGCGGCGGAGCTACGATCTTGTCGGCGGGCACGGCCGGGTGCGACGCGAGGTCCTCGAGAATTTCCATCTCTCCCGCCACTTCCGCGAGGCCGGGATCGCCTGTCGCTGTTACCTCGGGCGGGGGACACTCTCGATGCGGATGTTTCCGGGCGGCTGGCGCGACCTCGTCGCCGGCTGGAGCAAGGGCTTTGTCTCCGGCGCCGACAACACCGCCCGCAGCGCCATGGTCGGGATCTCAATCTGGCTCTCGGGGCTTATCATGACAACCGTCGCCCTTACTTTTCTGCCACAGGCGGGAGCCGACGCTCGACTCGGCATCGGCGCGTTGTATTTCCTCGGGGTGCTTCAGTGTGTTTTTGTTTTCAAAAGTGCGGGAACCTTCGGGGTGCTCAACGCCCTGCTCTTCCCGGTCGCGCTCATCTTCTATCAGACCGTCTTTTTCCAGGCCCTGCACCGCCGGAAGAAAGGAGGACAGATCAAATGGAAAGGACGCGATGTGGGTTAATCTGTCCGACTTCTGGATCGTCGTGCTCAACGTGATCGGCATCCCCGCGATCCATCTCGGGATCTCCTGGGTCTTTATCAAAATGAAGCGGTCTCTCTTCGATCCCGGGGCACCGCTCTATCGAGACCGTGCCTGGGAGAGAGGGGGTGAATTTTACCAGACTTTTTTCCGGATCCGTAAATGGAAAGGACTTCTCCCCGACGCGGCTCCGTGGTTCGACGGATTTGCAAAGGGAAAACTTAAGGACAAAGACCCCGAATATCTCCGCGCCTTCATTGCCGAGACCTGTCGCGGTGAGGCCGCTCACTACGTGCAGATCCCCGGGATCATGCTGACCCTCATCTGGAATCCCTGGCCCATTGCCGCGATCGTGATGATTGTTTACTCCCTCTTCTCAAACCTGCCCTGCATCCTTTTGCAGCGCTTCACTCGGGCAAGACTGCGGGGCTTTCTCGCCGAAGTGGTGAACGCCGCCTGAAATCCGGCAGCTTAACAGGGTCGGGCAAAAACCGCAGGCACGTGAAAACGGAAGCGTGAGCAGGTGCCCGGTTTCTTCGCCGGGTAACGACGATGCCCTGCCCGAACACCGCGCCTGCGCCCCGGAAGACACGATTTTCCTGGAAGAGTGGAGCGGGGTGAATGAACATGTCTGCGGCAGCATCGTGGTGATGAAGGCCGATTACCGTCTCGAAACGAATGGGGAGATTCGCGAAGGAGTCGATCTTCTCACCTTGGCCGTTGCGGAGGGGGGGGAGGGAAAACCATTAACCAAACCTGTGAATAGAGTGGCTACGCGTTGAAATGATAAATATTTTTATCTCCGGACGGAACCAGGAAACGATCATTCCTTTTCTCACGGTTTGGTCAAACAGGGCCTCAAAGAGGATTCGGCTCGTTCCCTACGGGCAAATTCACAGGCTTCGCCGGATTGAACCCGGGCTCTTCGTATTCGCGGATATCGACCGCATCACTCCCTCGCAGCAGCCGATGGTCGAGGAACTTCAACGGCAGCTTACCACACGCTTCGGCGGCGAATCTATCCTCAATCTGCCTTCCCGGGTTCTGCAGCGTTTTGACCTGCTCATGCTATTGTGGAAGTTCGGAATCAATGAATTCCGACCCTATTCCTGGAGCGAGATCGAGACGGTATCCAGATTTCCGGTCTTTGTTCGGCGTGCCAATGATCATTCCGGACCCAGGTCTCCCCTTATCTATGATTCTCAGAAGCTCCGCGAGGAGTGCCAACGTCTTGGAAAAGTGCGGCGGTTCAGGAACAGGCTCATTCTTGTGGAATATTGCGAAACCCGCGGGGAGGACGGGCTTTACCGCAAATATTCGGCTTTCCGTATTGGAGAGCGGATCATTCCGGGACACGTCATTTTTCTGAGGGACTGGGTCGCCAAGGATAATGCCCCCGGACCGATGCGGAGGGAGGAGAGATTATATCTGGAAGAGAATCCACACCGGGACGAACTGTTGCGCCTATTCCGGCTCGCTGGTATCGAGTATGGACGCATTGACTACAGTCTGAAGGATGGAGCCATCGTGGTGTGGGAGATTAACACGAACCCCATTCTCATCGGTGAAAAGAAAAACTACCTCGCGGAAGTGTATCCGATGAAACAGCGCCTCGCGGATCAGTTGGCTGCGGCATTTCTCGCTGCCGAAGAAACGTCAGACAATCATAAAAGGTCGGATAATTCCCTGCATTTGCCTTCGCAGCCGAGGTCGTGGATCCATTGGCCGGCTGCCCTGGATACCCTCGCGCGACCGATCCACTTGTGAGGCCTTTCTGGAGCGGACCTGACGGGTTCTCTTCGGGAAGCGCCTGCCCGGGAAACCTTCTTCCTGTTGTCCAAGAGCGGCGACCTGTCTCCAGATGCCCAGGGATATCCCCGGGAATTTTTGAAAGAACCCCGCACCCGCTTCGTCCAATAGCGGAAAGACACCAGTTCCTTTTCCCCCTATCCTTAAAATGATCATGAAAAAACGCTCCTTCTTCCTCGCTATCCCCGTGATCGCTTTCGCTACGCTCTTTTCCGTGCCCGCCGGGGCGGAATCGGAATCGCTCAAGATCCTGAAATTCGAAGCCGACTGGTGCGGTCCCTGTCAGAAAATGAAGCCCATCTTCAACACCGTTTCGAAAGAGTTTGGTTCTTCCGTGGCCTTCCAGTCCATCGACGTGGACAAAAATCCCGGCCTTGCCGAGACCTACAAGGTTGAACTGCTCCCCACCGTCGTGGCGGTGAAAGACGGCAAAGTCGTCGGGCGCTCGACCGGTTTTATGAACGCGGCCAAGCTCAAAGGCTTCATCAAAAAGCACCAGTGATCATCCCAGCATGACCCTGTCGGTGATCCGGCGGATTTTCTCCGGCCCCAGACCGGGGACTCGCTCGAGATCGTCAAAGGTCTCGTAGCGACGATTCTCGATGATGGTCTGCGCCATCTTCGGTCCAATTCCGGGCAGGGAGGTAAGTTCCTCAAGCGTCGCGTGGTTCAGATCAACGACGGGACCATCGGGGATGCAGCTTTCATGATTTTCACTGTAATGGTGATCGTCGGGCCCGTTCTCGCCGTCATCATCTTTTGCGGCACTTTTCGCGGCATCGCCGGGCTTTAAGTCCTCGGGCTCGGCGTGATCGCTCTCCATCGCCGCATGGGGATCTTGGGACTCGTGCCAGTAATGGCCGTCGGCGTGCCAGCTCTCGTCATGCTGGATGCTTCCATGGCCGCCCTCGTGATCGTGATCATGGCCGTCACCGTGCAGGCTGTCGCGTGAGACGTGCCCGGAGTCTTCTAGATAAAGGTTGGCGTGCTCGCGCTCATATTGTTCGATCTCGGCCCGGTGGATCTCCGCCTTTTCCTCTTCGCTGAGATCGGCCGACGGCTTCGAGTAGAGCCGTTCGAGACGGGTTTGACGGGCGGCCGCCTCGGACCGCTCTTTTCTGGCGCGGGCCTTTTCCACGAATGTGGCGATGATGATGCAAATCTCGTAGAGGAAGATGAGCGGCCCGCCGAGAAGACCCAGCGTTAGAAGATCGGGGGGGGTGACGATTCCGGCGGTGACGAGAATGACAATCCAGGCATAGGTTCGCGTCTCGCGCATGACCCGGGCGGTGAGCAACTCCAGTTTCACGAGAATGGTCACGACCACCGGCATCTGGAAGCTGATCCCGAAGACGAGGACTAGCTGGGTAATAAAGCCGATGTACTTTCCGATCTGATAGGAACTCTTCCCGCCCTTCGCCGCGACGAGGACAAGCTTATCCCGGTCCTGATCGTAGCGAAGGGCAAAATTGGCCCCCTCCGCAGTAGTGAACGTCTCCATAATGTATTGTCGTATCTCACCGCGCAACTCCGGATCGAGAGAGGACTTCGGGGGAGGCGCTTCGGCGTTGGGCGTCGACGGTGCGGGCGTTTCGACGACAGTGCCGACGGGCGGGATTCGCTCCCCGTCAAATCCGACCAGAGGCAACTCGCCGATCGGCTTTTTCAGCGCCTCGAGAGCGGGATCGAGATTGCCTATCCTCTCATTTTCGAACACATAAAAATACCTGAGGGCAATGGGCGCGGCCCCGTAAAAGGCAAAAGAAGCACCCAAAAGAAAAAGGACGAATCCGATCGCCGCCCCCGGGATGATAGCCCGTTTCTCCGCCTGCCGCAGCCCCGGAAGAAGGAATTGAAAGAGGAAATAGATGGTAAAGGGAAAAGTGATGATGAGCCCACTCAGAAACGAGATTTTCAACATCAGAATGATGAACTCCGGTGGGGCCAGGGTGACGAGCTCCAGTTTGTCATAGAGACTGACCCCGGGAGAGATCTCCGCGAGCTTCATCTTCGCCGGCACCTGGACAAGCTCGAAGATTTGCTTGTGGAAAGCGAAACAGGCAATCGTCGAGACCGCGAGGGTCCCGCAGATCTTCATGAGGGTATGGCGCAGGTCCTCAAGATGGTCGAGAAACGGCTTTTCGTGCGCATCAAAGCCTTCGTCCGCGCCGGGGCGGGCACGTGAGGCATGTTCCCGGATCTTGAACAGTTTCGTGAAAGCAGTCTTGAGCATGGTGGTGGCCGAAAAACAAAAGGGCCTCAAGTTTAGCCCCGTTTTTCAAAACGGCAAAGACCGCAAGTAGAGTCCATTGATCACGTATTCCGCTTTTTGTTACAAAAAAATTCGTCGCCATCACGCTATCGAGGTGACTTGATTCGAATTGTTGTAATGATATGAGATAACGTGAGCACACGGGGGCCGGGAGGGACTCCGGGTTTGTCTCACGAGGCACGCGACAATGACTGGGCAAGACGAGGACAGGCGGGGGGGCGATGACAGGCCCATTCACACGGAAAAAATCCTGGCGGATCGAAAAATTTTCTTTCTCGATCTCAAGGAGAACGGGCGGGGACAGTTCGTCAAGATCACCGAGGATGTGCGGGGGCGGCGCGATACTATCATGGTTCCGATCGAGTTTCTCGACGATTTTATCGGAGCCCTTGAGGACATTCGCGAGGTCGCCGAGGGTTGATTTTCCGAAGGGGCGGAGGCATCCCGGTTCATTTACCCGCTTCCGTTTCAGGGAAAGTCGCCTATTCTTTGCGGCATGCGCAGCATGACAGGATTCGGTCGCGGTGAAGCCGCGGCCAACGGTTGGAGAGTTGAGGTGGAGTTGTCGGGGGTGAACCGCAAGCAGGCGGATATCTCGGTGAGTCTTCCTGCCGCTCTCATGGAACTCGAGGCCGAGGCCCGCAATCTCCTTGTGAAGGCTGTTTCGCGGGGGCGGATCGGGGCGAAGATTACGCTAAGCCACACCGATGCGAGTGAGAACCGCCTCATTTTGGATGAAGCACTCGCCCGGGCGTATATCTCGGCTGCAAAACGGCTCTCTATAGAGGCCGGAATCGACACCCGTATCACGGCGGCCGATCTCTTCCGGGCTCCCGGAATTTTCAAGATCGATGAACTGGGTGCGAGTCCGGATGAGGTGCGCGACGCACTCATGACTGCTCTTGAGAGGGCCCTTTCACAGCTTGTCAGGATGCAGAAAGAGGAAGGTGCCCACCTTCGTGCCGATCTCGAGGCGCGTCTTGACAGTATCGTCCTTGAGATTGAAGAGATCGCCCTTCTCGCGCCGCTCGTCCCGGTCGGGCATCGGCAGAATCTGATGAAGCGGCTGAGCGAGACGGGGCTCGACTTCAATCTGGATGACGAGCGGCTGATTCGGGAGATCGCCCTCTTCGCCGAGCGATGCGATGTGACCGAGGAGTTGACGCGGCTCGCGAGCCATTTCGCGCTCTTGCGCCGTTACCTCGCGAGTGACGAGCCGATGGGGCGGAATCTGGATTTTCTCTGCCAGGAGATCAATCGCGAGCTTAATACAATAGGGAGCAAGGCCAACGATGCCGGGATCGCCCGTTGTGTCGTTAATTCGAAGACCGAACTCGAAAAGATCCGCGAGCAGGTCCAGAATGTCCAGTGATCCTCCCCGGCGGGATGAGCCGATAGGGTATTGTTGAAACAGTGAACCCTGTTGACTCGCGCGCTACGTGGGGAACTTTTCCTGACCAATGAGTGACCTCATCCTACCGCGTAGCGGCATCCTTTGTGTCGTCTCGGGCCCTTCGGGATCCGGAAAGACGACGCTCTGTCGGCGCTTTTCCGAGACGGATTCCTCTGCTGTTTACGCCATCTCGGCGACGACGCGGCTGCCGCGGGAGGGGGAAGTGGACGGAGTTGATTATTTTTTCCTGGTTCGGGAGTCGTTCGAAGCCCGCATCGATCGGGGTGAATTTCTCGAATACGCAGAGGTTCACGGTAATTTCTATGGAACCTTGAAAAGTGAGGTCCTTGGCCACCTCGCGGCGGGGCGCGATGTCCTCCTCGACCTCGATGTGCAGGGGGCCGCCCACGTTCGCCGCGTCGCTGATCCGGTGATGCGGGAGGCTCTTGTCGATATTTTCATCCTTCTGCCCGAGGGGGCCGAACTCGTCAAACGCCTCCGCTCCCGCGGCACTGAGACGGAAGAGCAACTCGCTTTGCGCCTGCGGAACGCGCAAGAGGAGTCGCGCCACTGGGCCGAGTATACCTACGCCTTCGTCAGTGCGGATCGGGAGACCGATTTTGCCACTTTTCGGGCGATTCTTACGGGGGAACGATGCCGCTCTCGCCGCTTGCGTAAAGACCCGGGAGAAACGATCTTTGCGGGTGTCTGATACCCTCTCAGGAAAAACCATCGTCCTCGGCGTGACGGGATCGATCGCCGCCTACAAGGCCGCCGACCTCGTGAGCCGGCTCAAAAAACGCGGGCACGAGGTCCACGTCGTGATGACCCGCGACGCGCAGGAGTTCATCACTCCGCTGACCCTGCAGGTGCTCTCGCGCCAGCCGGTCACGGGAAGTCTCTACGATGAAAAGGAGAGCTGGCATCCCGGGCACATTGAACTGGCTGACAAGGCCGACCTTTTTGTTGTGGCCCCTGCGACAGCAAATGTGATCGCCCGCTTCAGCCACGGCCTTGCGGACGACACCCTGGGGGCGATATATCTCGCGACCCGTGCCCCGGCGCTGATTGCTCCGGCAATGAACGGAAAGATGTGGGAGCACCCTGCAACGCAGGCGAATGTCGCTGCTTTGAAAGGGCGCGGAGTCCATTTTATCGGGCCCGAGGAGGGTTTGCTGGCCTGCGGTTACGAGGGCATCGGGCGACTCTGGCCGATTGAGGGTATTGAGGAAGCAATTGAGACGCTGCTCTCGCGGCCGACCTGAGGGATATCGGAGACCATGCATTTCCTCATCACCGCCGGACCCACCCGCGAGCCGATCGACCCGGTTCGCTACCTCTCGAACCGGTCTTCCGGGAAGATGGGTTACGCCCTCGCCGCCGCCGCCCGCGCCGCCGGTTACTCCGTCACGCTCGTCTCGGGGCCGGTCGCGATCGCGGCTCCGGACGGGGTGACTCTCATTCCCGTTGAGACAGCGCAGGAAATGTTTGATGGTGTTGCCGCCCGCATTACCGAAGCGGATGTCGCGATCTTTTGTGCGGCCGTGGCCGACTACCGCGTCGTTCCCGTGGCCGATGGAAAGATTAAAAAAACGGCGGACGAGCTGACTCTGCGATTGGTAAAGAATCGGGACATTCTGGGAAGTGCCCGGGGTGTTTTCGGGTTCGGCGGCGTTCTTGTCGGGTTTGCGGCGGAGACAAGTGAGCTAGCCCGCCACGCCGTTGATAAGCTGCATCGCAAAGGCTGTGATCTGATTGTCGCAAATGACGTGAGCCGTCGGGATATTGCCTTTGATCGAGACGTCAATGAGCTCAGTCTTTTTTTCGCCGATGGCACCCGCGAGGACCTTCCTCTGGCTTCGAAAGACGAGCTCGCTGGAATTCTCATCGCACGGATTGCGGCTCTCCCGCTACCGCGATGAAAAAGACAATAATTGCGTCGCCAAACGGCTCCTCCGGTCTCATTATGAAAGAGTCGTTATCTCCTCCCTCTTAAATCTCTCATCATGAAGAAACCCTGCCTCTTTTTGCTGCTTTCTTTCCTTGCCCTGCCTCTTATCGGGCTCATCGCGGCCGATCCTGTCAAGAGTGCCCCCGGTTTCCGGTTTCCCGGCGGGGATGCGGAGGCCGGACGCCAGTCTTTTATCGGGCTGAATTGCGTGCAGTGCCATTCCGTCAACAAGGTAGAACTCCCCGACCCCGGGGGCAATCGTCGCCTCGAACTCACCCTCGCGAATGAGATCCGGTTTGTGAAAAACTACCAGGACCTCATTACGGCGATTACCAACCCCAAACACGTTGTGACCGAGCAATACCGAGCTATCCTCACCAAGGCGGAGGTGCAGGGGAGCATCGAGCCCCTCATGCCCGACCTCACCAACGACATGAGCGCACGCCAGCTGATGGACCTCGTTGCTTTCCTCGATGAGGTTTACCGAGAATCTCTGCCCGATTACGGAACAAAATAATGGTCAGCTCCCCGATTCAGATGCGAAAAGAAATTGAAGAAATACGCCAAGCCCTTCTGGCGATGAACGCCCTCGATGACGAGGTGAGAGAGGCGCTTACGACGCTTGAGGAGGCGATCGAAGAAATTGATAGGCACCCCGAATCGGATCAGGTTCACAAAGTCGTAAGATCGACGGCCGATTCCCTCGGGAGCACCGGCATCGACGGCCATCGTGGCCTTGCCGGAAAGTGGCGGGAGTTGAAAGAGAGCCTTAATCATTGGGAGGAAGACCATCCCGCTGTCGTCCTCGCGGTCGGCCGGATCTCCGAGTCTCTGGCTGTCGTTGGTCTCTGAGAGGCGGGCTAGTCTTCTTCGACGGGACGGAGGACCTCGACGTGGCAGCGGGTGATGCCGCGCCCGGCGAAGTCGAGTTTTTTCGCCGCGCCGATTGAGACATCGAGTACACGGCCCTTCGTGAAGGGGCCGCGGTCGTTGATACGCAGTATGACGGAACGCTCGTTCGAGAGGTTGGTCACCTTTACCATGGTGCCGAAGGGGAGTGTCTTATGGGCGGCGGTATCGCCCGAGTCCGAAAGGCGCTCACCGCTTGCAGTGGTGGTGCCTCCATTCGTCTTGACGCTATACCATGAGACGATGCCACTGAAGGATTGGCCGCTTTTGAGATACCCGGGATGGGAACCGTCATCGATTCGGCGCACGGTCACTGACGGGACCTCCGTGGTGGCGGTGCTTCCGATAGTGCTGGAGTCACAAGCGGCGAAGAGGCACAACGGGATCACTCCGAGTGACAGCAGGTGCCGGGTGGTTTTCCAAGGCAGTGACTTCATTCAGCGGCTTTGAAGCGGGGTTTAATTTTCCCGGCGTTCCCCGGGGGCCAGTCGGCACCTTCGGCGACCCAGCGGCGAATCAGGGCGATCTCGTCGACGTTAGGCCGCCTCCCGACGAGAGGCATGGCCTTCTCATGAATCTGGGGCGTTTCGAGGGCTGTTACGATGAGGCTCTCGTCGGGTTTCCCCGGAACAATTATGCCCTGACCGGCGGCGTTGCGGATGAAGGCGAGCCCGGAGGATTCGAAGCTGACCCGGTCGGGCATGGTCTTAAGATTGTGACAGTGAACGCATTTTTCGAGTAGCAGGGGACGAATGGTCTCTTGAAACGACACTTTTACGGTCTCTTCACTCCGCCCGGAATGCGGGAGCAGTGGAGTAATAGCGAGGCAGAAAAGAATCCGGTATCGACGGAGATTCATGACTTTCGGGGATCGTCAAGGTAAGCCGGATTTTCTCCTTCGCAATCAATTCAGGCTTCGACGATGCAGCAGCAGATGTTGCACTCCGAAAGCGAGCGGGACGAGAGCGACGAAGGCGCAGAGGATCGCGATCCAGCTAATGATTCTCGAGGTTTTGATGAGGTCACTGAGAAAATCCTCCCTGAAATTCACGGGCGTGCCGTAGGCTATAACGCGGGTTCTTACGAGGGAGGCGGGATCGGGGCCGGGTTCGGCCCAGATCACGACAGGGTCGCTGTAACGGAGGAGATGCTGATGCCGATCAGGACCGGCCTCGGGCCAATTGTGGGCTTGCCGGGGCGAGGTGATTCCGGCAACCGTGATGGTCGCTCCGTCGAAGAGCGTGACCACGAACCGGTCCGGGAAAAGAGGGCCATTGCCTCCCGCTCCGTGAGGCCCTCGGCCGGAATGCCGCGCGAGCGTTTCGATCGTCTCCGAAGCCTCTCGGGCGCGGGGTGGGGGAGCGCCGACGAAACCGGCAGCGATGACGCCGTGGCGGCGTTTTCCCCCGGGTTCGGCGCTGAACCGCTCAAGTTCGGCAAGTGTGGTCGCGATCGGAGTGTCGGTTAGGGCGTGCTCGTCGATCGCTTCGCGCCACCACACCGCCGCGACGATGAACATGGTCAGGGAGATAACGACGGTGAGTCCGGCGACCTGCACTGCCTGCTGTTTGCCCCGCGTTCGCGGGATCACGACCCGGATGACGAGCCAGGTCAGACAGCTGAGGAGGTAAAAGGTGAGCCCGTTGTCGAGCGAGTTTTCGAAGGAAAGGAGGTTCACCGAGGTGGAGGTGAGAAGCACTCCGACAAGAACGATAACGAGGGCGGTGGCGATGAAGAGCGGCTTCCAGACGCGATCCCGGCACAGTCGGAGGGAAATCAGCCCGACAAGAACGATACCGCTTGCGATCCACCAGCGGGCAGCGTCGGTGGCGAAGGGTGAAGTAAGGTAAAAGAGAGTCACGAAAGCGGCCGCGAGGCCGATCGTGGGGAAAAGCCTGTCCCCTCGCTTTACGGCGAAGAAGACCCAGATCAGGGCGACTGTCGCGAGTCCGGCAAAAAAGAGGGTGTGTAAATTCCCGTGACTCAGCTCGCGGCCGAAGAGGGTGACTGACTGGAGATTCATGAAATGACGATCGCCGGGAGCGGCTCGCGCAGATTTCCCGCACCGAGCCGACAAACTCTCTATCCACGTTTTCGCGTGATTTTCCAGCCGATTTCACCGGGCGGGCGGTGTTTGTCCGGAAGGAAAGGGCCGCCCCGATCAGTGCGGCGCGGGCGATGGCACCGGAGGTGTTGAGAAAAGGTTCACATTGAGTGAATCGGCATCACCGGCGGCATACTCCTCCCAGTGCAGGTGCCCGTCGCCGTTCGCGTCCATTTGGCGAAAGCCTTCCCGGAACGGCGGGAGTTCGCTGATTGATAGCACCGCTTCTTCTTCTGTTATGATGCTGTCATTATCGCGATCGAGCTGTCGGAAACTCGCTTCGCTGTCCCTTGCGGTCGGTTTGGCCGATTTCCATTCGAGGAGCGAGATCTTCCCGTCGTCGTTGAGGTCGAATTCGGCGAGGCCTTCCCGGTGTTTGAATTTCGCCATTTCGGCAGGTGAAACCCTGTCGTCACCGTCAAGATCAATGAGGGCGAAGACGGGCCGACTGATGACTCCCGGCTCTTCGGGATCCGGTTCGAGTGTTCGGCACGAGGAGGGCACCGTGGTCAGGCAAACTGCCCCGATGAGGGACGCGAGTGCTTTGGGGGAAACAGCAGGCGCTGGCATTTCGGTTCCGCAGATCAGAGAAGGGAAAAAGATTGGAGAGAGTCAAAAACGTGCTCAACAATCCCTCATGCGGAGCTCAATTCAAGCGCGGGGCCATTCTGTCGCGCTACCCTGATTTTTCCATGATTCGAAATCTTCCGTTATTCATCGCCTTTCGTCTTCTCTTCAACGCCCGCTTTTATTACCCGGTTTTCGCGGTGATCCAGCTCGACTACGGACTGACGATGGCGCAGTTCGCGATTCTCAATGCGATCTGGGCGGTCTCCATCGTCGTCCTCGAAGTGCCCTCGGGCGCTCTCGCCGACCGCATCGGGCGCAAGCGCATGGTCGTCGGGGCGGCCGTGCTGATGGTGCTCGAGATGGCTGTCCTCGCCTTTGTCCCCTTCGGCAACAACAGTGTTGTCTTCTGGGCCTGGGTCGTGAACCGCCTCCTCTCCGGCGCCGCCGAAGCCGCCGCGAGCGGGGCGGACGAGGCCCTCGCCTACGACTCGATCCCCCGCGAAGCGCAAAAGACCCGCTGGCCCCGCGTCCTCTCGCGCCTGATGCGGCTTTCTTCGATCGCCTTCGTCTTCGCGATGCTGACCGGTGCGGCCGTCTACGATCCCGAACTCGTGAACCGCGCGCTCGCGTGGCTCGGGAGCGACTGGACGGTGGACAAGGAAACGGTGATCCGCTTTCCCGTCTACCTCACCCTCGCTACCGCGCTCTGCGCCGTCGTCGTGACCAGTCTCATGAAAGAACCGCCCCTTGAGACCGAATGCGGCGGCGAGGCCTCGATGTGGTCGGGCATCCTCTCGGCGGGCGGCTGGATCCTGAAAACGCCGCTCGTCGCCGGGGTCATCCTCGCGGCGCTCGTGCACGACAGTGTCGCGCGGGTCTTTCTCACGACCGCGTCGGAATACTACCGGCTCATCGGCATTCCGGTGGTCTGGTTCGGCGTCATCGGAGCCGCCTTTTCCGCGCTCGGAATCTTCACCCCGAAGCTCGCCGAGTGGCTCGTCGCGCACCGGTCGATGCGGGCCAACTACCTCTTCGTCTCGCTTTTTATCTTCATCGGGCTCATCGGCATCAGCCTCGCCATTCCGCACTGGGGCGTCGCCGTCGTGGTCTTTTTCTCGGTCGGATTCGGTTTACTGAATTTCTTCACCTCACATTACCTCAATACTCAGGTCGACTCGCGACACCGCGCCACGGTGCTGAGCTTCAAAGGGCTCGCCCTCAATCTCGGCTTCGGAGCGATCAGTCTGGTCTACGGGGGCATCCTGCGCTTTTTGAAAAACGGCGATACTTCCTCGGCCGCGGTGGACCCGGCCTTTCGCGAGAGTCTCTATTGGCTTCCCGGAATATTTCTCGCGCTCTATGCCGGGCTTTTCCTCTTCTACCGTCTCCGCGTGAGACCGGCGATGCCTCGCGATCAGCCCTGAGCAGGCCGCCGCCATTTTGGACACGGCGCTTTTTCGCCGCCGCCGGGGGCGGAATGGACTGGCAGCAGTCTCCGATCCGGTTCATGCTTCCGGGATGACATCCCCCGCCCCCCTCTCCCGCCGCTCCATGATGACCCGCCTCGGACTCCTCTTGGGAGCGACCGCCATGGGGTCCAGCGCCGCCGACCGTCCGCGACGTGTCCTCCTGCGTTCTTCGTGGCAGACCGTTAATATCGGCGACATCGCCCACACTCCCGGTGTCCTCCATCTCCTCGAACAGCACCTCCCCGACGCGGAGATCACGCTCTGGCCCAGCAGCCTCGACAACGGCGTCGATGAACTGCTGACGGCTCGCTTTCCCACACTCAAAATCGCGAAGGGCGGCGAGGCGCTCAAGACGGCTTTTGAGGAATGCGACTTTCTCCTCCACGGTTCGGGTCCCTCGCTCGTGGCGCAAAAGGATGTTATCCGCTGGACCGAAGCCACCGGAAAACCCTACGGCGTTTACGGGATCACTGTTTCGAAGAAAGAATCCACCGCCACGAAAGAGACCTCGGACGAAGCTTTCCAGAAGACGATCGAAGTCCTCAGCGGGGCGCGATTTGTCTTCTTCCGCGACTCCCGCTCCCTTGCCCTCGCGAAAGAGGGAGGCTGCACCGCACCGGTGATGGAGTTCGGGCCCGACGGGGCCTTCGCCTGTGACCTCAAGGATGACGAAAAGGCGACCGCCTTTCTCGAAGCGAACGGGCTCAAGGAAGGTGAGTTTCTCTGCTGCATCCCGCGCCTGCGCTACACGCCCTACTGGCTCATCAAAAACCTGCCGAAGGACGACATCAAGCAGGCCCGCAACGATGAGATGAAAGCGCACGACCACGCCCCGCATATCGAAGCGATCAGGCGTGTTATTGCGGAGACCGATCTGAAAATCCTCCTCTGTCCTGAGGACCGCACCCAGATGCAGGTGGGTAAAGACGTCATCTACGACCTGCTCCCCGACGAGAGCAAAGACCGCGTCGTGTGGCGTCCCGACTACTGGCTCACGGGCGAGGCGCTGAGCGTCTACGTGCGCAGCGCGGGACTCTTCGGAAACGAGATGCACTCGCCCATCATGTGTATCGGTCAGGGCATCCCCGCGATCGTTTGCCGCTGGTCCGAACAGACAACGAAAGGCTACATGTGGGAAGACATCGGGCTGGCAGACTGGCTCTTCGACTTCGACAAAGAAGGCGACCCCGACCGTCTCCCCGAGGCCGTCCTCGCCATGGCCAAAGACCCCGCCGCCGCCAAAGCCAAAGCCGCGACCGGACGCCTCGCCGTCGAAAAACGCCAGCGCGAGACGATGGCGGTGCTGGAGAGGGAGTTGGAGGCCTGACAGTGACCTCCCCCGCCTTTTGACAAGCGCCCCGCCTGGGAGAAGTTGACGCGTCCCTATCACGGGGCTTCCTCAACCCATGGACTCTCCCGTTCCCGGACGTTTCTTCGCCCTTTTTTCCCGTCTTGCCGGAGGGGGGAAACTCGTTGCTTGGCTCTCCTTCACCGTCGCGGGGAGAATCGTGAGGACGGTTTTTAATCTCCTCCTTGGCGGGTTCATCGTCATTGTCATTCTCGCGATCTACACGCTGAACCAGCGGCCCGATCTCTCGCTCTGGCACGAGGTCAGGCTGGACGGAGAATTTACGGAAAAGAGCGACGCTTCGACTTTCACCGACTACCTCGCGATCGAGGAAGCCCTTTTTTCTGACGTGAAAAAAGAAGTCTACGCCATCACTGATCCGGGCGGCCCCGATATCATCAGCCGCTACCGCTCCGGCAGCCCCGCGAACCCCGAACAGTACGAAACGGACTGGAACGTACCTTCGAGTGGCGGCAGGAGGGGCGCGAAGCGGCGGCGGGAGTCCTCCTCCTTCACGGAATGTCCGACTCGCCCTACAGCATGCGGACGGTCGGCGAGGCGCTCCACGAGCAGGGTGCCCATGTCATCGGACTGCGCCTGCCCGGTCACGGGACTGCCCCCTCGGGACTCGTCACCTTCGGGTGGGAGGACATGGCTGCGGCGGTGAGGCTAGCGATGGAACATCTCAGCCGCAACGTCGGGAACAAGCCGCTTTATCTCGTCGGCTACTCGAACGGCGGGGCCCTCTCCGTTCACTATGTCCTCGATTCCCTGCAGGATGAGTCGCTCCCGCGCGTCAACGGCGTGGTCCTGCTCTCTCCCGCGATCGGGGTCAGTCCCATGGCGGCGTTTGCCGTCTGGCAGGCGCGTGCGGGGCACTGGCTCGGGCTGGAGAAGCTGGCCGCGACCCTGAAATCAGGTGAGCGGGATTTCACCGTTACGATTCTCTCGAATCGCCGTGAGACCGTCACGCCGGCGGCGGTCGAGGTGCGCGCTTTCCCGCCTGCGGCGACGGCCCCGACGATCTCGGATCCGGGCCTGGCGTGGCCCGACGGACTGTATTCGCTTTCCCATATCGCCGTCCCTTTCCGCGCCGACGACAGGATCTACGGGAATCAAGCGTTCCCGGACGAGGGCAGCCCGGCCAATCGAAGTCCGACCTACCAAATCGGGAATGTGCATCTGCGCGGCGAGCGGGACATCCTCGCGATCTCGGCGACGGACCAGCTCCGGCTGCGCTGGAATCCCTTTTAACCCTATCTCGAGGCGCGGGTCCTTACCTTTACGGGTGCCGGATCACGCCCGTGAGCGGCTATCGGTCAGGAAGAGGTGCGGTCGAATGCCCGCCGCGCCGCTAATCTGCCGGGGTGCAAATTTACCGGTCCCAAAACTGGCGCAATGCACGAAACGCGTTACCCTTCTGGTCCCTCCGTCATTATTGTATGAAAGCCTCGCGTTATCAGACCGACACCGCCGACCCAACGCAGTTTGCTCCGGGTCAGCGCTGGATTAGTGAAACCCAAACCGAATTCGGCCTCGCCCTCATTATTTCTTCGGACTATACCCACGTGAAAGCGTTTTACCCTGCCGTTGGCGAGACCATCACCTACGCGGCGCGCAATGCCCCGCTCCGCCGCGTCGTCTTCGAGCCGGGCGATTCGGTCAGGGACCAGGAGGGAAACGCCTTCGTCGTTGCCGAGGTCCGCGAGGAGGAAAAACGTCTCGTCTACATCGACAGTGAAGGCCGTGAGCTGCCCGAGAGCAGTCTCTCGGATACGATGAATGTGCAGCGCCCCGAGCAGCGGCTTCTCTCGGGTATCAGTGACGACCCGCGGCTCTGGAGTCTGCGCCAGTCGGCGATCCGGTCCCAGCACGAGGCCCGCGCCAGCGATGTCCGGGGACTTGTGGGCGGTCGCATTTCGCTTATCCCGCACCAGCTCTATATCGCCGAAGAGGTCGCGAACCGCGCTGCGCCGCGCGTCCTCCTGGCTGACGAGGTCGGTCTCGGGAAAACGATCGAGGCCTGTCTCATCCTCCATCGACTCCATCTCTGCGGGCGCGCTTCGCGCATTCTCATCCTCGTTCCCGACGCGCTCGTAAACCAGTGGTTCGTGGAACTTTACCGGCGATTTGCTCTTTCCTTCGCGATTTACGACGAGGAACGCGCCGTCTCGATCGAGACCGGATCCCTCGCTGCGGACCCGGAGAAAGAGGTTAATCCCTTTTTCGACGATCAGATGATCCTCTGCCCGACCTCGTGGATCGCCTCGCACCCGAAGCGAGCCGCCCAGGCCGCTGCGGGCGAATGGGACCTCACTATCGTCGACGAGGCCCACCACCTCGAGTGGAGCGTCGAATCCTCAAGCCCCGAATATGATGCCGTCGAGGCCATTGCCGGGAACTCCATCGGTCTCCTCCTTCTCACCGCGACACCCGAGCAGCTTGGACGCGAGGGGCACTTTGCCCGGCTCCGACTTCTTGATCCGGCCCGTTTCTCCGATCTTGACGAATTCATCCGTGAGTCGGAAAAATATCGGGCCATCTCCGATCTCGCGGATCGACTCCGGGGAGACAAGGACCTGACTGCGAAAGAGCTCAAGTCCATCGGTGCCCTTCTCGGTAAAGACACGGCTGCGAAGTTAAAAGAAGACCAGACGCCCGCTCGCCGGGACACCTGCCGCCGGGCTCTCATTGATCTGCACGGTCCCGGCCGCGTCCTCTTCCGCAACCGCCGCCTTGTCCTCGAAACTTTTCCCCGGCGCATCGCCCACCTCTGTCCCCTTGCGTGCGATGAGGAAGACGCCTTTGAGATGAAACTCGACTGGCTCAAGGCGCTCCTGCGCTCGGATACGGAATCAAAATTTCTCCTCATCACCCACGCGAGGGAGACCGTCGAGGCGATCGAGGCGGCCCTGCGTGAGCGCATCAGCGCGCAGGCGACGATGTTCCACGAAGGACTCTCCCTTCTGCAGCGGGATAAAAACGCGGCCTGGTTCGCCGAAGAGGAGATGGGGGCACGCCTCCTCCTCTGTTCCGAGATCGGGTCCGAAGGGCGCAATTTCCAGTTCGCTCATCACCTCATCCTTTTTGACTTGCCCGCTGATCCCGGCCTTCTTGAGCAGCGCATCGGGCGACTCGACCGCATCGGGCAGACCGAAGACATTCACATCCACGTGCCTTTTGTCGAAGGCACCGGCGAGGAACTCAAGGCGCTTTGGTATCACCGGGGGCTCGGCGCTTTTGAAAACACCCTTCACGGTGCCGGGGCGATCCATCGGGAATTTCGCGACGAACTCGGGAGGCTCCTCAAAGCCGACCCCGTCGAGCGCGAAGAGGCGCTCCCCGATCTCCTCGACCGCACCCGCGCCTACAAGGAACTTCTCGACAAAGAGCTTGAGCAGGGTCGGGACCATCTCCTTGAAATGAGTTCCTTCGACCGCGACCAGGGACAGGCTCTCGTTTCCCGGATTGAGACTCTCGACGAAGACAACCGCCTTGAGCACCTCATGCTCAAAGTCTTTGATCATTTCGGCGTCACCGTCGAGGATCTTGGTGACCGCAGTTATGTGTTGACTCCCGAGCACCTGTTCTCCGCCGAGGCATTTCCGGGTCTGCCCGAAGACGGGCTCCCGGTCACCTTCGACCGGGCCCTCGCCCTCGCTCGGGAGGATATCACCTTTCTTACCGCTGATCATCCTATGGTCATGAGCGCGCTTGAGAGTCTCATTTCGACCGACCATGGTAACGCCGCTTTCTTCCGGCTCGAGGGCTCGTCCGAGCAACTCCTTATGGTCGAGACCGTTTGCGTGCTGGAATGTGTCGCTCCCGAGCATCTCCATGCCGAGCGGTTCCTGCCTTCGAAGCCGATTCGTGTTATCGTCGATCAGAAAGGGCGCAACCGGACTGCCGACTTCGACATTGAGCGCATTCGCCGTGACGGCCGCCCCGGCCCGAGTACTTTTCTCCGGGAAAAGTCGCGTGCTCTTCGCGCCACCATCCCGCCGCTTCTTGAGGTCGCAAGCCGGGAGTCCGAGGATCGCGCCGGGGAGATCCGTGTCGCCGCCATTGAGCGCATGGAGGAACAACTCGCCGCCGACATCGAGCGACTCGTTCGTCTGCAGGGGATGAATCACCCCGTCCGCGAAGAGGAGATCGCGATGGTGCGGGCCGCTCAAGTGGAATTAAAAAAATATCTCACCGACACCCCGCTGCGGATTGACTCGGTGCGGCTCATCCTCGCGATGGCATAACACAGCGAACCATTTTTCCCAAGGGGATGACACGACCTGCCAGAAGTTCGCGCAAACGGGTGGCGCGCTCGCGGAAGCGGGAGGGCTCCTCCGTCGTGGCAGGCTCCTTTCTGCCCAGGTCTTTCATCCGCCTGACTCTCTACGTTGCCCTTTCGACCGCATGCGTCCTTCTCCTCATCGCGGCGATGGTTCTGTTTAACTATGACCGTTTCGCGGCTCGTTATGATATCACAGCGGTCGGTCGTTTGCCGCTTGAGTCTACCGTCACCGACGCTACCGGCCAGCTCGTGGGTTATCTCCACGGCGAAAATGTAGGGACTCCCGTTACTCTTGATCAGGTGTCGCCTTATTTTCTCAAAGCGCTGGTGGCGAGGGAGGATACCCGCTTTTATCGTCACCACGGGATTGACCATCGGGGTCTTGTCCGGGCGTGGCTGCGGAACTTCCGCGAAAAACGCACGGTCCAGGGCGCGAGCACTCTCACCATGCAGCTCACCCGCATGTCCTTCGGACTCACCGGCCGCACGATGCAGCGGAAGCTGCTCGAGATGGCGCTGGCCCGCCGCATCGAAAAAAATTTCTCGAAGGAGGAGATTCTCACCCACTACGTGAACCGTGTCTTTCTGGGAACGGGCATGAACGGAATCGAGCAGGCGGCGCAGGGCTACTTCGGTAAGCCCGCCTCCGATCTTACCCTTCCCGAATCCGCCATGCTCGCCGGAATCATCAGGGCACCGAACGGTTTCTCCCCCTTCCGCAACTATGCGGCGGCCCACCGCGAGATGCGCACTACCCTGCAACGTATGGCGCACGAGGGGTTCATTACCGAGGCGGAAGCGTCCATCTGGGAATCCGCCCGTCCCGAGGTATTGCCGCAGAGTCGATGGATGGAAATGCTGCGACAGCATGCCAAAATTTCGGAGCAGAACCACCTTCTCAAGATGGTCGCCGACGAAGTCGGGGCAATGTTTCCTTCGCTCGCGGGAGTGGGCGGGCTTTCGGTGAAGACGACCTTTGACAGCAGGCTTCAGCTCGCGGCCGAGGATGCCGTAGCGAAGCATTTAGTCGCGATTGAGGGGCTGGCCTCTTTCCCTCATCCGCCTTATGCTGCCCATCGGGAGGGAGATCCCGCTTATCTTCAGGCGGCTGCAGTGATAATGGAGAATTTCTCCGGGGCGATGCGTGCGGTCGTGGGAGGACGCGACTTCTCTCACAGCGCTTTCAATCGCGCGACCCAGGCGAAACGTCCGTTGGGCTCCATTTTCAAGCCCCTCGTTTATGGTGCCGCTTTCGAGCGCGGGCTCTTTCCGGGGATGCACGTGAGTGACGGCCCGATCAAGCCTGGCGAAATCAAGTGGGACCGTTTCGGTTGGAGTCCCGATAATGCAGACGGGGTTTTCGGCGGCATGCTTCCGGTGGAAATTGGCCTCATCAGATCGCGCAATACGATGACCGCGCGCGTTGGGGAGCGAGCCGGGATCGAGCATGTCCTCGCGATGATGGAGCACGCCGGTCTCGGAGCGGCGGAGCGGGCCGAACCGAGCGCTACCCTCTACATCGGCACGGTGGGAGCGGATTTACGAGGCGTGACGAGCGCCTACACGATTTTCGCGACAGGCGGAATTCGCCACGAGCCCTACTTCATTGAGTCGGTGACCGATCGCGACGGCTCCGTCCTCTACCAGCATGAAGACAAAAATTACCGGGTGCTTTCTCCGGGTGCGACCTGGCTCACCTCAAACATCCTCAAAAAAGTGCTTGAAGAGGGAGGCACCGCCGCCGGGCTCCGGAAACTCGGCTTTTCTGCCGCCGCCGGAGGTAAGACCGGAACCACCAACGACTTTCATGACGCCTGGTTCGTCGGGTATACGAGCCGTCTCGCAGGCGGGGTCTGGATCGGCCTGGACCGTCCGGTTTCGATCATGGACGGTGCCTACGGCGGACGAATCGCGTTGCCGGTTTGGAATGACATCATGACTGCGGCTCAGCGTATTGGCTATGAATTCACCGACTTCGCCGAGCCTGAAGAGGTCATTGCGATGGAACTCTGTCGGGAGAGCGGGCGGCTCGCGAGCGAGGACTGCGCCGCCTCCCGAAACGTTTACGTCGAACAAGTGCCCCACGACCTCATCCCGAGGAAGTTCTGTAAAACGGACCACTGATTGCGTTTTTTTTGTGTTCGTTGAGAATGCGGATCGAAGTCAGGATATACTTTTTGCCCTATGTCAGCCTACTCTTCCGATTCGCCCGCCGGAGTCTACCGCCCGTTCTCCGCTTTCGCCCTGATCTGGGCCGTGGCTACCCTGGCGCACCAGCTCGCCTTCACTTTCTGGACGGAGTCGTGGCAGGGCTGGGTCCTCGTTATCGCCGCGACTGCCGTGATCTACCGGCCCGAATGCGTCCTGCGCCTCGGCATTCTCGTTGTCGCCTCGATCATGAATCTCTGGCACAAGCTCCCCTTTGTGCCGAACCACATCCTTTATGAGGGCATGCTTCACCTCATCATGCTCATCGCGATGGGCGGCTTTTTTCTCACGGGCCCGGGCCGGGGTGAGTTCGGCCGCTCAAAAAAGGCTTTCTCCTCACGTCTGGTGCTCCTTCTCATCGCCGCCTTCGTCAAAATGCTTTATTTTTATCTTCCAGCGATCCCTCATGGAGCGGCTCCCGGAGCGGTCACGACCCTTTTTCTCATTGTCGCGCTCTGGCGCTTTCTCTTCGGCCCGGGAGTGGTCGGTGCCGGGACTGATTACTACGATCGCATTGCCCCGGTTCTGCGGGTCGCCGTCCTCATCATGTATCTCTGGGCGGTCATCCAGAAACTGAACTGGGATTACTTCAATCCCGAAGTCTCCTGCGCAGCGCAGTTGCACAGGGAAATCGCGGTCTACTTCGGTGGCCTTATCCCGACGGCGCCATGGGCGCTCATGGCCGCTGCGGTCGGTTCGCTCGTCTTCGAAATGGGGATCCCCGTTCTCCTCTTTTTCAGGAGGACACGCTATGCCGGATTTGTCGCCGCGATCGGATTCCATCTCTGGCTCTCGATCCACCCGGCCGCAGGGATTTTCAGCTTCACCTCGCTCATTCTTGCCATCCTCATCTTTTTCCTCCCTCTCTCCTGGGGAGCGCAGTTGCAGGGACTCTGGAACCGGCAACTGCAATGGCTCGGCAAAGGTGAGATTGATCGTGGGCGGAGGTTCGCCCGGGCGATCATCGTCGGGGTCTTTTTCGTCACCCTCATCATTCAGGGCACCCTCTACCTCACGATCGCGCGAAGCTACGAGGTCTTTCATATCGCCAACCGTATCGGATTTTTCGCCTTCTTCGCCTGGGGATGCTGGATCGGTACCTGTTACCTGGTCGCCGGTTGGAAGGCACGCGGGGAGAACGCCGCCCTGCCGAATCGCGCCCGCTGGACTCTTGCCTGGATCGGTCTTCTCCCCGTTCTTCTCAACGGCGCCTACCCCTGGCTCGGGGGGCGCACGCAGACCTCTTTCTCGATGTACAGCAACCTGCGCTCCGAGGGTACGGGGAATCACTTATTCCTCAAACGCGTCGATCTTTTCAAACTCCAGACCGACATCGTCGATGTGCGCGAGTCCGCCCCGAACATCCTCGGTCCCTCGAATCGTCCGCGAGGAATCCAGCAGTTCGCCAACCTTGGCCACCACCTCATCCCGTGGTTTGAATTCCGCCGCCTCGTCAGCGAGATGGACGGCGACTTTGAAGTGACCTACGTCCGCGCGGGCGAGGAACTGACACTCGGTCGGAAAAACGGAGAGAACTACGGCGCCCCCGCCGCCTTTGAAACGCTCCCGCTCCTGCAAAGGAAGTTCCTCTGGTTCCGCCGCCTCCAGGACCTCGACGGGCCGATGTGTTGCACGCATTGAGTGAGTGCTACGCAGGACCGAATCGGGAAACTGAGACAGGTGGGCAGGAATGTCGCCCCTCCTTGGGGTCACATGACCGTTCTACATTTTCAATCACGAGTTGCACGCACCCAGCCAGTCGCCGAGCACCTCCTGCGAGGTCGCGGGACCGATCAGGGCGGAGCAGAGGGTCTTCACATCAAAGGCGAGGCTCGCGGCGGCGCGGATGTCGTCGGAGGTGACTTCCCCGATGTGGCGATGCGAGTCTTCGGGATCGATCCAGTCGTTGAAAAAGAGCATCGTCTCTCCCGCCCACATCATCTGGGAAGAGGTGTTTTCGAGACTGATTCGGTTTTGTCCGACGACGTAGGCCTTAGACTCTTCGAGTTCCTGATCGCTTACTCCGTTCTCGCGCAGGTCAGCGAGGATGTCGGCGATGCCTTTGAGCGCTTCGCCGAGATTTCCGGGACTGAGCGCGAGATAAATCTGCAGCAAACCCGCATCGGAGAAAGAAACAAGATCGCTCTGGACCTCGTAGCAGAGTCCCTTCTGCTCGCGTATGGCCTGAAAAAGGCGGGAGCTCATGTTTTCCCCGAGAATCACATTGAGAAGCTTGTGCGCGTAGCGGGTTCGGTCGTAGCGATCCACGTTGCGGAAGGAGAGGGCGAGGTGGGACTGCTCCTGACCGTCATCCTCGGCAAAACGATGACGGTCGGGCGTGGTGCCGCCGGGAAGAAAGGGGATCGGTGCACCTTTCGGCATCTCCGCGACACGACGCGAGACGATGTCGTAAACGGCATCATGTTCGATGTTTCCCGCGACCGAGATGACCGTGTTCGCCCCGCAATAGGCGCGCTGGTGGAAAGTAAAAATGTCACTGCGGCGGAAGGCGTCGAGGCTTTCCTCGGTCCCCGTGATGGAGCGACCGAGCGGATGCTCCGGTCCCCAGACCGCTTCGCTGATGAGATCATCGAGATACTGCGAGGGCTGGTCGCGCACCATCGCGATCTCTTCACGGATGACCGCCTTTTCCGATTCGATCTCCTCGGGCTCGAGCACCGGATTCGAATATAGATCGGCGAGCACATCGAAGAGTCGCTCGAAACGATCAGCCGGACCCTTCACCTGATAGGCGGTGTGGTCCTCCACCGTGAAACCGTCGATTGAGGCTCCGAGACTCTCGATGTGGCGCGAGATTTCCTCGGCGCTGCGACTCGGCGTTCCCTTGAAGAGCATGTGTTCGACAAAATGCGCCATGCCGTGCTCTCGCGCCGTCTCGTGGCGGCTCCCCGCATCGGTCCAGAGGCCGAAGGAGACGCTCGCCATGTGCGGCATGGCCACGGTCGCTAGGCGGATGCCGTTATCAAGGTGGTGGATTCGGGTCGTGGGAGGCATCGGAAGACAAGGGGGAAAATTCGGGCGTCACAGAAGAACGGCGACCGCCGGGATGGCGGGGAATGTGCTTCACGGTGAATTGGTTTTCCACTCCGAAAAATACGAGTATCCTCCTGCATGACGAACGTCGTGACCTTCCCCTCGCTCCCTGCATTCCAACTCCTCGGCCAGCCCGTCGATCTCTCACACATTGAGCGGGAGTTGCAAGTGCTCTTCATGGACGACAGCGCCGATGCCCATTCTCCCAACGCGGGCGGCATCGCCCGGGCTTCACTCATCAATCTCGCCCTCTATAATGAGAATCAGGATGAACTCGAGCACGACGCCTCCGTCCTTGCCGAACTCACCAGTGAGGCGGCCTGCCGCTCCCTTCTCATCAGCGCCGACACCCGCCATCCCGAGCTCAGCGCGCGCGCCTGGATTCAAGCCCATTGCCAGATCAATCGCAACGGGGAAAAATCCGTCTGCAGCGAGCAGATCAGTTTTTTCCTCACCGGCAACTCGCCGGGGCTGCTGCGCAACGTCGTCCTCGCCCATCTCGACTCGGACCTGCCCCTCGCTTTCTGGTGGCGGGGCGAATTTTCTGACGCGTTTGAAGAACGCCTCTATTCGCGGATCGACCGGCTCCTCTTTGACAGCGAAAGCTGGGCCTCGCCGAGGAATCAGTTTATCCGGCTACTTGAGAATCAGGCGGGTGAGTCGGCCCCCTTCGTCATGCACGACCTCGCTTTTACGCGCTTGAATTCCATCCGGCACGCCGTCGCCAATGCCTTTGACCGTCCCGCCGTCGCGCGCGAGCTCGGCTCCCTTTCGGAGGTCCGGATTCGGTATGCAGGAGGCTATCGCATGAGTTCCCTCTATCTCGCTGCCTGGATTGCGTCGAAACTGGAAGCCCGCTTCGATCCCGGCCAATCTTCGCCCGGCCAGATCGTTGCTCTCTCGGGACGGAAAGGTTTTCCCTCGAGCTTCGTCATTCGAATCGAAGCACTCGACCCGCAGCGCAAGGGCACCGTCGAGGTTGATTTCCTCCTCGGTGAAACCCGCATCGAAATCAGTCGCTGCCAGACGCGCGACTTCATTCGCACGCTCACCCATCGGGCGCCCGCCGTCGACGAAGACTGGCTCCCCGCCCGCCGCATGACCGACGCCGCCCTCGTCACCGACATTCTCAACCGCGCCGGCCGCAACCGGGTCCACGCCCAGGTCCTTCCGGGAGTGCAGGAGCTCTTGACGCTGTGAGAGCGGGCGTTGAAAGCGGTCAAGTGACACAACAAGACTTGTTGTTGTTGAGTGAGAAAATCTCGTGCCGACCACCTTGGGTGAATTTTTTCCGTGGCAAGAACAGTGAGACGGGCGGGCAAGCCGCTGAATTAACCGCTCGTCACGGCTGAGTTCCGAGATTGGTCCTCAGCGATGGCTTTCAAGGCAATGGCGGCGGCGATCCTGTGGATTCACGGCAAGAACTTTCACGAATTGGACAATTGCCTCTTCAGCCGCGCCCCGCGGATTGCATCATCCGCCCCTTGGGGGAACAGAGCCATGATCGCGTCGCCGATATACCTTTCGATGAAGCCGCTAGCGCCACGAACCGCCGGGCCGAGGCACTGCAGGAGCAAATTGATAAAATCGAAATTCTCCTTCGGGCTCATTTGCTCCGAAAGTGACGTGAATCCCCTGACATCGGCAAAAAGAATCGCCATTTCAGAACGGACCTGATCCCCGAGTCTGATCTCTTCGATACTGTTTCGCCCGAGGAACTGGAGGAACTGGAGGAACTGTTCACCAAGACCAAAAAGCCAGAAGGGCACGCGGTCGCGCGGTAAGAGAGTAAATTTGAGGATTCCCTTTCACCCCTCCTTCGTCTTCAGCTTCCGATCCAGGAAGAAAGGAGCAAAAGGCATGATGGCGCAAAGAAAAACAATGACACACCAGCGGAAGGAGAGTTTTTTCCTGACAAGCACCTCAAAAAGACAGGCGCAAAGCGCGATGAAAAGAACCCCGTGCGCCATTCCCACAATCTTCACCGCGAGCGGTTCTCCGGCCATGTATTTCAGTGGCATGGCGATGCCGAGGAGGATGAGATAGGATATCCCGTCGAGCACCGAGGCAAGCCGGAGACGGTCAATGGCGTTGTTTTTGAGGTCGAGAGACATGGTCGTTCAGTGGATTGTCAGGGACGTGCCTGCACCAGCTTCGTGCCAGGAAAGGCCTTTCTCAAGTGCCTGAGGCGGCGCATACTCAATGTGAACAACGCGCCGGTGAAAGGGTGTCACTGATCTCGACGAAGCGTGGAGCAAGAGCGGTGACATGAGGAGAACATCCCCGGGCGCACACTCGCAAACGACATGGGAACCCTCCGCATGAGCTCGAATACTTTCCGCCGGGATCTTCCCGAGTTGATGACTGCCCGGGATCACCTTCAGCGCCCCGTTCCCGGCCGAAGTCTCGTCGAGATGAACGCGAACAGTGGTCATTTGCTCAAGCAAAGCCAACGGCGGCTGCACGTGAACGACGCCATCTTTCACTGACCAGGGACCGTAGCCGGCGGCCATCATTTTTCCGCCAACCGATATCGTGAGATCCTGATGCCACGCCACCGGCCAGTTCTGATCCGGGGTTTTGTCGAAGAGAATGCTTCGAAAGGGAACCACAACACTACCGCCCATCAAGTTCAAAAGAGCATCCGAGCAAGAGAGGCGCGTGAATAAACCGGATCGCGCATTAAGGTGGCGCACGCAGACTGAGCCCGCCTCCTTCGCGACGCGATCCGCCTCTGACCGCAACTCGCCGATCTCATCCGCAGAAAAAACCCCGCGTTCTATTTGAAATCCCGTCTGCGAGAGGACCGTCATCCAAACATCACTTTGCTTTCCCGGAGGGCGAAGGTTTACCGAGACCCTGCGGATTGCCTGTGCCGGGGCGTTCGGTTTTAGTGGCAGTGTCAGGGATGCTCGCCTCTGTGAAAGGTTTCACTTCGGCATCGGTGATGACCTTGAGCTCGACCGATTTGATCTCGACGGTGTTGGCATTGCCGCTGTGGAGCTGGAAGGCGAGGAGCCCCTTGAGGGCGCGGCCTTTTTCATCGTAGTCGGTGAGCTGGGAGGTCATCTTCCCGTTGACGAGGTGCACGAGGTGATTGCCCCGGGCGATGATGGTGTAGTCGTTCCACTCTGCTACCTCGACGGCGACGGGCTCACGGGTGGACTCGAGCCAGCGCTGGCCTTCGGGATCGAGGATGATGCTCTGACCGTTGAGCCCGAAGATTCCGCGCCCTTTCTCCTCGTAGGTCATCCCGGTGTGCTGGATCGCGGGATGAATGTCGCTCTGATAGCCAGCAATGGCCCAGGGTCCCACTTCGGGAAGAGAGCGGCTGCGGTATTGGATTCCCGAGTTGTTGTCCCCGAGGACACGCGCGGTGACGCGCAGCTCGAAGTCCTTCAACTCGCCGCCGCGCCAGATGAGGAAGTCGTTGTGCGGCGGTGTCCCCGGTCCGGTGCAGGTGCCGGTGATGATCCCCTTTTCCACTTTCCAGAGAGCGGGATCGCCGTCCCAATCGGTGAGGTCCTTGCCGTTAAAAAGGGCGACAAACCCCTCATCCCCCGGAGAGGTGAGGGCGGCTAGGCATAAGAGGGCGACGAGAAAAAATCGGGGAATCATTTGCCGCCGATTCTAGCCCCGCCGGACGGAGACTTCATCCGAAAAGCGTCAGCGGGATGACGCGGGGTCGTGCCCCGAATAAAGATTGAACCCTTTTTCCCTGAGGAATCCAACGAGAACCTGTCCACTCTCCCGCGCCAGCTTCACTGCGAGACTGCTCGGTGCGGAGATCCCAGCTACCACGGGAATGCGGGCAGCGAGGGCCTTTTGCATCAGCTCAAAGGAAATTCGACCACTCACTAACAGGATCACACGACCGAGCGGAATTCCTTTTTGCAGGGCATGACCGATGACTTTGTCGAGGGCGTTATGGCGTCCGACATCCTCACGCAGGAGCAGGAGATTGCCCTCCCCGTCGAAGAGAGCCGAAGCGTGCAGCCCGCCGGTGCGGTCATAGGTCTCCTGCGCTTCGCGCAATTTCGCGCTGAGCCCGAGGAGAAGTTCCGCCGCCGGGACCGCAGCCGCCTCGACCGGCGGGAAGTTTTGGAAGACGGATTCAATCGTCGCTTTGCCGCAGACCCCGCAACTGCTCGAGGTGAAAACGTGACGGGTCAGGCTGGCGAGATCCGGCTCGGTCAGCAACCTGACATCGAGCGTGTTGCCGATGCCCTCGGGATCAACATCGGGGCAGTGAACGATCTCGGCGATCTCGTCGGCGACGCGAATGAGGCTCTCGGTGAAAAGGAATCCGGTGGCGAGTTCGTCATCATGTCCGGGGGTGCGCATCGTCACCGCGACGCTGGTGCCGTTGACGCGAATCTCGAGCGGCTCCTCGGAGGCGACGCGGTCCGTTTCCTCGCGGTAGCCGCCGTCTACGCGAAAGCGACGTAGGGCGACGGCCTCGTCGCATTGTCCCTGCTCGAGAGCGGCGAGGTCGGCGGGCGAGTTGAGATTGGTAAAGAAGCGACGTGCGTGATCGCTCAGTGTCAGAGCTTCGACGATGCCTTGCGCCTCAGCCTCATCAAGAAGATCCTGCAGGCGGCGTTTACCGGAGGCGAGGAAGGAATCCGTCAGGGCCAGCATTGCTTCTCTCGGGTAAAGCGCAGCGAGGGGTTCCCAGCCCCGAGCGGATTTTCCTGCGATACCCTTTTCGCGGCGCAAAAGAGACTCAAGAAAAGCCGTTTCCATGAAGGGAAGATCGACAGCGAGAACAAGGACGAACGGTGTCGCGCAGTGGCGTAGGAGCGTCCGCAAGCCTCCGGCTGGCCCGAGATCGGGTTCGTCGTCAACAATGCGCTCGACCCCCTCGAGAATTTCCGGAAAAGCCTGATCGGCATTGGTTGAGAGGAAAAGATTGTCCGGCTGCAGTGCGGCAAGTTTTCGCAACTGAGTGACATAAAGCGGTCTTCCCCGCCATTTCAGAAAGGCCTTGTCTGAGTTGAACCGGGTCGAGCGCCCCCCGGCAAGAAGTGCGGCATCGAAGTGGAAGGGGATCTTCATGATGTCGATCTAAGGTCATGCGGATTACTAGGAATCGCATCAAGAGGCAGTTGATTCAAGATACGAATACCGTTCGCAGGT